>CAYXGM010000005.1:38324-102544 GCA_964464555.1 uncultured Gemmatimonadaceae bacterium | reverse complement strand
GACGTCTCCGTCCTAAGGCGCTCTCACTCTCCCTCTACCCGGGTTGTCAAAAAGCCTGTTTTACGGGCCCTCCACAGGGAGGGCTGAAAAACGGCCCTGGGTGGGGCCGGTTTCGTAAAGCATTTAAAGGTAAATCTGGCGGTTGAGCGAGTCAATGTGTAACGGCCGGGAATCAGGGACCCGGTCATCCCTTCCCCATCACATCCCGCCGCGCTCCAGGAGACCCGCCACCTCCTCGGCGGTGACGAAGAAGTCACCCAGCTCCGCGCCCCGATCCGGCCCGTGCCAGTCCGATCCTCCGGAGCAGAAGAGCTTCCACGTACGGCACTGACCTTCCAGTCGAAGGGTGTACCGGGCGCCGTGACGGGGACGGTACACCTCCAGCCCCTGGAGGCCCGCCTGCACCAGGCGGGGTAGGAGCCCGTCCACCTTGTCTTCGGGCGGATGGGCCCACACCGGGATGCCCCCGGCGTCCAGGATGAGCTGGATGGCTTCCTCGGGGGAGAGGAGAGAGGTGGGGATGAACGCCGGATGCTCGTCCCCGATGTAGCGGTTGAAAGCCTCGGGTACGGTGGGCACATGGCCGGCCCCCACCAGCGCCCGCGCCAGGTGAGGACGGCTCAGGGCCGTCCGCTCCGGGCCTGCGGCCTCCACCACGGCGTCGAAGGCCACCTCCACCCCGTCCTCCTTCAGCCGCTGGATCATTCCCAGCATCCGCTTCTCCCTGAGGCGCACGGCCCGTTTCTCGTGGTCGAGGATGTCGGGAGAGTCCGGATCCACGAAGTACCCCAGGAAGTGGAGCTCCCTCCGGTCCAGCGTGCTGCTCACCTCCAGAGCCGGCACCACCTGGATGGGGCCCTCAACACCCACCTCCATCAGACGTCGAAAGCCGGCCGTGGTGTCGTGATCCGCCAGCGCGATAACATCCAAACGGCCGGCTGCGGCGGCTTCCAGGACCGTACCCGGTGACTGGTCCCCGTCGGAGGCGGTGGAGTGGATGTGAAGGTCGAGACGCATGGGGTTTCTGTGGCTGCGATGGAAACGAGGCGGAAGAGGAACTCCTCCCCGCCTCGTTCAAGGTAGTCAGGTGGGAACCGGAGCCCCAGGAGCCGGCCCTCCGCCTCCCGGAACGACTCCGCCCGATGCCCGTCAGAAGTGGGGGCCCGTCACCTCTCCTTCTTCGGCCTCCTGGATCAGGTCATCGGGATGGAAGTCCGCCGTTTCGGGAAGTTGGTCCGGAGCCTCGTCCCCTGCATACTCCACCAGGATGGTGACCTGATTGTCCTCCACCTTCAGGACGCCTCCGGCCACGTAGAACCGCTCACTCCCGCCTCCCGGCTGGTCGATGGCCAGCTCCCCGTGGCCCAGGAGGGTGATGTAGGCGGCATGCCTCGGGAGGATTCCCACCGATCCGTCCCACGCCGGGGCCACGACACTGGCCGCATCCCCTTTGAACACTTCCTTCTCGGGGGAAACCAGCCGCACCGTAAGAGTCGAAGCCATGGGCCCTTATCCTTCCATTTCCTTGGCTGCCTCCACCACCTCTTCGATCCCGCCCTTCATGTAGAAGGCCTGCTCGGGAAGATCATCGAACTCGCCGTCTGCCACCCGCTCGAACGACTCGATGGTGTCCTCCAGCTTCACGTACCGTCCGGGAGTCCCGGTGAAGGCCTCGGCCACGTGGAAGGGCTGGGAGAGGAAGCGCTGGATGCGTCGGGCCCGGCCTACGATGACCTTGTCCTCCTCGGAGAGCTCGTCCATCCCCAGGATGGCGATGATGTCCTGGAGATCCTTGTAGCGCTGCAGAATCTCCTGCACCCGGGAGGCGACACCGTAGTGCCTCTCCCCCAGGAACTGGGCATCCATGATCCTGGAGGTGCTGTCCAGGGGATCCACCGCCGGGTAGATCCCCAACTCCACGATGGCCCGGGAGAGCACCGTCGTGGCGTCCAGGTGAGCGAAGGCCGCAGCCGGCGCCGGGTCGGTGAGGTCGTCGGCGGGGACGTAGATGGCCTGCACCGAGGTGATGGAACCTTCCCGGGTCGAGGTGATGCGCTCCTGGAGCTCTCCCATCTCCGAGGCCAGCGTGGGCTGGTATCCCACGGCGGAGGGCATGCGGCCCAGGAGGGCCGAGACCTCGGAGCCCGCCTGGCTGAAGCGGAAGATGTTGTCGATGAAGTAGAGGACGTCCTGCTTCTCCACGTCCCGGAAATATTCGGCCACGGTCAGTCCGGTGAGCCCGACCCTGAGACGAGCGCCGGGAGGCTCGTTCATCTGGCCGTAGATGAGGGCGGTGGAGTCGAGCACACCCGACTCCTTCATCTCCAGCCAGAGGTCGTTCCCCTCACGGGTCCGCTCACCCACGCCGCTGAACACGGAGCGACCGCCGTGCTCCATGGCGATGTTGTTGATGAGCTCCATGATGATGACCGTCTTCCCCACGCCGGCGCCGCCGAAGAGGCCGGTCTTTCCACCCTTGACGTAGGGCGCCAGAAGGTCCACCACCTTGATCCCCGTCTCGAAGATCTCGGTCTTGGGCTCGAGCTGCTGGAAGGTCGGTGATTCCCGGTGAATCGGCCACCGCACCAGGGTTCCATCTTCCTCGCCTTCGAGGGGACCGCCCTCGTCCACGGGCTGGCCCAGAACGTTGAGGATCCGCCCCAGGGCCGGCTCACCCACGGGGACGGTGATGTAGGTCCCGGTGTCGGTGACCTTCATCCCCCGCACCACACCGTCGGTGGAGGACATGGCCACGGCCCGGACCTGCCCCCGGCCGATGTGCTGCTGCACCTCGGCGGTGAGATCGATCTCCTGGCCGGCATCGCCGGTCGCTGTCAGGTGAAGGGCATTGTAGATCTCGGGCAGGTGCTCCGGCTCGAACTCCACGTCGAGGACGGGACCGATAACCTGCACCACCCTACCGATGTTCTGCTCAGCCATGTTCTTCCTTCTCCGGTCGGCGTCGGCAAGGACCCGAGGAGATCGTCCCGGGCGCGATGCCTAGGACAGTCCCTCGGCGCCTCCGACGATCTCGGAAATCTCCTGGGTGATCTGGGCCTGACGGGCCCGGTTATAGTTCCGGGTGAGGGTTTCCAGCATCTCACCGGCATTGTCCGTAGCGTTCTTCATGGCGGTCCTGCGCGCCCCCTGCTCCGCCGCAGCGTTCTCCACCAGAGCCTTGTACACCGTGTTGCGGAGGTACGAAGGCAGAAGGCGGGTGAGGATCACGCTGGAGCTGGGAGAGAGGAGGTAGGAATCCGCCGGCGGAGCGCCCTCCGGGGGCCGGATGGGAAGGAGCTCCATGACCCGGGGCGGCGTGGACAGAGCCGAGCGGAACTCGGCGCTGACCATGAGAACCTGATCCAGCTCTCCGGCCTCGAACCGTTCTCTCAGCGGCGTGATGATGGCCTCGGCATCCTCCCCCGTGGGAATGTCGCCCACCTCGTTGTTGGTGCTGGCCAGGGGGACCTTCCGGAACCGGAAGTACACCATTCCCTTCTTCCCGACACTGTGTAGCTCGGGATCCAGGCCCTTTTCCCTGAGGGACTCCATGAGGAGCCGGGTCTCGCGGATCAGATTGGCGTTGAAGCCGCCGCAGAGCCCGCGATTGGCCGTGACCAGGACCACGGCGACCTTCTCCACGGTCTCGGGCTGCCTCAGAACGGGGAAGAGCTCGGCAAACTCGGGGGCATACAGGCTCTTCACGATGGAGCTCAGCGCGTCACTGTAGGGCTCCGCCGCCCGGACCCGGTCGGTGGCCTTCTTCAGCTTCGAAGTGGCCACCATCTCCATGGTCCTGGTAATCTGCTTCGTGTTGTTGACGGACTTGATCCGTCGTTTGACTTCTTTGGCGTTTTGCACGTCCCGCTAACCTCGGTTCAAGCGTCCCGGGTCCCGGCCTCTGAGGCCCGGCCTCCCGTTGGGTTCACGCCCCCTTATTTGCCTCGAAGTCCTTCTGGTAGTCCTCGATTGCCGAAACCAACTCCTTCTCGATTTCGTCGGACAGGGCCTTTTCCTCCCTGATCCTGGCCAGGAGGTCCCCGGCCTGCTCGTCCAGGTACTGGTGGAAGCCCAGCTCCCAGGCCTTGATATCGTCAATGGGAAGCTGATCCAGAAAACCGTTGGTCACCGCGTAGATGACGGCGATCTGGTGCTCCACGGCCATGGGCTGGTACTGCCCCTGGTTGAGAACCTCCACCGTTCGCTCCCCTCGGGCCAACTGCCGCTGGGTAGCGGCGTCCAGGTCCGAGGCGAACTGGGCGAAGGCCTCCATCTCCCGGTACTGGGCCAGGTCCAGACGAAGACGCCCGGCGACCTGCTTCATGGCCTTGATCTGGGCGTTTCCGCCCACCCGCGAAACGCTGATTCCCACGTTCACCGCCGGGCGCACACCCGAGTAGAAGAGGTCCGGCTCCAGGAAGATCTGCCCGTCGGTGATGGAGATGACGTTGGTGGGGATGTAGGCCGACACGTCCCCGCCCTGGGTCTCGATGACGGGAAGGGCCGTCAGGGACCCGCCCCCGTTCTCGTCGGAGAGCTTGGCGGCCCTTTCCAGGAGACGGGAGTGGAGATAGAAGACGTCCCCTGGGAAGGCCTCACGGCCCGGAGGCCGGCGCAGGACCAGGGAAATCTGCCGATAGGCCTGGGCCTGCTTCGTGAGGTCGTCGTAGATGACCAGGGTGTGCTTCCCCTGCCACATGAAGTGCTCCGCAAGCGCGCAGGCGGAATACGGAGCGATGTACTGCATGGGAGCCGGGTCCGAGGCGTTGGCCGCCACCACGATGGTGTAGTCCATGGCCCCGTGTTCCTTCAGCGTCTCCACCACACTGGCCACCTTACCCGCCCGCTGCCCCACGGCACAGTAGACGCAGATGACATCCGTGTCCTTCTGATTGATGATGGTATCGATGGCGATGGCGGACTTTCCCGTCCCCCGGTCCCCGATGATGAGCTCCCGCTGCCCCCGGCCGATGGGGATCATGGAGTCGATGGGTTTGAGCCCCGTCTGAAGAGGCTCTTTCACCGGCTGCCTCAGGACGATCCCCGGGGCCACCACGTCGATCTCCCGGGTATCCTCCACGGGGTCGATGGGTCCCTGGCCGTCGAGAGGCTGGCCAAGGGGGTCCACGATACGGCCGGTGTATCCGGCGCCCACGGGCACCGAGAGCACCTTCCTGGTTCGCCGGACCTGGTCCCCCTCCTGGAGGTGGGTCCATTCCCCGAGAACCACCGCACCGATGTTGTCTTCCTCCAGGTTCAGGGTCAGGGCCGTCTCGGCCTCGCCCGTCTCGGAGGATGTGATCTCCAGCATCTCGCTGGCCATGGCCTTCGTGAGGCCATAGATCCGGGCGACCCCGTCCTTGACTTCAAGGACCTCCCCCACCTCCTCGGCATGGAGCTCCTCCTCGTAGTTCTCGATCTCCGAAAGGAGGATGTCCTTGATCTCGCTGGGTCGAAGCTGGGACTCGTTGGCCATTTCCTATCCGGTCCTCAATGAGTGGGTTTGGGCTCGCCGTTTCCGGGCCGGCCTCCCGTCGGGAAGGCTCAGTCGGTCAGCTCGGCGGCCAGCAACTGCCGTCGTAGTTGTTTGATCCGTCGCCGGAGGGTCCCGTCATAGACGGTATCTCCCGTCCGGAGCTGCACACCCCCCAGAATGGCCGGATTCACCCGGACGTGGGGGATGGCTTCGCGCCCCAGGAGCGCGGAAAGCTTCCTGGAGAGCTCGTCCATCGTGGCCTGGTCGAGCTCCCGGGCCAGCGTCACCATGACGTGGGTACGGCCCATGTGCTCGTCCAGAAGTGCATGGAATTCCTCCCCGATGGTCCCCAGCAGGCGTTGCCGCCGCTTGTCGATGGTGACCTGGAGGAAGTTCAAAAGACGTCTGGGCAGGACCTCGCCGAAAACCTTCTTCAGGAGGGCCTTCTTCTCCCCGTCCGATATCCGGGGGGTCTCCAGGAAGACCCTGAAACTGGGATTGGAGTCCAGGAGCCCCACCACGGTGTCCATACCCTCTGCGAAGGCCTCCAGGCTCTCATGCTTCAGCCCCAGGCCGAAGAGGGTGGCCGCATAATTTCTGGCGATGGTCTCGTTGGTCACGCCTCAGCTCCCGAGCTCCTGGTGGAGAGCCCGTCAACGTACTCCATGACGAGCTTCCGGTCCTGTTCGCCGTCGAGCTTCTCGTGGAGAAGCTTCGACGCCGCCGCCAGGGCAATGTCCACCGCTTCCCTCCGCAGCGCGTCCACGGCGGCGTCCTTCTCCCGCTCGATCTCGGCCCGGGCCCGGGCGAGGAGGGCCTCGCCCTCCTCCCGAGCCTTCCCCTCCAGCTCCTTGCGGAGCCGCTGGGCGTCTTCCCGGCTCTCGGCCAGGATGGCCTGGCCTTCCTTGCGGGCCTCGGCGAGCTGCTTCCTGTGTTCCTGGAGGAGCTTCTCCGCCTCGGCCTGGCGGGCCTGGGCTTCGTCCAGGGCATCCTGGATCCTCTTCTCTCGGGTCGCCACCGCGGAGAGAATGGGGCCCCAGGCAAACTTCCAGAGCACGAGGAGGACCGCGACGAAGATCACGATCGTCCAGATGATCAGGCCGGCATGGAGGTCGAAGAGCCCGGCTCCGCCGTCCTCGGCTCCGTGCTCCTGTGCGGCCAGGGCCGCGGGAGCCAGGAGGGGGACAGCGGAAAAAGCCGTCAATGTCAGTCGGTGTCTCATGAGTCTCATTCCCGGGTCATCGGGGACGCACCGGAGGTCCTAGCTCACCGGGGTCGGGGCCACGGAGCCATTTCCCCCATGCCCGCCGGGGCCGGGGAGAGGCCCCGAAGAGGGACCCCGGAACCTCCGGAGCCAGGGCTCCAGGGAGGTTACGCCAGGAGCTTGAAAAGCAGACCGATGACCAGCCCGAAGAGCGCGACTCCCTCGATGAGGGCGGCCAGGATGATTCCCGCCGTCTGGATGGCACCGGCAGCCTCGGGCTGACGTGCGATTCCCTGAGTGACGCTCTCACCGATCTTCCCGATCCCGAATGCGGCCCCGATCACGGTGAGGCCGACGCCCAGGCCGGCGCCCAGGAGGCTGAGATAGTTCTTGGCCGCCACCGGGTCCATGTTGGCACCAGCGTCCTGAAGGGCAGTAAGGAAAGCGTGCAGCATGGTGTCTCCGTCTCGTCTATAAAGGGTTAGCTCGAACTGCCTGCACTCTGTGAAGTCATCATCCGAAGCCTAGTGAGCATGCCGGATGAGACCGATGAAGACCGACGTCAGCATGGCGAAGATGTACGCCTGCAGAAAGGACACGAAGATCTCCAGAAGCATCATGGCCACCGACATCCCTACGGATCCGGCGGCCACACCCCATCGACCGATGGCCATGGAACCGAACACGAAGATCAGGCCGATGAGAGAAAGGATCACGGTGTGCCCCGCCGTCATGTTCGCAAACAACCGGACGGAGAGGGCGAAGGGCTTGGCCAGCTTACCCAGGAGCTCCACGGGGGTCATGATGACCATCATGAGGCCCGTTCCCACGGGCCCCATCCCCTTGGGGGCGTAGAAGATGGTCTTGGCGTATCCCCCGGGACCCAGGGCGAAGAACCCGCTCACCTCGATGACGATCAAACTCACCAGAGCCAGGCCGGCGGTCACGTTGATGTTCCCCGTGGCCGTGGCTCCCCAGGGCACCAGCCCCAGGAGATTCATGGTGAGGATGAAGAAGAAGAGGGTGAGGATGAACGGCGTGAAGGCGTCGGCGCCGTGACCGATGTTTCGCCTCACGATCTCGTCCCTGAAGTAGAGGATCATGGCCTCCAGGGCGTTGGCCAGCCCGCTGGGGGCCTGATCGGTGTACTTCCTCTGCACCACCCGGGCCACGCCGATGAAGAGAAGGCAGACGACGATGGCCGCCAGGCAGAGGAAGACGACGTGCTTGGTGGGGGAGAGGTCGATGGTGAGCCCCGCTACGTGAAGGGGCTCCCAGTGGGGGAGGCTCACCTCCCCTACGAAGGGGAGCTCCAGGTACCGGCCATCCACCAGGTGATGCATGAGCATCCCCCCGATGTCCGGCGCCCCGCCCCCCGCCGCGTGCTCCGCGGCCTGGTGGGCAGCTTCCGCCCCATGTTGAGCCACTTCCGCCCCATCCTCCCCACCTTCTTGAAGGACCCTCAACAAGGTCGTCATATGATCTCGTTGCTCTCAGTCCCCTCGGGCCTCAGGAAGAGAGGCTCCAGGAGGAGGAGTCCAAAGAAAAACCCGGCCAATCCTAACAAAGTCGGAGCCGGAGGCAACCGTCCCAGCCGGGTCAGAGCCAACGCAGCCACAAGAATCACTCCCATCCGTACCAGGGTCCCGGAGACCCAGACCAGAACGAAACGTCTCCCGTCGCCCCAGAAGCGCACCAGCAAAAAGAAGGCCACCATCTGGATCGGGAAAGCCACCAGAGCAGCCGCCGCCAGTCCGGCCCGCGCCGGAGACTCCAGGAAGGGCCAGAGCAGGGCATTGACCAGGAGGAGGGCCACCAGGGCCGCTCCGCCGTACCGGACAACCTGCCTCAAGGCTCACCGCCTTCGTCCCTCTCCGATGCATCCAGGACGATGTGCCGGTAGAGGCTGTAAAAGCCTGCTCCGGCTCCGACAAAGGCCCCGAGAATCGTGAAGAGGGGGACGGTGCCGACCTTCCCGTCGAGCCACCATCCACCCAGAAGGAAGAGTAGGGTGGAAAGGGCCCACTGGAGCCCGTATCCGGTGAACTGTCCTGCGGCAGCCCAGAATTGGGCCTGCACCGGATCCTTCTCACCGTCCTCGGCCATCAGCCTCGATCCTCAGGGCCGATTGAAAAAAGCGGCCCGAAGTTAGGCAATTGTGATTTTTTTCGCAACTAGCTCCTACCCCTCGAAATCTCCGGCGGAAAGCCCGCCAAACAACGGACCTTCGGGTGCCCGGAGGGAGTGCCGCCGACCCGCCTCGGGTGGGCCCCCGGTGGATGAACGGCCCGGGGATTTTCGTGAAAACCGACTCGATCCACAACCCGGAAAGCCACACGCCGATCTCGGGCCTTGGCCTGGGGGGCATTCTCTTGCCATCTTACTCGTGGGCAATACGATCAAGCCCGCACAGGTTTCTCCTTCCTCTGAGATGAGGGAATGGACGCAGATACGACCAGCGGCAATAGCGAGCACCCACCAAGTACCGGGAGGCGGCCATGACGGCCGCACTCACCGTTGCGGTGGCCTTGACACTTCTTTCCGCCCTCTTTTCCGCCTCATCCACAGCCATCTTCTCCGTCGGTGGAGCCCGCATCCGGACTCTCCTGGAGGAGGGATTCGACGGTGCCGAGGAGCTTTCCGAGCTCCGCACCCGCACCGGGTCCATCCAGGGACTTCTCCTCCTCTTCGCATCCCTCTCCGGCCTCACGGCGGTGGGCGTGGTCACCGGATGGTGCGCCCTACGCTTCGGAATGCCGGGATTTTTCCAGGGGCTGGTCTTCTCCTCCCTGGGCGTCCTCTTCCTGGGGGAGCTCCTCCCCCGGTCCCTGGCCGCCCGCCGGTCCATTCGTGTGGCCCTTGCCGTGTCTCCCGCCATCGTCCGACTGGAACGCCTGGTGGGCCCCGTCCTCTCCCCCTTCTTTCGCCTCGAGAGCTTTCTCACCAGGGCCGCCGGAGGGAAGGGCGCCACCCAGGAAGAGCGGGAGGTCATGGAGATCACCAGCCTGGGCCGGGAAGAGGGAGTGGTGGAGCACGAGGAGCACGAGCTGGTGGAGCGGGCCTTTCGCCTGGACGAGCTCAGCGTCTGGGAGATCATGACCCCTCGGGTCACCGTCTTCGCCTGGAGAGATTCCCTCACCCTGGAAGAGATCGTGGATGAGCTGGGAAGCGTTCCCTACTCCCGGGTGCCCGTGTACGGTGAGAGCATCGACGACATCACGGGGATCCTGCACGTCCGTGAGGCCTACCAGGCATACATCGCCGGCCGGGGCGAGACCACTCTCGGCGCCCTGGCCCGGGAGCCCTTCTTCGTGCCGGGATCCCTCCCCCTCACGAAGATCCTCAAGGACTTCCAGGCCAGGCGGATCCACCTGGGCATCGTCGCAGACGAATTCGGGGGAACGGACGGCCTGGTCACCCTGGAAGACGTCCTGGAGGAGCTGGTGGGGGAGATCGTGGACGAGACCGACCTCCCCGAGGAGCCCCTGACCCGGATCTCCAGGACCGAGGCCCTGGCCGACGGAGCCCTGGACCTCCGGGAGATCAACTACGTGTTCAACGTCACCCTCCCCCAGCTCGAGCACCGCTCCCTCAACGGCTTCATCATCGAAGAGCTCGGCTACGTGCCCCGGAAAGGGGAATCCCTGGAGCGCCACGGGGTGAGGATCGACATCATGGAGGCCAACGAGACCCAGGTGCTCCGGGCCCGCGTCGCGAAATTGGCGGCCCCGAGTCCCCGGGCAGAGAGCTGAGACCGACCCCTTCATGGCCCTCCTCCTCCCCTTCGACGGAAAGGCCCCCCGGGTGGCGCCCGACGCCTTCCTGGCTCCCTCCGCCGTCCTCGTCGGTGACGTCACGGTGGAGTCCGAGGCATCCATCTGGTTCGGGGCCGTTCTGCGGGGAGATCACCCGGGGAATGCCATTCGCGTGGGTCCGAGGACGAGCATCCAGGACAACTGCGTCATCCACGTGGGCGACTGGCAGGACACGGTCGTAGGGACGGACGTGACGGTGGGCCACGGCGCCAAGTTCGAGAGTTGCACGGTGGGGGACGGGTGCGTCATCGGCATGAACGCCGTCATTCTTCAGGAGGCCACCATCGGAGCGGGTTCGGTGGTGGCGGCCAACGCCGTAGTCCTGGAAGGCATGGAGGTTCCCGAAGGCAGTCTGGTGGCCGGGGTCCCGGCCCGGGTCCGGAAAAAGCTGGAAGGGTCGGCGGCGGCCTGGGTGGCCCGCAGCAGCAGACATTACGTCGCGCTGGCCCATCAGTACCGCTCCCAGGGCATCGGGGAGGATGCGGCCTGCGAGCTCTGCGGGGGGCCGGTGCTGGAACGACACTGCAAGATCCTCTGCCTTACCTGCGGCTACCAGCGGGATTGCTCGGACCCCTGAGTCATCTCCTCACATCATCCCCAGGTAATAGGTCCTGTACCACTCGATGATGGCGTCCCCCCACCCGTAGGCCACAGCGGCTCCCGCGGCCAGGAAGATCCCGAAGGGAACCAGCTTGCCCGTCTTCCAGGATATGGGCCCGAAGACCACGGACCCCAGAAGGGCCCCCAGGAAGATGGTCAGGAGCACCCCGGAGACTCCCAGAAAGGCTCCCACCATCCCCATCATCTTCAGATCCCCGCCTCCCATGGCTTCCTTCTTGAAGGCCCAGGTCCCCAGCCTGGCCACCACCCAGAGGAGCCCGAAGCCCGCCACGGCACCCAGAAGCGACTGGACCAAGGTGATTCCCCCGGCCAGGGGAGAAAGGGCCAGCCCCGCGAGAATCCCCCCGAGAGAAAGCTCATCGGGGATGATGTAGAAGCGGGCATCGGTAATGGCGATACCCAGGAGGATGGAGAGGAATATCGCCCCCCGGACCGCCTCCGGGGTGAGGCCATGCTGCATGAAGGAGCCCGCCCAGATGAGTCCGGTGGCGAGCTCCACCACCGGATACTGCAGGGAGATGGAGACTCCGCAGCTTCTACAACGCCCCCGGAGGAAGACATAACTCAGGAGGGGGATGTTCTCGAACCAGCGGAGGGGCGTCTCGCAGGCAGGACAGTGGGAGGGAGGTTGGACCACCGACTCCTCGTTCGGCCAGCGGAAGGTGCAGACGTTCAGAAAGGAGCCCAGCATCAGGCCCAGAAGCCCGGCCACCGTGGCGACGATCCACCCGTCCTCGAGGGGGATTCCCATGGATCCTTCCTCTCCTGGTTGTTCGTTTCAAAGGGACAGCGCCGTGGGGGATATCCTCAGCCCCCGGCTCCCATCCCGTGGTCGGACGTGAGGGCATAGAGGAGGACGGTCCCGGCCATTCCGGCATTCAGGGAGTCCGCTCCCCGGACCAGGGGAATGGAGAGCACCCGGCGGGCTTCGGCAAGGAGCTCCTCCCTGACCCCGGCGCCCTCGTTCCCGATGACCAGGGCCCACGGGTCCGGGATCCGGACACCGCCCACGGCCTCCCCCCCGGCGTCGGCGGCCAGGAGAGGGACGTTCCGGGTCTGAAGCCAGGCTCGAGCCTCATCCCAGGGCAGCCGGGCCACGGGCAGGTGGGCGAAGGCCCCCGCCCCCGCCCGGACGGCTCTGGGGCCCCACGGATCGGCGGTGCCGTCCATGGCGATGGCGCCGGCGAGCCCGAAGGCCCACGCGCCCCGGAGGAGGGTTCCCACGTTTCCCGGATCCTGGATCCCGTCCAGGAGGAGGAACCGGCTCTCTTCCTTGCCCTCCATCAACCCCAAGGGTTCGGGGGGCTCGGCGGCCACCATGACGACGCCCTGGTGGGTCTCGGTCTCCGCCACCTCGGCCAGCTCGGCGTCGGTTGCTTCGGTGAACGGAAGCCCCGAGGAGATGATCCGTTCCCGTAGATGCCGGCCCGGAGCCGATCGCGCCAGCCGGGGGGAAGCCAGGGCGAAGCGAATCTCCAGGGGAACGGTGGCCTCCAGCGCCTCCGCCACGCTCCTCGGCCCCTCCAGGAGAAACAGCCCTTCCCGGGGCCGGAACCGGGGGTTGCGGAGCCGGTCCAGGAGTTTCCGTTTTTCCTTGCTCAGCGCCATGGTGCCGGTCCTCTCCTCCCCACGTGTTCTCCGACCCCGCGAGCCTCTATACTTTCACTGCCGTGCCCGTTTCGGAAGCGAAACGTCGAGATTCCTCCAGCAATCGTCCATCTCATGCGTTCCAATCAGCTTACCGTGGCCCTCACCGTGGCCGGCTCGGACAGCGGCGGCGGTGCGGGCATCCAGGCCGATCTCAAGACCTTCCACGCCTTCGGCGTCTTCGGCACCTCGGCCCTCACCGCCGTCACGGCCCAGAACACCCTGGGAGTGGAAGCCATCCACCCCATCCCCCTGGACGTCGTCCGGGCCCAGATGGAGGCCGTGGCCACCGACCTGCCTCCCGGGGCCATGAAGACCGGGATGCTGGCCACCAGGGAGCTGGTGGAGACCGTGGCCGACGCCATCCGGGAGCTGAGGCTCCGGAACTACGTCATGGATCCGGTCATGGTGGCCACCAGCGGTGATCGCCTCCTGGACGCCGACGCAGAGTTCGCTCTCGCGGGACGCCTCCTGCCCCTGACCACCCTCGTCACGCCCAACCTCCACGAGGCCCGAATCCTCACCGGCCGGCCCGTGGAATCGGCCGACGACATGGCCGCCGCAGCCAGGGAGCTGGTGGGGATGGGGGCCGGGGCCGCCCTGGTCAAGGGAGGCCACCTGGGGGAGGGTCTGGCCGTTGACCTCCTCTGGGACGGAAAGCGGGAATGGAGGTGGGAGCGGGAGAGGATCGAGAGCAGGCACACCCACGGCACCGGGTGCACCCTCTCCGCCGCCGCCGCCGCCGGGCTGGCACGGGGTTTGGCCCTGGACGAGGCCGTGGGCCGGGCCGTGGACTTCGTCGCCAGGGCCATCGCCGAGGCACCGGGACTGGGACAGGGGCACGGACCCATCAATCATTTCGTGGAAACACCCATCATGGGCGGGCCGGTCCGGCCCGGCTGAACAGGTCGTTTTGAAGAGCCTGAAGCCTCCGGCCTCCCCTCCCGGACTCAGCCGTCCGCGGGGAGCCGCTCGATGACGGTCCGAACCAGGAGCTTCATACGTTTTCCGGCTCCCCTTCCCGCCGCCAGAACCTCGTCGTGGCTCAGGGGACCTCCGCCCAACCCCGTGGCCCGGTTCGAGATGAGGGAGAGACCCAGTACCCGGAGGCCCAGGGCCCGGGCCGTGATGGCCTCGGGCACGGTGGACATCCCCACGGCGTCGGCTCCCCAGCGCTGACAGACCCTGACCTCAGCAGGAGTTTCGTAGCTGGGTCCCAGGACCGCGGCGTAGGTCCCCCGGGAGAGGTGCAGCTTCAGCTCCAGGGCCGCGGCCAGGGCGATCTCCTGGAGTTCCGGATCATAGGGGGCGCTCATATCGGGAAAACGGTTCTCCCCCCCCTCCACCGGCCCCGCCAGGGGGCTTCGGCCCATGAGGTTCAGGTGGTCGTCCAGGAGGAGAATGTCCCCGGGAGACAGGTCCCGGTGGATTCCACCGGAGGCGTTGGTGATGATGATGGATCCGGCGCCCAGGCGGGCGGCCAGGCGCACCGGGGCCACGACCACCGAAGCCGGGTGGCCCTCGTAGAAATGGAATCTCCCGGCCTGCATGAGGACCCTGCGACCCTTCACCTCACCGGCCACCAGCCGCCCCCTGTGACCCGCCACCCCGGTGCCGGGAAACCCGGGAATGCTGTGAAAGGGGATCACGTGGGGATCCTGGACCTCGTCCACAAGCCCCCCGAGCCCGGATCCGAGGACCACGAAGACCTCCGGCTCCACGGGCAAGCGCCGACGCAGGACGTTGGCGGCCTCCTCCAGGGGGAAACGTGCAGCCTGAGCCTCGGCCAGGGGGTTTCGACTTCCTCGTGTCACAGGAGCATCCCGGCGATGGTGGCGGTCATGAAGGCGGCCAGGGATCCGGCCACCATGGCCCGGAGCCCCACGACCGAAAGGTCGTGCCTCCGGGTCGGGGCCAGTCCTCCGATTCCCCCGAGCTGGATGGCGATGGAGGAGAAGTTCGCGAACCCCGAGAGGGCGTAGATGGTGATGATGATGGACCGGGGCTGAAGGGTCCCGGCTTCCTGGAGGAGCGCGGAGAGCTGCAGGTACGCCACGAACTCATTCAACGCCGTCTTGATCCCCAGGAGGGAGCCCACGGTGAAGGCATCGGCCCAGGGAACACCCATGCACCAGGCCAGGGGAGCCAGGACCCAGCCCAGGATCCCCTCCAGGGAGAGGCCGGGAAGGCCCACCAGCCCCCCGGCCCAGGCCAGGAGTGCGTTCAGGAGTGCCACCAGGGCAATGAAGGCCAGGAGCATGGCGCCCACGTTGAGGGCCAGCCCGAGTCCCTCCCCCGCCCCCCGGGACGCGGCATCGATGACATTCACGTCGGGCTTCTCCAGCTTCATCCTCAGATCGCCCTTGGTGACCGGGTCCTCGGACTCGGGATACATGAGCTTGGCCATGACCAGCGCCGCCGGCGCCGACATGACCGAAGCGGCCATGAGGTGGCCGGCAATGTCCGGAAAATAGGCCACCAGCATCCCCACGTAGGCGGCAAGGACCCCTCCCGCCACCGTGGCGAAGCCACCGGTCATGACGGCGTGGAGCTCGGACATGGTCATCTTCTCGAGGAAGGGCTTGATGAGGAGGGGAGCCTCGGTCTGGCCCACGAAGATGTTTCCCGCCGCCGAAAGAGTCTCGGCCCCGGAGGTCCGGAGGGTCTTCTGCATGACCCAGGCCATCCCCTTCACCACCCACTGCATGACGCCCATGTGGTAAAGGACCGTCATGAGAGAGGAGAAGAAGATGATGGTGGGGAGGACGTTGAAGGCAAAAGAGGCCCCGGTCTGGGCAACCTGCCCGGGGATGGCGTCGATGGGGGCGTTGGTTCCCGGCTCCCCGTAGCCCACGGGAACGTTGTTGTAGACCAACTCGCCGAAAATGAACCGGGCGCCCTCCACAGTGAACCCCAGGAGCGCCACCACCACCGTGTTGAGCCAATCGAAGATCCGGGCACCCACGGGAGTCTTCAGGATGAACACGGCGAACACGAACTGGAGGCCCACGCCCCAGAGGACCACACGCCAGGGGACGAGCCGCCGGTTCACGCTGAAGGCCCAGGCCAGGAAAAGGAGAAGGGCCATGCCCAGGAAGGACCGGAGGCGCGGTAGCAACGGTGTGTCCAGCCCCTCGGCGACCTGCTCCCTCAGAAGGGTCTGTTGGCCCTCGCCGGAAGGCCCCATCGCCGTCTCCCCCTCCTGCAAGGAACCGGGGGACGCCGTTTCCCGTGCCGCAGCCTCTGCCGCCACCTCACCCGGGCTCCGGGCTCCCGCCGACAGGGCTGCCCCCGTGACGAGAAAGAGGGCGGCCAGGGTCCAGAGGACGATGAACGGCGCCTTGGGTCGTTTCATTCCCCTCGGGCTTCGTTGAAAGAGCGGATCGGGATGCCGGAACGGGCATCCCCGTCCCGAAAACCGAACCAATATGGCCAGGACGTCCGAGTCGTACCACCACCCCCCCGCCTCACCACCATCCCCTCCCGTACAGGTCGTGGCGACCAACCCGAACGTTGCTGCGCTTGGCCGCCACGAGGACGGGATTCTGGAACAGCTTCACCAGGGCCACCCCGGCCACGAACCCTCCGATGTGGGCCCAGAAGGCCACCCCGCCCCCACCGGCCGGCAGGGACACGGCCGAGGAAGCCAGTTGGAGGCTGAACCAGTAGAGAAGGAAGAACCAGGCCGGCAGGGGAAAGATCCGGATGATGATGATGATGATAAAGAGCGTGTAGACCCTGGCCCGGGGGTAGAGGAGGAGATAGGCGCCCATGATGGCGCTGATGGCGCCGGACGCCCCCACCATGGGCAGGAGGGAGCCCGGCTCGGAGGCCATGTGGCTCGCCGCGGCCACCAGCCCGCAGAGGAGGTAGAAAACCAGGAAGCGGCCGTGGCCCATGGAGTCCTCCACGTTGTTCCCGAAGATCCAGAGGAACCAGAGGTTGCCGATGAGGTGCATCCAGCTCCCGTGGAGAAACATGGAGGTGAGAAGGGTGGACCAGGTCAGTCCCCCCGGACGACAGGGGCCGCCGCTCCGGATTGCGCCGCCTTCAAGGAAGGGCCCCGTCAGCTCCCCGGGGATGGCCCCGAAGGCGCAGACCGATCCGGTGAGGAGCCCCTCGTCCATGCCCGCGCCCTGGATGAAGATCCACACCGCCACGCACGCTCCCATGAGGAGGAGGGTGACGAGGGGAACGATCTCCGTGGGGTTGTCGTCGTAGAGGGGAAACATGCCGCCTACGATAGAAAGGGCCCACCGGGGAAGCCACCCTCTGCCATTTCGCCACCCTCTGGTCCCGGCCCGGAAGGCCTGCCATTAAGGCACACCAGGGGTAAGATCCCCGCCAGAATGGCGGAAAAAAGGGCTCAGCGGAGCCGTTTGAAGGCTCTCCCTGGCGGCACGGAGGTTGCTCCCCTCTCTCGAACGGTAATGGACGCGGGGCGGACCCGCCCCATCCGACGACAGCAAGGACACGTTGCTAAGGAGCAGTCATGGGCAAGGTAATCGGCATCGACCTGGGTACGACGAATTCCGTGGTGGCAGTCATGGAAGGCGGGGAACCCGTCGTGATCCCCAACTCGGAGGGAGGCCGGACCACGCCCTCCGTGGTGGCCTACACCAAGGACAACGAGCGGCTGGTGGGTCAGGTGGCCCGGCGTCAGGCCATCACCAATCCCAGTAACACCGTCTTCTCCATCAAGCGCTTCATGGGCCGAAAGGCCTCTGAGGTGACCCACGAGAAGAAGCTCGTCCCCTACGAGGTCACCGCCGACGGCCAGGACCGGGTCCAGGTGAACCTTCCCAACGCCGGTAAGACCTTCACCCCACCCGAGATCAGCGCCATGATCCTGCAGAAGATGAAGCAGACGGCGGAGGACTACCTGGGGCAGACGGTAACCCAGGCCGTGGTCACGGTCCCGGCCTACTTCAACGACGCGCAGCGGCAGGCCACCAAGGACGCCGGGAAGATCGCCGGGCTCGAGGTCCTGAGGATCATCAACGAGCCCACGGCAGCCTCCCTGGCCTATGGTCTGGAAAGGAAGGAAGACCAGAAGATCGCCGTCTTCGACCTGGGCGGGGGAACGTACGACATCTCCATTCTGGAGCTCGGCGAGGGCGTGTTCGAGGTGAAGTCCACCCACGGGGACACCCACCTGGGTGGTGACGACCTGGACCAGCGGATCATCGACTGGCTGGTGGCGGAGTTCAAGAAGGATCAGGGCATCGATCTCTCCAAGGATGCCATGGCCCTTCAGCGACTCAAGGAAGCCTCCGAGAAGGCGAAGATGGAGCTCTCCTCCACCATGCAGACCGACATCAACCTTCCCTTCATCACGGCGACCCAGGAAGGACCGAAACACCTCAACTATACGCTGAGCCGCTCCAAGTTCGAGCAGTTGGTGGACGCCGAGATGCAGCGCCTCGTTCCGCCCATGGAGAAGGCTCTGAAGGACGCGGACATCACCAAGGAGGACATCGACGAGGTCGTGCTGGTGGGTGGATCCACCCGGATTCCCAAGGTCCAGCAGATCGTCAAGGACTTCTTCAACAAGGATGCCCACAAGGGTGTGAACCCGGACGAGGTGGTGGCCGTGGGAGCCGCCATCCAGGGCGGTGTCCTGGCCGGCGACGTGAAGGACGTCCTCCTCCTGGACGTCACGCCTCTCTCCCTGGGCATCGAGACCCTGGGCGGGGTCATGACCACGCTCATCGAGCGGAACACCACCATCCCCACCAAGAAGACGGAGACCTTCTCCACGGCCGAAGACAACCAGACCACCGTTGAGATCCACGTCCTCCAGGGTGAGCGGAAGATGGCCCTGGACAACAAGACCATCGGGAAGTTCCAGCTCACGGGCATTCCCCCGGCGCCCCGGGGCATGCCCCAGATCGAGGTGACCTTCGACATCGACGCCAACGGGATCCTCCACGTGTCGGCCAAGGACCGGGCCACGGGCAAGGAGCAGAAGATCCGTATCGAGGCCTCCAGCGGGCTGTCGGACGCCGAAATCGACAAGATGGTGAAGGACGCCGAAGCCCACGCCTCCGAGGACGAGGAGCGGCGGGCCAGCGTGGAAGCCAGAAACCAGCTCGACTCCCTGGTCTACCAGGTAGAGAAGGATTCCGGCGAGTGGGGCGAGAAGGTGTCGGAGGACACCCGGAACCGCCTCGACGAGACGGTGGAGAAGGCGAAGGAAGCCCTCAAGGGGGACGACACCGCGGCCATCAACCAGGCCCGGGACGAGCTCATGCAGGCCTTCAGCGCCGCCGGCCAGGAGATGTACCAGGCCCAGGCCGCGGAGGGCGAAGCCGCCGGACCGGACATGGGTGACATGGGCGGCATGGGTGATATGGGCGGAGCCGGGCCCGAAGCCCCGGAGGCCGGACAAGAGCCCGAAGCCCAGGAAGAGGAAGAGGAAGACGTGGTGGAAGCGGACTACGAGATCGTCGACGAGGACAAGTAAGGGTTCGTCGGCCCGGCGCCGGGGAGCCGAGGGGCGTCCGGCCAACCAACGGCCGGACGCCCCTCGTGCATCCAACAGGAGGGAACATCACCCGGGCGCCTCCCACGGGACCCTCTCCGGAGGGCCGTGGGTAGGAAGGTCAGAACCCGGCGTGTTTTTCGAAACGTCTGATCAACTGCGTGTTTTCATCGAGGGAGCTCATCGATGTTTGATCCTCTGCGGGCAAAGGCCCGACTCATCGCCACCGTCGCCTTCGGATTTCTGGGAGGCCTGGGGCTGGCCTCGGGACTGGGCTGGACCGGTCCGTCCTACGCAATGCCCGCCGTGATGGCCGAGCCACAGGTGCAGGACGAGGCGGTTCAGCCGGCCCTGGACCTGAGCGATGCCTTCGCCAACGTGGCCGAGTCGGTGACCCCGGCCGTGGTGCGCATCGAGGTCACCTCCACCCGGCCCGTCCGGGGGTCCAACCCCATGGACGACTTCCGGCGCTTCTTCAACATGCCCCGGGACCCGGACATGGAGGAGCACCCCGAGGTTCCCAGCCTGGGCGGCGGATCGGGCTTCATCGTCTCCCAGGACGGCTACATCCTCACCAACAATCACGTCGTGGAGGATGCCGACGACATTCGTGTCTATCTCACCGACGGCCGGTACTTCACCGCCGAAGTGGTGGGCGCCGATCCCACCACCGACGTGGCCGTCATCAAGATCAACGAGGACGGCCTTCCCTCCATGAGCCTGGGATCGGCCAAAGATCTGAGGGTCGGGGAGTGGATCCTGGCCATCGGCAACCCGGGTATCGGCGGCGCTCCGGACCAGTTGGACTACACGGTCACAGCGGGGATCGTCAGCGCCAAGGGCCGTCCCCTGAGCCTGATCCGGTCCGAGCTCCAGCAGAACCCCGAGTTCGGCGCCGATCTGGCGGGCTACGCCATCGAAGACTTCATCCAGACCGACGCCGTCATCAACCGGGGCAACTCGGGCGGGCCCATGGTGAACCTCCGGGGCCAGGTGGTGGGCATCAACTCGGCCATCATCTCTCCCACGGGAACCTACGCCGGTTACGGCTTCGCCATTCCCGTGGACCTGGCCTCCCGGGTCATGGAGGACCTCATCGAGTACGGCCGGGTGCGCCGGGCCTGGCTGGGCGTACAGATCCTGCCCATCGCGCCCGAGGACGCCGAGTACTACGACCTCCCGGCGGTGGCCGGGGTGCATGTGATGGAAGCCACGGCGGGCGGGCCCGCCGACGATGCCGGTCTGGAGCAGGGCGACGTCATCTATTCCGTGGACGGCACCGTGGTCTACAGCACCAACGGGCTTCAGAACCTCATCGCCCAGAAACGCCCCCGCGAAGAGGTGAACCTCCTGGTGTACCGGGACGGCGAGCCCACGAACGTGCGACTCCGCCTGGGCGAGGCGCCCTTTGCCGCCAACGAGCCGACACCGGAGCCCGAGGAGGCGGGCCCGGCCGAGCAGGAGAAGCTGGGAATCGGCGTCCAGGAGCTCACTCCCGAGCTGGCTCAGCGGATGGGCTACGAGGAGCCCGGCGGCGTGGTCATCACCCAGGTGACCCCCCTGGGCCCGGCCGCCCGGCGGGGCATCGGTCCCGGCCCCAGGATCCTGGCCATCAACGACCAGCCCGTCGAAACACCCCGGGACGTGGATCGTCTCCTGAGGGGTGTGGAAGGAGGCGAGGTGGTCTCCCTCCGACTGGGCTTCATCGACGGCTCCAGGAGCGTCGTGAACGTGCGCACGGCCCGGTAGGGGCAATGCGCGGGCGACACGCTGGATGAGGTGTTCCGCTCAGCATCCTTGGTAGGAGCCGGAAAGACGGGTTGAGGGGCGGCGGATCCGTCCCCCGCCCCGCCCTCCGAGCCCTCCCCGGAAGAGCCCTTCGGGGAGGGCCTCGTATTGATGCCCCCTCAAGTCGGGTTTATCTTTGATTTTAGCGGGTTTTCGCCCCTTTTGTTGCGAAAGTGGCGGAACTGGTAGACGCGCGAGACTTAGGATCTCGTGGCTTAGGCCGTGGGGGTTCGAGTCCCCCCTTTCGCATGATCTTCTGAGCATTTCCTTCTCCACCCTCATCACGGGCATTCCATGGCCATCGATTCCTCAACCCTCCGAGTCGATCTGGAGGAAGAAGAGGCCTGGCGCCGCAAGCTCACGGTCACCGTACCGGCGGGCTCGGTCCAGACCGAGCGAAACAAGATCATCCAGAAGCTCGGGGGCAGATTGAAGCTCCCCGGGTTCCGCAAGGGGCGGGTTCCGGCGAACGTCGTGGAAAAGCGATTCGGACCCGCCGTGGACCAGGAGCTCCTGGACAAGGTCATCGGCGAGGCCTACCGGACGGCCCTCCGGACCCATTCCCTGGAGCCCATCAGCGAGGGGAACGTGGAGGAGGTGAAGTACGAGCCCCGGGAGGACCTGACCTTCTCCATTACCTTCGATGTCCAGCCGGTCATCGAGTTGGAACGCCTGGGCGGCTTCACGGTGGAGAAGCCCACGGTGGGGGTGGCGGAGGAGGACGTGGAGCAGGTGCTGGAGCGCCTCAGGGAGCAGAACGGCGTCTGGAAGCCGCTGGACGGGGAGACCCCCGAGGAGGGGAACCTGGTGAGCCTCCAGATCGAGCGCCTGGAGGAAGGCGAGCCCTCGGGCGAATCCCGCCCCTACGAGATCGTCCTGGGGGACGGGGAGGCCATTCCCGACGTGGAGGACGCCATCCGGGCCCTGGCCGTGGGTGAGACCGGTGACTTCACCGTGACCTTCCCCGAGGACTTCCCCGACGAGGAGCGGCGGGGGGAGGTCCAGCACCTCCGCATTACCCTGGAGGGGCTCAAGGAGCGGGAGCTGCCGGAGCTCAACGACGGATTCGCCAGCTCTCTGGGAGAGTTCGAGGATATGGACGAGCTCACCGATCGTATTCGGGAGGATCTGGGGAAGGAGGCGGACCAGCAGAGCGAAACGGGAATCCGGAACCAACTGGTGGAGAACATCCTGGAGGCGAATCCCTTCGAGGTGCCCCGCTCCATGACGGAGCGATACTTGGAATCGGTCCTGGGAGATACCTCCAAGCTGAACCCCGAAGTCCTGGAACAGACCCGGGAAAGCGTGCGTCCCGAAGCCGAGAAGGCGGTGAAGCGCATCCTCCTCATCGAGCGGATCGCCGAGCTCCAGGGGCTGAAGGCTTCGGAGGAGGAGGTGGACGAAAGGGTTCAGGATATCGCCGAAAAGAACGATGTTAACCCGGGACAGGTGTATGCGAACCTCCAGAAGTCCGGAAACCTGGAGGCGCTGGAGCGGGAGATCACGGAAACCAAGGTGTACGAGTTCCTGAAGAGCGAGTCCACCGTGAACCAGGCCTGACAGGCAAGAGGAAACCAGACCCAGATGCCCATCTATCCACCGTACGTCATCGAGCGCACCAGCAGGGGTGAGCGAAGCTACGACATCTTCAGCCGCCTCCTCATGGACCGCATCATCTTCCTGGGGACCCCCATCGATGACAACGTAGCCAACATCATCATCGCCCAGCTCCTCTTCCTGGACGCCGAAGATCCCGAACGGGACATCTATCTCTACATCAACTCACCGGGCGGGGGTGTCTATTCGGGTCTGGCCATCTACGACACCTTGCGACACCTCCGGGCCCCGGTGGCCACCTTCTGTGTGGGCATGGCCGCTTCCATGGCCGCCATCCTCGTGGCGGCGGGGGAGAAGGAGAAGCGGTCGGCTCTTCCCAATTCCCGCATCATGATCCACCAGCCCTCCTCCGGTACCCACGGCACGGCCGCCGACATCGAGATCGCGGCCAAGGAGATCCTCCACATCCGGGAGCGCCTGAACGAGATCCTCTCCTTCCACACCGGCCAGCCCGTGGAGCAGATCGCCGAGGACGTGGATCGGGACCGGTTCATGAGTCCCCCGGAGGCCAAGGAATACGGGATCATCGACCGGATCCTGGAGGCCGGGGACCCGGGCAGGGAGCCCTCGAAGCCGGCGGACTCGGATCACCCGGAGCCCGACTCCGAATGAGGCCCGGCGGCAGGACGGACGAACGCACGATCTTCCGAAGGGGAGCAGAGCCATGAGTGGGACCGGCGACAAACATCTTCGATGCAGCTTCTGCGGAAAGTCCAAGGACAGCGTCAAGAAGTTCATCTCGGGGCCGTCCGTCTACATCTGCAACGAGTGTGTCTCCCTCTGCAACGAGATCCTGGCCGAGGAGGAAGAGCGGGAAGCGGTGGAGGCTCAGGTTCCCAGCCCCACCCCCGTGGAGATCAAGGGCAACCTGGACGAGTACGTCATCGGTCAGGACGACGCCAAGAGGGCCCTGGCGGTGGCCGTCTACAACCACTACAAGCGGGTCAACCACCAGGGCGTGCTGGACGAAGTGGAGATCGAGAAGGCGAACATCCTCTTCGTGGGGCCGACGGGGGTGGGAAAGACCCTTCTGGCCCAGACGCTGGCGCGGATGCTCCACGTGCCCTTCACCATCGCCGACGCCACCACCCTCACCGAGGCCGGGTACGTGGGGGAGGACGTGGAGAACATCCTTGTGAGGCTCCTCCAGGCCGCGGACTTCAACATTGCCGAGGCGGAGCGGGGCATCGTCTATATCGACGAGCTGGACAAGATCGCCCGCAAGTCCGAGAACCCCTCCATCACCCGGGACGTGTCAGGAGAAGGCGTCCAGCAGGCCCTCCTGAAGATCCTGGAGGGCACCGTGGCCTCCGTGCCGCCTCAGGGCGGACGGAAGCACCCCCAACAGGAATACATCCAGATCGACACGGGGAACATCCTCTTCATCTGCGGAGGAGCCTTCGACGGACTGGAGAAGATCATCGAGGCTCGCATCGGAAAGAGGCAGATCGGCTTCACCGGCGAGGAGAAGGAAGGCTACAGGGAAGCGATGCTGAGCCTGGTGGAGCCGGAGGACCTCCAGCGGTACGGGCTGATTCCCGAGCTGGTAGGACGCCTCCCGGTGGTCGTGTCCCTGGAGGAGCTGGACGAGGATGCCCTGGTCCGGATCCTACTGGAGCCCAAAAATGCGCTGGTGAAGCAGTACACCAAAATGCTGGAGCTGGAGGAGATCGGCCTGACCTTCGAGCCCGCTGCGATCCAGGCCATTGCGACGAAGACACTGAAGCGGGGGACCGGCGCCCGGGGCCTCCGGGCCGTCATCGAGGAGATCATGAGGGAGATCCTCTTCGAGCTTCCCTCCCGGTCCGACGTCCGGGAGGTGGTCCTTACCCGGGAAGCGGTGGACGAGCGGGTCCCGCCCCTCCTGGTCCTTCGGCCGGAGGCCGAGAAGAAGGAGGCCTGAGGAGGGCCCTCTCGCCCCTGTAGAGCCGCGGCGGACTCCCCCCGCGGCCTTTCCGCGCCATCTGTTCCGTTCTACCATACCCCCTGCGGAAGATCCGCTGCCGGATCGCCCGGCAGCGCCGCACTTATCCGTTCGCCATCGCACGAGGCCCGAATGGCCACCCTCCATCGCATCGACGGACCCCTGGAGATTCCCGAGGAGCTCCCCGTCGTGGCCCTTCGGGACCTGGTGTTCTTCCCCTACATGGTCCTCCCTCTCCTCATCGGGAGACCCGCCTCCGTCGCCGCCCTGGAGGAAGCCGAGGAGGGAAACGGCCTCATTCTCCTGGTGGGCCAGCGGGACGCCGACGTGGAGAATCCGGGAAGGGACGACATCTACCTTCTGGGAACGGTCATCCGGGTCGTCCAGGTCACCCGACTCCCCGACGGGACCGCCCGGGTCGTCATGGAGGGGCTGGGTCGGGCCCGAATCGGGGAGCTCCACCCGGGGGAGGAAGGCTTCCGGGCTCGAATCCAGTTGCTGGAAGGTGGGGAGGTGGAGGATCCGGCCGAGATCACGACGGAGCTGGAAGCTCTCTCCCGGGGCGTCCAGAAGCTCTTTCAGGACTACATCGACCTCAACGAACGGCTTCCAAGAGAGCTGTCGGGGACCCTGGCCACGGTCCAGGACCGGGTCCGCATCGCCCACCTGATCTCGGGCCATCTCCTCCTCTCGTCCATGGAAAAGCAGGAGCTCCTGGAAGCCGTGGATCTGGCTTCCCACTACGAGCTCCTCAGGGAGATCCTCCTCCGGGAGCTGGAGATCCTCCGGATCGAGGAGAAGCTGGACGAACAGATCCAATCCCAGATGGACTCGGGACGGCGGCAGATGTACCTCCAGGAACAGCTCAAGGCCATCCAACAGGAGCTGGGGGGCGGCCAGGGAGAGTGGGGAGAGCTGGAGACCGCGATTCGCGAGACCCCCCTTCCGGGCCCGGTGGAGGACCGGGCGGCACGGGAGATGGACCGGCTGAAGCGCCTGAATCCGGTGGCTCCCGAGGCGGCGGTGATTCGGACCTACCTGGACTGGCTCCTGGAACTCCCCTGGATGAAGAAGTCCGAGGACAACCTGGACGTGGGCCACGCCGTCGGGATCCTGGACGAGGCCCACTTCGGCCTCCAGGAGGTGAAGGACCGGATACTGGACCACATCGCCGTCCTCTCCCTGGTCGGGGACCTCCAGGGGCCCATCCTCTGCCTGGTGGGACCGCCGGGCGTGGGCAAGACCTCCCTGGGGCGGAGCATCGCCCGGGCCCTGAACCGGGAGTTCGTCCGGGCCTCCCTTGGGGGGGTGCGGGACGAAGCCGAGATCCGGGGCCACCGCCGCACCTACGTGGGCGCCCTTCCCGGCCGGGTCATCCAGGGGATGCGTCGGAGCGGGAGCCGAAACCCCGTCTTTCTCCTCGACGAGGTGGACAAGCTTGCCCGGGACTTCCACGGGGATCCCGGAGCCGCCCTCCTGGAGGTCCTGGACCCGGAGCAGAACAAGAGCTTCACCGACCACTACCTGGAGGTGGAGTTCGACCTCTCCGACGTCCTCTTCATCGCCACTGCCAATACCCTGGCGGGGATTCCCGAGCCCCTCCGGGACCGGATGGAGATCATCCGGATCCCGGGCTACCTCACCACCGAGAAGAGGGTCATCGCCCGGGAGTTCCTCTGGCCCAAGCAGACCCGGCGCCACGGGCTGGCCCCCGACACCATCTCCCTCTCCGACGAGGGGCTGAGCCTGATCATCCGCGAATACACCCGGGAAGCCGGGGTCAGGGAGCTGGAGCGGAGGATCGGGGGCGTGGCCAGGAAGCTGGCCCGGGGCCTGGCCGAAGGCGATGCGGGCGCCGGGAAGCCCCGGGAGGTGGGGGCCGAGGACGTGAGAGAGCTCCTGGGACCACCCCCCTACACCCCCGAGCCCCGGGAGGAGGGAAAGGCCAGGGCCGGGATCGCCAACGGGCTGGCGTGGACCGCAGCCGGTGGGGAGATCCTGGACGTGGAGGTGGCGGTGGTCCCCGGATCGGGCAAGATTCAGCTCACGGGCACGCTGGGAGAGGTCATGAAGGAATCGGCCTTCGCCGCCCTCACCTACGCCCGCTCCCGGGCCCGCCTCCTGGGGCTGGCTCCCCAGTTCCACCAGGAGGTGGACATCCACATCCACATCCCCGAAGGCGCCACGCCCAAGGACGGCCCTTCGGCGGGGATCACCATCGCGGTGGCCCTCATCAGCGCCCTCACCGACATCCCCACCCGCGCCGACGTGGCCATGACCGGAGAAATCACCCTCCGGGGGAGGGTCCTGGGGGTGGGGGGCATCAAGGAGAAGGCCGTGGCCGCCCATCAGGGCATCATTTCCCGGGTGGTCCTTCCCGCCAGTAACGCCGGGGACCTGGAGCGCCTTCCCGCCGAGGTCCTGGAGGGCCTGGATTTCGTTCAGGTGAAGACCATGGACCAGGTCCTCGAAGCCGCCCTGGTCACGGTGCCGTCGGCCCGTCTGGACTCCTCCGCCAACGAGATCCTCGAGGGGACGCAGGACTCGGGGATCCAACTTTCCCAATGATCATCAAGTCGGTGGAGTTCGCCGGGGCGGTGGCCACTTCGGGGGGAAAGCTCCCCGGAGACCTTCCCCAGGTGGCCTTCTCGGGGCGGTCCAACGTGGGCAAGTCCTCCCTCATCAACGTTCTGCTGGGGAGGACCAGGAAGAAGATCGCCCACGTCTCCTCCAAGCCCGGAAAGACCCAGACGTTGAACTTCTACAGGGTGAACGAGGCATTCTTCCTGGTGGATCTTCCGGGCTTCGGGTACGCCAACGCACCCGGGAAGGTCAAGGACAACTGGAAGCGACTGGTGGAGTGGTACCTGGGCGGAGGAGGCGGCGACGACCTCCTGGGCGTGGTCCACCTCGTGGACGCCCGCCACCCGCCCACCAAGCTGGACCTCCAGATGATGGAATTCCTGGCCCAGCTCACCCTCCCCGCCCTGGTGGTGTTGACCAAGATCGACAAGGTGGGAAAGGGTAAGCGGGAGAAGACGGTGAAGGAAGCCGCCGAGTCTTTGGGCCTTGACCGGGAGCAGCTCCTCCCCTTTTCGTCCAAGACGGGGGAGGGGAAGCCCCCCCTCCTGGATGCCCTCGACGACCTCCTCGCGACACCATGAAGACCGGGACCATAAAGACCGGCACCAACACCATCCTCCTCGTCTCCCTCCTGGCTGCGGCCTGCGCCGGCGGAGGGCCGCCACCCCCGGAAGGGGGGGATGTCCCGGCGGCCGATCAGGGTGAGGCCACCCTCCTCGTGCCCCCGGGACACGGGACTCTCACCCAGGACGCCATCACCCTGCGGCTCCAGCCGGGGCACCTGCTCATCAAGGTGACCCCCCTGGCCGAGTGGGTCATCCGCCTCACGGCCCCGGACACCTACGCCCGCCTCCACGGACTGGCCGAGACCCACGGCGAACGAGCCGCCCGAAGCTCCTTCGCCCTGAACCCGAGCCTCTTCCTGGTGAGCCTCTTCAGCTACCAGCCCGACGTCACCTTCGAGCCCGAGGAGATCCTCCTGGTGAACCGTAGCCTCCGGTTCCGGCCGGTGGGCATCGCACCCATGACGCCGTCCTGGGGAACCCAGCGCCTGGCGCAGCAGGAAACCTACATGGCCGTCTACGCCTTCGAGGGGAGCATCGACCTGGAGACGGATCTGGCCGTGGAGTACCAGGAGCTGAGGAACGACCGCTGGAGGGACCAGGTTCTGCCCCTCCTGCAATCCGAGGCGGCAAAGGCCCGGGCTCGGGCCAGGGGGGTGGGAGGCGGGGCGGAGTAGTCCCGGCCGGACCGCCGCTCTTCCTCCTGGACGTTCCCGTTCCTACGTATCCTCGTCCAGACCGAACTTCTTGATCTTCCGGTAGAGGGTCCGCTCGCCGATTCCGAGCTGCCCGGCGGCCTGCCGCCGGTTCCCGCTCACCTCGGCCAGCGCCGCCCGGATGGCCTCCTCCTCCATCTCGTCCATGGTCATCCCCGGGCGGTAGATTACGACGCCCTCCTCCTCGGGGGACGGCTCGGAGCCGGGGGGCTCGAGCCCGTCTTCCGCTGCGGCCTCGGACGGGGGCCGGGGGAAGACTTCCTGCGAGAGCCGGTCGGGTTCGGACGCATTGGAAGGCAGAAGGCTCACCTCCCGCCCCGCGGGCAGCTCGTCCTCCTTGTAGCGCTCGAAGTCCCGTCGAAGATCGTCCAGATCCATGCGGAGGCTCACCAGGGTCCGGAAAACGAACTCCAGCTCGGGCCGGAGGGTCCCCTCGTCCTCCCGCTCCTTGGCAGCCCCGGGCTCGGGGAAGGGTCTGGGCAGGACGGGGGCGGGAAGCAGGCCCCGGCTCCGGGGGTACCGGACCTCGTCGGGGATGTCCTTGGCCTCGATGCGGCGGCCCGGCGCCAGGACCACCATGCTCTCCACCAGGTTCCGGAGCTCCCGGACGTTCCCGGGCCAACTGTGCTCCTTCAGGATCTTCATGGCCTCGTCGCTGATCCCCATGAAGGCCCTGTCGTGGCGCTCGCTGGCCTCCCGGATGAACTCCTTTACCAGGAGGGGGATGTCCTCCTCCCGCTCCCGCAGAGGCGGAAGCTCGATGTTCAGCACGTTCAGGCGAAAGTAGAGATCCCTCCTGAATTCCCCCACCTCCACGAGTTGGCGAAGGGCCTGATTGGTAGCGGCGATGACCCGGACGTCCACCCTGATACGTTTCTCACCCCCCACCCTGAAGAACTCCCGCTCCTCGAGGACCCGGAGCAGCTTGGTCTGGGTGGAGAGGGGCATCTCCCCGATCTCGTCCAGGAAGATGGTCCCCCCCTGGGCCAGCTCGAAGAGCCCCCTGCGGGAATCGATGGCGCCGGTGAACGCCCCCTTCTCGTGACCGAAGAGCTCGCTCTCCAGGAGGGTGTCGGAGAGGGCCGCCACATTCACCGGGATGAAGGACTGGTGTCGCCGCGGCGAAAGGGCGTGGATGCCCCGGGCTACGAGCTCCTTTCCCGTGCCCGACTCCCCGGTGACGAGGACCGTGGCCTGGACCGGCGCGAACTGCACCACCCGCTCCAGTGCCTCCCGGATGGCATCGGTTTCTCCCACGATCCCGGTGATCTCCTGGAGCCGTTGACGCTCCATGAGGGTCCGGCCCAGGAGGAGGATCTCCCGGGCGTCGGCGGGATGGGGAAAGACCTCTTGCAGATCCAGGGCCCGGGCGGCCTGACGGATGCCCTCCTCCCCCTCCCGAGCCACCCCGAAGACGGGAATGTGCCCCGACTCCCGGGCCTGTCTGGCCTGGGTGGCGGCGGACTCGTTCTTCAGGCCGCCGGTGAGGATGAAGAGACGGGGCTCCCGGACCCCGGAAAGGTCCTCTTCGGGGGTGACCAGCTCCACAGCGTACCCTGCCTCACGGAAGGCCTCCCGGAGGGCTCCGGCCACCTTCAGGTCGTGGGTGGAGATCAGGACCGTGCCATGGGAATCAGGCATGTCAGCTCTGCTCGTGAGGTGTATTCGAGTCCCTCAAAAGACCCGCCACATGAGGCAGGAGGGGCCCCAGAGCCTCCAGCCCGTCCCTCACACCTCCACTGCTCCCGGGGAGATTAGCCAGGAACACCCTGCCCCTGGAACCGGCCACCCCCCGGGAGAGCGCGGCGTAGGGTGTAGCCCCCTCCCCTCGTCTGCGCACGGCGTCGGCCACCCCCGGTGCCTGGCGCTCCAGGACGGTCAGGGTGGCTTCCGGGGTGACGTCCCGGGGGCCGAACCCTGTTCCCCCCGTGGTGAGAATCACATCCACCTCGCCGGAATCGGACCACTCCAGAAGGACGGGCACGATGGCGTCCACATCGTCGGAAGCCGTGGCGCGTCGGGCCACCCGGTGCCCCTGGTGACCACACCACACCTCCAGGACCTTCCCGCTCTCGTCCTCCCGCTCCCCCCGGGAGCAGGCGTCGCTCACGGTAAGGACGCCCACCCGGAGGGGCTGCACCGGATCCTGCGTCACCGCTTGATGGACCCCTCAGTGTAGAAGGGAGGCCGCTGGACCACGGCGGGGATCACCTTGTCCCGAATCCTCACGCCCACCTCCGTCCCCTTCTTCGACAGCTCGGTGGGGACGTACCCCATGGCCACGCCATAGCCCAGGGAGGGGCCCACCACGCCGCTGGTGACCTCTCCCACGTCCTCCCCGTCGGCCACCACAGGATAGCCGTGCCGGGGAAACCCCCGCTCGGTGAGCTTCATCCCCACCAGGCGACGGGTCACCCCCTCCTCCTTCTGCCTGGCCAGGACATCCCGGCCGATGAAGTCGCCTTTGTCCAGCTTGGTGATCCATCCCAGGCTCGACTCCAGGGGGGTGTGCTCCTCGTCCAGGTCGTTCCCGTAAAGGGCGTAGCCCATCTCCAGGCGGAGGGAGTCCCGGCATCCCAGCCCCGTGGGAATCAATCCCTCCGATGAACCGGCCTCCATGAGGGCGTCCCAGAGCTTCATGGCATCCTCGGCCGGTATGTAGAGCTCGAACCCATCCTCCCCGGTGTAGCCGGTCCGGGCGATCACCCCGCCGATTCCGGCCACCTCGCCCAGCCTGAACCGGTAGTAGCCGATCTCGTCCAGGTCGGTGTCGGTGAGCTTCCGGACGATGTCCGCCGCTTTCGGCCCCTGTATGGCCAGGAGGGCCGTCTCGTCGGTCCGGTCCTCCACCTCCACATCGAAGTCCTCGGCGTGCCGGAGGACCCAGTCCAGGTCCTTCTCCTTGTTGGAGGCGTTCACCACCAGCATGAAATGGTCCGGTCCCCGGTAGATGAGGAGATCGTCGATGATCCCCCCGTTCTCCAGGCACATGGCCGAATACTGGGCCTGCCACACGTCCAGCTTCGACGCATCGTTCACGGCGATTTTCTGGATCAGGTCCAGGGCCTCCGGCCCCCGCACGATGAACTCTCCCATGTGACAGACGTCGAAGAGCCCGGCTGCCGTCCTCACCGCCTGGTGCTCGGCTTTGATTCCGGTGGGGTACTGGACGGCCATCTCGTAGCCGGCGAAGGGCACCAACTTCCCCCCGGCGGCCACATGGGCCTCGTGGAGGGGGGTTTTCTTCAGGGAATCACCCATGAGTGCTTCCTTTCAACGTTTGCAAGTCCTGGCTCTGTGTTCCCGGGGGTAAGCGGACCGGCGGGCGCCACCGGTCCGCCCTTCCCCTTCGGTTTCTCAGCCCATGAGCTCCGTCATGATGGCCTTCTGGGCGTGGAGTCGGTTTTCGGCCTCGTCCCAGACCCGGGAGCGGGGCCCGTCGATGACATCCGCTGCCACCTCCTTGCCCCTGTAGGCCGGAAGGCAGTGCAGGAAGATGGCGTCGCCGGCTGCGCCGGCCATGAGATCTTCGGTCACCTGGAAGGGCTCGAAGGTCCGGATCCTGTCCTTTGCCTCCTCCTCCTGGCCCATGGAGACCCAGGTATCGGTGGTCACGACCCGCACTCCCTCCACGGCTTCCGCGGGATCCCGGGTAAGGGTCACGGAGGTGGCCGACCGGGCCCGCTCCAGGATGGCGGGATCGGGATCGAAGCCCTCGGGCACGGCCACCCGCAGGTCCAGGCCCAGAACCGCCGCGGCGTTGAGCCAGGAGTTGGCCATGTTGTTGCCGTCCCCCAGCCAGGCCACGCCGGTTCCCTCCAGCTCCTCCCCGAACTCCTCCTGAACCGTCTGCAGGTCGGCCATGAGCTGGCAGGGATGGAGGAGGTCCGTGAGACCGTTGATGACGGGAATCGTGGCATGGGAGGCCAGCGCCTTCACCTCCTCGTGGTCGAAGGTCCGGATCATGATGCCGTCCACGTACCGGCTGAGGACCTTGGCCGTATCGGAGATGGGTTCTCCCCGCCCCATCTGGGAGGTCTGGGAGGCGATGAAGAGGGCGTGGCCGCCGAGCTGAGTCATCCCCACCTCGAAGGAAACCCGGGTCCGGGTAGAGCTCTTGTAGAAGATCATGGCCAGGCTCTTCCCGGCCAGGGGCGATCCTTCCACCTCACCGCTCTTCAGGCGTCGGGCCAGGGCGAGAAAGTGAAGGATGTCGTCGCGGCTGTAATCGGTGATGTCCAGGAAATGACGTGTCGGCATGGCGGGTTGTTCTCGGTTTCTGGGTTCAGGAGCGCCTCCACCCCGCGGGAGACGCCGAGTCCAAAAAAGTACCATGGAGGCACCCCGGGGGGAAAGGCGGAGCGTGCCGGAGCATGCCGTTTCGGCAGGACCGCAGGCAAAAGCCCCCGTTTCCCGGGGCCTTTCGGGGCGGAAGCGGAGATGGACTCGCCGGCCTCGGGCGGCGGGCGCCGGCCTCAGAGGATGTAACGCCGCAGGTCCTCGTCTTCCATGATGCGGCTCAGGCGGTCCCGAACGAAGGGAAGGTCCACGGTGATGGTCTCCCGACCCTCCTCGGGCAACTCGAAGAGGACATCTTCCAGGACCGTGGTCAGAACGGTCTGGAGGCGGCGGGCGCCGATGTTCTCCATGCGCTCGTTGAGCTGGGTGGCGATGCGTGCCACCTCCACGACGCTCTCCTCGGCGAACTCCAGGGTCGCCCCATCGGCCTCCACCAGGGCCCGGTACTGGTGCAGGAGAGCGTTCTTGGGCTCCCGGAGGATCCGGACGAACTCCTCCTCGCCCAGGCTCTGGAGCTCCACCCGGATGGGAAAACGGCCCTGCAGCTCGGGGATGAGATCGCTGGGCTTGGCGACGTGGAAGGCCCCGGCGGCGATGAAGAGCATGTGATCCGTCCGGACCAGGCCGTACTTGGTCTGGACGTTGGATCCCTCCACGATGGGCAACAGATCCCGCTGGACCCCTTCCCTGCTCACGTCCGGGCCTGCACCGCCCCGCTCCCCGGCGATCTTGTCGATCTCGTCCAGAAAGATGATCCCCGAATCCTCGGCCCGGTCCATGGCCTCGTTGATGACCTCGTCCATGTCCACCAGGCGGTCCAGCTCCTCCTGCAGGAAGATCCGCCGGGCCTCCGCCACCGTGACGGTTCGTTGCTTGGTGCGCTTGGGGAGCATGTCCTGGAGCATCTCGGAGAAGTTGTGGTCCATCCCCTCCATGCCGCCCATGGGGATCATCATCCCCTCGATGTTGGGGCTCTGGGAAACCTCCACCTCCACTTCCCGCTCCTCGAGCTTTCCGTCCTGCAGGAGCTTGCGGAGCTTCTCCCGGGTCCGGGCTCTGCGGTCCGTGGGGGCCAGCTCTTCCTCCTCCTCGGCCCCCGACTCCGCGGGCCGGACGCCCCGGGGACCCGCAACGAAGACGTTGGCGCGGTCCGGTCCTTCCGGGACCTCCTCCGCCTCGGGCTCCGGCTCGGGCCTGGACGTCATGGGAAGGAGCATATCCAGAAGTCGATCCTCGACCCGGCGTGCCGCCTCGTCCTCCACCTCATCCTCCCGCTCGGCCCGGATCATGTTCACGGCCGTGTCCACCAGGTCCCGGATCATGGACTCCACGTCCCGGCCCACGTATCCGACCTCGGTGAACTTGGAAGCCTCCACCTTCACGAAAGGGGCACCGGCCAGGCGGGCCAGCCGCCTGGAGATCTCGGTCTTTCCCACGCCGGTGGGACCGATGAGGATGAGGTTGTTGGGGAGGATCTCCTCCCGGAGCTCGTCCTCCACCTTCTGGCGGCGCCAGCGGTTCCGCAGAGCGATGGCCACCGACTTCTTGGCTTCGTCCTGCCCCACGATGTATTTGTCCAGCTCCCTGACGATCTGACGGGGCGTGAGCTCCCAGTCCGGGGAATCGTCGAGCCCGGACTCGGGTGAGCCGGTCAGAGATGCGTCCCCGGGTTCCGCAGGGGAGGTCGTTTCATGTTCGGTCATTGGTCTCGTCCCACTCGGGAAGGGGTCAGGTCCTTCACTCCCCTTCCAGCTCGAGCACGGTGATCTCGCCGTTGGTGTAGATGCAGATCTCCCCGGCGAGGGTGAGGGCCTCCTTCACGATCTCGGGAGCCGAGAGCTCCGAGTGGGCCTTGAGGGCCCGGGCCGCCGCCAGGGCGAAGGAACCCCCGGAGCCGATGGCCACGATCTCGTCGTCGGGCTCGATGACGTTTCCCTCCCCGCTCACCAGGTAGATGCCCTCCTCGTCGGCCACCACCAGGAGGGCGTTCAGCCTCCTCAGGTACCGGTCCGTCCTCCACTCCTTGGCCAGCTCCACGCAGGCCCGGGTGAGGTTGCCGGGGTACCGCTCCAGCTTCTCCTCCAGCTTCTCGAAGAGGGCGAAGGCATCGGCCACGGCTCCGGCGAAGCCGGCCAGGATCTTCCCGTCTTTCAGGGTACGAACCTTCTGGGCCGTGGCCTTCACGATGGTGTCCCCCAGGGTCACCTGCCCATCTCCCCCCACGGCAATCCTCCCGTCCTTACGCACGGCCAGGACGGTGGTGGCTCGCATCTCGGACATGGTCATCGGATCTCCTCGGGTTCGTTCATTTGCGTCCATATCCATGAAGCTAACGAAGGGTCGGGCCCGGTCCGAGGGGGTGGGCGGGACCAGACCGGCAGGTGGAGCCGGCCGGTTCGGCCTGCGAGGTTCGGCAAGCTCGTCCCGTCGCGTTCCCTCGCCCCCGCTCATGAACGGGGGTGGGCGTCCCGGTAGACCCTCTTCAGGCGCTCCTTGGAGGTGTGGGTGTAGATCTGGGTCGTGGAGAGGGAGACGTGGCCCAGAAGCTCCTTCACGGCCATGAGGTCGGCCCCGGCGTCCAGGAGGTGGGTGGCGAAGGAGTGCCTGAGGGAGTGGACGCTGAGGCCCTGGTCGTCGGCGGCCTTCTCCAGGAGCCCCCGGACCACCCTCTGGATGGAGCGCCGGGAGAGGCGTCCGCCTCTGTTGTTCACGAAAAGGGCCCGGGGGTCTCCCTCACCCTCCCCCCCGGCCAGGGCCTCCCGGCGTCTGGGCTCGTATCGCTCCAGGGCCTTCACGCTCTTTTCGGTCAGGGGCACGATCCGCTCCTTGCCCCCCTTCCCCATCACCTTTACCTGACCCCCTCTCCGGTCCAGGTCGGCCAGATCCAGCCGGTAGAGCTCGGAGAGCCGGAGTCCGCTCCCGTAGAGAAGCTCCAGGACGACCAGGTTCCGGGCGCCCTGTAGCGTGTTCTCCGCGGCCCTGGCTTCCGCCAGGCGAAAGAGGCCCTCCATGTCGGATCGGGTGAGGTGGCCCGGGAGTCGCTTTTCCATCCGGGGAGCACGGACGGCCTTGGCCGGATTGGTGGGGAGTCGGTCCTCCTGGTGGAGGAAGCGAAAGAAGCCCCGGACGGCCGAGAGCTTTCGAGCGATGGTGCGCCGGGAAAGCCCCCTTCTCAGGCACCACCCCATGAAGCTCCGGAGGGTCAGTCGATCCACACCCTCCCACCTCCACTCAGGCGTTCCCAGGTAGTCCGTGAGAAAGGTCTCCAGGTCCCGGAGGTCCCGGCGGTACGCCGCCACCGTGTGCTCGGAGAGTTGTCGCTGATGGGTGAGGATCCGGAGGTACTCCTCCACGGCCCCGGCCGTCATCCTGTCACCTCCCGGGCCCAGGCCTCGAAGTCCTCCTGGGCTCGCCGGGCCATGGCCTCCCTCTTCTTTCGCTTCTGCCGGATGCGCCCGGGCAGGGGATCCACCAGACCCCAGTTGGAGTTCATGGGCTGGAAGTGCTTGGGTTCCGAGTTCCCGAGATACCGATAGAGCCCGCCCAACATGGTGGTGGGGGGCGGGAGGGCCGGCTCCTCACCCGAGAGAATCCTGTGGAGGTTCACCGCGGCCAGGAGGCCGCCAGCGGCGGACTCGGTGTACCCCTCAACGCCGGTGATCTGGCCGGCGAAGAGGAGGTCGTGCCGGTCCCGGAGGGAGCCCCAGGGGGTGAGGTGCTCGGGGAAGTTCAGGTAGCTGTTCCGGTGGATGGAGCCCCAGCGGAGGAACTCGGCATCGGCCAGGCCGGGGATCGTTCTGAAGACCCGCCCCTGCTCCCCGATCTTCATGCGGGTCTGAAACCCCACCAGATTCCACATCTGGCCTCCCCGGTCCTCCCGGCGGAGCTGAACCACGGCGTGGGGCTGCTCTCCGGTGCGGGGATCCTCCAGGCCGATGGGCTTCATGGGCCCGAAGCGGAGGGTGTCACGACCCCGGGAGGCCATGACCTCGATGGGCAAGCATCCCTCGAAGTAGGGCACCTGGTCGAACTCGTGACCCCGATGCAGGTCGGCCTCCGTCAGGGCCTCCAGGAAGGTCGCGTACTCTTCCTCGTTCATGGGACAGTTCAGGTAGTCCGAGTCCTCCCCGAAGCGTCCCGCCCGGAACACCACCTCCCGGTCCAGGGAGTCCCCGTGGACGATGGGGGCGATGGCATCGAAGAAGGCCAGTGACTCCTCTCCCAGACGGTCCCGGATGGCCAGGGAGAGCCTGTCGGAGGTGAGGGGTCCCGTGGCCAGGATGGCCGGCACTTCGGGCAGCTCCGTGCATTCCTCCCTCACCACCTCCACCCTGGGATGGGCCGTGACCGCGTCGGTCATTCCCCCGGAGAAGATCTCCCGGTCCACCGCCAGCGCCGACCCGGCCGGGACACGGGCCTCGGCGGCCACCCGCAGAAGGAGGGAGTCCAGGACCTCCATCTCCCGCTTGAGCTGACCGTGGGCGTTGGCAGGATCGAGGCTCTTGAAGGAGTTGGTGCAGACCAGCTCCCCCAGACGGTCCGTCCGGTGGGCCGGCGTGGGGCGCACCGGCCTCATCTCCACCAGCCGAACCGAATGACCCCGCCCGGCAAGAGCCAGCGCGGCCTCGCACCCGGCGAGTCCGCCCCCTACGACGTGAATGATCTCAGACGCGGCCATCCCTCCCTCACTCCTTCTTGCCGCCGCCCTTCTTGCGACCTCCTCCTCGTCTGCCCTTCTTCTTGGCCTTTCGAGCCCTGGCCTTGGCCATGAGCTCCACCGCCTCGTCCATGTTGAGCTCCTTGGGATCCACGCCCTTGGGGAGGCTGGCGTTCAGCTTACCGTCGGTCACGTAGGGCCCGTAGCGCCCGTCCAGGACCTTCAGGTCCTTTCCGCTCTCGGGGTGGGGACCCATCTCCTTCAACACGGCCCTTCCCGGTTTGGTCTCCAGGAGCTTCAGCGCCTCGCCCAGCTCCATCTCGAAGAGAAGCGCCGGCGTCTTCAGGTTCCGGTACGTCCCTCCCCGGTGCACGTAGGGCCCGTAGCGGCCGATACCCACCGAGACCTCTTTGCCCGTCTTGGGATCCTTGCCCAGGGACCGGGGAAGGGAGAGGAGGAGGAGGGCGTAGTTGAGGCTGACCTCCTCCAGCTCCATACCCTCGGGCAGGCTCATCCGCTTGGGCTTCTCCTTCCCGCTTCCTTCTCCGAGCTGAACGTACGGGCCGTAGGGTCCCACCTTGGCCATGACGGGAAGCCCCGTGTCCGGATCCTCTCCGAGCATCCGCTCCTGCACTTCGGGGGCGTCCAGGGGGCGGGTGGATTGGCACTCCGGATAGCCCGAGCACCCCAGGAAGCGGCCGAACCTGTTCCACTTCACGATCATGGGCCGGCCGCACTTCTCGCAGGTCTCACCTTCGGCGGCCAGGATCTCCTTCACGATCTCGTCGGACTCCTCCTTGCCCTTTTCGAGCTGGGCCCGGAAGGGCGGGTAGAACTCCTCGAGGAGTTCCCTCCAGCGGACGTCCCCCTCCTCCACCCGGTCCAGCTCCCCCTCCATGCGGCTGGTGAAGGCCACATCGAAGATGTCGGGGAAGACGCGAACCAGGAGCTTGGCCACGGTGTCGCCCAGGGGCGTCGGGGCAAAGCGCCCCTTCTCCACGTCCACGTAGCCCCGGTCCCGGATGGTGGAGATGATCTGTGCATAGGTGGAGGGCCGGCCGATCCCCAGCTTCTCCAGCTCACGCACCAGGCTGGCTTCGCTGAACCTGGGCGGGGGCTGGGTGAAGTGCTGGTTGGGCTGGAGCTCCTTCAGGCGGCTCTCGTCCCCCTCGTGCAGCTCGGGGAGGGGCTCCATGTCGTCCAGGCGCCGGTGGTCTCCCGCCTCGGCGTTGTCCAGGTACAACCGGGTGAAGCCCCGGAACTTCACCACCGAGCCCGTGGACCGGAAGAGATAGTGTCTCCCGCTCTTTCCCTCCAGGTCGAAGTCGGCCGTGGTGGTGTCGTACACGGCCGGCGCCATCTGGCTGGCCACGAACCGCAGCCAGATGAGTTCGTAGAGCCTGGCCTCGTCGGGACCGAGGAACCGCTGGGCCTCGGAGGGATGGAGCATGGGATTCGTGGGCCGGATGGCCTCGTGGGCTTCCTGGGCACCTTTCTGCTGCTTGCCGGCGAAGAGCCGGGGGGAGGAGGCCAGGTACTTCTTGCCCATTTCCCCCTCGATCCACTTCCTCGCCTGGGTCACGGCCCCCTTGGACACCCGGGTGGAGTCGGTCCTCATGTAGGTGATGAGGCCTCCGGATCCCCGGGCTCCCATCTCCACCCCCTCGTAGAGCCGCTGGGCCAGGGACATGGTACGCCGGGCGGAGAAGCGAAGGCCCTTGGACGCCTCCTGCTGGAGGGTCGAGGTGGTGAAGGGCGGGAAGGGGTTCTTCCTGCGCTCCCTCCTCTTCACCTCCGTGACGCGGAAGACGGGCTGGGAGCCCAGGTCCGTGAGCACGCCCGTCGCGTCGGCCTCGGAGGAGAGCTTGAAGGCCTTTCCGTCGATCTTGTGGAGCTTGGCTTCGAAGTCCTGGTCGTCCTTGTCCAGGAGGGCGACGATGGACCAGTACTCGTCGGCCTCGAAGGCCGCGATCTCGTCTTCCCTTTCACAGATCAGGCGCAGGGCCACGGTCTGGACCCGCCCCGCAGAGAGCCCCGGGCGGATGGGCTTCCAGAGGAAGGGGCTCACCTGGTAGCCCACCAGGCGGTCCAGGATCCGGCGGGCCTGCTGGGCCTCCACCTTCTCCATGTCCAGGGCCGCGGGGTGCTCCAGGGCCCTCTGCACGGCATCCTTCGTGATCTCGTGGAAGGTCACACGCCTGAAGCGATCGGGGTCGGAGCCCAGGCCCAACTGGTCCGCCACGTGGTAGGCGATGGCCTCCCCCTCCCGGTCGGGGTCCGTGGCCAGGATCACCCCTTCCGCGGCTTTCGCCTTCCGCTTGAGCTCCTGGAGGACCTTCCCCTTGCCCCGGATGGTCACGTACTTGGGCTCGAACCCCTTGTCCACGTCCACTCCCAGCTCCTTGGCCGGGAGATCCCGGACGTGCCCCACCGATGCCGCCACCTCGTAGCTGGAGTCCAGGTAGCGGTCGATGGTCCGGGCCTTGGCCGGAGACTCGACGATGACCAGCCGTTTTCCCTTCTTTCCCTTTGCCATACCCCTCGCACCACCGAATTGGGGGACGGTGGCTTCACCGTCCCTTCTGGTTCATGATGTTCACGATCCGCCGGGTCACGTCCTCCACTCCCAGCCCCGACGTATCCACGTCCGCATGAGCCTTCTCGTAGTAGCCCTCCCTCTCCTTAAGGAGGGTCTCGGCCCGGGCCAGGGGGTCGTCCACCTCCAGGAGGGGTCGACCCGTGCCCTCCGAGCGGGCCCGCCTCACGGCCTCCGGCGCAGACACCTTCAGCCAGACCGAGAGGGTTCCTCCCGGGAGGGACTCCATCCGGCCGGGCCTGGCCGGCCACCCTCCTCCCGATGCGAGAACGACGCGCTCCAACCTCAGGAGATCCTCTCCCACCACCTCCTCCACTTCCCGAAAATGCTCCTCACCATGCTGACGGAAGATCTCCGGAATGGGAAGGCCCTCCCGGAGGACGATCTCCTCGTCGAAGTCCAGAAAGGCCCACCCGAGCTCCCGGGCCAGCCTTGCGCCGACCCCGCTCTTCCCGCTCCCCATGAATCCCACGAGGAGGATCCTGGAGGGGCTGTGGCGCCCTTCATCCTTCACCGTGTTCCGAAGCCTCGTTCTGCCAGGTGGGCCAGGTATCCCTCGAAGTGCCGTCGTATCTCCCCCACCGAATCCCCCCCGAACTTCTCCAGGAACGCGTCGGCCACCACCAGCGCGACCATGGCCTCCCCGATGACGGCGGCGGCGGGCACCGCGCAGACGTCGCTCCGCTCCACGGCGGCCCGGGCCGGCTCCCCGCTGCGAAGGTCCACGCTGTCCAGAGGCTTCCGAAGGGTGGAGATGGGCTTCATGGCCCCCCGGACCCGGAGGGGCTCTCCGGTGGTCACTCCGCCCTCCAGTCCCCCCGCCCGGTTCGAGGCCCGCCCCAGGCCTCCGGTTCGGGGTCGGTCGGGGGAGGGAACGATGGCGTCATGGACCCGGGAGCCCGGCCGGTAGGCGGCCAGAAAAGCCTCTCCCACCTCCACTCCCTTTACCGCCTGGATGGAGAGGAGCGCCTGGGCCAGGCGCCCGTCCAGCTTCCGGTCCCAACTCACGTGGCTCCCCAGCCCCACGGGGGCTCCCCGGACAACCACTTCGAAGACGCCGCCCAGGGTGTCTCCCTCCTCCTTGGCCACGTCGATGGCCTCCATCATTCGCTCGGCCGCCTCGGCATCGAGGGCCCGCACGGGGGAGGCGTCGGCGGCGGCGTTCAGATCTTCGGGAAAGTCCTCGAGGAGGGTGCTCTCGATTCCTCCGATGGAGAGAACGTGGCTCTCGACTCTGATGCCGAAGTCCATGAGAAGTCGCTTGGCCACCGCCCCGCAGGCCACCCGGGCCGCCGTCTCCCGGGCGCTGGCACGCTCCAGGACGTCCCGGGTGTCCCTCCGGTCGTACTTGAACACCCCCACCAGGTCGGCATGCCCCGGTCGGGGCAGGTACATGGGCCGAAGAGCCTTGGGATTCTCCTCGGGATCCGGGGCCTCGTGGGCCATGGCCTTCTCCCAGTTCTCCCAGTCCCGGTTCCGGATGAGCATGGCCAGGGGGGAACCCAGCGTCTCGCCCAACCTGACCCCGCTCATGAGCTCGGCCCGGTCCGACTCGATCTTCATGCGCCGGCCCCGGCCGTACCCCTGCTGACGGCGCTTCAACTCCGGATCCACGTCCCGGGGCACCGAAAGCGCCAATCCGGCGGGAATCCCCTCCAGGAGGGCCACCAGACCCTTCCCGTGGGACTCTCCTGCGGTTCTGAACGAGAGATGTTTCAGGCTCATCTCCGGGCTCTCGACGGTTGGCGTTGGAAACGAAGCGGGTGTGACCGCGAACGGGAGCGCCCCAAGGATAGGGCATCCCGCTTCCGCGTCAAAGGGGAACGAAGAGGCGCCCCCGGGCGACGAATCGCCGGGGGCGCCGTTGTGCCGGAGGCCGTGGAACCCTCCGATCCGGCTTCCTACCGCCGGTTCGGATGGTACTTGAAGATGTCCGTCTTGCGGACCGGAACCACCACGACGCCGCCGGCGGAGGTGATTCCGAAGAGCTTCACCACGATGCAGGACTCGTCGGTGGTCTGGCCCACACCCAGGGGCTGGGTAAAGTCCCCGCCGCTGTAGAGCTGCACAGTTCGCCCGATGGTGTTCCCGACCTGATCCTCCACAGGAATGGTGGGACAGGTCAGCCCGGTGTTGTCCTCCTCGAAGGGAAGGATGGCCCGAAGGGGCCCCGTGATGACGTCCCGGAGGGTGATCTGCCCGATGCGGGTGAACTTGAAGGTGTCGATGATGTCGATGGTCCCCTCCGACGTCCCCACGAAGGCGATGTGGGTGTCGGGACGGTACTCACCGTCGAAGTTCTCCAGGGTGCGCTGGTCGGCGTGGAGGGGGTGTAGCGCCGCGCCGGCGCCCCCGCCGCTCCCCGGCAGCTCCACACGACCATTGAGCTGAAGCTCCTGGTCGAAGAAGTAGGCGCTCAGGCCCCGGGCCACACCCAGGGTGCCGTCGTAATTGAGGCCGATGCCCCGGACCACGTCGGCGGCGTTGATGACCTCGTCCCAGACCCTGAGGGTGGCGGAGAGGTCGGTGGTATCCCTCTGGCTGGCCCGGTACATCATGACCCGGCCGGTGGGGGAGGTCCCGCCCTCACCGATGAGGACCCACCCTGCGTCCCCGGAGGCCGTCACGAAGGTCTCGTCGCTGAACCCGAAGTTGGGGATGTTCCAGATGGCCCCGGGATCCACGAAGATGTCCGACCCGGCAGCCGCCACCCTCCCCACCGCCGATTCCACGGCGTTCAGGCCGTCTTCGTTGAGGTTGGCCGAGGCCTGGATGACCTGGGAGGGGAATCCCGGCTCGTGGTCGTAGATGGTGAGCTGGGGAGAATAGAACTGGAATCCCGACTGGGTGGTGACCAACACGAACCCGGCCCCGATGCTGTCGATGTGGGCCATGGCCCACCAGTCGTCGGCGGGAGCGTTCCGGCCGTGCTCCACGAAGAGCTTCACCTCGGTGCGCTCGGCGCCGTCGGGGAAGTAGGCCTTCCGGGCCGTCCCGATGTCCCCCACCGAGGTGGTCCGGGTGGAGAAGATGTAGTTGTTGAAGGAGTCCACCGCGATGTACTGGGGCCGGTCGGCAAAGGACGGCGAGGCCGGCTGGGGATACTCGTAGACCTGGAAGGCGAAGCCCGCGTCCCCCTCCTCCAGGTTCAGGTCGAAGATGACGGCGTCGGGGGCGAAGAAGCGCTCCTGATCGATCTCCCTCATGGGATCGGCCGTGAGATCGACCTTGGAGATGTTCACACCCCCGGAGTTGGCCACCAGGAGGGTGTCCCCCGTGAGGTCGGTGGTCATGCCCCAGGGCTCCGCGCCCACCCCGATGGCTACCACCGAATCCGAATCCAGGTCGAGGGGCAAGACCTCGATCCGGTTCCGGTCGAAGTTGGAAAGGAGGAGGTTCCGTCGGCCGGGCATGGTGTCCACGGCGGCGTCCTTGATGGTCCCCCCCCTGGGGAGGCTCACGGTCCGCCCGGACACCATGGTGCGGGTCATGCGAATGCCGGTGCGGGTGGAGGCCACCGTTTCTCCCGTGGCCAGCGTTTCGCAAGGCTGGCTCAGGAGGGCGTCGGCCACCGTGGCGGCGGCACAGTTCCCGTCCCCGTCGTAGGCCCACCCGGTGATCTCGTACACCAGGGTATCGGGGAGATTCAGCTCGTCCACGTTGAAGGGGAGGAAGGTCAGATCGACCCGGAGGTTCCCGCCCACCGGGTCGGCCATGACGCTGTCCACCACCGTGATGGTCGTGTCCTTTCGACGGGATGAGATTCCCAGCACCGTGAAGCCCATCTTTGCCACACCCGAGCCCTGCGTGTTGTCCACGGCGTTCATGACCACCTTGAAGCGATCCGTGAGCTCCAACCGGTCGTTGGCCGAGGGCGAGACGGACACCTGAGGCGGTGTCTCGTCCCCGCCCTCCTGGGTCACGAGCTGGAGGGTCACGGGGCCGTCCTGCCCGGCCACGCCCAGAGCATTCCGGGCAAAGCCCGTAACCTCCACGGTGCCGGTGAGGCCGGCGGGGACCTGCACCAGGGTGTCCACGGTCACCGTGTCGGGCGGGGTGTCGAAGGTGAACTCGATCTCCCGCTGGAACGCCCCGGTGATATCCACGGAGAGGTCCACGATCTTCTCCGGGTCCGCCACGAAGAGCTGCAGGTTCAGGGGACGGCCCACGGTGATGGGCATGTCCTCTTCAATGGTGAGGAACTCCACCCGGGGACCCCCGATGGTCATCCGGACCGAATCCGACGCCGCATTCCCCTGACCGTCGTAGGCTACCGCGAAGAGAGTGGAGGTCTCCCTGGTCTTGTCGCCGGTGGCGAGCAGGTAGCGTTCGACGATGGTATCGGTGACGGCGGTCTCGAAATGGACCAACTTGGGCTCGTAGCGGACCACCGTGGTCTCCGTGCCCAGGTTCGGGTCCCCCCGCAGGCTGATCCCGAAGAGAACCAGGGAATCCACGCCCATGTTGTCCGATATCCGGGTCTTGACGTAGACCGAATCTCCCACGGGACTCGCCGCGGGGTCGCTGGGCTTCTGGATCACCACCACCGGTGCCGATTGGTCTCCGGTGGTGCCGGCGCCCGGTGCGAAGGCGTTCTGGCCGTCGCAGGACGTGAGTGCCGCCAGGGCCACCAGCCCCCCCGCGAGGGGGTGCAGGCGCCGCCGGATGCGAATGTCGTGAGACATCAGGTTCCTCCCTGGCCCTTTCCTAGCTTCCGTCGCCCCGGACGATGGTCGGGGTAACCAGAATCATGAGGTCACGCTGGATCGTGGACTGTCGGGTGACGCGGAAAAAGCGCCCGATGACGGGAATATGCATCAAGAGCGGGATTCCGGACCGAAGCTCGCTGGTCTCCGTCACCGTGAGGCCGGCGATGACCACCGTCTCACCGTCATCCACCAGGACCCGGGTCTCTGCGTTCTGCGTCTGGAAGATGAACCCTGCGTCGGACTCCGCCGGAATGGCTGCGGAGCGCTCGGCCATGAGCTGGAGTAGAATCTTCCCATTGTCCGTCACATGGGGGGTCGCCTCCAGGATGATTCCCGTCTCCCGGGTCTCGACCTGGGCCGTGGGGATGGACCCCTGTGTGGCCCCGGCCTGGGCGTCGATGACGCGGATGGGCGTCTCCTCACCCACGTGGATCCGGGCCGTGTGGTTGTCCAGCACCTGCTCATAGGGTTCGGCCTGGATCTCACTCAGGTTCATGGACTCCAGCGCCTCCACGAAGCTGAGGAGGGTATGCCGCCCCACCATGAGGCTGGACAGCAGGGTCAGGTTCGGGGTCGGGATCCGGTTCCTGGCGTTCCCCAGGGCCGCCACCGAGTTCCCTCCCAGGGCGATGACGTCCGTTCCAACTTCGACCTGGTCCTCCAGGCCGCTGATGACCCCGTCACCGTTCTGGTCCATGGCTCCGGGGGTGAGGAGGTTGAGCTGGTTCCCCTCCGAGTCCTTCAGGTCGTAGGTGACGCCGAAGTCCTTCAGATCGGTGCGGTTGATGAAGATGATCTTGGCCTTGATGGCCACCTGCGGGGTCTCCCGGTCCAACTGCTCGATGAGCGCCTCAACCCGGTCCAGGACTCTCGCCACGTCGGTGACGATGATGGTGTTCGTGGCCGGATTCACGGCGATCTGGCCGCTGGTCCGCTCGTTGGTGCCCTGGGTCAGGAAGGCCCGGATCGCCTCCTGGACCTCCGTGGCCGTGGCGAAGTTGATGGTGAAAGTCCTGGTGGTCATGGGCTCGGAAGCTTCCCTCTGAGCGATGTTCTCCAGGTTGTCCACCAGGATGATGCCGTGCTCCGTCTCCCGGGCCACCAGACCCTGGGACGAGAGGACGGCCTCCAGGGCCACGTCCCAGGGTTTGTCCCGGATCTCGGCCGTCACCGTGGCATCGGCCTCGGCTCCGGGCACGATGGAGCGGTCGGCGAACTCGGCGAAGGTGAAGAGGACATCGGAGAGGGGGGCGTTGAAGAAGTTCACGCTGATGCGCCGAGCTTCCTCCTGGAGCGGGAGGACGGACGGATCATCGGGAGCGGGAGCCGTCGAAGCCTCCGGTACCGGCGCCGATTCCGCCGCCGTCGTCATGGTGCTCCACGGATCGAAGCTCCCCCCGTCGTTCTCCAGGACCACCCGGAGCTCGCCGGATCGGGGCACGATCCGGTAGCCTACCAGCTCGTCCAGCTCGATGACCACCCGGACGATGTCCTCCGAGTACTGGCTGGTGCGGATGGACCGGACTCCGCCCCTCCGGATGTCCAGGTAGTTGTCCCGGGGGAGGGCGTGCTGAGCACCCATGAGATCCAGAACCAGGCGGTTCGGACCCTCCATGGTGAAGTCTCTAAACTCGGCCTGCCCCTCCATGGAGATGACCACCTCGGTCCGCTCCGCGGCCGGCTGAATGCTCAGCCCCGTGACCGGGCCTCCCATCGCTACCAGGAGACCAGCCATTAGGGAAAGGAACGAGGTCATCAGAGGCCTCCTTGACCAGGTCGCTGCAGTTCCATGATGTGTTGCTGCGTCTCGCCGAACTCGTCCACGGCGACGATGACGCGCGTCAAGAGGATTTCCAGGATTCTCACGTTTCCAAGTTGATCACCCCGCCGTACCCTGTACGCTCGAGCGGTGGCCTGCCCCTGCTGACCGCCTCCGCCGCGGAGTCCGAAGACGGCCACGGAGAGGTCCGGATTGGGCGAGAGCATGACCCCGATGAGGGCGATCTCCTCGAACCGGGGACCGGTCAGATCCTGATTCAGGAGAGGCAGGAAAGGGTCACCTCGCTCCATCCGGGGATAGACGAAGACCTCCCGTTCGAAGACCAGGTTCAACTCCTCCCCGGGAGATGACCTCTCGGCCTGGGTAGGAGGCGTCTGCACCCCCTGGACGATCTGCGCAGACAACCCCACAGGGGCCAAGAAGCATGCCACGAGGCACGCGGCACAGGAGAGAAAAACAAACCGTGTCATGATCAGGCTCCCTCCTGCCCCTCCCCCCCAGCGGGGGGCGGTGGCGCCTCGGGAACGATGAAGGTCAGAATTCGAAGCCGGGCAGTCAGGGGAAATTCCGGATCGATGGACAGGACCTGGACCTGTCCCTGGAAGGGAGAGAGGTCCAGGTCCACCGGCGTGATGATCCGCTCCATGGAAGCGATGGTGGTGAGGAAACGGGCAATGTCGTGATAGTCCCCCACTACCTCGATCTCGTAGGCCTCCCGGGTATAGAAGCCCACATCCTCCCCGGGCTCCGGCGTCAGGGCCGCCAGCTCCACCCTGTTCCGCCGGGCCTCAGCCGTAATGGCCGAAACCAGGGACGCCACCTCCTCGCTGGTGGGAATCAACTGCTCCAGGCCACGAACGTGACGCTCGTACTGGACCAGTCGCTCCTCCAACTCGGTTCCTCCCCGGGTGGCGATGATGCGGGCCAGATTGTTCTGGTCGTCGAGCTGCTCCAGCCGGGCCGTCATCTCGTCCACTTCCGTCTTTCTGGGGGAATACCAGTAGGACCAGAAGAAATAGAAGAGGGCCGCGGCGAGGATGCCCACGACGAGGGCGTTCCGCTGCTTCGGATCGTCAGGTATAAGAGCCATAGGTCAACCCGGTCAGCTTTGGCCGCGTGCGGTGAGGGTTTCCCCGGGGGCAACCGCCGTATCCGGGGGTGAGGGCTCGGCCTCGGGATCTTCGGCGTCCTGGGCCGATGATTCGGTTTCAGCCGGTTCGGAGGCCTCCTCCTCGAAGAGAGGTACCGTCTCGAGGAGTTCCACAGGAGGGCGTTCGAAGGAAGCTTCCAGCGTAAACCCGTTCACCGTGCGGTTCGCCCCGGTCCCCGTAGGTACGATCTCCTGCACCGTGGAGATGAGGTCCACGTTCCTGATGAAGAGGGAGGCCTCGAGGTTTTCCATGAACCGGGCCAGGGCGAAGGGGTTCCCGGCCCGGCCTTCCAGACGGAACTGAATCTCTTCCCCCCCGGCCGTCTGAAGGAGATTGATCAGCCAGGTGTATTCGGGGAGAGCCCGTGCCACCTCGTCCATGACGTGGGGCCACACATACCGGTCCCCGTCGATGTCCTGGATAACCGAAACCCTCCGGGCAATGGAGTCCCGCCTGGCGTTCAGGGCCTCATTCTGCTGAATGAGATCGTAGTAGCGGGCCGAGTCCGCCACGGCCCCGTCCACCGACACCACGAGCTCGGCGTGCCGGCTGTTCGTGGTGAGGTAGAGGAATGCGGCGACGGCCACCACCAGGACGACCACCGCGGCTCCGCCCAGGATCCAGGGATCCGTGGGAAGTGTGTCCATGGTGGGCATCTTGAAGGACAGCTTGGGCCCACCACGGGTCGCTCGCTTCTTACCACCCGGTAATAGATTGACCTCGATCAAGGCTCGATCACCTCTGGCCTAAGCCCTGAGGGCCAGGCCCAGGGGGAGGAGGAGCATGGGAGACGCTTCCTCCAGGTTGAGGTTCACCGCCGCATCCGGCCGCACCGGGGTCCGCTCGAAAGGGCTCACCAGGTGCGTCTCCACATTCATGCGGTTCGCCAGGGCATCGTTCATCCCGGGAATGCGGGCGCCACCGCCACTGAGGTAGATGGTACCCAACCCTTCGCCGGACTGGCGGGTCATGAGGAAAGCCGAGGCTCGCTCGATGCCCACGGCCACCTCATCGGTGCTCTGCTCCACGAAATGGGCGAGATCGTCCAGCGCTTCCCTCCCCTGTACCACGTCCTCGGCCTGCTCCGCGGTGAGACCCCGTTCCCGCTGAAGATCTTCCCGGAGCCGCCGGGACCCGAAGGGAATGTCCCGGGTGAGGATGGGCACCCCATCCTCCAGGATGTTCACGTTGGTGACCTCGTGGCCCACGTTCACCAGGGCCACGATTCCCTCCATGGCCTCGGGGTAGTTGTGCTCGAAGGCGTTGTGGAGGGCGAAAGCGTCCACGTCGATGACCGACGCCGAAAGGCCGGCATCGGAGAGGAGAGAGACCTTGTTGTCCACCAGCTCCCTCTTGGCCGCCACCAGGAGGACCTCCATCTGGAGCCCTTCTCCCATGGGATCCAGGATCTGAAAGTCCAACTCCACGCTCTTGATGTCGAAGGGAACGTGCTGCTCCGCCTCCCAGCGGATGACCTCCCGGGCATCGTTCTCCTTCATCCGGTCCATCTCGATCTTCTTGATGATGACGTCGTGCCCGCCCACGGCCGTGACGACGGAGCCACCCTTGATCCCGACCTCCTGAAAGAGACCCTTGATGGTGTCCGCCACCAGCCCCGGGTCCATGACCTCGCCCTCCACGATGGCGTCGGGAAGGAGGGGACGCATGGCCACTCGCGACACTTCCGGCTGGTCACCGGAGCGGTCCACTTCCACGATCTTCACGAAACCGCTTCCGATGTCGAGCCCGACCGCTGTCTTCTTTCCGAAAAGGCCCATTTAGAATAACCCGAGGTGGAGGGGAACATATTTTTCCCCAGAATGTTGGGTCCAGCATACCACCGAAAACCCAGGCTTGTCAAGAATAATATCCACTCTCTGAAAAGCCAAAGAATTGATAAACATTTGATACAACCACCTCCCGAGAATCGAACGTTTACCTGGAACCGCGACCCTCCTGCCACAGACAGGAGAGCCCCCGCCGGCGACCGAAGATGCGGCTGCCGGCGGAGGCCTTACACGGGCCCGTGGGCCCCGGTGGCGCATGGTAACTCGGACGAAGTCGTTCCTGGACGTCTCCTGGTCTTCAGAGGGGAATCGGAGTCAGTTCCTGGGATAGATCCGCGCCACGATGGAGTCCGCCACCAGGTTGTTCTGGGCGTTTCGGACCCGCGACTGATAGCGAATGATCACCTCGATCTGGGACACGAGGGTATCGACAGCCGTCACAGCTCCCAAGGTATCCATGTAGCGAAGCGTCAGGCCATGATTCGGGAGCAAGGGGCCTACCAGCGGGGCGGGATCCGAGGAGGTGGACAAGCGGCGGGCCAGGTAGGGTTCACCATCGATGGTATAAAGCCCATAGGTATAGACATCGAAGGCCCTCACGGGTGCCCCGATCCGGACCGTGTCAGGGGAAGCTGCAGCGGCCGTTGTGGCGATGAAGGGAAGCTGGAGGACCTGTGAGGGGAAGCCGCCGCAAGTGGCGCTCGTGTCCACGGAGCGGACGGTCCCCACGTGCCAGGCGTCGTCGTTGGAAATGAGGGTGTCGTTATCGTGAAGGACGAACACCGAATCCCCCGCTTCGAAGACCGGACCGATCTGGAAGGCATTTACCTCGGGGGGGGAACGGGTGTAGTCCACCGAGCAGGCCAGCCCATAGGCTCGCTGGGCACGGAATGTGACCGAATCGGATTCCATGGCCAGAAGGTCTCCCTGGGCCGGGCTGATCTCCCTCAACTCCCCGAAGAGCACAGCAAGCCCTGCCCTGAGGTTCTGTTGGCCCTGGATTCGGGCATTGTTGACGGCGTCGATTCGGGAGTTCGTGATCAGAACTTGATAGGTGGCCAGGACAATGAACCCCCCCAGGACAACGACAACCAGGAGCTCCACCAGCGTGAACCCGCGACGGCGATCGGCGCTCATCGGGCGATCTCGTAGGAAAAGGTGTCTGAGACGTTGTTCGAGAGCATGGGGAACCCTCCTGAACCCGACGCCAATCCCGGACCCACGGTGATAATCTCAGCCCGGGCCCAGCGGTCGTCCAACTGAGTCACGGTCCACTGGACCTCGAAGATGCCGATGGTATCCGACCCCGAAGCCAGCGTGGTCAGAATGCTGTTCCACGGCGCGGCCCTCAATCTCTCCACAGTGCTCTGAAGAGCAGCCGTGCGATCGTTGGCCACATCGGCGAGTGTGATCTGGCGCACGACCACAGCCGTCGTACCGGCCATTCCCAGGAGGCCGAAAGCCAGAATCACAATGGCGATGATCACCTCCACCATGGTGAACCCACCACGACTCCCCTCGGTCGGACACCGACTGCAGGGGGAAACGGGGTCCTTTTCTCTTCGATTCGTCTTCACTCTGACCGGGCCTGTCATCGGATCTGACCCATGGGCAGGATCTCCACGGTATCCGCTTTGGGACCCTGCACGAACCGCAACTCGACGGTCGTGTTGAAGGAATTGCAATTCGGATTGGCAAAACCCCTTGGTGTCATGCAGAGGAAGAACACGTTGGAAGAACTCTGAAGATCGATCTCCATTTCCCCTCCGAAGAACTGGGTTTCCGATTCACCCGCTGACCGGATGGTCACGCTGTCTCCCTGAGCGTCCACGATCAGGAGGGCGGTCGCCCCGTTCTGCACTGCCTGCGCCCTGGCTCGGGCCACCAGACCGGTGAACACGTTCTTCGCTTGCCGGACCGCGAGTTCGGACGAGGTCAATCCAAATCCCTTGACGGCAATGCTGGTGAGAATCGCGCCGACGAGAATGGTGATCAGGACTTCGATGAGGGTAAACCCTCTTGCTCGGCGATACATGGCTCCAGTCCGAAAGAGGCGCTGCTGGCCGACCTACATAGAAATACCATGCCAGCCTTCAAATCCAATAGTGTTGCCGAATTCGCGGTGAGTAAAGGCTTTGATGGAACACATTTTTCCGGGTGGGGGAAAAGAATGCTCTTTCCTACAGGGGGTGAACACGGGGACATTCCCCGAAACCTGATCCCTCAAAACCCGTTCAAGCCGGAAGCCGAGGGAAGGAGATAGGGCCGAAGCAGACCGGGGACCTCTCGCAGGACCCGGTAGGCGCTGCACGCGGAAGGCGAAAAACCGGCCGAGGACTCGATATTCAACCTTCCACCGACTCGGGCGAAACCCTCGAGGACCGCCTGGTCCTCGAGGAACAGATCGCCGCCCACGAGGGCCAACCCCTGGACTCGGGTCGTCCCGGCAAGACGAAGATCACCCTCCGCCACGACGAGGGCGCACAGGCGTCCGCCCCGGAGGGTGAGGGATCCCGACGTCGCCACGAAGACCGGATCTCCGTGGCCGGGACATCCCCTGATGGAGTCCGAGGGGTTGCCGCCGGCGAAGGGGCCTGCCGAGTGCCCGGCGGCTCCGCCGGAAGAAGGCGATCCTCCGTCATCGGCAAGCCCCAGAAGGAGCTCTCCGGTCAGGAGGCCCAGGGGGGGGACCGGGCTCGCGGAGCCGAGATCCTCCGGCCTCGGGAATCCCAGGGGGCCGGTCCTGGGCGGGGTCGCCGCGGAGAAGAGGGAGTCCAGAACGTTTCTGTAGGCTCCACAGCTCCCCGGAGGCCACGCCTCGGGGAGACGGAGGAGCTCGTCTCTGGTCCTATGGTCCGAGTCCCCTCTCCCTCCACCCCCACCCGTTTCTACACCGGCCTGGAACGCCCCCATCCGACCTGCAGGGCTGAGGGCCCGCCCCCCCCACCCTCTGCGCCGCTCCCCCAGCCAACCTCTACTGCGTCCGATACCCTCCACCAGGAAGAACTCCCCGTCCAGCCACCGGAAGATCCCCTCGTACTCGTGACCCGCCTCCGCAGACCCCGAACCGAGAGAGCCTCCCAACCAGAGTGGGCGGGGTCCCCTCAGTTCTTCCGCATTCGGTAGCTCCATCCTCAACGCGGCCTCCGCGGCCTCCGACGACCGGTATGCATGCCCGAGGACGCGGGTGGTCCGGAGCTCCTGAAGGGAGAGGACCAGGAGGCCGTGGGCCAGGGCCGTGAGCGCGAGGAGGAGAAGGAGGAGAACGGGGAGCGCAATCCCCTCGCGGCCGCCCCTCATCGAGCCGCTCCCACCCATGGCACCCCGACGGTATCGGGCCAGGGTTCATCCAGAACCACCTCCCATAGCAGCCTCTCCAACCCCTTGGCCGACACCGTCCGAAACTCACCGTGTTGGATGAGAGCCGGTGTAAGGGGCTGACGCCCCCCGAAACCCCTTCGATAGCGGAAGGCACCATCAGCCAGATGGTAGCTCCCGCGTTCGAAGATCCGTCCCAGCACGGCTCCTGCAGGCTGGGGGACGAGCGTCCACTCCTCCTCCCTTCCTTCCGGCAGGCCGGGGCAGGGAGAGGCTCCTCCAGAGCGTTGCACCAGATTCACGGGGAACCATCCGCCCCCGGCCCCCAACAGGAGGACCGAGTCCTTCTCGGGATTCGGGGCCCGCAAACCACGATAACAGACCCGCACGGACCCTTCCCGGTGGGACCCGGGCTGCACGAGCCCCAAACCTCGAAAGGCCCGCAGGGCAACGGTGTCGCTCCCCATGAGCGCCCAGTCCTCCCCCGGCCGACCCGAAACGACATCCTCGGAGAGGATCCATGCCACGGTCCGGACGGTCTCCAGCCCCTCCGCATGACGAACCGTCCTCGACGCGACCTGCCTCTGGCGCGCCAGGAGGGTCCAGCCAGCCTGGAGGACGAGAGCCAGAAGGAGGAGGGAAACGAGAGCCTCCAGCGCCGAAAAGCCTCTCTTTCTCATGTTCCTCCTCCTCTCTCACCGGCAGGCTTCCAGAGCAGGCTGTCCGGCGGATCCGCCCAGGCCATGGCTATGGCCAGGGTGTCCTCCGGGACCCAGCCCACGGCCACCACCTGGATCCCCGGGGGCCCGCCGGAGACCCCCGTCCAGCGCAGCTCCCCCCAGGGAACGGACCGGTGCCCTCCGCCCAGGTCGCCGACCCGGACGAGAGAATCGGCGGTTCTCCGAGCCTGGAGAACGGCTCGAGTGGATAGGGCGGCCCTCGTGAGGTTCTGCTGGGCCTGGAAAATCATCCCTCCGGTGGCAAGGAGGCCGATCTCGAGGAGGAGGAGGCCGATCAAGACCTCGATCAAGCTGAATCCCTTGCGGGAGGCTTCGGCCGTCTTCCTCAAGGCCGAGATACCCTTCCCAAGGAGGAAATCACGAGCTCTGCCGTCTTGGTGCCGCGCCTGAACCGGAGGGTCTGGCCCGACACGTGTCCAATTCCAAGGGGCCCGAAGCGGAGTTCCACCTCCTTGCGGTCACGAGTCAGACCCAGGTCGATCCCGTACTCCCGCTCCAGCTCCCTCCGCTCCAGTATCATCCCCTTCGCTTCGAGCTCCACCCGTGGAGGATCCGTGAACAACCGGACCGAGGCCCCTCCATTCGCTACCGCTTCCATTCGCGCCCTGTGGAGCAGGCCCACCACCTCCTCACGAGCCCCGAGGACGGCCAACCTATCCACCTGTCGCCGCCCGGCAGAGAGCAGATGCCCCAATGTCAGGCTGAGGAGGAAGAGGACAACGGCCAGCTCCAGGAGGGTGAAACCCCTCGCCGGCATTGACCTCCATCCCGCGAACTCGGCGGCTCCTTCGATGCGGTTCATGGGAAGAAGAGAATCGCAATCCAGGGGCTCCGGGATGATCGGATCGGCCGGATGGGGAAGATCCCCAGGCCGGACGGGAGGACGCGAGAGGAGGAAAGCCCCTCCAAGGGCCGGCGGATGATCCGAGCTCCGGAATGAGAGCCCCCGTGAACGCGGGGTTGTCGCCCGGGGGGGGCTCTCCGAGATTGGAGATGTTTCGAGATGCCGACCGCCTGCCTCTCCCCCGGGATGCCGACCCCCATGCAGCCGTCTCCACCCACCTCGACCCGGGTCCCTTCATGAGCAGGACACAGCGGGGAGCCCTCCTCGTCGCCTTTTTCCTCTCCGGGGCGGCGGGACTCGCGTATGAGCTCATCTGGAGTCGATATCTTGGCCTCCTCCTTGGAGCCAGTGCCTTTGCCCAGGTAGCCGTGATCGCCGTCTATCTGGGAGGAATGGCCGGGGGAGCCCTCATGGTGGGGAATCGGTCCGTGGAGATTCGACGGCCCCTCCGGGCCTATGCTCTGGCCGAGTTGGCCCTGGCTGCGGCGGGAATCGCTTTTCACCCCCTCTTCCGGGGAGCGACGGCCCTCTTCTACGGAACCCTGCTCCCGGCTCTGGCCACCCCTCTGCTCGTTGCAGTGGTGAAGTGGTCTCTGGCGGTACTCCTCATTCTTTCCCAGTCGCTGATCCTGGGAGCCACGTTCCCTCTCCTCTCCGCCAGCCTGGTCAGAGCTTTCCCCCGGGAAGCCGGCCGAACCGTGGCCGACCTCTATCTCTGGAATTCCCTGGGCGGTGCCGCTGGAGTTCTCCTCACCGGGTTCGTGGTCGTTGCTGCCTGGGGGACTCCCGGAGCCCTCCTGGTCGCCGCCGGAGGAAACCTGCTGGCCGCCGGTGTCGCGTGGCGCGTCGGTGACCCGGCACGAACCGCGGGCCGCCCCCCTCCGGAAGCACCGGAGAAGGAGGAAGAGGGAAGCCCACACATGCGAAGGAAGACCACGGGGGATCGTCTAAACGCAAAAGAGGACGAGGTCCTCTGGAGGCTCCTCCTGGGCGTCAGCTTCCTGACGGCCATGGCCTCCTTCATGTACGAGGTCGGTTGGATCCGGATGCTCTCCATGCTCATGGGGGGCGCCACCCACGCCTTCGAACTCATGCTCAGCGCCTTCATCCTCGGCCTCGCCGTGGGCTCCTTCCTTATCCGGCGCCGGGCCGATGCCACCGGGTCTCCACTCGAGCTGCTGGGAATCATTCAGTGGGTCATGGGAGCCACTGCTCTGGTCAGTCTTCCCCTTTATGCGGGATCCTTCGAGATCAGCGCCTACCTGGCCGCTGTTTTTCCCAGGTTCGACTCGGGATATGCCCTCTACAACCTGGCTCGCTACGGGCTGGCCCTCTCCATCATGCTTCCCTCTGCGGTCATGGCCGGAATGACCCTGCCGCTCATAACCGGTGTTCTTCTCCGAAGGGGCCTCGGGGAACGATCCGTCGGGTGGGTCTATGGAATGAACACCTTCGGGTCGGTGACCGGGGTCTTGGCGGCGGGCCTGATTCTCCTCCCCCTCCTCGGCCTCAAGGGCCTCATCGTGGCGGGCGGGTGCATCGACATGGCCCTTGGTGCGGTGATCCTACTCACCCGGCGAAGAGCGGAAACCGGAAGAAAGGGAAGATCCTGGCTGGGTCCGGCAGCGGCGGTGGCAGGGGGGATAGGAGTCTTCCTTACCCTCACCGGGGTGCATCTCGACAAAGCTACTCTCACGGGAGGGGTGTTTCGTTACGGGCGGGTCCCCACGGAGGAAGAAAGGGAGGTCCTGTTCTACCATGACGGGCGGACGGCGTCGGTGGGCGTCCACCTTCTGGAGGACGAGGAGGCTGTCGTCCTGACGACCAACGGCAAGCCCGACGCTTCCCTTCCCATCCGATGGATCGTCGCAGCGGCCACCGATACCGTCGCCCCTCAGCCCATCACGCATCAAGATGCATCGACCCAGGTCCTGGCACCCCTCGTCACTCTCGCCCACGCACCGGACGCGAGGAGAATTGCCAACATCGGACATGGCTCGGGTATGTCGGCCCAGGCATTCCTGGCCAGTCCCGAGGTAGAGCAACTCGTTACCGTGGAGATCGAACCAACCATGGTCCGGGCCTCCACGCACTTCCTCCCGGCCAATCGACGGCCCTTCGAGGACTCACGACACCGCTTCGTTTTCGACGATGCCCGGTCCTACTTCGCACATCAGCAGAGACGGTTCGGAGTGATCTTCAGTGAACCGTCCAACCCCTGGGTCAGCGGCGTTTCGAATCTCTTCACCGTGGAGTTCTATCGGCGCATCCGAATGTATTTGGAGGAGGACGGGGTGTTCGCGCAGTGGATCCAGCTCTACGAGATGAGCGATGCCCTGGTTCTCACGGTTCTGGAGGCTGTACATGAGTCCTTTGGAGACTACCGGGCTTTCCTGGTGGGAGACTCGGACCTTCTCGTAGTGGCGACGCCGGCCCGGAATCTGCCGGATCCGGACTGGGGAATTTTCGATCTCCCGAAGGTGAGGCAGGACCTCAGCCATGTGGAGCCGTTTCTCCCGAATCACCTACAGAGCCTCCGAGTATTCGAGCGCAGGGATCTGGCTCCCCTCCTCGATCCGGCCTCCGGTGCCGTGAACTCCGATTTTCATCCTCACCTGGACCTGGGAGCTGAGAAGGCACGTTTCAATTACGCTTTCGCGTCGGGCATCTATTCCCTGGCGACCCGACGATTTGACCTCCTTGGTGCCATCCGGGGAGACACGAGGGCTCGGGGCGGGTATCATCCCGTTCCGGCCCCGGGGTTGGAGCCCCTTCGAAACCGAGCGCTGTCGGCCTGGCTTGCCGAACACTCCCGGGGGGAGGCCCTCCCCGTCGAGACTCCCTACCCTGAATGGGGGAGGCGCCTCTCGGTGCACTGGCTCTTCCTCGACCGATTGGCCTCGGCGGAGCCGCCGGAGGATTGGCGCCGATGGGCGGAGCTGTTTCACCAACTCGAGGGGGAACTCCATCAGGGAACGGTGGGTTGGGCCGACGCAGAGTTCTTCGGAGCCGCCCGGAGGTTCGTCGAGAGGACCGGCGCCCCGGAAACGATACGGGCCGCCGTCGCCTTCCACAGGGGCATGGCCTCCTGGGACCGCCCCCTGGTGATCGACGCCGCGGAAGTCCTTTTCGAGGCAACGGGGGACGCTCCCCCCCTTGTCCCTCCCGAGACCCTTCTGGAGGTCGCAGCGCTCGCCTACCTGGAAACGGGAGAAGAGGGGAAGGCCGGCCGTGCCCTGGAGGCCCTTCGGAACCTTCTCTCCAACGCCGACTTGCCGAGGCTCCGTCTTCGCATCCTCGAGGCCCGGTTGAATTCATCCGCAGAATCCCACCCGCCCCGCCCCTGACACCCCGGAGCACCACCGGGAAATCTTTTCCATACCCGGGAAAGCTTTTCATACCATGGTGCTTTACTTCTCCAAAGAAGCGGCATAGATATTGACGAGTGGGCCCGGCATGGAGTTTGTGTATTGCATCCAGTGGAGTTTCCTGGCTCGCCAGGATCTCCGTGGTCGAGCCGGAGCCCCGGAACTGCGGGCCTCCGGGCCGCATCCTCCAGCAAGAGACCGTTATCATGTCGCACCGTTCGAGCTCAACCAGGGGCTTCGCTCTCCCGGTCGCCGTCTTCGCCCTCGTGGTCGTGGGTGTTCTCGTTACCGGGGCCTTCTTCGTTGCCCGCCAGGAAACGCAAATCGGGGTAGCTACCGAAAACGCAGGGATGGTCTTCTACGCCACCGAGAACGCCATTTCCGAGGTGCGGAGCAACTGGAGCACCAGCGAGATGTTGAACACCCTCCCGAACCTCTATGACGACACGACCTTTGTGGGGACGGACTCGTCCCTCGGCGTGGATTGGTCCGTGGCCGTCATTCGGACCGGGCCCAGGATGTTCTTCCTGAACGCCACCTCCACCATGACGGAGGGAGGCCAGTATGCCGGGGCAGGTCACCAGATGGGCATGCTTCTTCGACTCATCACAATGGGATTCAACGTTCCCGGCGCCCTCACGACCCATGGCTCGGTGAGTTTCAAGGGAGCCCCTCCGCTCATCTCGGGGTACGACCGGGTTCCGCCCCATTGGTCCGGGCAGTGTGGCGCGGCCAACAATGACGCAACGGGCGTCACCTCTGATGACACCTCCGGGATGGCCGGCGGCGCCGGGCCACCATTTGGGAAGGGGGGCGGTGGAGGCTCGTCCTGCCCGTCGAACATCGAGGGCTCACCCTGCCTGAACCAGGACTCGGCGTACGTCGCCGACAACCTGGATCCCCTGTTCGAGGACGAGATATGGGATCAGCTCGTGGCCCTGGCGGACATCACCCTCAACGGCGGGAACGTCGTGCCCGGACCCAGCTTCGTCGGTGGAGCCTGTGACACCTCCGACGATGAGAACTGGGGGGACCCCACGAATCCGTCGGGACCCTGCGGAGACTACTTCCCCATCATCCACGTCGATGGAACGGTACAGGCCACCGGGAACGGCGTGGGCCAGGGCATCATGCTGGTAGACGGTGAATTCATGGCTACGGGTACCTTTGACTTCTACGGAGTCATTCTCGTACGGGGCGGCATCGAGTTGCGAGGAACACCTGCAGTGTACGGAGGCATCCTGGCGGACTCGGCCGACAACCTCCGGGGCACCGCGGACCTGCTCTATTCCTCCTGCGCCGTAGAGAAGGCGGTCCTGGAAAACGACAAGCTCAACCAGCTCCTCCCCATCGAGCAGCGGTCCTGGGTGGACCTGACCAACATCGCCTTCGACTGACGAAGTGGCCCTGCGGTCAGCTCACGACCGTCGGCTGTCGGAGAACCCGTGGCGGCGCCTCTCCTGGAATTCCGGGAGAGGCGCCCTTCTTTTCGCCCGGCCCACACGGACCGGTCCCGGCCAGATCCCGTTTGATCCGAAGTGCCGGGGAGGTAGACTGATCACACCATGAGTTGGATCCGCATTCTCTTCTTCCTCTCCGGCGCCGCCGGCCTCATCTACCAGGTCGTCTGGACCCGACTCCTCTCGGAGGACCTCTTCCCGGCGGGATGGCACGGCAAGAGTCGCCCGAACACCGGCGATTCACCTTGGCTGGAATTCCTGTTGAGTCGGGGAAAGAAGATGGAGTCCGAGAGCCCGATCACTCCAGCCCGTAGTCCCTGATCTTGTAGCGCAGGGCCCGGGGACTCAGCTCCAGGAGCTCGGCGGCCTGGGTCTTGTTGCCCCCGGTGCGCTCCAGGGCCCTGCGGATGAGGACCCGCTCCAGGTCGGCGGTGTGGCGTTTCACGCTCAGATCGTCATCCACCTCCAGGTGTCCCCCTTCCGGCGCAGGATGGAGGACGGTCTCGGGCAGGTCCTCGGCCCGGATCTCCGAACCGTCGGCCAGGACCACGAGGCGTTCCAGGAGGTTCTCCAGCTCCCGGATGTTGCCGGGCCAGTGGTACTCCAGGAAAGCGCTCATGGTCTCGGGGGAGATGCCCCGCACATCCACGCCCAGGCGCTCCCGATGCCGGTCCAGGAAGTGACGGGCCAGGTCGGGAATCTCCTCCCGCCTGCGGCAGAGGGCCGGGAGGTGAATGGGAATCACCGCGAGCCGGTAGTAGAGATCCTCCCGGAACTCATCCTGCTGAACCATGCTCTGCAGGTCCCGGTTGGAGGCGGCGATGACACGAACGTCCACCTCCACCGAATCCGTGCCCCCCACCCGGCGGACCATGCCGTCCTGGAGCACCCTCAGGAGCTTGACCTGCAGGTTCACCGGCAGCTCCCCCACCTCGTCCAGGAAGAGAGTGCCCCCGTGGGCGGCCTCGAAGAGACCCTCCCGGTTCCGGTCCGCCCCGGTGAAGGCCCCCTTCATGTACCCGAAGAACTCCGACTCCAGGAGGTTCTCGGGGATGGCTCCGCAGTTCACGGGCAGGAAGGGGGCCCGGGCCCGGTCGCTCTCCCGGTGGATGAGGCGGGCCACCAGCTCCTTTCCGGTCCCGCTGGCGCCGGAGATGAGGACCGGGGAGGGATGGCGCGCCACCTTCCCCGCCACCTCGAGGGCACGGATCATGGCCGGCGAGCGAGCCACGATTTCCCCGAAGCGCCGATCCGCCCTCACCTCGGACCGGAGCCGGCCCACCTCCTTGCGGAGGTTTTCCCGCTCTTCGGCCTTCCGAACGGTGAGGAGGACTTCGTCGGCTCCGAAGGGCTTGGCGATGTAGTCGTAGGCTCCGGCCTTCATGGCCTCCACGGCCATCTCCAGACTTCCGTACGCCGTCATGACCAGGACCAGGGCCCTGCCTCCCTCCTCCTTGTACTCCCGGAGAAAGGTCATCCCGTCCTTCTTGGGCATCCTCACGTCGCAGAGGATGATCTGGGGATCCTCCTCCAGGGCTCTGGTCAGGCCCTCCTCCCCGTCCTCGGCCACCCGCACCTCGTAGCCGGCGTCGGTGAGGATCATGCTCAGGGACTTCCGCTGTCCCCTGTCGTCGTCGATTACGAGGATTCTCACGGCTGGTCTCCCCCTTCGTCACCCTGCGCGGGTTCTGCCGCCTCGGGAAGGCGAAGGGTGAACACGGCTCCCCCTTCGGCCCCGTTCTCGGCCACGATCTCCCCACCCATCCCTTCCACCAACTGGGCGGAAAGGGCCAGGCCCAATCCGGTGCCCTTTCCCGGCTCCTTCGTGGTGAAGAAGGGGTCAAAGATCTGGTCCAATGCCCCCGGCGGCAAACCGGGCCCGTTGTCCTCCACCCTGAGGAGGACCACCCGGCGAGCCGCCGCGAGGGGCGTGACGGGAGCGCCCTCCTCCACCGACACGACCCTCCTCCTGTGGGCGTAGTTGACCCCCGGGGGGTCTCCCTTCCGCCGAACCGGAAGGAGGGATGCGGGTCCGGTTCCGGCCTCCAGCGTCACCCGAATCCTGGGCTCCTCCCGCCCCTCCAGGGCATCCAGGGCATTCAGGATGACGTTCACCAGGACCTGCTCCAGGCGCTGGGCATCCATGAAGACCGGGAGGTCCTCCCCCCTTTTCTCCCAGGTACACTCCACCCCCTCGAACCGGCCCTGGGCGTCCAGGAGCTCCCGCACCCTCTCCACCACCGGCCAGGGATCCTGGACCTCGGTCTCCGTCTCCCGTGACCGGGCGAAGTCCAGGAGGCTGCGGATGATCCGGTCGATCCTCCCTGCCTCCTCCCTGATGGAGTCCAGGAGCTCCGTATCTCCCCGGGCCTTCTCGGTCCGGGCCCGGGCCACGTCCACGTAACTCATGAGGGCCCCCAGGGGATTGCCCAGCTCGTGGGCGATGCCCGAGGCCAGGGTGCCGGTGGAAGCCAGGCGAGCGGCCCGGATCATCTGGGACCGGGCCTCCAGGAGGGCCAGGTTCGTCTCGTCCAGGGAGCGAACGTTGTCGGCCAGGGTCTCCTGGTCCCGAATGAGACGCCGGGCCATGGCGTCCACGCTCCGGGCCAGATCCTGGAGCTCCCGGGCCGGCAGGGGCCGGATTTCATGATCGTAGGAACCCGCCGCGATGGTCTGGACGTCCTCCACGAGGCGATCGATGGGCCTGAGAAGAACCCGGTCCAGCGTCCAGCGCCCGAAGAGGAAGATGATGACCAGGTCGGCGAGGAAGAGGGTGATGATGTAGCCCGCTCCCTCCCCCGGGGAGTCCAGAAAGGGGAGGACCAGGCTGAGCCCCACGGCCACCAGGAGAACGGCCCCGGCGAAGAGGATGCCGAGGGCCAGGATGAGCTCCCGGCGGAGGGGCGGTGGCGAGCTGGAGGCCATGGAAACGCACGGGTGCGAGAGAAAAAGGGACGGGTCTCGTCCCTCATCGGTCCCGCCTCGGAGATGTCTTGAAGTTGAACGCCCCGGCTGTCCGGGGCAATGGGTGGGGGGGTTCAGTTCCAGGACCTTCCCTGGAAGAGTCGAGGCTCGATGCAGGGCGGAAGGATCAGATGGAGCAGCCCACGACACCGACCACCGAGGCAGGGCTTCCGTTGCCGGCCGACGCGGTCCCGTGGAAGAGGCCGCACTGTTCCGTGGGGATCCCCTGATGGGTGGCCGTGGCGGCCCACCCGGTGTTCGTGGCCTCGTTGATGGTGATGTTCACGCCCTCGGAGCCGGAGAAATTCAGAGAGGAAAGCGCGGTGGTGAAGCTGTAGTTGTCGTTGTGGTAGACCTCCTGCAGGTAGGCCACGTTCTTGAGGTCCGACTTCATGGCGGCCAGGAAGGCCTTTTGCCTGGTGGAGTTGAACTTAGGAATGGCGATGGCTGCCAGGATCCCGATGATCACCACGACGATGAGGAGCTCGATCAGCGTGAACCCGTCTTTTCGATCAGCCATCGTTTCGTCACCTGATTGGGGGGCTCGGTGAGGTTTCTCCGGCGAATGAGGAGGGGGCGGGACCCGGATCGCGGCCCGGGCCACGCCCCCTTTTTCCTCGTCACATCTGGGCCGTCACCTGCATCAGCAGGCAATCAGTCCTGTCGAGACCCGACCCGATCAGCCGCAGCCTACTTGGCCTGCCTCGTCGGCATTTGCGACCGCTGCAGCATCTCCATAGTAGATCCCGCAGGCCTGATCGGTACCACCATGGGTGGCCGTGGCCGACCAACCGGTGGAGTTGGCGGCGCCGATGGCGACCGTCACACCCTCGGACTGGGCGAAGCCCAGGGCCGTGGTGGACGTGGTGTAGGAGTAGTTACCGTCGGAGTAGTAGATCTCCTGCTGGCTGGCCAGGTTCTTGAGGTCCGACTTCATGGCCGCCACGTAGGCCTTCTCCCGAGTCGCGCCGAACTTCGGAATGGCGATGGCCGCCAGGATTCCGATGATCACGACGACGATCAAGAGCTCAATGAGGGTGAAACCTTTCTGGTTCCGCATCTGTGGTTCTCCTGTTGAAAATGAAAAGGGCCCTTTCAACCCGCTATCATGTAGGGCAAGTCCGGGTCCAGAAACCCTACAGTACACGCTAAATATATCTATCATAACGACTTAAGCTCATCATCGCTCATCCACCCGAAGGTGATTCTTCGCCCCCGGGTCTTGGATTCTGCGAATCTATTGCACTTTCGGGGGGCGGAACAAGTGTTTCTCCCCCACCCCGTTCCCGACCGAGGCCGGAGATGATGCTGTCGATCCGGGTGGTTTCCATGAGGGAGGGGGCCCGCACCCGGGCCGAATCCAGGGACGCCAGGGCGGCAGCCGTGTCCCCCTTCTCCACCTGGAGCTCGGCCAGCCATCGCCACTGCTGCCACCGGTGGCCCTCTCCCAGGCCGATGACCGCCATCCGGGCCCGGATGGCCTCCGTGTACCGGTCCTGATTTCGCAGAGCCCGGGCCAGAAGGTGATACTGGACCACCTGGCTCGAGTCTGCCGCCAGGGAGCCCAGGGCCGCTTTCTCCGACTCCTCGTAGCGGCCCTGGCGGGCGTAGAGGGTGGCCAGGAGCCCCGGCGCCCTGGAGAGGTCCGGCCGCTCCTCCCAGGCCCGGCGGAGAAGGAACTCGGCGAGCCCGGCGTGCTCCCCTCCCATGAGCCGCGCCCCGGTCTCGGTGAGGAGATCATAGTGGTTGTCCAGGGTGACCACGGCGGTGCGGTAGGCCCGGAGAGCCGCCCGCAGGTTTCCCTCCTCCAGGTAGGAGTCGGCGATGACCCACTGGGCCCGCCCCGACTCGGGATGCTCCTCCACCAGGGTCGTGAACACCGCCACATTGTCCCGCCAATCCGGGGTCCGGGTCCAGCTCTTCAGGGTCATGAGGACCACGACGGCGGCCAGCAGGAGGCCGGCCACGGCGGGCCGGGGCCGGTGGCCACCGCCTGGCTCGAGGGCTCGATGAGCGAGCTCTACCCCGACCTCTCGCAGGACGAGGAGGGCATGCGGCGCCTCTTCCAGCGCTTCTCCTTCCCGGGCGGCGGCCCCAGCCACTGCGGGC
>CAYXGM010000005.1:29254-38314 GCA_964464555.1 uncultured Gemmatimonadaceae bacterium | reverse complement strand
GGAGGCCGGCCACGGCGGGCCGGGGCCGATGCAGACGCAGGATCCCCCATCCCGCGGCCATGGCGAGCCCCACCGAGGGTAGGTAGAGGGTCCGCTCGGAGAGGAGGATGCCGGAGAGGAAGAGGAGGTTGGAGGTAGGAGAGAGGGTGATGACCATCCAGACCACCCCCCATCCCACCGCCCGGTCGCCCAGGACCCCCGGTCCGAGAGGCCCGGACCGCCAACTCACCAACGCCAGGAGGAGGAACCCCAGGACGAGGAGGAGGCCCAGGACGCTCGTCACGTCCCACCCGAAGGCGATGGGGATGACGTCGGGCCCGTAGTCGGCGGACAGGTTTGCCGGAAAGACCAGGAGTCGGACGACGTGGGGCCAGCTCGCCGCCACCGTCCAGATGCGTGGAATCTCCTCCAGGATGTGCGCGCCCATGGGCGCGAAAGGCTTGGCCACCGTCCCCAGGACGGCCTGGCGGGCCAGAAGGATGCCCCCCGCCACCGCCACCAGGCCGGCGTACAGGGGCCACCTCCGTCGCAGATAGGATGGAAGCTCTTCCAGCCCGAGCCTGGAGCGTGAGGCGTCCAGGAGGAGGACCACACCAGGGAGGGTGATGGCGCTCTCCTTGGTGAGAAACCCCAGGGCGAAGAGGAGCAGGACGGCCAGGTACCGCCGGAGGCCCATCTCCCCACCTCCCCTGAGGATCAGAAGACAGGCCCAGAGGAAGAAGAGGGCCGCGAGGATCTCGGCCCGTCCCACCACGTTGGCCACGGCCTCCACGTGGATGGGGTGAACGGCGAAGACCATCCCCCCCGTGAAGGCCCCGGCCAGGGGGAGGAGCTCGGCCAGAAGAAGAACCACCAGGGCCGTGACCACCCCGTGCAGGAGAACGTTCACCGCGTGATATCCCATGGGGCTTTCGCCCCACGCAGCCCACTCCAGGCCGTAGAGCCCGGTCACCACCGGCCGCCAGAGCCCCAGCCCCTGCCCGTACTTCCCCGGCCAGTAGGGGAGGAGAAGGGCCTCGGGAAGGGTCTCCAGGGAGTGGATGGCCTCGTTTTCGAGAATGATGTGGTGGTCGTCGTAGGCGAAGCCGTTGCCCAGGGAATTCAGGAAGACCAGCGTCCCCACGAGGCCGGCCAGGAGGGCGGCTCTCCGGGGAGTGCGGAAGAGGATCCGGAGGAGGCCACGGGCACCACTCACGCCTCACCCCCTCCCGGGGGGAGGGCCGGCTCGTTTCCGGGCCCACCGGCTCCGGCGTGTTCCCCCTTCGCGGCCTTCAGCTCCCGGGCCCGGGCCCTGGCCTCGAGGGCCCCCTCGGGGTCTCCAAGGGCCTCCAGCAGGTCCCCCAGCCTCGCCCACTGCCGCCCGTCCTCGGGGTCCGCGGCGATGGCCGCCCTCCGGGCCCGCACTGCCCCCGGGAGGTCCCCCTTCATGATGTAGCTCTCCGAGACCAGGGCCCAGAGATCGGCGTCGGGACCGGCCCGGGCCAGCCCCTCCAGGGCCACCCTGTGGCCCTCCCGCCCCATCCCCCGCTCCAGGAGGTTCTCCGAAAGGATCTCATAGGCGTTGGCCAGGGTCGGCCAGAGGCCGATGGCCCGGTTCAGGTATTCCCTTCCCCGGGCCCAGTCTCCCACCCGGCCGTGGAAATCTCCGGCCTGGACCAGGAGGGTGTAGTTCAGGGGGGCCAGGCGAACGGCCACGTCCCATCCCTCGGCTGCGGCGGGAAGGTCGCCAATGCGCTCCAGCCCCTTGGCCCGGCCCCGGATGGAGCGCCACGACTCGGGGTGCTCCTCGTTCAGCGTCTGGACCACGGTGAAGGTGCTGATCCAGGACGGATTCCGGTCCACCGTCTTCAGGAAGGCCCCCAGCCCCCAGAGAACGACCAGGGCCAGGCCGAGGCGCCTGGGCCGGGCCGGAAGAGAGAGGAGCCAGGGGGTGAGACCGGCCACCACCAGTGAAAGGCCCACGGACGGGAGATAGAGGGTCCTCTCTGCCAGAACGGTCCCGGTGGGAAAGAAGACGTTCGACACCGGAGAGATGGTGACGGCGAACCAGGCCAGACCCAGCGTCACCAGGGGTCTTTCGTCCCATGCCTTCAACGCACCCACGAAAAGGCCCACCAGGACCGCCGCCCCCAGGACCACCTGGAGGTCCACGGTCTCGGAGGGGAAGAAGACCCCGGGGTCGTAGTCCGCCGCCAGATCGACGGGAAAGACGTGGAGGCGCACGTACTGGGTCCAGAGGGCGATGGCCGTGAGGATCCTGGCCTCGGGCCCCAGGAGCTGGAAGATGGGGGCCGTGATTTCCCCGCTGAGAGTGCCCAGGGCCAGAAAGCGGAGCCCCAGGTACCCCAGGAGGACCACCGGAAGGAGGAGGAAGACCGCCGCCTCCCTCTTCAGGCGCACGGCAAAGGGCGCGACCTCACCGTCGAGGAAGCGGGGCGCAACCACTTCCAGGAGGAGGAGAACGCCGGGGAGGGTCACACCGATCTCCTTCCCCGCCAGGGAGAGGAAGTAGAGGAGGCCGAGACCCAGGAGTCGGAGGATCCTCCTCGCCCCCTTCCACCGGCGCCCCTTCCAGTAGAGGAGGCAGGCCGCCAGGAAAAAGACCGCCGCGTAGAGCTCGGCCCGGCCCACCACGTTGGCCACCGCCTCGGTGTGCAGGGGGTGGACGGCGAAGACGGCGCCCCCGGCCAGGGCCCCGGCCACCGATCCCAGCTCCAGAAGAAGGAGGAAGACCAGGAGGGCGACCAGGGCATGGACGAGTACGTTGAGGAGGTGGAACCCCAGGGGATCCCCCTCGAAGGCCCCCCACTCCACGGTGAAGGAAACGGCGGTGAGGGGGCGGTAGAGCCCCGTCCCCTCCATGGAGAGAGGCCACCACGGCCCGGTTGCGGCGTCCACCACGTCCCCGGAGGTCACCACGGGGTTGAAGGGGATGATGCCGTTGTCGTCGTAGGCGAAGCCGTTGCCCAGGGAGTTCAGGTAGGCGGCCAGGGCCAGGAAGACGACGAGAATGCCGGCCCGGAGTGCGGTCACGTGCTCCTCGGCCCGTCCGATGTCTCTTCGCGGGAACTCGATTCGGCACTCCGGGAGGCCGGCCCCTCGGCCTCACCCTCCCAGGGCGCCGGCCTGGACGGAGTCCACGGCTCGGCCCTGGGACCCAGGAAGTTCGAGCGGACGATGTACCAGAAGGCCGCCACCCCGTCCTTCCAGTTGATCTTCTTCCCCTCGGCGTACGAGCGGCCGTGGTAGCTGATGGGGAGCTCGTAGATCCGGGCGTGGGCCTGGGCCAGGCGAGCGGTGAGCTCGGGCTCGATCCCGAATCGCTTGGCCGAAAGAGGGAGGCTCTGAAGGAGCTCCGTCCTCACCATCTTGTAGCAGGTCTCCATGTCCGTGAGGTTCAGGTCCGTGAGCATGTTGCTCAGGAGGGTCAGGAAGGTGTTCCCCACGGAGTGCCAGAAGAAGAGAACTCTGTGGGGCCCGCCCAGGAACCGGGAGCCGTAGACGGCATCGGCCTTTCCCGAGAGGATGGGCCGAAGCAGGAGGGGGAACTCATGGGGGTCGTACTCCAGGTCGGCATCCTGGACCACGGTTACGTCCCCGGTGGCCTCCTTGAACCCGGTGATGAGGGCCGCCCCCTTCCCCTGGTTCACCTCGTGAAAGACCAGCTTGTCGATGAGGCCCTCCTCCTTCAGGCGCTTCAGGAGATCCCGGGTCCCGTCGGTGGACCCGTCGTCCACCACGATGACCTCCATGGTGAGGGGCACCTCACGGACCCTTCGGAGGAGGGTTTCCGCGGTGTGGATCTCGTTGTAGGCGGGGATCACCACCGAAACGGTCACCCGGTCCCAGGGGAGCTCCTCGTTCTGCAGGCCGGTGTAGATGAGGGCGTGGCGAAAGGGATCGGTCATGGGGACAGAATCCGTCCTGGAAGATGATCGAGAAAAAGGACCCCGGGGCCGATGGGCCCCATCAGCCGTTCAATCCGTATCGGTTCAGCTTTCGATAAAGGGTCGAGGGATCGATGCCCAGAACCTCCGCGGCCCTGCTCTTGTTTCCTCCCTCGGCCCGGAGAACCCATTCGATGTAGGCACGCTCGATGACCTCCATGGGCGGGTTCGGAGGCGGACCCTCGTCCACGATCCTCGGTCTGGGGGCCTCCAGGACCCGCTCCGGCAGGTGCTCGGGGAGGATCTCCGAGCCTTCGGAGACCACCACCGCCCGCTCCAGGGCGTTCTCCAGTTCCCGGACGTTCCCGGGCCAGTCGTAGGCCATGAGAACGTTCATGGCCTCGTCGGAGAGGGCGGGGACGCGGTCTGCTCCCTCCCCCGTCTCTTTCCCCCCTTCCCCGGCCTCCGCACCCTTGCCTGCCGACAACCTCTCCTCGGCCCGGGAGAGGAAATGGTCGGCCAGGAGGGGAATGTCCTCCCGCCGATCTCTCAGAGGCGGGAGATGGAGGGCAATGACGTTGAGGCGGTAGTAGAGGTCGCTCCGGAACTCCCCCTTCCGGATCTCCTCCTCCAGGTCCCGGTTGCTGGCGGCGATGATGCGGACATCCACCAAAACCGGCTCCGTGGCCCCCACGGGGATCACCTCCCGCTCCTGGAGCGCCCGCAGGAGCCTCACCTGGGTGGCGGGGCTCATCTCCGCGATCTCGTCCAGGAAGAAGGTCCCGCCCCGGGCCGCCACCAGGAGCCCCTCCTTGTCCTTCACCGCACCGGTGAAGGAGCCCTTCACGTGGCCGAAGAGCTCGCTCTCCAGCAGGCTTTCGGGAAGCGCCCCGCAGTTGATGGAGAAGAAGGGACCCTCGGACCGGGCGGAGAGCCCGTGGATATACCGGGCCAGGACTTCCTTTCCCGTTCCGCTCTCACCGCTCAGGAGGACGGTGGAATCGGTGGGGGCCACCGTCTCACCCAGCTCCACCACTTCGGAGAAGGCCCGGCACTTGCCGATGGGCCGGCCCCTGGACGTCCGGTCCCGCCGCTTGATCTCCTTTTTGAGCTTGCGGTTCTCGGCCTTGAGGGCCCTGGCCTCGGTGGCCCGCCTGGAGATGGCCAGGAGCTCCTCGTTGGAGAAAGGCTTCTGCAGGTAGTAGTAGGCCCCCTCGTTCACGGCCCGGACGGCGGACTGGAGAGAGGCCTGGGCGGTCATGAGGATCACGGGGAGCTCGGGGTCCACCTCCCGGGCAAAGGAGAGGACTTCCAGCCCCGACGTGTCCGGCATGCGGATGTCCGTGATCACCAGGTCGGGCTTCTTGTCGGCCAGGATTCCCAGGGCCTCCCGCCCCCCCAAGGCCGACAGGACCTCGTAGCCCTCTCCCTTGAAGAGGATCCTCAGGGAATCCAGGATCCCCGTCTCGTCATCCACCAGCAGGACCCTTCTGGACGGTTCGGTCATGCAGCCTCCTCACCCTTTTTCCCGGGCCCGGTGGGAAGGTAGATGCTGAACCGGGCACCGCCGTGTGCCCCCCGGTCCACCAGGACGACGCCGCTGTGGGCCTCCACGGCCCGGTGGACCAGGGCCAATCCCAGGCCGCTCCCCCCCTGGCGACTGGTGAAGAAGGGATCGAAGATCCGGGGCAGGTCGGCCGGGTCCACGCCGGGTCCCGAGTCGGCCACCTTCAGGCAGACGGGATCGGCCAGGGACGTTCCCGGTGCCCCCGAACACTCGCTCCGGTCCTCAACCTCCACGGCCACCACCCCCCTGGGCCCGGCGAACTGGGCGCCGTTCAGGACCAGGTTGAAGACGGCCCGGTGCAGAAGATCGACGTCGCCGGGCACTTCGACGACCCGATCCATCCCCTCCGCCCGGAACTCCACGCCCTCGGCCACTTCGGGATGTTGCCGGACCATGGCCATACAGTCCCGTGCCAGGGCCGCCAGGTCCACCTTCCGGGCGTGCCCCATCTTGAGGGCGCTGAACTCGATGAACTCGGAGAGAAGCCGGCTCAGGCGATCGGACTCCGTCACCACCAGGCGCTCCAGAACCGTCCGGTCCTCTCCCTGGAGGCCGGTCCCGGAGAGCTGCTCCACGGCGCTGCGAATGGAGGCCAGGGGGTTCTTGATCTCGTGGGCCAGGCTGGCGCTGAGCTCGGCCACCGCTTCCAGCCGCTCCGTCCGCCGGTTCAGGGCTTCCAGACGCTCCTGGTCGGTGATGTCCTGGAAGATGGCGGTAACCGACGGAGGCACGCCGTCCTCTCTCTCCAGGACCGTGGTGCTGATACCCAGGACCATATCGGTCCCCATCCGCTCCGCCACCGTCTTGAAGCGGGCCACCGGCGCTTCCTCCGACCGGGATGCCTCGATCACCTCCCCCATGCCCGGTGCCACCTCCTCCACGGCTTCCAGGACCTTGGCGCCCCTCCACTGCTTGAACTCCAACCCCAGGAGGGCCTCCCCGGTGGGATTCAAATAAGCCAGCCGTCCCTCCCCGTCCACCGTGAGGACGCCGGTGCCGATGTTGGCCAGGATGTCTCCGGTGTCCAGTCGCAGCCGGCGGAGGGCCGACTCCACCTGCCCGAGGGCAAGACCGGCCCGCCGGACCCTGTCGCCCAGGAGGCCGGTGATCACGGCCACCGCGGCGAAGAGTCCCACCTGCAGGAGCACCTCCAGCCGGAAGCTCTGGAGGTGAAGGGCTACCACATCGGCAAAGAAGAGGATGGTGGCCAGGACCCCCACCAGGACCCCACCCGGAAGGGGCAGGAGGAGGGCGCCGGTGGAGATGACCAGGATGTACAGGAAGACGAAGGGGCTCCCGCCTCCTCCGGTGATGTGCACGATGGCCGTAACCAGGAGGACGTCGAAGAGAATCTGGCCATAGAAGAAGTTATTCCCGGGCTCCCGTTCCCTGAGGTGGGTGTGCCAGAAGGAAACGCCGGTGAGGGCGAGAGAGGCCAGGAAGACGACCACGGCCACCAGCGTCTGCTCCGGGTCGGCGGCGAACCACTTTCGCAGCGCTCCGGCCAGGATGCCGGCAACCAGCGTGAGGCGACCCAGATAGATCCACCGGAGGAGGTCCACCCTTTGGAAGGTGAATCGGGTTTCAGGTTGCTGAGGCCTCACGCGTCTCCCTCTCTCCGGGAAGCGATCCCGCCCCGGAGGGCGGTAGGGGTGGCAGCCTGCTCACCCTCCTAGGGTAGCCCGTCGGCTTGCAGAGTGCAATAGCCTCGAATGGCAAATTGCAAAGCCAGGCGATCGGGGGACGGTAACTGGCGGGCTCTCAGGATTCCTTCTTTGGGGGGACCCTCAGCCGGGCCATGGCGGCCACCATGTCCCGCAAACGCCTGAACTGCTCCTGGATGATCTCCAGGGACTCGTTCACCTCCGGCCCGTGGTCGTCCATGAGGAGGAGCTGGACCTCGGCCAACCCCGCCGTGAGGGGGTTGTTGAGGTCGTGCCGGGCCATGGCCACCACCCGGAGCACCCAGTGAAGCTCCAGCGCGGGCCCCTTGCCCTCCGGGTCCGCCGCCATCCCCGCAACCTCCTCCAGACTCTGGGCCACGCCCAGGGAGAGGCTCCGGACCTTCAGCGCTTCGTCCTCCTCCCTCACCAGGAGCACGGACCATGGCTCGGGCCAGCCGCACTGACCCTCCAGGAGATCGAGGCGGTGGGAGGGGGGCAGGTCCGGGCCGAGAAGCACGAGTCCCCATCGGGACCCGGTCCCGGAGTCCCGGTGGAGAAACGCCTCCACCGTATCCAGCACCTCCACGGAGACATGGGAGAGGGAGGCCAGGATCCGGTCCCGGGCGGGACCGGACGGAGAGATGAGGACGATGGGCATCGGATCCATGGCGCTCGCTTCCGTTGAATCTCTCCCCGGCACGGCGGCCGGAGGACGAACGGGAGCCGGGGACGTCCGGAGACGACCAAGAACATTAGGTTTCCAACAGCTTCGGCGCCAGGAAGGAAAAATCAAGACTGGCCCGCCGATGGGGGCCGGCCCAGATTCCCGAAAAGCCCCTGTCCCTCATCGAGGGCCCCTGCCCCACTCAATAGAACGAGGAGAAGATCCGCCATGTCCACCATCTCGATCCTTTCCGTGGCCCGAGGAGAGGAGCCCGCCGATCTCCTCTTCCGGAACGGTCGAATTGCCAACGTCTACACCGGGGAGATCGAAGAGGTGGAGGTGGCCGTCTCGGGTACCCGCATCGCCGGGGTCGGGGACGGCTACGAAGGAAAGGAGGTCGTCGATCTCGGGGGCCGGATCCTCCTTCCCGGCTTCATCGACGCCCACGTCCACGTGGAGTCCAGCCTGGCCACGCCGCCCGAATTCGCCAGAGCCGTGGTGCCCAGGGGGACGACGACCGTGGTGTCCGATCCCCACGAGATCGCCAACGTCCACGGACTGGAGGGGATCCGGTTCATGCTGGATGCCAGCGAGGGCCTCCCCCTCACGGTCTTCGTCATGGCGTCCTCCTGCGTCCCGGCGACCCCCATGGGGACGGCAGGCGCCGAGTTGGATGCCGACGATCTGACGGAGCTCCTGAATCACCCCCGGGTCCTGGGCCTGGCCGAGGTCATGAACTTCCCCGGCGTCATCTTCGGTGACCCGGGGGTATGGGCGAAGCTGGAGGCCTTCCGGGGACGGGTCATCGACGGGCATGCCCCGGGGGTGGTGGGCCAACCCCTGAACGCGTATGCCCTGGGCGGTCCCTCCTCGGATCACGAGTGCACCACTCCGGAAGAGGCGCTGGAGAAGCTGCGCCGCGGCCTCTTCGTCTACCTCCGGGAGGCCACCAACGCCCGGAACCTGCGGGACCTCCTGCCTGCCCTGACGCCCGAGAACCGGCGCCGGACGGCCCTGTGCACGGATGACCGCCAGCCGCCGGACCTCCTGGACGAGGGAGGCATCGACGCCATGATCCGGATTCTCGTGGAGGAGGGGGTTCCGGCCATGGAGGCGGTGCGCATGGCCACCCTGAACCCCGCTGAGCACTTCCGGCTGGACGACCGGGGAGGAATCGCCCCCGGGCGGCGGGCCGACCTGGTGGTGGTGTCGGACCTGGAGGAGGTGAAGGTCCACGAAGTTTATGCCGGGGGTGCGATGGTGGCCCGGGACGGCGAC
>CAYXGM010000005.1:0-29244 GCA_964464555.1 uncultured Gemmatimonadaceae bacterium | reverse complement strand
CCTTCCCTGGAACCTCCCCTCCCCCCCCACCCCGCCCCCACCGTCCATGGCCGTGGAGCTGGACGGAGACAAGTTCCGGATCCCGGCCCGGGAGGGACGGGTGCGGGTCATCCGGGCCATCCCCGACCAGATCGTCACCGGGACGGAGGAGGCCGAGCCCGCCGTGGAGGGCGACGTCGTGGTGGCGGACCCGGAGCGGGACCTCCTGAAGATCGTGGTCATGGAGCGGCACCGGGGCACGGGCCGGGTGGGGGTGGGCCTGGTCACGGGTGTCGGCCTCCGGGAAGGGGCCATCGCCGGAACGGTGGCCCACGACGACCACAACCTGGTGGCCATCGGGGTCGACGACACGTCCATCCTGGCCGCCGCCGGGGCGGTGGCGGGGCTGGGTGGGGGGCTGGCCGTGGCCCGGGACAAGACGGTCCTGGCAACCCTCCCCCTTCCGGTGGGCGGCCTCATGTCCCGTGAGCCCATCCACGCCATCCGAAAGGAGCTGGACGGCGTGGTGACGGCGGCCCGGGAGCTCGGCTCCCCCCTCCACGATCCCTTCATGGCCATGTCGTTCCTGGCCCTGGAGGTCATCCCGTCCCTCAAGATCACCGACCAGGGCTTGGTGGACGTGGACGCCTTCGAGCAGGTGGAGCTCTGGGTTTGAGAGCGCCGGGGCAGGACGGGGAGGGAGGTCCCGACCCGGAAGGGGGTGCGGGCGGCGCCCTGCGCTGGCTCCTCCGGGGGCTCGGGCTCATCCTCCTTCTCCTGACACTCCTCCCGGTCTACCGGGTCCTGGACCGGCCCGAGACCGGCCGGTTCGGGGGCGGAGCCGTCCTCCGGGGGGACGCCTATCTGGCGTCGGCCTGGTGGGGAGTCATCGTCGCCCTGATCCTGGGGGGCGGGCTGGCCTACCTCCTCCCGGCCGAGACGGGACGGGAGAAGGTGCGAGCCCTGGGACGAGGCCTGGCGTCGGTTTCCGCCGGGAGGTTCGCCCTCCTGGCCGGCGCCGCGGCGGGGGTCCTTTCCCTGGCGGCCGGACTCCTCCTCTTCCAGGGCCTCCCCACCCTGGTGGACGGGATGGTGGCCCTCCTCCACGCCCGTATGCTGGAGGGAGGGCGCCTGGCCGTCTCCCTCCCCTCGCCGGAGGCCGCCTGGGTGATCCCCAACACCGTCCTCACCCCCCGGGGCTGGATCTCCCAGTATCCTTCCTTCCCCTCCCTCCTCCTGGCCGGGGGGATGCTGGCAGGGGCTCACTGGCTGGTGGGACCCGTCCTGGTGGCCGTCACCGTGGTGTTCGGCGTGCTCACGGCCCGGCACCTCTTTCCCGACGAGCCGGGGCTGGTCCGCCTGGGGGGTGTCCTCCTTGCCGGAAGCCCCTTCCTGATCATGTTGGGCGGCGGCTACCTGAGCCACCTCCCGGCGGCGGCCTTCGGGGCCGTGGCCCTCTACTCGGCTCTCCGTGCCCGGGACGGAGGCTGGCCCTGGGCCCTCCTCACCGGAGCGGCCAGCGGCGCCATGGTCCCCAGCCGGCCCTGGCTCGGACTCCTGGTGGGGGTGGCCTTCCCCGCCCTCCTCTGGATTCTCCGCTCCGGGTGGGGACGGAGGGCCGCGTGGCTCCTCCCCCGCCTCGGAGCCGCCACCCTCGGGGGCCTCCCTTTCGCCCTGGGGTGGGGATGGTACAACCACCACTTCTTCGGCCACCCCCTTCGGATGGGGTACTCGGTGGCCTTCGGACCGTCCCACGACCTGGGCTTCCATCACGATCCGTGGGGGAACCTCTACGGGCCCCTCCAGGCCCTGGGGTTCACGGCCCAGGATCTCCTGGGCCTGGGTGTCTACCTCCTGGAGACGCCCTTCCCCGCCGTGGCCCTGGTGGGGCTCTTCCTCCTGGTCGATGCCCGGCCCTCGCCGGGTGTGGGCGTGCTCCTGGGTTGGGCCCTTCTCCCCGTCCTGGCCAACGTGGCCTACTGGCACCACGGCTCCCACCTGGGTCCCCGGATGCTCTACGAGTCGGCGCCGGCCTGGGTCCTTCTCACGGCCGCAGGCGCCCTGAGCCTGGCCCGGAAACCTCCGGGGGATGGCAGGCCCGGGGCCGCGCCGGAGAGCGAGAACGCAAGGGGGGAGGCGGTAATCCGGCTCCATCCCCGCAACGTCCTCTTCTGGACCTTCCTCGCCTCCCTGGCCGGGGCCGTCTTCCTGGCTCCGAGCCGGGCCGCATCCTACCGGTGGGATCCGGAGACGCTCCGGCGCATCACCGTGCCCCCGGTCCCCCGGGAGGCTCAGGCCCTGGTCTTCGTCCACGGTTCCTGGACCGAGCGCATCGCCGCCCGCCTCCAGGCCGACGGCATGCGGTTGGACTCCATCGAATCGGGCCTGCGGCGAAACGACATCTGCCGGCTGCATACCTATGCCATGCTCAGGACGGAGGCCGGCGCCCCGGCAGACGATACCGTCGAAGCAGGAGAGGAGGCGCCGGAAGCCCGGACCGGGGGAGGAGGCGACGAGCTGCCGACGCTGGACTTCCGGCTCCTGGCCGAGACCCCGGACCACCTGGAGCCCGTCTACCTCACCGAGGGAAACCGGATCCTGGTCCAGCCCGACCGGCCCATCACCGAAGCGTGCCGCCGGGAGGCCCGGGCCGACCGGGGCGGGATCATCTCCCTGCCCCCTCTGATCTGGCAGGGAGACCTCCCCACGGTGGAACGGGGAGCGCCCATGTTCGTCAGGGACCTGGGGTGGGAGGAGAACGGGGAGGTCATCACAGCCTTCCCGGACCGTCGGCCCTACCTACTCCTGACCCCTGCCCCCGGGGCGCTCCCGGAGCTCCGGGACTACGAGGAGGGGATGCGGGTGCTCTGGGGGGAAGGCTGACCCCGCCTCAGGCCAGCTCCAGGAGGGCCCGGATCACCCGCCCCCGGTCCTCGGCGGAGAGCTCCGGCGTCACGGGCAGACTGAGAATCTCCCCCACGGCCTTTTCCGTCACCGGAAGCCTCCACTCTCTCCCATCCCGGTACGGCGCCTGGAGGTGAATGGGAACGGGGTAGTGGATCTTCACGTCGAACCCCCGCTCCTTCATTCCCCGAAAGATCCGGTCCCGCTCCGGGTGCCGGACGACGAAGGTGGAATGGGAGGGCTCGGCCCAGGAGGGCACCTCGATGAGGCGGAACCGGTCCCCGAGGGCTCTCGTATACTCGGCTGCGTGGGCCCGCCGGGCCTCCAGGTACCCCTCCAGCCGGCCCAGCTTCACAAGGAGCATGGCCGCCTGAAGGGTGTCCAGGCGACTGTGGCCCGTGACCATGACCGTGTGATCCCGGTCCTCCAGGCCTAAATTCCTCATCAGACGCAGACACTCCGCCTCCCCCCCGTCGGAGAGGGTGATGAACCCGGCGTCCCCCAGGGCCGAGAGCGTCTTCAGGGGATGGAGGGAGAAACAGCCCAGACCGAAGGATCCCACCGACCGGCCCCGGATGCGGGTGCCCACGGCCTGGGCGCAATCCTCCACGAGGTGGAGGTCGTGGTCCCGGCAGAAGGCCGTGATGGCCTCCATCTCGCAGGGGTGCCCCCCCAGGTGAACCGGCATCACGGCCCGGGTCCGGGCAGTGAGGGCATCCTCGAGCCTCCGGGGATCCAAAAGGAGGCGCTCCACCTCCACGTCCACGAAGACGGGCTCCGCCCCCGCCAGGGCCACGCCATGGCCCGTGGCCGGAAAGGAGTGGGAGGGAACCAGGACCTCGTCCCCGGAGCCGATTCCCCTAAGGCGCAGGGCCAGGGTCAGGGCGTCGGTTCCCGAGGCCACGGTGACCACGTGGGGAACGCCGAGGAACGCGGCCAGGCGGCCTTCCAGCTCCTCCACCTCCGGACCCAGGATGAACCCTCCGTGGCGAAGGACCTCCCTCACGGCCTCCAGGAGCTCCTCCTCCAGGGCCCGGTTCTGGGCCGGGAGGTCCACGTAGGGAACGCGGCTCATCTCAGGAGCTCCGGGTGCTCCTTCATCCACCGCACGTTCCGGTACCAGGCGTCTCCGGGATCGGGGTCCAGGGTCCCCCTGTAGCGCTCCCGGAGCTCACGCACCGCCAGGACCAGCTCACACTCCGGGACGAAGCCCAGCTCGTCCCGGGCCCGGGCCCCGGAGAGGTGGTAGGACCGGAGGTCGTCGGTGGGCTCGGTGCGGATCTTTAGCTCCGGGTCCACCTCGTCCCGGATCATCTCCGCCAGCTCCGCCACCGGGGCGTTCCGTCGGCAGACGTTGTAGGCCCTCCCGTTCACCCGGTCCCCGTCGGCCTCCAGGAGGAGCCGATAGAAGGCCGTGAGATCCCGGAGATGGATGTTGGGGCGCATCTGGGTGCCTCCGAAGACCCGGATCCACCCCATGCGCAGAGCCTGGTCGGTGAGGAGGTTGATGGTGAGGTCCAGCCGGAGCCTGGGAGAGTCGCCGCAGACGGTGGCGGCCCGGACCGATACGCCGGTGAAGTCTCCGTCGGCCAGCCCGTTCAGGACCTCCTCCCCGTCGGCCTTGCACCTGGCGTAGAGAGTGATGGGATCCAGGGAAAGATCCTCGGTGACGTCGGGGGTGTCCTTGATCCCGTAGACGCTGGCCGAGGAGGCGTAGAGAAAGCGGGGCACCCCGCATTCCTTGGCCATCTCCATGACCAGCCCGGTGCCCCGCCCGTTGATGCTCCGGGTCACCTCGGGGGCCAGCTCCGCCGACGGATCGTTGGAGATGGCCGCCAGGTGGATGACGGCGTCCGCCCCCGGGCCCAGGACCTCCCGGAGGGTGGCCCGGTCCCTGATGTCCCCCTTCCGGAGGGTGAGGCCGGGGTGGGACGCCGCCTCCTTCAGGGGACCCTCCCCGAAATAGAAAAGGTCCAGAACCGTCACGGTGTACCCCGCTCCCAGAAGCTCGGGCACCAGGACCGCACCGATGTACCCGCCCCCGCCGGTCACCACCACATGTCTGTCCACCGCGTTTTCCCCCCCCGGGAGCCTGTGGGCCCCCTTTCTTGGATTGGGCTGACCTGCACCTTACGTTTCCTTCTTCTTCCCGGTCAACCATACGCATTCCGGCCGCGAGACAACCGCCGAAACCGGAGCCCCGTGAACGATCCCCACTTCAACCCGGCCGCCCTTCTCGTGGACCTGGACGGGGTCCTCGTGATCTCCCACGAGATCCATGCCGAAGCCTACGCCCGGGCCTTCGAGGCCCGGGGGCTGGATGTACCCCCCGGACTCGGCGCCTGGGTACGGATGGGCCGGGCCCGGGAGGAGATTCTGGCCGAGGCGGGAGTTCCGGAACCGCTGAAGCCGGCGGTTTCCGCAGGCAAGGAGGAGGCCTTCCTGGCCGCCCTGGAGCGGGGCTCCCTCCCGGCGGCTCCGGGAGCACGGGACTTCCTGGAGACGGTCCGGGCCTCCCGCCGAAAGCTGGCCCTGGTCTCCAACAGCCGGAGCGCCCTGGCCTGCCTGGACGCCACGGGGCTGGCCGACCTCTTCCACGCCGTGGTGGACGGGACCATGGTGCGCCGACGCAAGCCTCACGGGGAGCCCTGGCTCCTGGGCGCCGAAAAGGTCGGGGTCCCCCCGGCGGCGTGCATCGCCGTGGAGGACTCGGCCGACGGCGCCGCCGGTGCCCGGGAGGCCGGCATCTTCGTGGTGGGGGTGGGCCCGGGACTCACCGAAGCCCAGGTGGACGCCCTCTTCCCCGACCTCTACTCCATCCCCATCCATCGGTGGCTGACCCGGCCGCCACCGGGAGACGATTCCGGCGGCGTCTCCTTTTCCTCTTTCGAGGGACATCCATGAGCAACCCCGATCCCAAGATCCTCACCGTGGACCAGATGGTGGACCTCCGGGCCCGACTCCGGGAGGAGGGCAAGAAACTGGTCCAATGCCACGGCTGCTTCGACGTGGTCCATCCTGGGCACATCCGCTACCTGAAGTTCGCCAGGAGCCTGGGGGACGTTCTCCTGGTCTCGGTGAGCGCCGACGAGGTGGTGGGCAAGGGGTACGACCGCCCCTACATCCCCGAGACCCTGCGCATGGAGAACCTGGCGGCCCTGGAGTTCGTGGACGCCGTCTGCCTCAGCCGGGAGTCCTGGGGGGGGGCCATCCTGGAGGCCGTCCAGCCCGACATCTACGTGAAGGGGAGGGAGTACGAGTACCGGGACGACCCCCGCTTCGCCCGGGAGAAGGCGCTGGTGGAGGGGTACGGGGGCCGGGTGGTCTTCGGATCCGGGGACGTGGTCTACTCCTCCACGGAGATCATCCAGCGGCAGGGCGACTCCCTGGGTCTCACCCATCATCAGATCGAGGCCTACTGTCGCCGGCACGAGATCACGCTGGAGGGGATGCGGGCAATCCTGGCAGCGGTCCCGTCCCGGCGCATCCTGGTGGTGGGAGATCCCATCCTGGATCGCTACGTCTCCTGCGAGAGCGCCGCCGTGGCCCAGGAGACCCCGATCCTCTCGGTCTCCCCCGTGGACCAGGTGGATTTCGCCGGTGGAGCAGCCGTCATCGCCGGGCAGATGGCCGCTCTGGGCGCCCGGGTCACCCTGGTGACCACCACCTCTTCGGATCCCCTCTTTTCGTCCTACCGAACCATGCTGGAGGAGGGCGGGGTGACGCTGATGACGGTGGAGACGGAGGGACGGCCCCTCTTCCTCAAGACCCGCTACCTGGTGGAGGAGCAGAAGCTCCTGAAGGTGAATCACGGGCCGGCCACTCCCATCTCCACCCGTGCCACCGACGAGCTCGTTGACCTTCTCCGGGGAGAGCTGGAGCATCACGACGCCCTGGTGGCCACGGACTTCGGGTACGGCCTCTTCGGGCCGCGGCTCAGCGAAGCCATCTCCGGGGTGGCCCGGGAGACCGGCCGCCCCTTCTTCGCCGACGTCAGCACCTCGGGACAGGCCAACCTCCTCAAGTTCCCCGCTCCCCGCATCGTGACCCCCACCGAGACGGAGCTCCGCTTCGCCCTGGCCGACATGGAGAGCGGGTTGGTGGTGGTGGCCAAACACTACCTGGACCGGAGCGGGGCCCGGGAGGTGGTGGTGACGCTGGGCCGGAGGGGATGCATCTCCTTCTCGCCGCCCGAGGAGGAGGGGGAGGGACGCTTGAGGGCGGCCTACCTCCCTGCCCTGGGACGGATCACGGTGGACCCGGTGGGGGCCGGTGACCTCTTTCTGTCGGGTGTGGTCCTGGCCAACCTGGCCGGGGCCGGGACCCCGCCGGCGGCGTACCTGGGATCGAGCCTGGCCACCCTGGGCGTGACCCGGATGGGCAACGTGGTGGCGGATCTCCCACGGGTGGAGGGGTTCCTGGCGGAGCGCCCCGAGCTTCAGGTGGGGGCTGTGTAAAGCCGTTGGGGGCTCCGTAAGGCCGTCCACTCCCTTTTTTCCCGGCGCCCCCCGGGGCCCGTCAGGCGCCGCTGGCGCCGGAGTCTCCCCGGGTCGGAGACGGCGGGAGCTCCCCCGCGATGGCCTTCTTCCGGTAAGCGTTCACGGAGAGCTTCCCGGCCCAGACCTCCTTCAGGGCGCGAACAACGGAGGTGGGACGAATGGCCTTGGAGGCTCCGCCGGAGCGCCCCCGGGCCGCGAAGGGCACCTCCCCGATACGGAGGCGGGGATCGCGGAGGATGGCCTTGGCCAGGAGCTCGGCCACGAAGGCATGGCCGCCCGAGGTCACCTCGATCCCCCGAAAGGCCCGGGCCCGGTACATCTTCATCCCGTTCAGGTACTGGAAATTGAACCCGTAGAGAACGCTGGCCACCAGGGTGAAGAGGCGGGAGGCCATGCGACGGCGCAGGGGACGGATCACCGGATTCTGAAGGTACCCGAGGATGACGTCGAAGCGGTCCCGGACCTCCAGGAAGGCCTCGATGGAGTCGAAGATGAACTCGTTGTCGCCGGGGATGACCGTGATCCAGGACTCGGGGGGGATCTCTTCGTAGGCCCCGAGAACCGAGCGCCCGAGCCCCAGATTCCGGGTGTTCACCTTCATCCGGCACCGGTCCTCCCCGTCGCAGATCTCCTCCATGACGGCACGGGTCCCGTCGGTGGACCCATCGTCGATGAGGAGAACCTCCACCGCCACGGGGAGACCCTCGGCCACCTGGAGGACGCCCCTCACGGTGTCCCCCACATTCGCCTCCTCGTTGAGGCATGGGATGATGACGGTGAGACACTCTCCGGATTCCTTGGCCTCCAAAGCCCCTCCTCTCTCTCGGTAGCCTTCGGGCGGGGCTCCGGGCCGGATCCCCCTCGGTGGAAAAGATCCCCTCCCGGGGCCGGGGCGGCAAGGAAGGGGGCCTTCCCTCCCTTGACGAACGGACGAACGGGAGCCGACCTTCGTCCGCGTACCCCACACCGTCCACGGCCATCCGGGAGGCCCGGCCCATGAGGGTCCAGCGCACCGAGGAGTTCGCCAAGGATCGGCTCTACGAATCCCTCCTGGAGGAGGCGAACCGGGCCGTGGAAGGGTGGGGGGAGGTGGAGGGTGAAGCGCCCTCCCGTCCCATCCTCTTCATCGTGGGCCTGCCCCGGAGCGGCACCACGCTCCTCTACCAGCTCCTGGCGGCAACGGGCGGTTTCCTCTACCCCAACAACCTCATGGCCCGCTTCTACCGGGCGCCGGCCTGGGGGGCCCGGATGGTGCGAATCACCGAGCCCCTCCTCCCCCGGGGGGAGATGAGCTACACCTCCCGGGCCGGAAACACCGACGCCTGGTGGGGGCCTCACGAGTTCGGATACTTCTGGGAACGGCACCTGGAGTTCCGGGAGCACCATGAACCCGGTGGGCCTCCCCCCGCCTCCCTGGCCCGGGCCCTGGCCGCCCTGGAAAAGGAGGATCCCCGCCCTCTCCTCTTCAAGAGCGCCATCCTCTCTTTCGTGCTCCCGGAGCTGGCCCGGGCCCTGCCCACGGCCCGGTTCCTCCGCATCCACAGGCCCCTTCTCCCGGTGGCGGCCTCCATCCACCGAACGAGAATCCGGTTTCATGGCAACCCCCGGGCCTGGTGGTCCGTGCGCCCGGCCGACGCCCTCGACGATGACGCTCCCCCACGACAGATCGCCCACCAGCTCCGGCGGGCCACGGAGGCCCTGGACCGGGCCCGGGACGGGCTCCAGGGACGCTTCGGCGAGATCGCCTACCGGGAGCTGTGCAGAGACCCCCGTGGAGCCCTGAAGGACGCCGAGGAGCTCCTGGGGAGTTCCCTGGACCGGAGCAACCTTCCCGACACCTTCATGCCGTCGGGAATCGACGGCGACCCGGCTCTCCTGCAGACGCTGGAGGAGGCTCTCAGGGAGCAGGGGCTGGATCTGGACCGCTGACGGACTCTCTCACGCGAAAGAGGGTGAAGCCGGGGGAGGACCAGAGCTCACTCAGGCACCGGTCCCGGTAGCGCTGGAAGGCCTCCCACCGGATGCGATCCTCGCCCAGGCCCCGGAAGCGGTAGTAGTTGGCCGCAGCCGAGGCCAGGAGAACGTACTCGAACTCCCCGACCTGGTTCAGGCACCCGCTGTGCATCTCCAGCGCCTCGGCCATGACGGGCCAGTTCGAGATCTTGTTGTCCTGGATCACCCGGGGCTCAAGGGGAAACCCCCGGGCCTCCCAGAGGAGGAGGAGCCGATCGTCCGGGGAGAGGGTCTCGTTCACGTGGCGGACCACCGGCCGGTAGAACCGGACACCGGGATCCAGGTGTCCGGCATGGTACTCCTCCGCCGAGGCGGCGCCCACGGCGTGGGCCAGGGCCGGGGTCCGGCCCAACCAGGTCGCCACGGTCCCGACCGTGGGGAGAAGGGCGAGAACCCCGACGCCCAGGAGTCCCACGGCTCCCGCCCATCCGGGGGCCCACTTCTTTCTCAGCCCATGGAGGACCCCGGCCAGGGCCACGGTGAGGGCCGGTGCGGCGGGGATCAGATAGCGCAGATTGGGAACGGTGAGGGCGACCGTCAGCGCCACGAAAAGGAGGGCGGGCAGGATGAGCCAGCCGGCCAGGGCTCTGGGCCGGAAGAAAAAGGCCAGGGGCAGGAGGAGGAAGGCCCGGTTGGTGAAGTAGAAGGCGCCTTCGACCTCCACGTTGAGCCGTCCCGGATCGAAGAAGGGGGCCCAGAGGGTGTACCCCTCCTGTACCAGGCGGAGAGAACGGGTGATCTCCGGGCCCACAACGGCCACGGCCGATCCGCCCGGGAAGAGGGAGTTCAGCCAGGGACTCGCCAGGCGCTCGGCGAAGAAGGGGTAGAAAGGGGCACCCACCAAAAAGAGGTTCTTCAGGAGCCAGGGGGCCATGAAGGCCCCTCCCACAAGGGCACAGAGGAGGACGCTCCGAGCCATCCCCCTTCCCCACCCTTCCGCCTCGAGGAGGACCCGGAGGGCCAGGGGAGCAAGGACGGCGGCATAGGCCAGGGCGTTGAACTTGATGCCCACCCCCATCCCCAGGAGGACCGCCGCCAGGAGGGTCCACGAAATCGGCCCGAGTCCTTCCGGAGGCTTCGGGGAAGGACCGCCGCCCTCTCCCGACCCTTGGACCCCTCCCATCCCGCCCGCCGCTTCCAGCCCTCTCAGGAGGGAGTAGTGCCCGAGGAAGAGGTAGAGGGCCAGCGTCACGTCCGTCCGGGCCGTAGCCGCCACCAGGAGGATGGCGGTGGATCCCCAGAAGAGGAGCAGGCCCAGGCCGCCTGCATCTCCCCCGAACCACCGCGTCCCCGCCCGCAGGACCATCAGGGCCAGGAGAACGGCCAGGAACCCGTTCAGGAGGGCCGGGGAGGTCGGGCTTCCCGCCGCCAGGAGGGGGAGGTAGAGCATGTGCATGAGCCCCGCGACGGTGACGTGGAGGTTGTCCGGGGGCAGGTAGATCCGACCTTCCTCCAGGAAGCGGGCGGGCACCTGGAGGTGGTACATGAGGGTGTCCCAATCGGTGGGGGGAGCCACACCGAACGTCAGGAGGAAGAGGGCGGCGAGGCCCGTGACTCCCAGGGCGCCGAGGAGCCAGGGGGAGGGGCGGCGCATCCCCCGGAGTCGGGAAGGGAGGGCCTGGAGGATGTCGGGGAAGCGGGCCAGCTCCCCTCCGGAAAGGAGAGCGGAAGCCAACATCAGGGCAGCCAGGGCCGGCCCGTTGATCCAACCCACCCATCCCAGAGCCAGGATGAGCATGGCGAGGATTCCGAGTCCCACGGTGCCGCCAAAGGCCGCGGCCTCCACCCCCTCTTCCGGGAGGAGTCCCGCCCGGGCCAGCACCGCCCGCCCCAGGGCGATCCCCAGCCCCAGGAGGCCCAGGCTCAGGGCCAGGGCATAAATGTGATCCAGGACCAGGAGGAAGCCGGACAGGCTCCTACCGACCTACCGGAACCCTCAGGAGCTGGCCGGCGTAGATCCGGCTCCCCCGGAGGTTGTTTTCGGACTTCAGGCGATCCACGGTGGTGCCGTGGTCCTGTGCGATGTCCCAGAGGGAATCGCCGCGCCGCACCCGATAGTCCACGACGCCGGAGGAGGCCACCCGCGTGTCGGCCCGCCGTGCCTCGAGGTTCTCCACGTAGCGGGCGTAGGGCCTGGGGAAGATGGCCACGTGGTAGTGGGGGGGGCGACGTTCCCGCGTGACCTCCAGGACCCGGTTCTTTTCCAGGGAGAGGAGGACGCTCTCCAGCCAGAGGCGGCAGGCCCGGCTGCTGCTCCTCCGAATATCGACGGCCATTCCCGTGGGGTGCACCGAACGGGACGACGCATTGTAGGGCTGCCGGGAGGTGGGGCGGGTGAGGCTGGTCACCACCAGCTTCTCACCGCAGGCCTGGCGGTACTGGGCTGAAAGCCGCTGGACGAAGAGCCTGGTTTCGGGGCGGGCGTAGGGAAAGGAAACGGCGTGGAGGTCGAAGTTCCGGTTCGCCCGCACCGGGACCAGGTACCCGGCCTTCACGAACCGCTCCACCTGCGCCGGCGACGTCAGATAGGTGAAGTCGTGCTCCCGGGCCTGACGCTCCTGCCGGTCCAGGGAGGCGGTCCCGCCCCTGAGGCTCTGGCCGTGGAGGGCCCCGGGTGCCGGGACCACGGGGCCGAAGAAGAGCACCAGGGAGAGGAGCGTAGGGGCGACGGCACCCGGGCGAAACGTTGGCATTCGAACGGTCCGATGTCTCGTCATGGCCTCTGGCGGCTGATCTGGGCGGGCTCCGACCCCGGAGACGAGTCCGGGATCCGGTCTCTGGAATCTATTCTTAAACATCTGTTTCCGAAGACACAAGGGTCCGTGGCCCGTCACCGGAGCTCCGTGACCCGTCACCGGAGTGAAAAACTCCACCCGTTTCGAAACCCGGAGGCTGGGGCGGGGTTCCCATACCCTCCCGGGGGATGCACCTTCGGGACCTGTCGGCAACCTCCTCGCCGCGGAGGGCGCACTCGATCCCAACCCCTGCCAGGAGCTTTCCTTGGGGCACGATTCGGGAATTCACGGGGGACTCCACGGCCGTTTCCTGGCCTGGTTCATGGCCCGGGAGGGGAGCCGCTACGAAGAGATGGTGGGAGACCGGAAGCAGGCCCTGATGGAGGAGCTCAGGGGGACGGTGGTGGAGGTCGGGTCGGGTACGGGCCCGAACCTCCGGTACCTCTCGGCCGGCGTGAGGTTCGTGGGCCTGGATCCGAATCCGTACATGCACCAACGCCTCGTGGATGAGGCCCAGCGGCTCCGCCGCCGGCCCCTTCCCCTCCTGGCCGACGCCATGGCCCTTCCCTTCCCCGACGGGTGCGCCGATGCCGTCCTCTCCACCCTCGTCCTCTGCTCCGTCCCGGAGCTGAACCGGGTCCTGGCCGAGGTGCTCCGCGTGCTCAAGCCCGGAGGACGCCTCGTCTTCGTCGAGCACGTGGGGGGACGGCCGGGGAGCTGGACCCACCGGATCCAGCGGGCCGTGAAGCCCGTGTGGCGCTGGGTGGGAGACGGGTGCGAGCCCGATCGGGACACGGAGGGCTATCTGCGGGGAGCCGGGTTCAGCTCCGTGACCGTGGACCGGTTTCGCCTGCCCCTCCCCATCGTCGCTCCCCACATCTCCGGGACGGCCGTCAAATAGAGCGCCTGCGGGCGCGGACGGGGTCGCCGCGGCTGCCACACTCCCCAGGCACCCACCCCCCCCGCTGGGGCACCACACGAGCCTCATGGAACGGGAAAGGGGGAAGCCCCCTCGAGAGGGCTCCCCCCGTATCCCCTTCCCGGGAAAGCAAGTCCCGGACTCAGACGGACTTGATCCAGCCCCCCTGACGGCGGGCGAATTTCTCCGCCACCTTGTCCCAGTTCACCACGTTCCAGAAGGCCTCGATGTAGTCGGGCCGGCGGTTCTGGTAGTTCAGGTAGTAGGCGTGCTCCCAGACGTCCAGCCCCAGGATGGGGGAGTGGCCGTCCATGAGGGGGCTGTCCTGGTTGGGCGTGGAGAGGACCTGCAGCCTTCCGAAGGGGTCGATGACCAGCCAGCCCCACCCGGATCCGAAACGGCTCGCCGCCGCAGCGCTGAAGGTCTCCTTGAAAGCGTCGAAGGAGCCGAAATCGGACTCCATGGCATCCGCCAGGTCGCCGGTGGGCGCGTCGCTGCCCCCGGGCGTGAGGATGTCCCAGAATAGGGCGTGGTTGTGGTAGCCGCCTCCGTTGTTTCTCACCGCGGTCCGGATCTCCTCGGGGAGTCCTTCGAGACCCCTGAGGATGTGCTCTGCATCCACGCCGTGGAACCGGGGATGCCCCTCCAGGGCGGCGTTGAACTTCTTCGTGTAGCCGCCGTGGTGCTTCTGATGGTGGATCTCCATGGTCCGGGCGTCGATGTGGGGCTCCAGGGCATCGTACTCGAATCCAAGCTCGGGCAGCTCGAAGGGATAGGACATGAACAGGCTCTCCTTTCACGTGGGATGGGGATCCGGGCCCGGAAGGCCCGGAGAAATCGTCTTCGGGGCGAAGGCTGTGGGCCTCCCCCGGGGTGATGTCGTCGGTCGGGTCCTTGTACCCTCCTGGAGAAAAAGGTTCAATCTCCCTTTCCTCCCGCTCCCCGCGGACCGAAGTTCCCCCGGGGAGAGCCTCCAGATGCGCACCGATTCGGGAAAAAAAAGGACCGATCCGGGACGAAACGAGCCGGAACCCACCGCCAGGATCCTCCTGGTGGACTGCGACATGTTCTACGTGCAGGTGGCCCGCCTGGAAGACCCGGAGGGAGCCGGCCGGACGGAGCTCCTCATCGTCGGCGGCTCTCCTTCGGGACGGGGGGTCGTCACCTCGGCCTCCTATCCCGTGCGGGACTTCGGTGTCCATTCCGGAATGCCCACCGCCCGGGCTCTGAAGCTCTGCCCCGACGCCGTCGTGGTGGGCGTCTCCAGAAAGGCCGTTTCGGCCCGGAGCCGGGAGGTGAGAGGCCGGCTGGAGGAGCTGGCCCCCATGGTTCAGGCCGCGTCCGTGGACGAATTCTACCTGGATCTCACCGGGACCGACCGGCTCTTTCACGGCGAACCCCTGGAGGTCACGGCCCGGCGGATCCGGGAGTCGATCCTGGAGGACACGGGCATCAGCGTGTCGGTGGGAGGAGGGACCCGCAAGGTCATCGCCAAGATGGCGGCAGGGCTGGCCAAACCCGGGGGAGTCCATGTGGTCCCCCCGGGACAGGAAAGGGCGTTCATGAGAGGATTCCTCCTGAAGGACATCCCCGGAGTGGGTCCCTCCCTGGCCGCCTCCCTGGAGGCGAAGGGGCTGTCTTCCGTCTCGGACCTCCTGCCCGTGGAGGAGGCATGGCTGGAGCGATGGTTCGGCCCTGCCCGGGCCCGCTGGCTCTGGAGGCGCGCCCGGGGGATGGATTCCTCCCGGGTGGATCCTGCAGAGCCCAGAAAATCCGTGAGCTCGGAGCGGACCTTCTCGTCGGATATCGGTGACGACGGCACGCTTGAAAGGGAGCTCATGCGGCTGGTTCTCTCGGTGGGGGGAACCCTGCGAAAGAAGGGGCTCAGGGGACGAACCATCACCGTGAAGATCCGGGACGCGGACTTCCGCACCCGTTCGGCGAGCCATACCCTTCCCGACGCCGTGGAGGCCGACACCACCCTCTTCGTGGTGGGCCGGAACCTCCTGGGCGAACTCAGGAGAAAGCGACGCACGGGGTGCCGGCTCCTGGGCGTGGGCGTGTCCACCCTGGTGGAGGGCGACGGCCCCTCCCAGCTCGAGCTCTTCAGCGGAGGCTCCGTCCCCGTGGCCGAGGAGGAGCGGGACCGGACGCTATCCAGGGTGGTGGACGACCTCAAGGAGCGCTTCGGCGACGGCGCCGTCATCCCCGGAAGGATGCTGGAGGAAGAGTCATGAGCCACGAGGAGCTGTGGGGCGGGCTGAAGCCCGTGGTGGGCGTCATCCATCTCCTTCCCCTGCCCGGCTCACCCCGGTGGGGCGGTTCCATGGACCGGATCCTGGAGCGGGCCGTGAAGGAAGCCGTCACCCTCGAAGAATCCGGGTTCCAGGGAGCGCTGGTGGAGAACTTCGGGGACGTGCCCTTCCACCCCCGGACCGTGCCCCCGGAAACCGTGGCCGCCATGGGGGTGGTGGTCCGGGCCGTGGCCCGAGCCGTCTCCTTTCCCGTGGGGGTGAACGTCCTGAGGAACGACGCCCGAGGGGCCCTGGGGGTCGCCGTGGCCTCGGGAGCCCGCTTCATCCGGGTCAACGTGCACACGGGCGCCATGTACACCGACCAGGGACTCCTGGAGGGCCGGGCCCACGAGACCCTCAGGAAGCGGAAGGCGCTGGGACAGCCCGTGTCCATCCTGGCCGACGTCCTGGTGAAACACGCCACACCACCCCACGGCCTTTCCATGGAAGCGGCGTCCCTGGACACGTGGGAGCGGGGGCTGGCCGACGGGCTCATCTTCACGGGAAGGGGCACCGGAGATCCCCTGAAGCCGGAGCTCCTGGACCGGGCCCGGGCGGTCCTTCCCGCCGAAGCGCCCCTCTGGGTGGGGAGCGGCACCATACCAACGTCGGCTCCGGAGCTGCTGGCCCGGGCCGACGGCCTCATCGTGGGAAGCAGCCTGCAGGCCGGGGGCCGGGCCGGAAGGGGGATCGAGGCGCCCCGGGCCAGGGCCCTTATCCAGGCCCTGGGGCGAATGTGACCGGGTCACGAGCAGCCGCATGACCCGGGAAGCCGCATCCCAACGTCCAGACCGGACCCCGACCTGGCGCCCAGTGAGACTCGTCGTCCAACTCCTGTTGCTCTGCGCACTCCTGGTCGTGGCCTTCTTCTTCTTCGACCTGGAGCAGGTGAGGGTAGCCCTGAACCAGGTCTCCCTACCCAACCTTCTCGGATTCCTGACACTCATGCTGGCCGCCCGGGCCGTCGCGGCCTGGCGCTGGAAGATCGTGGCCCGGGACCACGCCGGCCTACCCGAGGTCTCGGCCCTCTTCCTGCTCCGGGTGGAGCTCCTGGCGGGGTTCGCCGACCTCTGGCTCCAGTCCTTCATCGGTGGCGAGGCCGTGCGCATGTGGAAGGTGGGCCAGCGCACGGGCAAGGGGAAGCAGGCCGTGGCTTCGGTGGCCCTGGACCGGGTCGTGGGCACGGTGGGTCTCCTGGCCGCGTGTCTCCCCCTCCTCATCACCCTGGGCGCAGCGGCCCCGGAGCTTCGGATCTCCGGTCAGAGCTGGCTGCTGGTGGGGCTCACGGCCCTCCTCCTGGCCCTGGCCACCGTCGTGGTCTTTCGCACGATCCCGGTGGCCCGGATGTTCCTGCGCCGGAGCCTGGACTTCCTCCGGGATCAGCGGTTTCCCCTCGTTCCCCTCCTCATCTCCCTCCTCATCTATCCCCTTATCGTCCTGGCCCACAAGACCGGATTCCCGACCCTGGGCGGGGGATCGTGGCTCGTGGTGGCCATGGTGGCCCTCCTCCCCCGGCTGGGCAGGATCGTGCCCCTCTCCCTCTTCGGAATCACGGCGGTGGAGGGATCGATCTTCGTGGTGGGATCCCTTCTGGAGGTGCCGACGGAGACGCTGGTCCTGGTGGTGGCCCTGAACCTCCTGGCCAAGTACGTGGCCTCGGGGCTGGGGGCCGTGGCCGAGCTCGTCGCCGACGGGCGACGCTTTTTCCGGGAGGTCCGCTGGTCGGCGGGGGACCGGGGCGGGGCCATGGTGGCCGAGGGGATGGAGAAAGGCCCGGAGGGTTGAGGGGTTGGGGGGAACCCAGCCGCCGCCAGGGCCGTTCCCTTCGTGAGGAGGAGGGAGTAAGGACCCCCGACGGCGAAGCGGCCGACCCGGAGTAGCCCGGACCGGCCGCAAATCATAGCCGCCGGAGGATCAGCCGCATCCCCTTCCGCGGCATCCCCCGCCCCCCCCCGCTTCACGACGGCTTGTCCTCATCGCGCCAGGACCTCCTCTAAAGCTCGCCCTCCCGCTTCATCCGCTGCCGCTTCTCGTAGTTCTCCGCCCACGGCTTCCGCTCGAAGTAGTCGTCCGTCATCTCCACCACCTTCGGCGCCAGGAGGACCAGGGCCAGGAGGTTGGGGAGAATGACGACGGCCAGGAGGACGTCCCCGAAGCCCCAGACCGCTGCCAGGGGAAGGACAGCCCCCATGAAGTGGGCCCCCACGAAGGCCAGCTTGTAGGGAAGGACCGCCTTGCCGCCGAAGAGGTAGTTGGCGCTCCGGTCTCCGTAGTACGACCAGGATATGGCCGTGGAGACGGCAAAGAGCATGACGCAGAAGATGACGATGTAGTGGCCCCAGTCCCCCAGGGGCGCCAGGCCATGGCGGAACCCCTGCTCGGTGAGGGGCGCCCCGTTCTCCGGAGCCATGCCCCACAGGGTCTCCAGGGTCCGGCCGTCATCGGTCACCGCCCGGTACTCCTGGGGGTGGACCGTGCCGGTGAAGGGCTGGACGAACCCACCGGAGGCATCATCATAGCCCTCGTAGAGGCGGTCCACCGCCACCTCGTGCCAGGCCACTTTGGGATCGGCGTCGGAGGACACCTGCTGATACCCGTCCACCACCCGGATCGCCTCGGGCGTGGCGGCCGCCGGCTCGAATCCCCTGTTCTCATCGGGGACCACGTAGGAGATGTCTCCCCCGCTGAAGAGGATCTGGGTGGGGAAGCGGGCCGTGTTCACGCCGGTCATGATCAGGACCAGCCCGGTGAGGGTGCAGATGACGATGGTATCGATGAAGGGCTCCAGGAGAGCCACCACGCCCTCGGACACGGGCTCGTCGGTCTTGGCCGCCGCGTGGGCGATGGGCGCCGAGCCCTGCCCCGCTTCATTCGAAAACAACCCCCTTCGGACCCCCCACATCATGGTGACCAGGATGGCCCCGATCCCGGTGCCCGCCACGCCGGCGGTGGGGTTGAAGGCCTCCTTGACGATGAGGAAGAGGGTGGGGAAGACATCCGCCGCATTGAAGGAGAGGATGATGAGAGCCGCGGTGACGTACACCACCGCCATGACGGGAGCCAGAATGCTGGTGACCCGCCCGATGCGGGTGATCCCGCCCAGGATGACCATGGCCACGATGCCGGACGTGACCAGCCCGGTGATCCACTTGGGGACCATGAAGTTGGTCTGGATGGTGTCGGCCACCGTGTTGGCCTGGACGGCGTTCCCCGTGAGGAAGCCCACCGAGGCGAGCATGATGGCGAAGAAGACGGCCAGGGGCTTCCAGTGCTCCCCGAGCCCCCGCTCGATGTAATACATGGGGCCGCCGGAGACCGTCCCTTCCCACATGTGGGCGTCCTTGTCCACGCCCTCCACCGTCCGGTACTTCTGGGCCAGCGTCACCTCGGTGTACTTGGTGGCCATGCCCAGGAAAGCGGTCAGCCACATCCAGAAAAGAGCCCCGGGCCCGCCCAGGTGGATGGCCAACGCGACCCCGGCAATGTTCCCGATCCCCACCGTGGCCGAGAGGGCCGTGGTGAGGGCCTGGAAATGGGAGACGTCTCCCGGCTCCTCCGGGTCATCGTACCGGCCCGTGGTCACGGCGAACCCGTGACCCAGGCGTCGGAGCTGAATGAAGCCCAGCCTGAAGGTGAGGTAGAAGCCCGTTCCCAGAAGGGCCATGACCATGATGGGGACCGTCTCTCCGTTGATGACGGGGCCGATCTCCACGACGTAGGTATTCAGAAAGTCGGTTAGGGCGCTGGCCCACCGCTCGAGGCTCTGCTGTAGTTCCTGCATGGGCTCTCTCGGTTCTGGTGTTCGGACGAGTCGTCACCCGCAAGCAAAGGACCAGCAACAATGTCCCGAGCCTACGGGAATGGCAAGGTGGCAAACCGGAAGATCACGCATCCGTCGGGGCAGGCGGACCGGCCGACCTCCTGAAACCGCCACGGCGACAGGCCCGTAGGGACCGGCGAGTCCCCGTGAGCCGCGGGAAACGGCGCCCTTCGCGCCCCTTCGCTTTCGCCCGAGGACCGAAAGCCACCGACCTCGCAACGTCCTTCCCATGGGAGGCACCATGCCCCGTTTGAGCATGCTTCTGCCGCTGGCCCTCGTGGCCCCCACCGCCGACCACATCCAGGGGGTCAGCTCGGTGGGCTGGCCACAGTGGACGGCGTCTCCGTGGCCACCTGGAACGACCACGCCGGGGCGAGCCGGGGTCTGTCCATCGGGCTGCTCAACCGGGCCGAGGAGCTACACGGCGTGCAGATCGGTCTGCTGAACCACGCCGGAAACAACAGCCGCTACCCCTGGCTCCCCATCATCAACGCCCACTTCTGAGCCGGCGCGGACCACCCCGGAAAAAGTCGGGAGATCCATCCGACAAAACGTCCCGGCCCGGCAGGGTGGGGGTCAGCTCGCCCGGTGGAGGAGGACGGGGACGTTCCCGCCCCGGATAATCTTGTCGGCCACGCTACCCAGGACGAGACGGTGCACGCCCCCCCGTCCATGGGTGGCCATGGCCACCAGATCGATGTCGGCCTCGTCGGCGTAGTCCAGGATGCCCTCGGCGGGATGGACGCCGGATTTCGTGGTGTACTCCACCTCGTACCCCTCCTCCTCCAATAAAGAAGCCTCCTTCTCCAGAGCCTCCCGGGCGGCCCGTTCCTCGGCCTCCGCCCCCCCATATTCATGCCGGACGTGGGAAGTGAAGGGCGAGGTGAGAGAGAAGTGAGGAGGGATGATCCGCAGGAGGACCAGGGTGGCCTCGGAGCTCTTCGCCAACCCCTTGGCGAAGGGGAGGATCTCCCGGGACTCGGGGCTTCCGTCCAGGGTGACGAGGACCCGCCGGAACTCCCGTTCCTCCAGGCGGACCTCCTCCCCCTCGCGGGGCCGGACGGCAAGGATGGGGCAGGGCGTGCGCCGGAGGAGCCCGTCGGCTACGCTCCCGAGCCATGCCCGCCGAAGGGCCCCCCTCCCGTGGGTCGTCATCACCAACAGGTCCGCACCGGCCCGGCGGGCGTGCTCATCCAGACGTTCCACCACAGGTCCCACCTCCACGTGGCAGGAGATGGGCACATCGCACCCGGAGAGAATCACCCGCTTCTGGAGCTCGGCCTGATAGGCCCGGGCCTGCTCTCCGGCCAACCTGAGCCGATCCTCTTCGAAGGAATCGGACTCCCGGGAGAGATGTGGGGTGGGGAGGGGAGTGTTCACGGTGACCATACGAACCTCGCCACCGGTCTTGCATGCGATCCCCATGGCGATGGGGAGGGCCAGCTCACCGAAGGGAGAGCCATCGACGGGAACGATGATCTCCTCGAACATCCGTACCCCCTGTTGTGAAGTGCCACGGGCCGGAGGGAAACCTCCGGAGACACGAATCGCCGCGACCTCCTTGGGAGCCCGCGGCGAAGACCGGGTGGGGTGGGTGTCCGGGGCCCCGGGAGGGCTCCTCTACTTGTAGCGGTAGGTCACCCGCCCACGTGTCAGGTCGTAGGGGGACATCTCCACCTTGACCCTGTCCCCTTCCAGGACCCGGATGTAGAACTTCCGCATCTTCCCTGAGAGGTAGCACAGGACCTCGTGCCCGTTCTCGAGCTCCACGCGGAAGGTGGCGTTCGGAAGGACCTCGGTTACCGTGCCCTCGACTTCAATTGCGTCTTTTCCCATCCGGGGCGGTTTCTCCTTCTTTCCTGGGCCGTCGTGCCCGGAAGATAGCGCTTCCTGGAGAGCGATACCAACACGAGGCACCGAAAAGAACGACTCCGGCGGGGATTGGCAATGGTGGAAGGAAGGAAGGAAGAAGGCCCCGCCCCCCCGGGAGGGTGACGGGACCTTCCTTACTCCGTCTCGAACCGGCCGTCGGGCCGTTCGGACTCCCTCTAGAACTTCACCTCGAAGCCCAGGTTGAACCACCGGGGCAGTCCGAAGAAGACCTCGGCGTCGTCGGCGTCGTGGTCCCGGTCGAAGGAGTTGTAGGAGGAGTTGTCCGTGGCGTCGGAGATGTAATCCGTGTCCAGGACGTTGTAGACGTTCGCGAAGAGGCGCACGTCACCGCCGTTCCAGTACGGGATCACCTCGCCCAGGTCCAGGGACCCGTGAAGGTCGAAAACGGTGTAGCCCGGGGCCTTCCAGGACTGGATCCCGGCGTCGTCCTTGTTGGTCCGGTCCGTGGGGTTGAAGTTGGCGTAGTGGTTCCAGTAGGTCCGGCCCTGACCCCGGATGTAGAACCCGCCCTGGGGGTAGAAAGAGACGGCGTAGGCCAACTGGGACTGGGGCGCGTCGGCCACCTTCAGGTCTTTGATGAAGAGGGTGTCCGTGACCGTGGGAGAAGACTGGTCCTCGGGCTTGTACTGGCCCACCACGTCGTCCAGGTACTCCCACATGCCGAAGGAAGCCGCGGCGTCGAAGCGGATGAAGTCGGCGGGCTGATAGGCCCCCTCGGCCTCGATTCCCATGTGCCGCTGATCCATCCCCTGGAGGCTCACCAGGCCTCCCTGGTCCGGGCCGAAGAGATTCCGGTCGTACACCGTGCGGACCCGGTCCTTCCAGTCCGTCCAGTACCCGCTGAGGTCGAAGGAGATGGCCCGGTCCTGGGACCGGTAGTTCACCCCGGCCTCCAGGGAGGTGAATATCTCGTTCTTGGGATCCGGGTTCTTCACGCCGTTGTTGTCGTCGATGACCCCGTCGAAGATGGGCACCTTGGAGATGAACCCGGCATTTCCGAAGAGGGAGATCTCGTCGGTGATGTTCCGGGACGCGCCACCTTTGGCCTGGAAGCCGTTCAGCCAGCCGCTCTCGATCCGGAGCTCCTTGCCGGTGCCGTCATCTTTGAAGTGGTCGGTGAAGTTGTAGGCGTTCATGGCGAAACCGAGCATCCCGTAGAAGGAGCCCTGGAGGGTCGCCTTCTCGGCCTGCACGTAAGAGCCGAGCCAGTCCACGGTGTTGGTGTTGTTGTAGTGGATCCTGTCGCCCAGCGTTCGGTCCCCCTCGGCGGCGGACCAGAAGTCCGACGAGCACCCGTAGAAGCAGTCATTGTAGAACTGCCCGCCCAGGAGGTCCCGGACCTCCCTGTAGTGCTCGATCTCGGCGGTCCGCCAGTCCACCCCGATCTCGGCCGTCAGGCCGTCCCGGAAGGCCTTCCGGAGCTTGGAGATGGCCCCGATGGTCCACTGGTTGTTCACCGAGTTCCGGAGGATCCCGCGGGAGGCGCCGCTGGAGGAAGACCGGTTCCGGGCAATGGTGGCGTCCCAGTCGGCGAAGCGCTGGCCGTAGCGGTAGTCCCAGCGGAGGGAGCCGTACGTCCCGGTGCCGCCGCCGGCGCCGCCGGAGTAGTAGGCCACGGTGGAGAGGGTCATTCCGTCCCCGAAATAGGAGTACCAGTTCAGGTTGACCTGGGGCTTGTGGAAGTAGTTCTCCCGCTCGTTGATGAAGGACTTGGCGTAGCGGTCGCGGACGCCGTTGTCGGGGCCGGTGCTGTTGTACTGCTTCCCGTCGTAGGAGGGGCTCACCGGACCCACGTTGGGGCTCCAGAAACGGCCCGCCTCGGGGTAGTCGCTGAAGGCCCCGCGATCATAGCTGTCCAGGTCCTCGGCGAAGTCGCGGCTGATGGTTCCGATGTTCAGCTTGTAGGAGTTCTGGCCGTGACGCTGGGGAGCGCCCACGGCGTAGAACTCCAGGCGGTTCTGGGGGTTGATCTGGTAGGCGCCGGCGAAGTAGTACGCCCAGGCGTCGGTCCAGGTGGCACGGCCGCCATCACGGTTCCAGGGGAAGAAGGGCCCGCCGGAGAAGATCCCGTCTCCGGTCTTCCTGACGATGGCGCCGGTGAGGGCGAACTTGTTGGCGACCTCACCGGTGTTGAAGACCAGCGTCTCCTTGAGGAAGTTCCCGGTCCCGAACTCCTGCTTCCAGGAGAAGCCCGCCTCCCGGTCGGTGGGATCGGTGATGACGTTCAGCGTTCCACCGATGGAGGGGGTGGCCAGGTTCACTGCGCTGAGGCCCCGCTGAAGCTGGATGCTGGTGGCGGCGTCACCCAGGCCGTCCCAGTTGGACCAGTAGACCCAACCGTTCTCCATGTCGTTCACCGGCACGCCGTTGATCATGACGGCGGTGTTCCGCTGGCTGAACCCCCGGACGTTGACCCGGGCGTCCCCGGCGCCGCCACCCTGCTGCGTGGCGTACACGCTGGGGGTCACGTTCAGGACCATGGGCAGGTCCCGGGAGCCGAGCTGGTTCTGGATCTGGACCTTGGGCACGTCGGTGTAGGCCACCGGGGTCTGCCGCTCGATGGCCCGGGTGGCAAAGACCTCCAGGGCGTCCATGGCGATGGCCTCGGTGCCCAGGGCGAAGTTCGCCTCGAAGGTTCCGCCGGCGTCCAGCATGACGTCGTTCATGGCCTCGAGACCGTAGCCGATCATCCTGGCCTCGATGCGATAGGGTCCTCCCGCCCGGAGGCCCACCACCAGGTAGCGGCCATTGGCCTGGGTCAGGGATCCGCTCTGGAAGCCCGTCTGCTGGTTCTGGATGACGATCTGCACGCCTGCGATGGGCGCCCCGTTCTCGTCGGTGACCTCCCCGGTGATGCGGGCGGGCTCGGCTCCCTGAGCCATGAGCTCCTGCGCCGGATAGGCAAGGAACAGCGCGGCGGCCAGAAGCCACCGTAGGCCGAACTTGTATGGCATTGCTTCTCTTCCTCCTGAGTTCTTGGATGGATTCCCCGAGGGGAGGCACCGGGGCACCCGCAGTACCCTTACGGAAATGCCGGCGATTGTAACGGCCGAAATCTACGGGGAAAAATCTGTTTAGAAAGAGAAGGTGGATCACGAGATTGTAACCGACCGCGCCACACCGGCCGCCCCCGTGCAACCTTCCGCAACTTCCGCCCATCCATCCTCGTAGGATACCGCAAGAGACCACCTGACGACCGAACATTCCGGACGAGGACAATGAGGCACATGTCTCCGAAGAAGGCCGTTCTGAGAACCCTTCATGAATCTCTGGACCAAAACGGACCCGAGAGCCTGGTTCGACCTGCCACCATACCCGGATTCACCGAATCACCGGACAAGTACCAGAAGACCATCAACGGACTTCTGAAGGACCGGCTCATCGAGGGAATGAAGGACGAGGACGGACGCATGGCCATCGCCATCAATCCCCACAAGATGGAGGACGTGAAGCGGGAGCTCCGGCCCCTCTGGGCTCATCCCGCGGTCCTGGCCATCATGGCGGTGGTGATGATCGCCCTGGGCGTGGGCCTCATGGGCTGACCGTCCCCCCGGGGCAACCGGCCCCCCGACTGCCCGGGAACGGATCTATCGTCCTGAGTAGGGCACCCCCTCCGTCCACCACGCGGGCGCCGGCTCGCCCTTCAGGTAGTGATCGAAAAACTCCTTCATGCGGATGGAGTAGTCCAGCTTGTTGGAATAGCGCTGAGGGTGGTGGGGCTCCCCACGGTACTGGAGGAAGACGGCGTGCTTGCCCAGCCGCCGCAGGGCCAGGTAGAGCTCGATGCTCTGATACCACGGCACGGCACCGTCCTCGTCGCCGTGCATGATGACCAGGGGGGTCTCCACCCGGTCGGCATAGAAGAGGGGTGAGTTCTCGATGTAGTCCGGACGGGCCTCCCAGAGGCTCCCGGAGAGGCGGCTCTGACCCATTTCGTACTGGAACTGCCGGGCCATCCCCGAGCCCCAGCGGATGCCGCCGTAGGCGCTGGTCATGTTGGAGACCGGGGCACCGGACACGGCGGCGGCGAAGATGTTGGACTGGGTCACGATGTACGCCGTGGTGTAGCCGCTCCAGGAGTGGCCGTGGAGGCCCAGTGCGTCGGGATCGGCCAGTCCCATCTCCACCAGCTTCTTGAGTCCCGGCACCACGCTCTTCATGGAAGAGATTCCCGGCCTGCCCACCTCGAAGCGCACGTCCGGGAGGAAGACGATGTACCCGTCCGAGGCGTAGATGGGGAAGCTGGGCCGGTGATTGATGACCGGCTGGTTGAACTCGTGGAGGCGCTGGGAGAAGAACCGGTAGAAGTAGGTCAGGACCGGGTAGCGCCTGCCCGGCTCGTAATTGCCCGGCTTGATGACGACGCCCTGGAGGGGCACCCCGTCATCGGAGGTCCACTCCACCAGCTCCGAGGTCCCCCAGGCGAAGCGCTCCGTGAGGCCCGGGTTTACGTTCGTGACCTTGCGGCCGCCGGAGAAGTCCAGCCCTGCCACCCAGAGGTCGGGGAACTCGTCATAGTCCTCCCGGGAGTAGAGGAGCAGGTCGGCGTCCTCGGCCTTCTGGAGGATGCGAAAGCGCTTCTCCTCGTCCAGTAGGCTTTCGAGCCCTCCCCGGCCCGCCGCTGTGCGGAAGAACCCGAAGCTCTTGTCGGCTTCGTCGAAGGCGGCCAGGTGGATCTCCTCCCCTTCGGCGTAGCTCTCCCGCTCGGGATCCACCTGCTGGACCCGGAGGATCAATCCGCGACTCCGGCCCTCCCCCTGCGTGAGGTTGACGGGCGCACCGCCGTCCAGGGGGAACTTCCATACATCGTACTTGTCATGGATGAAGACGGCCCGGTCTCCTTCCAGCCATCCCCCGATCCCGTGCCCGCCCCTGGGATTCGGGTAGTCGTGGTCCACGTCGTGGAAGGCCACGTCCAGGCCCCGGGTCAGGTTGCGGGTCTCCCCCGTCTCGGCGTCGTAGGCGTGCCAGTGGTCGTCCATGAACCAGACCACGTAGCGTCCCTCGGGGCTCTGATCCAGGGAAGACCCGTAGGCCCCCAGCCAGGAGTTGGCCGCCGAGCCGCCCCCCTCGAAGCCCTCGGCTACCAGCGTCCGGCTGCCCGAGTCCAGCTCCACCAGGTAGATGTCCTGTGCGCCACCGGTCCACGTCCTCTCCTTCAGGTACGGCGTGGAGGATGAGGCCAGGGCCCGGATGGGGTTTTCCGGCACGCCCATGAGCTGCATCAGGGTGTCGCCGAGCTGGACCATCTGTTCTTCGTCCAGGTGGAAGACGACGCGGAAGGTCCGGTTCTGCTCCCGGTCCCACACCTGCTTCTGGTTGGGCTTGATGAGGGGATCGTCGGTGTGCCACACGTCCACCCCACGGTCCTCCAGTATGGTCTCCATGTCGTAGGGGTCGAAGGGCTCCTCATCCCGGGCCTCGGCCCCTTCTTCCCCGGCCCCGACGCCGCCGGCTTCCTCCCCTTCCCCGGATCCCTCCTCCGGGTCCTCAGGGCGGATGCCGAAGAAGAGCCGGTCCCCGTCCTCGGTCCAGGAGAGGCTGTTCTCTACGGGCATGGTCCATCCCTCGGGGAGGTCCTCGTCGGCCACCACCACCCGGCTCTCGGAACCGTCCCAGAGGTGAAGGGACCCGGGTCCCGTCTCTCCCTCCTCGTCCTCCGCGGCCATGATCCAGGCCAGCCCCTCACCTTCCTCCCACCAGGTGAGGGCGCCGGGAGCGGCGAAGGGGACGGTGGCCAGGGGCTCCGCCGCACCGTCAACCTCGAGCGGCCTCACGTAGACCCCGTCACCCTCCCCCGAGGGCGAAGCCACGATGTAGGCCAGCCGGGCTCCCTCCTCGGCCAAGGCGAAGTCCGACACGTGGGAGATCTCGACCTCCAGCCCCGACGAAAGCTCCCGTAGCGTGAGGGTGGTTCCCGGCTCGTCCCGCGTCCTGGCCTCCTCAGCCTCCTCCTCTTCGCCGGCCTCTTTCGGGGGCTTCTCTTCGCCCTCCTCCTCGTCCCGGGGCTCGTAGGCCAGGCGGGCCAGCCACTCCCCGTCGGCGGAGAAGGCGAAGCTCCGGACCTCCTCCCACTCCGTCACCTCGCCGGTGCCGGTGCTCAGGAGCGCCAGACCCGGACGGGGCCTCTCTCCCCCCTCCGCCGTCTCCCGGGCCTCGAAGGTGGGCTCGATTCGCATGGCGGCCCAGGCTCCGTCCCGGGAGATGACGGGCCGGGCGCCCCGTGGCACCGAGTAATGGGCGTCCCCGTCGGCAGCATAGACGAGCACCTCCCCGTCCCCCCGGTCGGGGACGGCGGCCAGGGCCACCCACCGGCCGTCGGCCGACAGGGTGGGGTTGTGGATCTGGCGGACCTTCATGAGGTCCTGGAAGGTTAGAGTGGCTCTATCCTGGCCGGCCGCGGGGGCCGTTGCCAGAATGAAGAGGGTCAGGATGCAACCGAGATGGCGGGCCAGCCTGGAGACGTGGCGTAGCATGATCATGACGAGTCCTCGAATCGGATCTTGCCTGGGGATTGGATACCCATAACTATCACCGGTGCAGAATAGGCCGGTGTGCTCCAGGGGGAAAGCCGAGGGAGGGGGGCTTGAGAAAAGTCTGTGCATGGTGTGGAAAGGAGATGGATCCGCCGGGTGGTGGAGGAGCCGGAACGGGCCCCATCACGCACGGGATCTGCCCGTCCTGCGCCGCCGACCTGTTCGAGGAGAGGCAGGGGACTCCCCTGCGGGAGTTCCTGGAGTCCCTGGAGGTACCCACCTTCGTCGTGAACGCGGAAGGGCGGATGAGGGCGGCGAATTCGCCGACGCTCGAGATGGTAGGGAAGCCGTGGGAGGAGGCGGAGGATCACCTGGCCGGGGAAGTGTTCAGGTGCGTGAACGCCGAGCTCCCCGGCGGGTGCGGCCAGACCGAACTCTGCTCCGCGTGCACCGTCCGGAACACCGTGACCCGTACCTACGAGACGGGCCGCAGCCAGATCCGGGTCCCGGCGACCCTCCACGTCTCGAGAGACGGAAAGACCGTGGCGTTCGAGCTCCGCCTCACTACCGAGAAGGTGGGAGACCGGGTCCTGGTACAGGTGGAGCCGGCCGGAGAGGAGTAGAGCCCGCCCTCACCGCGCGGCCCGCAGGAACCTCCGGGCCAGCTGGGCCACTCTCGTCTCCCCCGAGGGCTCGGGCTCGCCCCCGGCGTCCTCGTTCACGAAGGCCCGCCACTCACTCCCTTCCTTGCGGCATCGCCGAGTCTCGGTCAGATTCGAATATGTTGTATAAAAACATGCAACAGCTCGTCGGGAAGGGAGCCGAAGCAACGCTCGTTGCATGAAAACATGCAACGGACGGAGATGGACGCCCTGTTCAGGCGGCCTGTGCCGAAAAGCCCGGGGCCGCCTGCGGGCCTGGAGAAAGGACACCCCATGAATCGCGGTGAGGACGGAGAGTACTTCGGGCTCATCGGTGACCCTCTCGGGTCCCTGGCCCCGGAGGAGCGATCTCCCGTACGGACCCTCGTCAGAAAGGAGATCCGGCAGCTCAACCGAAGGCACGCCGGGGAGCTGGCCGGGCTCCTCCAGTGGACCAGGAGCGATGAGGTCCAGGGCTTGTTTCGCACTCCCGTCCCGCTGGTGGACGTGATGGTCCGGGTCACGGATGCCGCCTTCCCTGCATGGGTGTCCTGGGGGTTGGGGAAGGGCCGGGTCACCACCGACGTGGCCGACGACGCGGCTCTCCTCGGCGGGCCCTGTCTCCTTAGAGCCAGGGAGGCCGTTCGGGAAGCCAGGAGCACCTCGACCTGGATCCGGGTGAGGGGGATGGCCGAACCGGACGCCATGGTCCTGGAGGGCCTCCTGAACCTCATGGGAGCCATCCGCTCGGAGTGGACCCCCCGCCAGGCTCAGATCGTGCGGGAAGCGAGAACCCATCGGCAGGTGGACATCGCCCGGCGGCTGGGGGTCCATCGATCCACCATCAGCAGGGCCCTCTCCAGCGCCCATTTCACGCTGGTGATGGAAGGGGAGGAAGCCGCTGGCACGCTTCTCGGAACGCAGGTCCACCCGGAAAAACGCCCTGCCCTGCCGGAGCGGATGAAGGGGCGGTAGTCGCCGACGGGGAGGATTCTGCCGTTGGTCGGGGAGGGCCGGGGTACGCTCCGGCCGTGAGGTCCTCGAGAGCGGAGATGAGCGGCGGGAAGGGGC
>CAYXGM010000004.1:0-107236 GCA_964464555.1 uncultured Gemmatimonadaceae bacterium | reverse complement strand
GTCCCCGTCGTTGTCCAGCCCCTCCCGGACCACCACCCACTCGCCTCCCTCGCCCTCCCGAGCCCGGCGAAGTAGGCGGCCCGTGGGATCCCGCTCGTCGGTGACCATGGTGGCCCGGTCGTCGGTGCCCGGACGGGGCCGGAACCGGACGCGGAGGATGATTCCGTCCCCGTCCAGGTCGTCGGCGGCATCCTCGTCCAGAAGGCCGTCGCCGTCGTTGTCCGTGGGACGGTTCGTGCTCCGGTTGGCCTGGGCCGTATGCAGATAGAGGCCGCTACCGTCGGGGTTGTTCTTGGGGCGGAGGTACAGGGCCCGGGTGTCCAGAAGCTCGGTAATCTCCGGGTCCGATCCGTAGCTCTCCAGGACGTGCTGCATGAGCCAGAGGACCGTCTCGGCGCTGGTCACCTCCCCCGAATGCCGATTTCCCTCGAAGAAGGCCGCCGGCTTGTCCGTGGCGGGCCCCGTGGCCTGGTTGGTCACCGTAGCCTGGAGGATGGGCCTGCCCTCGAAGGACCGTGCCACCTCATGAACGTCCACCAGGTTCGGGTATTCCTCTTCCCACCGGTACAGCCACTCGTACATGACCTCCCAGGTGTGGAAGACGTCGAAGGTCAGCACGTCTCCGGCTTCGTATTCCACCTCCGGGTGCCAGGCCTTCGGGAAGAAGTTCACCCCGTGCCGAAATCCCTCCAGCGTGTACTGCTCCGGCAGGCTCCGGGATTCCGGGTCCTCCTGCATCCCCCGTCCCATCATCCCCTGGGCAAGGGCCGAAGAGGGAAGGGAAAGGGCGAAGAGGAAGAGAAGTCCCCACATCAGCGGGCGCTTGTGCATGTCAGGTCTCCGGGTTCGAGTCGACGGAGCATCCGGAGGGGGAAAGGGGGAAGACGCCTCCCTCCGAAAGGGGTCTCGGATGTCAACCTGGGCAGCGGAAAAGAGTGGAACAAGGGGGAGCCTTGACGAAGGGGCCGACGGAGCCCCAGGCTCCTGGGAACCCCAGGCCTCCGGGAGCCCCAGCCCCCTGGCCTCAGCTTTTCATCCTCTTCGCACCGGATGATGACATGGGCCTCGACGATCTTCCATTCCAGCTCGACGCCGACCGGGCCGGCCGGGCCATCCGACCCTTCATTCGCCGGACGCCTCTTCTGGAGCTCCCGGAGCTCGAAGCCAGGGCGGGACCCCGCCTCTTCCTGAAGCTCGAGAACCTCCAGGCCACGGGCTCCTTCAAGGTCCGGGGCGCCGCCAGCCGGATGACCCGCCTCTCCGACGAGGAGAAGAGCCGGGGGGTGGTAGCGTGTTCGTCGGGGAACCACGGCCGGGCCGTGGCCCACGTGGCCCGTCTCCTGGAGATCCCCGCGGTGATCTGCGTGCCCACCTGGGTGGACCCGGTGAAGCTGGGAGCCATCGAGGAGGCCGGGGCCCGGGTCGTGCTTGCAGGCGACAGCTACGACCAGGCTGAAGCCGTCGCTCTGGAACTCACCGAGAAGGAGGAAAAGGCGTTCATTCAGCCCTTCGACGATCCGTGGGTGGCGGCAGGGCAGGGGACGGTGGCCCTGGAGCTCCTGGAGGATCTGCCGAAGCTGGACACGGTCCTGGTTCCCCTCTCGGGAGGAGGCCTGGCCGGCGGCATGGCCTACGTCCTGAAGAAAGCCCGGCCCGAGCTCCGGTTCATCGCCGTGTCCGCATCCCGGGCCCGAGTCATGTACGAGAGTCTGAAGACCGGCAGGCCCGTGACCATGCCGGAGGAGACAACCCTCGCCGAAGCTCTCTCGGGGGGAATCGGCCAGACGAACCGGTTCACCCTACCCCTCATCCGGGAGCTCGTAGACGAGCACGTTCTGGTGGAGGAGAACGAGATCGCCGACGCCATGCGATACGCCGCAAGGCGCATGAACCTCCTTCTGGAGGGCGGCGGCGCCGTGGCCCTGGCCGCCGTTCTGAGCCAGAGATGGGATCCCGGCCCTGCCCGGACGGCAGCCGCGGTACTCAGCGGCGGGAACGTCTCCCTGGACCGTCTGCAGAAGCTGATGAAGGACGTCTCGGAGGAGGGGGAGCCAGGCAGAGGCCAATAGCAGGCCCTGGCCTTCCCCTCAGAATCCCCTGGCCAGTCCCACGCCCCGGGGATCCGCCCCCCCGTAGAACCCCGCCGGGGTCCCTTCCTCGTCCCACACCACCACCAGGCCGTGGGCGTTCCCGATGCCCCTCTGACCCAGGACGTTGTGGCCCCTGGCAATGAGGGAATCCCCCATCGCCCAACGGAGCTCGGTCTCCAGGAGGAGGAGGTCCGGCTCCACGAAGGCGATGCGGGGCGCCGCGATGGCCTCCTGGATGTTCATCCCGAAGTCCAGGATGTTCATGACCATCTGGGGAACGGTCTGGGGAATGGTGTGCCCCCCCGGGGTGCCCAGGGCGATCCACGGCTTGCCATCCTTCAGGACGAAGAGGGGCACGTCCCCCGAGAGCTTCCGGCGCCCGGGGTGGGCATCCATGGGATTCCCGGGCGGATCGAAGGTGCAGTAGGCCAGGGAGTTGTTCAGCCAGATCCCCGTCCCCTGGGCCATGACCCGGCTCCCGAAGGCATTGCCCAGGGTCTGGGTGGCCGAGATCACGTTGCCCTCCTCGTCGGCCACGACGAAGTGGGTCGTGTTGGCGTCCTGCTCTCCTCCGGGCATGGGCGGAGCGAAGGGCCGGGACTCCAGCTCGTCGATGCGATTCACCATCCGCTGCCAGTACCGGGGGGTCAGGAGGGTATCCAGGGGAGGCGGCGAGATCTCCGGGTCGCCCGCGTAGCGGAGACGATGCCAGTAGGCGTACTTGGTCACTTCGGCGTAGTAGTGGAGGAAGTCCACGGTGTTGTGGCCCATCTCCCTGACGTCCAGCCGACTCATCATCCCCAGCCTCAGCAGGGCGGGGAAGGAGTTGGCCGGGGGCGGGGGGACCATGACCCGATACCCCCGGTAATCGATGGAGATGGGTTCCCACCACTCGGCCTCGTTCTCCACCAGATCCTCCAGCCGCAAAAACCCGCCCTCTTCCCGCATGGCCCGGTCGATGGCCTCTCCGATGGTCCCGCCGTGGAAGGCTTCGGGGCCCTCCCGGGCCACCAGGCGAAAGGACCGGGCCAGGTCGGCCTGAACCAGGCGCTCTCCAGCCTCCAGGGGACGACCACCCATCCCGTAGAAGGCCCTGGCGTGGTCGGGGAAGTCGTCCCAGGCCCGCTGGATCATCCCCGCCGTCCGCTCGTCCACCTCGAATCCCTCTTCGGCCAGCCGGGCCGCCGGCTCCAGAAGCTCGGCCCAGGAGAGCTCTCCGTATTCCCGGGACATGGCAGCCCAGGCATTCACGTTCCCGGGGGTGGAGACGGCGGTGGCACCCCTTCGGTTCTCCAGATAGTCAGGCGTCGGCGGGCGATAGACATCGGGATCCACGCCCCGGGGAATCCGGCCGCTGGGGTTGAGGAAGCGGGCTCGGTCCTCTTCGGCGGAATACACGAGGATGGTCCCGTAGCCCCCCATCCCCGACATCATGGGCTCCACCACGTTCAGAGCCGCCGCCACGGCCACGGCGGCGTCGAAGGCGTTTCCGCCGGCTTCCAGGATATCCAGACCCACCTCCGTGGCCAGGGGGTGGGCCGAGCTGACCATCCCCCGGACCCCCTGAGCCGGCTCCGCGTCCGTACCCGCCGACGCCACGCTCGGCGGGGGAGGATCGTAGTCGGGCCCTCCGGACCCGCCGCAGCCCAGGAGGAGGAGTCCCGGAAGGAGGAGGAAAGTCGCCCTACGAACCTTGCGAATCACGTCGCCGAACATGGGCAGCAACCTTGCCTTGGGGTCCATGATGGACGGGCGGCGGCCGTCCCCCTTCGGGGAGGGCCGCCGTCCGCAGCCGGCCTCATTGTAATGAAAGGGTCGGGCCGGTGCAGCCCCACCCCGGGCGTCTATTGGATCCGCACCACGGTCATGCGAAGGGGGGTCCGGGACGCCGACCCGTGCACTTCCATCCCCAGACCCGTGCCCGTGGAAGTGAAGTCGTAGACCCGGAGCCCGCCGGGTCCCAGCGTGCCCGTATAGGTCACCGTGCCGAAGGCCGTGGATCCCCCGCTCCCGAAGGTGTTCACCGGCCAGGGATAATCTCCCGAGGGCTTGCCGCTATAGTTGAAGCCCTGGTTCAGGCCCACGAAGTCGTAGGTCGTGAAGCCCACCGAATTCCGGGGAGCGCCGGTGCCGTTGAGCATCACCGCGGCGGCGTACTCACCCAGGAGCTCGCCCCAACTCGCCTTCCCTGTGTAGTTCAGGAAGCCGGGAACGCCCGTGGATGCCTGGATCTCGTTGAGGGTCCTGAAGAGGGTCGCGTCGGCCTGGGGGGTGGCAGCGTTCCCGTAGGCGTCTCCGAGCCAGCGGTGGAAGTGCCATCCCGACCCGTAGTAGCTGTGCCGGGACGAGGCCCCCTGGGGACTATTCACGGTGAGGGCATTGGGCTGGCTGCTCAGGTATCCGGCGGTCCTGAACATGACCAGGAGAATCCGATAGTTCTCAGCGGTGATGGCCGTGATGTCCGACCCCTCGACCGCTTCCCCCATCGCCGGGCCGCCGGCATCGGCCCAGGCCAGCCGTGAGGCCACCTCGGCTGCGATCTCGGCCTCCCCCTCACCGACCCAGACGGGCTGCAGCTCGCCCCGCTGGATTCCGTTGTAGAGGGCGCTGACGTGTTGGGCCTCGTGGACCACCGTCCCGATAGCCTGGTAGTTCCCCTGTCCAATGCCCTCGATGAAGCTCAGGGAGAACCGCATGAGTTCCATCTCGTTGGAGGCGGGGCAGGAAGAGGCAGAGAAGAAGTCGGCGCTCCACACGAAGGCTACGCCCTCTTCGTCATCCACCACCGGCGTAACCAGGAGAACCACCTGCCCGTCGGAGTTGATATCCGGAAGGCCGCCGAAGTAGTTGTCCAAAACGGGTTTACCGTAGTCTCGATAGTGCGCCAGGAGCTGGTTCGCGTAGTTGGTGCCCAGGGGAGAGGAGGCGTTCTGGGTGCTGTCCTGGTAGATGACCAGATGGTCGTTTTCGGCGATCTTCACCGCCGTGGTGGTGCTGCCGAGACCACAGCTCGTGAAGTCGCTGGGAGTGCGGACCCTGATCTTCTCGGGAGCAGCCATCTGGGGCCCGGAGACCCTGGCCAGACTCCGGTGATCCGGGAGGAGCTCCAGCTCGGAACCCCGCTCCCTCATGAGCTCTCGTTCCGCCGCTCTCATCCGCCGGTGCAGGGCCTCATTGGCCTCGGCCTGCGCCACGCTCTCCAGGAAGGATGCAGAAAGCTCCACGGAAGGCGCCGGGGAGGCGCGATCGCCAATCAGGGCAGGGAAGGGAACCATCTGGATCTCCGAGGCTGAGAGGGTGGGGTCGCTCACCAGGCTCAGGCTCAGGGTCAGGTCCGAGATGTTGCTCTCGTCCTCGTCATTGGCCGACACGTAGACGGTGCCGATGCGGTATCGATCTCCGTCATCCCCGGAGGGCAGAAAGAACCCGCAGCTTCCCAGGGAGGAGGCGTAGAACGAGGTGGCCTCACCGGGATCCAGGTCCAGAGGGGCTTCGCAGACCATCATCTGGAACTCACGGGTGGCCGAGGCGCCCTGTCCGTCCTGGGCCCTCACCGTGAAGGCAAGGCTCCCGGGCTGGGTGGGGGTGCCCGCCAGGGTCCCGTCGGTCTGCAGGGTAATGCCCCCGGGAAGAGCCCCCGAAGCGATGCTCCAGGTCATGCTCCCCGGGTCGCCCCCGGCCACCTCCAGGGTCGTGGAGTAGGGAAGCTCGGCCCGGCCGTCGGGAATGGTCTCCTGGCAGATGGCCGGAAGGGAGAGATCCGCCGTGGCGGAGAAGACCGTCCTGATCCCGGCATAGTTGGCTTCGAGTTCCTGCGGATTGGTGTTGGAGCATCCCAACCTCCAGACCGTGGACGCCCGCCCGTCGGAGCCCGTGTTGACCAGCCCCGAGGACACGGATCCTTCTCCCGAGAGGACGGCGAAGGTCACGGCGATTCCCTTCACGGGGTTTCCGTTTGCGTCCCGGACCTCCACCGTGGGCGAGACGGCCAGAGGCTGGCTCATGGCACCGATCTGGGCGTCACCCTGGATCTTCACCATATCGGTTGGCACCGGATCCACGGTGACAGTGGACTTACCCGTGAACCCCTGGGCAGCCGCCATGACGTCGGTGGCTCCGGCCCCCGTGGCCGTCACCAGTCCCTGGGCGCTGACGGTAGCCACATCCCCGTCGATGACGCTCCACTGGAAGGTGGCTCCCTGGATGGGAAGACCCTTTTCATCCTCCAGGACCGCCGTGAACTGCTCGGTGGAACCCACGGCATTCATGGTCACGTTCCCGGGGCTGACCACGATCCGGGTCGGAACGGGGGTCGACGTGGAGTCGCCACAGGAGGCGAGAAGGGGGAGGAGAGCTCCCAGAACGAGGATCTTCGCAAGACTACGGACGGTCATGGTTTCGGCCTGCACTTCTTTGTGAGGTCTGGGGACGCCGCCGGGCTGTAGAAGAGGATACGAGGGAATCCCATCCTCCCTTTCTGCCCTGCGGCGGGATCCGTTACAGAACGCGGCTACCGTCGTCTTCTATTCACAAACCCCCAAGAAGACGGGCAGGTTCCAGCCTACACCAGCCCCTCGAGCAGTGCCGGGAGGACCTCCCCGGAGGCTCCACGAAAGGAAAAGTGTGCCATGGGAGTGAGGGGCGTCTCGGTTGGGTTCACCTCGATGAGGGTCCCTCCCCCCTCCAGGGTGGCCAGGGGAACCGAGGCGGCGGGTTGGACCACCGCGCTGGTCCCCACTACCAGGCAGAGACTGGCCTCACGGGCCACCTGGAAGGCTCGGTTCAGCACCTCGGGGTCCAGGGACTCCCCGAACCAGACCACGGCAGGCCGCAGGAGGTCCGAGCAGGCCGGGCAGGTGGGAAGCTCGTCCACGGACCCGGAGGAGATCCGGTCCCGGTGGGGAGCGGCGTAGGTGCAGGTCGTGCACTTCACCCGGAAGATGGATCCGTGGAGCTCCAGGGGTGGCGAAGGGGACGGGCCCCCGGACGGCGCCACGTCCATGCCCGCCTTCTCATGGAGTCCGTCCACATTCTGGGTCACGATGTGCACCGGTGTAGATCCCATGGCCAGGCGGGCCAGGGCGTGGTGCCCGGGATTGGGTCTGCACTCCCGGATGAGCTCCCGCCGCCACTCGTACCACTCCCAGACCAGGCGGGGGTCCCGCCGGAAGGCCCCGGGGGTAGCCAGCTCCTCGGCCCGATGGGACTTCCAGAGGCCTCCGTCCCCCCGGAAGGTGGGGACTCCGGACTCGGCGCTGACTCCCGCCCCGCTCAGCACACAGATGGAGTCGGCTCTTTCCATGAGCTCCCGTGCCTCTTCCAGGACCTCTTGTCCGCCCCAGGCGTCCGCCGTGTCACTCACGGTATCTCCCTTTCCTACGCCGAAGAAAGAACGGTTCGCAATCCTATCATCTCAGGATGCCTCGCCCGCCTCCGTTTCGCCAGGGCGGTACCTGGCTCCCCTCCCTTGCCACGGCGCCCCTTTCCCCGAGTTTTGACCGGATTTCCGCCCGCCTCGAGCGGACGACGTCCTCGCCGACCGCATGGACCGGACCTCCGCCGGTGGCTATGGTGTCCATGCCGGCCCTCCTGGTCGGGACCTTTCCGGTCCTCGGGCCGGCCCTCCGGGAGCGCGAGCCCCGGCACAGGAGGTTCTGACATGCCCCTGAAAGTGGTTCCCAACCGGGACCGGAAACTCCACCGGCTGGTCAAGAAGGCCGAAGCCCGCACCCTCCAGCGGGGAGAAGCCCTCTACGCCGTCGGGGACCCGGCCCCCACGGTCATCCTGGTCCGAAAGGGCCACCTCCGGCTCACAACACTCTCCGAAGGGGACGGTCCCGGGCGGACCGTGGCCCTCCTGGGTCCCTGGGAGCTGGGAGGCGAGGAAGGGCTCGTCCAGGGGACGCCGCGGCGCACCGGAGCCGTGGCCGGCGAGAAGACGCAGCTCATGGAGCTGGACGGCGAGAGGGTCGCCCGGGTCCTGAGAACCGCCGCCAGGACGCTGGACGCCTTCCTGGAGGCCAAGGCCGCCGAAGAATTCCTCTACCAGATCCTCATCAGCTCCAGAAGGCCCGGGGGGGCGTCGCTGCGCCTGGGAGCTCTCCTCCTCCAGCTCGCCCGCCGCCTGGGTCGGGGGGAAGGGAAGGGGGTGGAGATCCCCATCTCCCCCACGCATCGAACCCTGGCCGATCTCTCGGGCTCCCATCGATCCACCATCACCACCCTTCTGAACGACTGGATCTACGAGGGGCTCCTGGGAAGCCGGGGAAAAGGCATCCGGATCCTGGACCCCGAGACCCTGGAGAAAAGGGTCGGCCAGGCCTGGTAGAACCTCCGGGAAGGACCTTCGCTCCGTTGACCCCAAAACCCCGTAAGGCTAGCTTTTGCGGACCTTTTCCTGGTTGTTCAAACGTCCATCGAGTCGACTATGGCCCAACAACGCCACCCATCCTCCCGCCGGAAGCGCGAGGAACCGAAAGAAGCCGAAGACATCTTCGTGGAGAAGATCCTCGAAGCCACCGATTGGGCGAGGTCCAACGCCCAGGCCCTGGTCCTGGTGGGAATCGTGGCGGTCGTGGTCATCGCCGGTGGGTTCTACTACTTCGGCTACCGTGGGACCGTGCGGGAGCAGGCCATCGCACAGCTCGAACAGGTCCAGGCTGCGGCGGGGATGGGGGACCGGGACGAAGCTAGAGCCCAGCTCTACCAGTACCTCGAGCGCTTCGACGGCACGGTGTACGCCCTGGAGGCCCGTCTCACCCTGGGCCAGCTCCTGCTGGAGGGCGAGGAGTCCGAGAGCGCCATCGAGGTCCTGGCCCCCGCGGTCCGGGAGATGGACCGCCAGCCCGTCGGGATCCAGGCCGCCTTCCTCATGGCCGCAGCCTACGAAGAGGCGGGCCGGATCGAGGAGGCCGAGCGCCTCTTTCTTCGCATTGCCGACAGGTCGGAGCTGATGTTCCAGGTGCGGGAGGCCCTCTCGGGCGCGGCCCGCCTGCGGTCCCAGGAGGGGGACTACGCCGGGGCAGCTGAGCTCTACCGGGACGTTCTGGCCACCATGGAGGAAGAAGACCCGGCCCGGAGCTACTGGGAGATGCTCCTGGCCGAGGCTTCGGCCCACTCCTGAGAGGGTGCCACCGGCTCCGCCAATCCCATCCATCAGGGCCAGGGACCGTACGTCCAGACCCGGAACGACGTCGCATAATACATATTATGTAAAGTTGCCGAAGGCCTCTTTCACTCCTTCTCCGGCCTCGCCAACCATCCCGGCTCCTTGCCGGATCCTTCGCCGGCCTCCAGTCCCGGATTCCCGGCCGGATCTGCCCCCGCGTCCCGACGTCCACGACAGCGTTCCACCTTCCTGGTTCGACTCCCGGTCTCCCCGGACAGCGTGGAGAGCCGCTCCCTGAGGAGCCGGTCGGCTCCCTCCAGCGCCGCGTTCCGTTCCTCCCGGTCATCCATGGCCGGCCATCGGAGGGCCTCTCCAAACGTCAGACGGACCCTCCTCCGTCGCACGGAGCGGCTCCACCGGGGCCAGACGTCGTAGGATCCCTGGACGCCGCACGGGATTACCGGAACCCCGGCCTTAAGAAGGAGTCGAACCGTTCCCCGGCGAAGGGTCTGGAGCCTGCCGTCCCAGGAGCGTTCCCCCTCGGGATAGATCCCCACCGCACGGCCCTCCACCAGGCGCCTCAGAACCACACGAACTGCTTGAGGTTCGATACGATAACGCCTTGTAGGAATGGCATTTACCCTGGGGAGCATCCAGCGAAAGATACCCCCACCGAACTGGGTGCTCTTGGTAAGGGTGTGGAGGGGCCTGGGGCAGATCACCTGAACGATGATGGGATCCAGGACGCTCTGATGGTTGGCCACGAGGATAAAGGGCCCCGATTCGGGGATGTTCTCCCTTCCCTTCACCTCCAGCCGGGCCACAAGATGAACGAAGGGCACCATGAGGAGACGGAAGAAGGCGTACCAGCTCATGGATCTCCGGTCCTCATCTCGTTTCCGTGACGATCCGGGGCTGGAACTCCAGGATCGTTCCCCGACCCTCCTGCTCGTACCGATGCCGGAGGGCGCTCTTGAGGAGCTCTTCCCAGCGCTTCGGGGAATCTTCCGGAAAGCGGAACTGGACCAGTCCTCCCTCCTTCGGAGAGATCTGCAGGGCCCTGGAGCTCGTCTGCACCGCCCGGATGTCCATCAGCTTCCAGGATTCCATGGGTGAGGCGCCGTGGGCCGCTGTCCCTGGGCCCCGTCCCTCTTCATCGTCCAGAGCCCCGGGAGCCCACAGAAGCATGGCCTCGGCGGTGATTTCCAGGACTCCCTCCCGGCTCTCCCCCAACCGCTCGGCGAACCCCTGGAGCTCTCCCTTGTGCCACACCGGCTCCTCCCGCCGGGCCACGCGAACCTCCACCCCGGCCCGGTAGGAAAGGCCCTCTCCCCTCCGGGCCCTGGGATGGGGTCCCCCTATGGCCTCCAACGTTCGTGTCAGGCGCCAGGAGGGCACCTCCCAGCAGGTGCCATCGGCCTCCACCACGCGAATCCGGCCTCCCGGCCCGCTCCGGGAGTAGGAGGTTCCACAGGTGGGGCAGGCACACTCGTCCTTGTAGCCGTCCAGGGGATCCTGCCCGCACTTGGGGCATCGGTAGAGGAGATAGGTCAGGGACATGGATCCGGCGATCTCCCTCAGAGTCGTCCGAAGAGGTCCATGAGTCGGAGCTTCCAAACCCGCCAGACCGCTTCGAAGACGATCCGCCTGGACATCTTCGAATCCCCGGTTTCACGCTCGGTGAAAACGAAGGGAATCTCCAGGGGCTTGAAGCCCTTTCGCCACGCCCGGAGCTTCAGCTCGATCTGAAAGGCGTATCCGTTGCTCTCGATCCGGTCCAGATCCAGGGCCTCCAGAACCTCCCGGCGCCAGCAGTTGAAGCCTCCCGTGGCGTCGGCCACGGGAAGCCGGGTGATGACCCGGGCATAGAAGCTCCCGAAGACGCTGATGATGAGCCGGGTGATGGGCCAGTTCACCACGTTCACCCGGTGGCCCACATACCGGGACCCCAGGACCACCGGGTGCTGCCTGGAGGCGGCAATCATCTCCGGAATCTTCTCCGGGGGATGGGAAAGATCCGCGTCCATCTCGAAAAAGAGATCGTAGTCCCGGGCCAGCCCCCATTTGAACCCCTGGATGTAGGCTCTCCGGAGCCCGCCTTTCCCCTCCTGGTGGAGGGCGTGCACCCTCGGGTCGTCCCGGGCCATCCCGGCAGCCATCAGACCCGTGCCGTCGGGGGAGTTGTCATCCACCACCAGGACGTCCAGGGACGGATGGACCTCCAGGACCCTGGGCACGATCCTGGGGAGGTTCTCCCGCTCGTTGAAGGTGGGGATGATCACCAGAACCCGCTCGTCACGCACCGGCGTTGCCTCCTTGTTCTCCTTTTCTCAGGTATCCTCCGGCCAGGATCACCGCCAGGAGGAGCTCCACGACCGTCGTCCACAACCGGGCGACCAGGGCCAGGACAGCGGCTCCGGCGCCCAGCACAGGCTCCAGAAAGAAAAGGAGCGTTACCTCCCTTACCCCCACCCCCGCCGGGGCGAAGACGGCCAGGTAGCCCAGAACGTAGGCTGCGGGATACGTCGGTGCCCCCGCCAGTGCGGTGATCTCCAGTCCGAGCCCCCGGGCCAGAAGCCAGAAGGCCAGGCCCTGAAGGATCCACGCCACGGCGTAGAGCCCCATCCAGCGAACACCGAAGGCCTCGTCGGGGCGAAACCCCCCGGGAGCATCCCGCCTCCCCAGACGGAACCATAGCCTCAGAAGCCCCTTGTGAGTCGTCGGGAGGATCATGGCCCCGACGAGGATCACCAGGAAGAGAACCAGCCACCCCCCTTCCCCGCCGGGGTTCCGCCCACTCTCCAGGAAGACACCCAGCCCCACGAGGGTTGCCCCGGCCAGGGAGAAGCCCTGTCCCAGAACCGCCGCCGCGGTAGCCGTGCCGGCCCGGACGCCCCGGCGCCGGGCCAGGTAGGCCAGCCCGGCAATCTGCCAGACCTTGCCCGGCACGTACCGCCCCAGGTTGGCCGTGAAGAAGATCCGCTGAGAGGCCAGGATCCCGATGCCCGGACCGCCCAGCTCCCGGACCATCACTCCCCAGAGCCCCGCCGAATAGAGATAGGCGGCAACCAGGACGAGGGTGGCGAGAATCAGGGGGCCCCCTCGGAGCTCCCAGTCCGAGTAGTCCACGGCCCTCAGCTCCTGCAGGCTCATCCCCAGGGCCCTGAAGATGAACCAGGTCACCATGGCCGTGAGGAGGAGCTGCAGAACGAGCCTGCCCGCCCTCATGGGCAGGGACGGGGCGGCCTCCTCCACCGGTCCGTCTCCCTCCCGGGATCCCCCGTCCTGCATGGCATCCTCAGGGGGATGTTCCCGGGACGCCCCGGGATCCGAGAGCCGGTCCTGGTACGCCGGCCCGGTCACGCCCCCGTCACTTCCGGACCCCCGTCCGGCGATTCGGGAAAGGCCGACCTCCTTCCCCGCCCCCCGGCTCTCCGTCTCCTATCGAAGACCACGCTGGCCGCCAGGAGGAGGACAGAAACCAGGCTCACGGCCAGGGGCCCGGCGAGCCAGCTCCCCGCGAAATAGACCTCCACCTCGTGCTCGCCCGCCGGCACCGGCACGGCTCTCAGCGTATGGTTGGCCCGAAGCACCGGGGCGTCCTCTCCACCCACACGGGCCTCCCAGGCCGGGTACCAGTTTTCCGAGAGAACCAGAAGCGCCGGATCCCGGCTCCGGACCCGAAAGCGATGCCGGTTGATCTCCCGATCCAGGATCTCCACGTCCCCCTCCACGGGAGCCCCTGGCAACGACAGGGGCGGCTCCTCCCCGAGGACCACCTCCTCTTCGGGACGGAATGCCTCGGAGAGAAGGTAGGGAACGGTCTCTTCCTCTCCTTTTACCACCGCCCGTCCCACCAGCCGGGCCCTGGGAAGGGTGGGTAGCTCGTAAACGGCCTCGTAGGCATTCTGGCCGTCCATGGAGGTCGCCGACACGGCCTCTCCCACGGGGAAGTTCCCGAACTGGTGGACGGGCCAGAGGACGTAACGGACATTGAGTATGGAGAGGAGGCCCGCATCCACTCGTCCCGTTTCGGTGTTGAGAAGATTCTGGGGCCATCCACTCCCCCGCATTCCTATGAGATCCCGGTACCGGGCCAGGTCGTTCGGGTGATGGCCCGCGGCGAGCTCCAGGCCGTACATCCCCGGCTTCACGTCCTGTCCCGCCCCCACCCGGCCTCCGAAGGAGAGGAGGCGGAAGGGCTCTTCCGATTCGCGAAGCCGGTCCTGGAGGTAGAGGAGGTTGGCGTCCGGGGCCGCCCACTCCTGGAACTCCATGACCTGGATGAACGGATCGTCCACCCGGGCCTCGTCCAGGATGACCAGGGCGCCCACGGCCACCACCCAGGCCAGGGGGGGGATCCTGCCTCGCCGGCCAGCCCAGACCAGTCCCAGAAGCGCGGCGGCCAGACAGGTGGAGAAAACGAAGCCCCGGGTGATGAAGGGCTCGGCCAGAGCAAGGATCTGGCGCTGGGCCAACTCCATGTCCGAAAAGAAGATGGAGGACCAGACCGAGTCCAGCTTCCCCGCGGCCGCCAGGACCGTCCCCACCAGGAGGAGCCCCGTCGCACCCGCAAGAGTCAAGAGCATTCCCCGCTCCCCCTTCCCTTCCCCGGAGAGCCCGGCGTCCGTTCCGAGCCCCAGGACCCGATCCACCCCGAAGGCCATGAGAGTCACGGCGGCGAAGCCGAAGAGGAAGGCGGCGATGGAGGGGGCCCGGAAGAGGGAGATCCCGGGTACCACCTCGTAGAAGGCCCGCCAGACCGGTGTGTGGATCCCCAGGGCGTAGAGCAGGGCCACCCCCCCGATCCCCAGGAGGGTGAAGCGGATCCCCCGGGCCGGCGTCCCGAAGAACCCCACCATAGCCAGGAGGAGAACCACCAGGCCCGCATATTCGTGGTTCAGCTTGAAGGGGTTCCGCCCCCAGTAGCTCTGCGTCGCCCAGTCGGCGCCCCCCACCGAGCTCCCCACGAACTCCGGGACCACCAGGGAGGCCACCTCCTCCGGGTGCAGGGACCAGGACGAGGAGTAGGCCACCCCCTGGGCCCCCTCGGCCCGGGTGGTGGTGGCCGTGCGGCGGGAGTGCTCCGTCACGTAGCTCACCGCCGGCAGGAGTTGGATGGCCGCCACACCGGTACCGAGGAGGCTGAACACCAGGAAGAGGCCAAAACGGGTGGCGGCCCTTCGGCCGCCGATCCCCGCCACGGCCCCCTCTCCCCTTCCCTGCCGCCACAGGAGGATGCAGCGGACGAGGGCGTAGGCCCCCACGGCTCCGAAGAGGAAGTAGGCCTGCTGGAAGTGGGTCGTGAAGATGATGAGGGCGATGGTGACGGCCATGGCGGCCAGGGCCCTGATTCCGCCACCGGTGAGAGCCCTCTCGGTGGTCCAGAACATGAGGGGGGTGAGGGCCGTGACGAAGAGCTTTCCGTCGTGACCGGGATAGACCAGGGTGACCATGAAGGGGGCCAGGAGGAAGGCCAGGCCGCTCAGGAGGGCGGCGGGACGGGACCGCCCCAGGGCCCGGACCCATCCGTACATGAAGAGCCCGCCCAGGAACACGTGGATCACCAGCTTCCACCCCAGCGCCCGGAAGGGCTCCATGAGGAGGAGGAGGAGAGACGTGGGATAGAGGGAGTCCCCCCCGGCCAGGGAGTCCAGGAAGGGAGTCCCCCCCAGGATGATGGGGTTCCAGAGGGGAAACGTCCCGGACTTGAGGGCCCCGGCGAAGAAATCCCGTGCCACGAACCCCAGAGAAAGGGTGTCCATCCCCAGGAGCATGGACCCGCTGAACACGAACTTCCGAAAGAGGAGGAGGGTTACGGCGCCGAAGAGGACCGGCGGAAGCCACCGGGGAAGCTCCAGGTCCTTCCGGGAGCTCCCGGCCGTCTTCCCGCTGGCCGGGGAACGGTCGTTTCGGTGGTGCCGTGTTCCTCCTGTGTCTCTTCTGGCCATTCGCCTCTTCCTCTTTCGCTGGTGTCCCTGGACCTCCACGGTTCCTTCAAGCCCCGAGAAGCTCCTCGTAGATCTCCAGGTGGCGTTCCACAAGCCGGTCGTTGCTCCACCGCTCCGTCACCCGCTCCCGGGCCCGGGATCCCAGGGAGGAAAGGTCTCCCTCATCCAGGAGCTTCACAACCGCCAGCGCCAGGGCCTGAGCGTTTCCGGCTTCGAAGAGGGCCCCTACCTCCTCATCCACGATCTCGGGGAGGCCCCCGACCCGGGAAGCCACCACAGGGAGCTCGCAGGCCATGGCCTCCAGGGCCGCCACCGAGGTGGCCTCCATGAGAGAGGGGATCACGGCCAGGTCCGCCGAGGAGAGGAGGGCCGGCATCTCGTCGTGGGCCCGCTTGCCCAGAAAGGACACCCGCTCCTCCACACCCAGCTTCCTGGCCAGATGCTCCAGCCGGGACCGCTCGGGTCCGTCCCCCACGAAGACGGCTTCCACCTCCAGGTCGTGGAGGATGAAAGGCATGGCCCGGACCATGAACTCCACCCCGTTCTTGGGGAAGAGACGGCGGGGCACGATGATGCGGGGACGCTCTGCCGGGGGAAGCGCCGGCTCCACACGCCGAAACAGCTCGGTCTCCACGCCATTGGTCAGCGCTTCCACCCGGACCCCCGGGGCCAATCCCTCGGCCACCCTGGCGATCTCCTCGCTGGCGGCCATGGCATAATCCACCCGACGCACCAGGGAGCCCAGGATGGGCCTCCAGACGGTCCTCCGGGCCCGTGTGAGAAAGTGGGAGGTGTGAAAGGTGCCGACGAGAGGAGCCCCCGAAACCTTGCGGCCCGCCGAGCCGGGAACGACCGAGCCGAAGGCCTGGGCGTGAATGATGTCGCACCTGCGGGCCAGACGCCGGGTGGCGGGGACGGAGCTCAGGGCGTGGGCCATCCAGCCTGCGGGGTTACGTGCAGGAAACCATGTCCGGTGCACATGGATCCCCTCCATCTCCTCCTCCCGGGGGAGCCCGGGAAGGGAGCGGGAGGTCACCACATGGACCCGGTGGCCCTTCTTCACCAGGGCCCGGGCCAGGTAGAAGACGTGGCTCTCCAGACCGCCCACCTCCGGCGGAAAGTAGATGCAGTGGATGAGGACCCTCACGCCCCGTCCCAGTCGGTGGTGTCTCTCGGCGCCCCGGTGAGGTGGGCCGCCACGATGTCCGCGATCCGCTCCCCCGCCCTCCCGTCGCCGTAGGGGTTCGCCGGCCGGGCCTTCTCAACTCCCGCAGCTCCCGCCTGCAGAAGGGATCGGGCCTCCCGGAAGATCCGGTCGCCGTCGGTCCCCACCAGGCGGGCCACGCCGGCCCTCACGCCCTCGGGCCTTTCCGTGACCTCCCGGAGGACCAGCACCGGGGCTCCGAAGGTGGGCGCCTCCTCCTGGATCCCCCCCGAGTCGGTGAGGACCAGGGAGGCGTGCTCCAGGGCCAGAACCAGGTCGAGGTAGTCCAGGGGGCGGGTCAGGTGGATGCGGGGATGGTCGGAGAGGAGCTGGTTGGCCGGGGTCAGAACCTGGGGATTCGGGTGGACGGGGTAGAGGATCTCGACCTCCTCCTCTGCATCGGCGAGAGCCCGGACGGCCCCGAAAACCTCCCGGATGGGTTCTCCGAAGGACTCCCGGCGGTGAGCGGTAAGGAGAACCAGGGACGAACCGGTATTCAGGATCTTCCTCAGAGTCTCATCCCTGGGCTCATGCTCCTGGCCGGCCGTGGCCAGGAGAGCGTCCACCACCGTGTTTCCCGTCACATGGATCCGGTTTCCATCGCTGCCCTCCCCCAGGAGATTCTCCCGGGCTTCGGCGGTGGGCGCGAAGTGGAAGTCCGTGAGGACGTCGGCCAGGCGCCTGAACATCTCCTCGGGATAGGGAGCCCACTTGTTTCCGCTCCTGAGGCCGGCTTCCACGTGGCCCACGCTCAGCCCCTCGAAGAAGGCCACCAAAGTCCCGTAGAAGACGCTGGCTGTGTCTCCCTGGACCAGGATCATCCCGGGCCGGTAGTCCCGAACCACGTCCTTCAGCCCCTCCAGACATCCATGGGCCAGGTCGTAGAGGTCCTGCCCCGCCTTCATGACCTCCAGATCGTACTGCGGCTCCATGGAAAAGGCGTCCAGAACCTGGTCCACCAGCTCGTCGTGCTGACCCGTCAGGGCCAGTCGGGTATCCACCAGGGTCTGCCGGCGGCGCAGGGCATCCAGCACCGGCGCCATCTTGATGGCCTCGGGCCGGGTGCCCACCACCACCAGGACCCGCGGGCGACCGTGGGAGGAGGTCGAATCCATGATTTCTCCTCAGCTCTCGCCGGGAGGAACCGGCTCCGGAGGCCGGTCCTTCACCGGGGACACGGCGCCAGGGTGCTCCGCCTCCCTGACCCGTCGACGCAAGGCCTCCACCTCGTGGTGAAGCTGAGCGATCATCTCGGCGATGAGACCCACCCCTACCAGGAGGAAGCCCAGGGTTTCGAAGAGGATCACCAGGTAGAGGAAGGGACGGAAACCGAATCCCTCCACGAAGCGGAGGTAGAAGGCCAATGCTCCGACGCCGGCACCGAGGAGGATGAGGAGGAGACCGCTGAAGCCGAAGAGGATCAGCGGCTTGCGTGAGAAGAGGAGGAGGAACCAGACACCCAGGAGATCCATGAGTCCCACCACGACCCGAAAGCGCCCGGTGTACTTGGAGACTCCGGCCCTCCGGGGATGCAGCCTGATGTCCGTCTCCGTCACGGTGTAGCCCCTGGCGTGGGCCAGGACAACGAAAAAGCGGTGCCAGTCGTGGCGCAGGGGGAGCTCCTCGACGATGGACCGGCGGAAGGCCTTCATGGAGTTCATATCCGAGACGGGAACGTCGAAGATCTTGCGGCTCAGCCAGTTGTAGACCCCTGAGACCACCGGCTTCTGGTATTCTCCCATCTTCCGTCCCGTGACCACGTCCCATCCCTCCTGAAGGAGGGTCAGGAAACGGGGGATCTCGTCGGGGAGATGTTGGAGGTCGGCGTCGAAGAGGACCAGGAACTCCTTGTCGGTGGCCTCCGCCGCCGTCACGAGGGCTTCGGTCTTTCCCTGGTTGGAGCGGTGTCTCAGGACCCGGAGGGCCTCCCACCCCTTCCCTTCCCTCTCCGCCAGATCACCGGTCTTGTCGGTGGAGCCGTCGTCCACCAGGATGACCTCCCCCTCCAACCCGTACACGCGGAAGGCCTCCCTCAGGGCCCGGACGAGCTCCGGGACGACGGGAGCCTCGTTGAAGGCCGGGACCACCACGGCGAAGTCCCGACGCATGGCCTGAGTCAGGGAATCGGCGGCTGCCCGGGCGTCCGGTGTCCCGTACCCGGCCTCAGGATCTCGCCGGAACCCATCCCCGTTGTCGCCTCTCGAGGTCTTGGCGCTCATGATGCTACACCCGTTTTCGCATTCGCGCAGGCATGATTCCCAGTTGATCCCTGTACTTCGCCACCGTCCTCCGCGCGATCTTCACCCCCTCGGACTCGAGGAGGTTCACGATGGCCTGGTCGGTGAGGGGCCGCTGGGGATCCTCGTCGCCCACCAGGGTCTGGATCTTGGCTCGCACGCCCCGCGCCGAGATCTCCTCGCCGGAGGTGGTGGAAAGACCGCTGGAAAAGAAGAACTTGAGGGGAAAGACCCCCCGGGGCGTCTGGACGAACTTCTCGTTCGTCACCCGGGATACGGTGGACTCGTGCATCTCGATGTGCTCGGCCACTTCCCTGAGGGTCAACGGCCTCAGGTGCTGGACCCCTTTCTCGAAAAAGCCCCGCTGCCGGTCCACGATGAAGCTCATGACCTTGAGCATGGTCTGACGCCGCTGTTCGATGGCCTGGATCATCCAGTTGGCGGAGTTGAGCTTGTTGGAGATGAACTCCTTGTTCTCCCCCTTGAACTTGCCCTTGTCCTTGGCCACCTCCCGGTAGGAGCGAGACAGGCGAAGGCGGGGGAGGCTGGTGTCGTTGGCGAACACCATGTATTCGCCGTCGATCTTATCGACGATGAGATCCGGAATGACGTACCGCTCGGGATCCGACGAGTGCTGCAACCCCGGCTTCGGGTCCAGCTTCGCGATCTCGTCGGCGGCGTCCTGAACCTCCAGGGGCGACACACCCCGGGCCTTGGCGATCTCCGTCCAGCGATGGTTTACGAGATCCTCGAAGTGTTCCTCCACCAGGGCGGCCGAGAGGGAGTCGGCCATGTCCTTTCGCCTGAGCTGGATGAGGATGGACTCCCTCAAATCCCGGGCCGCCACCCCCGGTGGATCGAAGCCCTGGATCACCTCCAGCATCGCCTCGGCTTCGGGCATCTCGTACGGCCGAAAGAGAACCTCGAGCTGGCGTCGCTCCTCCGCCTCCTCCGTCTCGTCCTCGAACTCGGTGGCCTCGAAGCGCTCCCAGGCCACATTCCGGACCTCCACCAACCACCCATTCACACCCTCGAGAACCTCCTCCAGGGAGCAGGCCAGACCCCCGTCATCGTTCACGTTCCCGATGATCTCCTCTCCCAGGCGCATCTCCCTCTCGGAGAGGTCCAGGTGGTGGAGCTGTTCCAGGAGATGATCTTGCAGGTCCGCCATTTCCACCGCGGTGGGCTGGAAATACTCCTTCTGCTCGTACTGCTGCTTCCTCCCCCCTGCATCGAAGCCGTCCAGGAGGATCTCCTCCCAGTCGATTTCGTCCTCCGGCTCCTCCTTGCCCTCTTCGTCCAGCTCCACCTCTTCCTGGATGTCCGCCTCCTGCATCTCCAGGAAGGGGTTCTCTGCCAGCTCCTGCTTCAGGTGCTGCTGGAGGTCCAACAGAGGCATGTAGAGCAACTCCATCGCCTGGTAGAGGCGTGGGTTGATCTTCATCTCCTGTCGGAGCTGGGCGCTCTGGATGAGCCGCGTGTTGAAGTTGCTCATGCCTGAGGCGGGGGCTGCCGATAGCGGCTGCGCATGCGAGCCGTAAGGGTCGGGCCAAAATAGATTTCGGCCACTTCGTCGTTCCAGACCAACTCCGAGACGGTGCCGCTCACCCGGATCCGGCCCTCGTACATGATATAAGCCCGATCCACGATCTCCAGGGTCTGTTCGACATTGTGATCGGAGATGACGGCGCCGATGTGCCGGTGCTTGAGATCATGAACGATCTGCTGGATATCGTTCACCGCGATGGGATCGATTCCCGCGAAGGGTTCGTCCAGAAGCATGAATTTCGGCCGCTGGACCAGGGCCCGGGTGATCTCCAGGCGACGCCTCTCGCCTCCCGAGAGGGAGTACGCCTTGTTGGTCCGAAGATGGGCGATGGACAGCTCGTTCAAGAGCTCCTCCAGCCTCTCCTTCTCTTCCTTCTTCGGGAGGTTGAGGGTCTCGAGGATGGCCAGGACGTTCTCCTCCACCGAGAGTTTCCGGAAGACCGACGGCTCCTGGGCCAGGTACCCCACGCCCCGGCGGGCCCGTTGGTACATAGGCACCTCCGTGATCTCACTCTCGTCCAGGTAGACCCGACCCTCATTGGGCGGAATGAGCCCCACGATCATGTAGAACGTCGTGGTCTTCCCCGCTCCGTTGGGTCCCAGGAGGCCCACGATCTCCCCCTGGCGGACGGAGATGGCCACATCGTCCACGACCGTCCGCCCCCGGTAGATCTTGGTGAGTCCCTGGGCATGGAGCCGGCTTCCGTTCATCCGGAGCGGATCCTGCGCCGCCCCCTCATCATCCGCCACCTCCTCCGGAGCGTCCAGGACACGCTGGACCTCCCTGAGAAAGCTCCCGCGGTCGTTCTCGATCTCGGCCCACAAGCCCGGAGAAAGACGAACCTTCTCCCAGTCGGCCAGGGAAGGTTCGGACCGGGCCAGATTCCTGGCTTCCAGACGCCCCAGGACCTGCTCGCCCAGGTACTGCCTGAGGGCATCGTCCTCTCCGAAGGGGGCGGTGATGCTGGCCCCGTCGGACCAGGCGCTGGCTTCCCTGAAGGCCGCCCTCACGGCGGGAACCCAATCTTCTCCTGCGGTGAGACCTTCTTCGTCGGCGGTCTCCACCAGGAGGCGGAAGGCCAGGGCGAGAGATCGATCATGGGAGGGAAGCTGCCGCAGAAAGTCGAGGGTTTCCTGCCGCGTCATCTCTTCCCCCCCCCTCCACGGCGGGCTACGCCCGTGGTATCGGGAACGGTGTCGGGGCGGTTCCTCCGCAGCACGGGCTCCCCGTGGATTCCCATGGTCGCCCCTGTCACTTCCATTCGCTCCACCTCACCCTCGCTCATGAGAATGGTGATTTCCTGACCGATGACGTAGTGAATCGCCGGGCGGCTCTCCTCGGCCACCACCGTGGAGTCCGAAGCCTCCAGACGGTAGAGGCTCCGAGCCCCCACCCGGGCCACCAGGCGCTCCAGCCGGAAGCGCTCTCCGGCGGAGTCGGCCGGGGCCTCCTCGGGAGTCCTCCGGGCCGGCGGCGGCGCGTCGGGATCGTCGGACGCCACCTCCACCCCCTCGCCCCCCTCCTCCTCCTCAGGAGGCAGGAACGTGGCGATGATGGTGTCCCCCTCGAGCCAGTCGTGACGCAGAAAGTCCGGCGTATCGGGGGTGTTCAGAGAGTCCCGGGAAAAGGACACCCCTCGGGCCGACCCCATGGCCAGGACCTCCCGGAGAACCTCTCCGGGAGCCAGGGCCTCGATGGAGTCGGCGATGAGCTGGAACTCGTCGGCCAGGGCAAAGGGCCTGGCCGGAAAGGTCTCCAACCCCAGCTCCTGGAGAGTCCGCTCCAGGGCGGGAGGAAGAGAGGATTCCTCCACGGGCTCCCCACCCCGACGGGGCTCGGGAGGCTCTTCCGGATCCGGTGCCTCTTCGGGTCCCCGGGCGCCTGTATCCCGTTTGGCCACCAGGCGTTCCATGGCCCCATCCTCCAGGAACAGGACGATGGACGGTGCCAGGAGGCGCAGGTCCTCCCCCTCCAGGACCGATTGCCGCCGGGCATCGACCTGACGGATGTCGTCCCCGGGGATGTCCAGGAGGATGGTCCCTCCGGAGAGGTCGAAGGAGGAGGTTCGCATCCTGGCGTTTCGGGAAAGAAGGAGGCTGCCGGTGGACTCGTCGTATTCCAGGGAGTCGGCCACGGCATCCAGGGAGTCCCGCTCCACCAGCACCCCTCCGGTGGCCACGAAGTACCCGGACCCCCTCAGGAAGAAGCGCTGGGCATCGATCTCGTAGGGGACCCGCTCCTCCTCGGTTTCGGGAGGCGCAGGCTCGGTCTCCGTCGGTTCGGGGGGCGGACGGGCGGCAGCCTGGGCGCCGGTTTCGGGGCCGCCGGTCCGGCCCGGAAGGCTGTCCGGCACTGCCGCGAGACTGTCCGGCCCCATCGCGGCGCTGTCCTGTACCGCCTCGAGGCTGTCAGGAACGGCTGAAACGCTGTCCGGAACGGCCGCAACGGTGTCAGGAACGGCTGAAACGCTGTCCGGCACGGCTGAAACGCTGTCTGGCGGCGACGCCACACTGTCGGCGGCGGCAGCCATGGAATCCGGCGAGGCGAGAGCCGGAGGCCCCTCCTCCGGGGCCTCGGGCGTGGATGGAGTCTGCTGACGGGTGGGATAGAGGGTGGCGTGGGGCCGGCTCCCCGTGACCGTGAGCTCGTCTTCCTCCCTGCCCTCCCCGGCCCGGACCAGGACCATGGTGTCGCCGTGGAACTCCGATCCCTCGGCCAGGTCGGTGAGGACCACGGAGCCCCAGGCCCGGAGCCGGCGGGCCCGGCTGAAATACCTGGCTTCGTCAGCGGTGAGGCGGGTGTCGCCGTCACGGAAGATCACATTCCCGAAAAGCTGGGAATAGCTGTTGAACTCGAAGATCCGGGCGCTGTCGGCGTTGATCCACGTCCCCCCGGAGCAGCGGATGGTGGGATAACGGAAGAAGAAGATCCGGGATCCGTTGGACTGGGTCTGCTGGGTGAACCCGTCGTGATCCGGAACTTCGCAGTCCCCTTCGGCCCCCACCTGGCCGGCCAGGGGACGAACCGCCGTCAGGAGGAGGATCCCGACGAGGAGTGAGCGCCCGAAAGCCATCAGAAGCGGACTCCTCCGCCCGTTCCCGTCCGGCGAATGCTCCCCGGACCCACCCGGGTGTTCCGAAACTCCAGGTCCGACTCGAAGCCCATCCCCTCCAGGACCCTTCCCTCTTCGTGCATCACCGTGAGGGAATCACTCCAGATCCGGTCCGAGTTGGGATCGTAGTGCAACTCGGCGCTCTCCACCCGACGACTCCCATCCCGGATGGTGAGAACGACGTTCCCCCTGGCGATCATCTCCTGTGTGGTTTCGTAGAGCTTTCCCCACTCGGACGTGACCCGGGCTCGCTGAACCCCGGTGTCGGTGAAGAGGGTCAATACGGGGTTGGTCAGCACCACGGTGGAGGAATCCCGGTAGAAGTAGGCGGTGTCGGCAAAGATCTGCCCTTCCCTCACCCCCTCCAACGTGATGAAGGTCTCCATGCCGGCCTGGAACATATCGGCTCCCGTGGCGATGAGCTCCGGGGACGCCACCGGCGCCGTGTTCTCCTCGCCGCAGGCCGCCAGGGCCAAGGTCAGGGCCAGAGCCAGGACGCCCGTCCCCGGACGGAGGCTCAGCCGGATGACCGTCTGAAAGCTCTTTTTTTGCATCGTCATACAGCTCCGGATCTCATGAGATCGTGAAGATGCACGATTCCCTGAAGCCGGTTTTGGTCGTCCACCACGGGCATGGCCATGATCCCATGGGTTTCCATGTGATGAACGGCCGCAGAGGCGAGCTGGCCCACCCGCGCCGTCTTGGCCGTCCGTGTCATGACTTCCCGAATGGGCACACCCAGGAAGTCATGATTCCGTTCCATGAGCCGGGTCAGATCCCCGGCCGTTACCACCCCTACCACGCGCCTCTGGTCGTCCACTATGGGTACTGTACCCCGCATCTCGGCCAGAGGTACGATGCAATCCCGCATGAGGCCGTCCTCGCCCAGGCTCGGGTAGCCTTCCGCCACCATGACGTCCTCGACCCTGAGCGTCAGCTTCCGACCAAGGGAACCTCCGGGGTGGAGGCGGGCGAAGTCCTGGGTTTCGAACCCCTTCCGCTCCAGGAGGACCACCGCCAGGGCGTCCCCCATGGCCAGCGTGACCGTGGAGGAGGTGGTCGGGGCCAGGTCCATGGGACACGCCTCCTCCTCCACAGAGCAGTCCAGGGCGACCGTGGCGGAACGTCCCAGGGCCGATTCCACTGATCCTGCGAGGGCGATGATGGGCACCCCCAGGCGGAGGAGGTAGTCCGTGAGGCCGGCCAACTCCGCCGTGTCCCCGCTCTTGGAGATGAGGATGGCCACGTCGTCCCGGCCCACGATCCCCATGTCTCCGTGGAGCCCCTCCACGGGATGCAGGAAGGTGGCCGGGGTCCCGGTGGAGGTGAGGGTGGCGGCGATCTTCCGGCCCACGATCCCGCTCTTCCCGATTCCCGAGACGATGACCCTCCCCGAGGCCCCAGCCAGGAGCTCCACGGCCTCCACGAAGGGTTTCCCCAACCGCCGGGCCAGGGCCGAGATGGCCTTCGCCTCCAACTCCAGAACCCGGCGGGCCTCCGCGAGGAGTTCCTGTGGATCGTGGGCATTCATGGCGGGCTAGCCTCCCTGGTCGCCGCTACGGGCCTCCACGTAGGCCTCCACCTGGGCCTCCCACTGGCCGCGGGCCTCCAGGAGAGCCTCGCAGAACTCCCTCAACGCGCCACGCCCCCCGCTCCTGCCGGCCCGCCAGAGGGCTACCTCCGCCACCTCCCGGGTGGCGTTTCCCACGGCGGCGGGCAAGCCCACCTTCCTCAGTACGGCCAGGTCAGGAACGTCGTCGCCGATCATGGCTACCTGGCTCCACTCCAGCCCCCGCTCCTCCATCATCTTTCGAATGGCCCGGACCTTTTGTGCGCCCCCATCCTGATGGCACTCGGTGATGCCCAGCTCCGCGGCCCGGATCTCGGTGGACCGGGACACTCTTCCACTCACGATGGCCACGTCCAGCCCGGCGGCCTGGAGGAGCTTGATCCCCACCCCGTCCTGGATGTCGAACCGCTTGAGCTCGAGGGTCTCCCCGTCGGGGAGGGCGCCCACGTAGATCCCCGCATCGGTGAGGACCCCGTCCACGTCGAGAATGACCAGGCGAATCCCCCTGGCGACCTCCTCTGGAATCGTCCTCTTTTGCTCTTCGTTCATGCTCTCACTCCTCGCCATCCTCGGCCCCCTTCCCTTCTCCCCCCGATCGCATGCCGCCCCCGTCTCCGCCCCCGCCGGCGGCGGCCCGCACCGCCAGAACCCGCTCCAGGAGGGGTTCCAGACGATCCAGGGGAAGCATGTTGGTGCTGTCCGACGGAGCCGTGGAGGGTCTCGGATGGGTCTCCAGGAAAAGCCCGTCGCATCCGGCAGCCACGGCCCCCAGGACCAGGGAGGGGATGTGCTCCGGATCCCCCCCACTGGAGCCTTCTGCCAGTCCGGGCCGCTGAACGGAATGGGTGCCGTCGAAGATGGCCCGGCACCCGGTGGCCTCCCGAATTCGCCGGAAAGACCGCATGTCCACGACCAGGTTCCCGTAGCCGAAGAAGGTTCCTCGTTCCGTCACCACCACCTCCGGAGATCCGGAGTGCCGGGCCTTATCCACGGCGTTGGCCATCTCCTCGGGAGCCATCCACTGGCCCTTCTTGATGCTCACTCGCCTGCCCGTCTCTCCCGCCGCCACCAGGAGGTCGGTCTGCCGACAGAGAAAGGCCGGAATCTGGATGACGTCCACCACCTCCGCGGCCCGGAGCGCGTGATCGGGCTCGTGGATGTCGGTGATGAGGGGAAGCCCCGTCTCCTCCCTGACCTTTGCCAGACGCTCCAGCCCCCTCTCCAGCCCGGGCCCCCTGGGCGAGTCGATGCGGGACCGGTTGGCCTTGTCGTAGGAGGCCTTGAAGACGATGGGAAGCCCCAGACGCCGGGAGATGTCCGCCAGGGCCCTCGCCACCTCGAGATTGAGCTCGTCGTCCTCCAGGGCACAGGGCCCGCACAGGAGGGTGAACCGCTCAAACATGTCGCTCTGCCGCCGCGGACCGTTCTGCCGCCCCCGGCTCGGCCAGGTGGCCGCCCCGGACCGCCGCAGCCCTCACGAAGGAGGCGAAAAGTGGATGAGGCCGGGTGGGCCGGCTCTTGAGCTCCGGATGGAACTGGCAGCCCACGAACCACGGGTGCTCGGGGAGCTCCAGCATCTCCACGAGCTGATCGTCGGGCGAGAGTCCGCTGAAGACCATGCCCTTCTCCTGGAACGGCTCGCGGTACTCGTTGTTGAACTCGTAGCGGTGGCGGTGGCGTTCGCTGATCTCCTCCTTCCCGTAGATCCCCTCCACCCGGGATCCGGGAACGAGGCGGGCCGGATAGGCCCCCAGGCGCATGGTTCCCCCCTTTGTGGTGACCTGGAGCTGGGAGTCCATGAGGCAGATCACGGGGTGAGGGGAATCCGAGGCGAACTCGAAGGAATGGGAGTACTCCAGCCCCACCACGTTTCGGGCGAACTCGATGACGGCGCACTGGAGCCCCAGGCAGATTCCGAAGAAGGGAACGTCCCCTTCCCGGGCCCACCGGATGGCCTCCACCATGCCCTCGATCCCCCTGGAGCCGAACCCGCCGGGAATGAGGATTCCGTGGAAGCCATCCAGCACCGAGAGGGAGTCGCCGGCCTCGACCTGCTCGCTGGAAATCCAGTCGATCTCCACGCCCACGTCGTTGGCGATTCCCCCGTGGATCAGGGCCTGCTGGATGGACTTGTAGGAATCCACCAACTCGGTGTACTTGCCCACCACCGCAATGCGAACCGGTCCTCCGGCCGGGGAACGGATCCGTTCCACCATGCCCCGCCATTCCTTCATGTCCGAGGGGGGAAGCCCCAGCCCCAGCTTCTCGGCCACGAAGTCGTCCAGATGCTGGCGCCGGAGTTCCAGGGGCACGGCATAAATGGTGTCCACGTCCATGGCCTCAATGACGCCGCTGGGATGGACGTTCGTGAAGAGGGCGATCTTCCTCTTCAGAGCCTCGTCCATGTGGTGCTCGGTCCGGCAGATCAGGACATCGGGCTGGATACCGATCTGCATGAGCTCCCGAACCGAGTGCTGGGTCGGCTTGGTTTTCAGCTCGCCGGCGGCGGCGATGAAGGGGACGAGTGTGAGGTGAATCACCAGGGAGTTCCCCGGGCCCACGTCCTGGCGGAACTGCCGGATGGCCTCCAGAAAGGGAAGGCTCTCGATATCACCCACCGTTCCGCCGATCTCGGTGATGACCACGTCGTGGTCCGATCCCAGACGGCTGATGCTCTCCTTGATCTCGTCAGTGATATGGGGGATGACCTGAACCGTGGAGCCCAGGTAGTCCCCCCGGCGCTCCTTGTCGATGACGCTCTGGTAGACCCTGCCCGTGGTGATGTTGTTCGCCTGGCTCAGCGATTCGTCCAGGAAGCGCTCGTAATGCCCCAGGTCCAGGTCGGTCTCGGCGCCGTCGTCGGTGACGTAGACCTCCCCGTGCTGAAAGGGTGAGAGGGTTCCCGGATCCACGTTGATGTAGGGATCGGACTTCTGAACCGTGACCCTGAGGCCCCGATCCTTCAGCAGGCGCCCCAGGGAGGCGGCTGCAATGCCCTTGCCCAGGGAGGAAACGACTCCCCCGGTCACGAAGATGTACTTTGTGGGTTGATCGATCATATCCGTCCTTTACTTCCGGGCGCTGGGGCCTCGCATGAGCTCGAAAAGCCGTTTCTCCATCTTCACGGCGTCGGCAGGCGTGTCCACCCCGGGATCAGCCGCTCCCACCACCGCCACCCCGATCCGGAGTCCTGCCTCAAGGGGGCGGAGCTGCTCGAGCATCTCCAGGCTCTCGAGGGTGGAGGGCTTCATGGCCACCCAGGTCTCGAGCCCCTCGGGGGTATAGGCGTAGATCCCGATGTGCCGAAGAAAGGGCTCCCTCCCCAGCTCCTCCGACGTCGGCTTCTCGTCGCGCTTGTAGGGAATGGGGGAGCGGGAGAAGTAGAGGGCCCTCCCCGACTGGGAACGGACCATCTTGACCACCGACGAGTCCTTCCGGGCCTCCTCCGTCATGAGAGGGGTGGCACAGGTGCCGATGTCCCAGCCGCCCCGGCGGACCAGATCGATGGCCGCTACCAGATGCCGCTCCTTGAGAAGAGGCTCGTCTCCCTGCACGTTGGCGATGACCTGAAAGCCCTGGTACTTCTCCTTTCGGACCACTTCCGCCACCCGGTCCGTTCCCGAGGGATGGTCCGGGGAGGTGAGCTCCACCGGAGCTCCCATGGCCCGGCAGACCTCCGCCACCTCTTCGGAATCGGTGGCGACCACCGCCTCGTCGAGAACGCTCATTCCCTCCACCCTCTGCCACACCCACTCGATGAGGGGGCGTCCGAGAAGGGGGTAGAGAGGCTTGTTGGGGAGACGGGTCGAGGCGAGCCTGGCCGGGACGATTCCCAGAACGCGGCCGCTCATAGGCGCCGTCCGGCGCCGAAAAACCGGAGCTTCGATGCAATTTTCACGCCAATAAGGTAGAAAAGGGCTCCCGGGGGGGCAAGGAAAGACCGGTGAAAATTCGCCTTCCCCGGCTGGATGACGGGTCCGGCTGGAAGCCCTGCCCCGCCTCAGACACTCAGGAAGTTCTTCAACAGGGCCTTCCCGCCCCGGGAAAAGAGAGACTCCGGGTGAAACTGGATGCCCCAGACGGGATGGGTCCTGTGACGGACCCCCTGGATCTCCTCCCCGAAGGCCTCCCTGTCGGACCAGGCCGTGACCTCCAACTCCTTCGGAAGGGCCCTGGGATCCGTTACCAGGGAGTGGTATCGGGCCACTTCCACCGGGTTTTCCAGGCTCCGGAAGAGACCCTCTCCCCTATGATGGACCAGGGCCGTCTTTCCGTGCATCACCCGGGTGGCCCGGATGGTCCTGCCCCCGAACGCCTCTCCGATGGCCTGGTGGCCGAGACATACGCCCAGCACGGGCGTGGTGGGTCCGAGGGTCCGGATCAGCTCCACGCTGACCCCGGCCTCTGCCGGGGTACAGGGGCCGGGAGACACGACGATGCGCTCCGGATTCAGCTCCCGGACCTCCTCCACCCGGACCTCGTCGTTCCGGAGGACCCGGGGGTCAGCCCCCAGCGCACCGAGGAATTGCACCAGGTTCCAGGTAAAGGAGTCGTAGTTGTCGAGGACGAGTAGCATCTTCTAGGTTCTCCGATTCCGACCGGGGGCACAAGGCCAACCGGTCGTTCACGTGAGCGACCCGCTCCCCGCACGAGAAGAAACCGGAAGGGATGGCCGTAGCTGGTGTAGGAACTGGGACGCTGATCGGAAAGGGGGGTGTGGCCTCTGGGTTACGGCGGCACGACCTCGGGCTCCACGCGGAGCGTGGTCCCGGCGCTGGCGCTCCTCGACATAGCTCAAAGCTATGCCATCGGCGCGCCATCTGGAATCTGGAGCCGTGGCGCTGGTAACGCGGCTCGCCCCCCTTCCCGATCAGCCTCCTGGACTATGTACACACGCTGCCTGGTCTGTCACACGCCCTTCCCCGAGAACGAGGCTCTGGAGCACTTTCCAAGGGCCATGAGAATTGCCTACGACCCCCGGCGAGGTCGTCTCTGGGCCGTCTGCAAGGAGTGCAAGCGCTGGAGCCTGGCCCCCATCGAGGAACGATGGGAGGCCCTGGAGGAGTTGGAGAAAGAGGTGACGGACCGGGCCCGGCTCCTCTCCCAGACCGACAACATCTCCCTTCTTCGCTCCGGCCCCCTGGAGATCGTCCGGGTGGGCCGGGCCAACCTCCGGGAGCAGTCGTGGTGGCGGTACGGAGCCGAGCTGGCCAACCGGCGGAAGAGCTACAAGACCCTCTCCACCGCCGGTGCCATCGGCGCCGGCGCCGCCATCTGGGGAGGGATGGCCGCAGGAGGCATGACCTTCGTGGCCGCCTGGATTCTCTGGGACAAGCTGCCGGGGAGAATCCCCGAAGCCGCCCGGTGGCTCCGGTTCGGAAGCGACGCCTGGCGGGGCCGCCAACGCTGCCGGAAATGTGGGAAGCTCCTCCGCCGCGTTACCTACCGAAGAAGGGGGGAGCTGATCCTCCTGCAGAGTGACCCGGAAGCCCCGGCGGAGTTGGCCTACCGGTGTCCCGAGTGCCGGGACTTCCGGGAGGGCGGGCTCCATCTTCAGGGACCCCAGGCCGAGCACACCCTCCGCAGAGTCCTGGCCTACCATCACTTCGACGGCGCATCGGAGCGGACCGTCTCCAGCGCAACCCGTCTCATTCAGGAAGCAGGGTCGCCGGAAGACCTCACCCGGATACTGCTCAAAAGCGGGCGACGCCTGGGGGACCTTGGACGCACCGGAGGCATCGCCCTGGAGATCGCCGCCAACGAGAACACCGAGCAGCGACTCCTGGAGCTGGAGCTGGCCGAACTCGAAGCCCATTGGGAGACGGAGGAGGAACTGGCGGCCATCATCGACGGCGAGCTCACTCCCCTGCCCCTCCTGGAGAACCTCCGCAGGAAGGTGGCGGGCCAGAGCTGATCCTCCCCCGACACGTTCCCAACGCCTTGCCCCACAGGTTAAACTATTGAAGGCCCATGGAAGTATCGGGGCCCAGTCGTCAAAGGCCCACTACAGCTCGTCCGGTGCCCTTTCGACCGGGCGACAGGTGACACGATCATGCGCATTGCCAACGTTGGCCTGGCCCTCATGGCCGGGGCCGTCCTTCTGACCCCGGGATGCGGTGGAGAGAGTCCCTCCGGGGGTGATGAGCTTCCCCTGGTGGTCACCTCCATCTTCCCCGTCGGGGACCTGACGGCCCGGCTGGCGGGTGACGCCGCCAGGGTGGAAGTCATCCTTCCTCCCGGAACCTCACCGGCCACCTTCGAGGTGACTCCTCGTCAGCTCAGAGATTTCAGCACCGCCCTCCTCTTCGTCATGGTCGGCGGTGGACTGGACGAGTGGGTCACGGAGATCTCCAAAAACGCCGCCGGAGGGTCCCGGATGATTCGTGTCTCGGATGGTCTGACTCTCATGGCAGGGGACGACCACGAGCACGAGTCCGGGAACCCGCACATCTGGCTGGACCCCATCCTCGTGCGGGATCACGTTCTCCCGAAGCTGTCCTCCGCTCTGGAGGATGTCTTTCCCGGTCGGGCCGATGGGACCCGGGAACGGGCGGCAAGGCTCGCCGACTCCCTCACGGCATTGGACCGGGAGGTCAGGGAGGCCATGCAGTCGCTGGAACGCCGCTCCTTCGTGGCCACCCATCCGGCATGGAGCTACTTCGCCCACCGCTACGGCCTGGAGGAAGTCGGCGTCATTCACGCCCACCCGGGCGAGGAGCCGTCCAGCCGGGAGATGGCCCAACTCCTGGAGACGGCCCGCACCCACGAGATCCACTGCCTGTTCATGGAGCCCCAGATCGGGGAGGTGGCGGGGAGGGCGTTGGCCACCGAGCTCGATCTCCCTACCTGCCTCCTGGATCCCCTGGGAGGGCCCGACATGGAGGACAGAAGCAGTTACATGGATCTCATCCGGTTCAACACTCGGCAGTTCGTGCGGGGCCTCCGGGGGGATGGCCCTTGAGCTGTGGCGACGACGACGGGCCGGCCATCGAGGTCCGGGACCTCTGGCACCACTACGGGAGCCGTCCGGCACTGGAGGACATCTCCCTGGAGATCCCGCCGGGTGCGTTCGCCGCTCTCATCGGACCCAACGGCGCGGGAAAGTCCACCCTCCTCCGCCTCCTCCTGGGCGTCATCAAACCCCAGCGAGGTCAGATCTCCATCCTCGGGCGCCCACCCGGGGAGCAGGGACAACCCATCGGTTATGTGCCCCAGCGCATCGAGCTCCCCCACGGCTTTCCCCTGGCCGTGAGGGACGTGGTCCTCATGGGCAGATACGGAAACCTGGGCTTCTTCAGGAGGCCTTCCGCGGAAGACCATGAGGCGGTGGAGAGGTCGCTGGGAACAGTGGAAATGGAGCATCTGGCCGGCCGACGCTTCCAGGACCTTTCCGGAGGCCAGCAGCAGCGGGTTCTTATCGCCCGGGCCCTGGTTGGCAACCCTTGTCTCCTGATTCTGGATGAGCCCACCGCCGGGCTGGATCCACCTGCGCGGGCCCGGTTCTACGCTCAGGTATGCGACCTTCAGCGGGCACGGGGCCTGACCCTCTTCTGCGCTTCCCACGACGTGGAGGACGTGGCCCAACACGCCCAGGCCCTGATCCTCCTGGATCGAAGTGTGAAGGCGTCGGGCCCCCCTCAGGAGGTCTTGAAGAGCCCGGCCATGCCCGAGGTCTACGATTTTCCGCCTCCCCACGTCCACGCTGCCGCCGGAGAGCACCCACACGGGCACTCGGCCGGGATCGAGGGCACCGGCGCGGAGGTCGATGCCCGGTCTCCCGGCAGGTCCTCCGGAAGCCCTGGAGGGGAGGCCGACACATGATGGAGTTCCTCTCCTACGGGTTCATCCAGCGGGCCCTCCTCACCGGGAGCATCCTGGGAGCCACCTGCGCGGTCCTGGGAGTCTTTGTGGTCCTGAGGCGGATGGCCTTCATCGGCGTGGGGATCTCCCATGCGGCACTGGGGGGGGTGGCCCTGGGCCTCCTGGTGGGCGCGCCGCCCCTGGCTGCGGCCGGGGTCTTCTCGGTGGGCGTGGCCTGGGTCATCGGATGGATCACCCGCCGGGGCGAGGTTTCGGAGGACACGGCCATCGGGATCTTCTTTTCCACCGCCATGGCCCTGGGCGTGGCCCTCATCAGCCTTTCCCGGACCTACCGCCAGGACCTCATGGGCTACCTCTTCGGGAATATCCTCTGGGTGGGTCCCGGAGACCTCTGGTTTCTCATTGCCCTGGCAGGAGGCTCGCTGGGGATCCTGGCACTCCTCTTCAAGGAGTTCCTCTTTCTGGGGGTCGACGAAGAGGCGGCCCGGGCCGCGGGACTTCCCGCCGCCTTCCTCAACTACCTCCTCCTCTCCATCCTGGCTCTGACCGTCGTGGCCGCCATGAAGCTGGTCGGGATCATACTGATCTCGGCCTTCCTGGTCATCCCTGCCGCCACGGGCCAGACGCTGGCCCGCTCCGTGGGGGAGATGGTCGTCCTTTCCGTGGCCGCGGCGTTGGTGTCGGTGGCCATGGGCCTCTGGCTCTCCTGGCTCTGGAACCTGCCCTCGGGGGCCTCGGTGGTCCTGTTCGCCGCAGCCCTCTTTTTCGTCAGCTATCTCCTGGGGGGCTTCCTCCGGAGGGGTGGGGCTCAGTAATCCACGGGCCTCAGATAGAACTCCCCGATGGCGGTAGCGGAGAGAACCGCCACCGTGGGGAGCTCCCGTTTCCAGTGGGTCCCGCTCAAACGCCTCCACACCGCCTGAACGGCCCCTTCCTCGAACCCGTGGGCCACCAGCTCGGAGGGACGGCACCCCTTCAGAAGCCAGTAGAGGATGGGATCGGCGATGTGATAGCTGAAGCCGAGCTCGTCCTCGTCGTGGACGCCGCGGACCAGATCTGCAGACGCCGGCTTGCGGACGATGGGATCCGGTACGCCGAGATGCCGCGCCAGCGCCCAGACCTGGGTCTTGAGGAGGTCACCCAGTGGGTTGATGGGAGGTGAGTCGTCGGCATGCCAGGTGAAATACCCGAGGAGACGCTCGCTCTTGTTCCCGGTGCCCAGGGGCAGGCACCCCAGCTTGGCCGACTGGTCGAAGAGCGTGACCCCGCGGATCCGGGCCGCCAGGTTCCCCATTCGAAGGTCCGAGAGCCCCGGATCCACCTCCCGGATATAGGCATCCACCGCGGGTGTGATGGGGATGGTCTCGGCTCGGGCCCCCGTGACCTCCAGCACCATGGATGCATGTTCCAGGCTCTCGGGACTCGACGTGGAGTAGGGCATCCGGAACCCGGTGACGTTTTCCGGCCCCAGAGCCTCCACGGCGAGGCAGAGGGATACGGCCGAGTCCACGCCGCCCGAAACGCCGACCACGACACCGTCGAAGCCCCGGCTCTGCCGAACCTCTTCCCGGATGAACCCCACCAGAGTCCTCCGAACCAGCTCCAGGTCCAACTCCAGGATCGAGAGGTCTTCCGGGTCCGGAGCCCCGGTCACCGGGCCCCCTTGCCTGGTACCACCCAGGGGGCGCCCCATGTCCCGCTCTTCCGGGCCATCCCTGGTCTGCGCCTCTGCCCCGCCCTGTTCATCCGTCCCCCCCCGAGTGCCGGCCAGGCCCAGGGCCCGCTGAACGTGGGGAAGCATCTGTTGAAGATCCGTGAGGAGCGGCGTATCGAAGCGGGCCCTCTCGATGGCCGTGCCGTCCAAACCCACGGTAACCAGCCCTTCTTCCAGGAGAGGGCCCCGAGCCAGAACGGAGCCGTCGGGTCCCGCCACCACCGAGCCCCCGGGAAAGACCTTTCCGCCTTCGGTGCCCACGAGCTGACTCACTGCCACAAAGATCCCGTGCTCCCCAGCCGCGCCCTGGGCCAGCGTATCCCAACGAACCAGGTTGCCCGGCCTTCCGTGTTCCGGACCGAACTCCCGGGCGGGCGATGCACTGGGCACCAGGATCATCTCCGCCCCGTCCAGAGCGAGAATGGTGGGCAGGAGGGAATGCCACATGTCCTCGCAGACCAGGAGACCCATGCGGCCGAAGCGAGTCTCGAAGGCCGAGACATCCCGCCCGGGATCGGCGAAGCGGGCTTCCTCGAAGATCCCATAGGTGGGAAGAAACACCTTCCGATGCACGTGCCGGAGCCGGTAGTCCCCCGAGCCAGCCTCCAGGTAGGCAGCGCTGTTGTAGATCCCCCGGCGCCAGCGCTCATAGAACCCCAGGACCAGATCAGGGCCGCTGTCCCGTGGCTGGCCCAGTCCCTCTACCACCTCCTCCACCGAAACAGCGCTTTCGGATACTCCACCCTCCAGGAAATACCCCGTGAGCACCGTCTCCGGAAAGATGAGGAGGTCCAGGTCCTCTCCCGTCTCCCGGATCCTCTCCCGAACCCTGGCCAGGTTCCCTTGGACATCCGCTTTCCTTGGCTTGAACTGGACGAGCCCGACCCGGATGGGTTTGGGGGTTCGGAGTCGATGTGCTTCCATGGTTTCCTGCCAGCCACCGGCCGAGGGGGACAAGTGCAAAGCCTGCCTACCCCGGCTCGTTCCGGGGCATTCCACCTCTCCCGGGGCGGGCCGGAGCGCCACCGGGCCGGGAGGACGGAAGGGGTAAACGTAAGGTGCCCGAAGGCCCTCCGCAGGAGGCCCGCCCCGGTGCGCCTCGCGGGGGGACGGGCGAAGGCTCCGCCTGGAGACCTTGCCGAAGAAAGGGAGCCCCCCCGGAAACCTCGATGGGAAACGGTCCATCTGCTCGCCCCTGGACGACGATCCCGGAACGGGGAACGCCTTCCCCCGGGATGGTGTTATTGTTAGGGCCGTATTTGACGGGCTCCCAGCTGACCGGGACTACACCATGCTGCGCAGATTTTCTCTCCTCACCCTGATCCTTCTCCTGGTCTCGCCTCGCATGACGGCGGGCCAGTCCACCGACGCCCCCCCTCCCACGGAAAGCGAGACCGGGACCGCCGGTCAGGTCTTCCTGGGCGCCTTCAGAGCCATCCTGGATTACCACCAGACCACCTTCAGCGACTCGACGCTCTGGGAGGAAGCGCTGGACGGCCTCATCGAGGGGCTCGACGACCCCTACGCCACGGTCTTCACCCCGGAGGAATACGGGGAGTTCGAAGAGGACAATACCGGGGACTATGCCGGCATCGGGGTCCAGATCAGCCAGTTGAACGAGCGGGTGACCATCACCGCCGTCTTTCGGCAAACCCCTGCTGATGAAGCGGGGCTCATGGTGGGGGACCAGATCGTCGAAGTGGAGGGTGTGGACGCCCGTGGCTGGACGCTGGATCAGGCCCGGGATTCCATCCGGGGCCCGGTGGGAACGGTGGTGGAGATCGCCATCGTTCGAGAGGGCGTCAGCGAGCCCATACCCTTCCCCATCCGACGGGACCGGGTGCACGTATCCGCTGTCACCGCCAGCATGGTCCAGGACTCCCTGGGCTACATCCTGGTCGATCAGGTGGCTCGTAACTCGACAGCCGAAGTGGACTCGGCCCTGGGAGTTCTGGCCGATGCCAAGGGCATCATCCTGGACCTGAGACGCAATCCGGGAGGATATCTGGTGGAATCCCTCTCCATGGCGGATCTCCTCCTCCCCCCCGGTAAGACCCTGGCCTCCACCGTGAGCCGGGCGCCGAGGCAGGCCGGCGAGACAACCACCCAGTCCTGGACCGCCCGCATTCCCGCCCGCATCTCCGACAAGCCCCTGGTGGTCCTGGTGGATCGCTACTCGGCCTCGGCTGCCGAAATCGTGGCCGGCGCCCTTCAGGACCACGATCGGGCCGTGGTGCTCGGGGAGCGGACCTTCGGGAAGGGCGTGGTACAGACCGTCCTTCCCCTCCCGGGTGATCGGCGTCTGCGCATCACCACAGGAGAGTGGATGACCCCCCTGGGCCGTTCCCTCCACATCCCCCGGGACAGGGACGGACGGCCCACCCGGAACGTCTCCGATACCTTCCCCGTGGTGGAAACCGAGGGCGGCCGGGCGCTCAGGGCCGACGGAGGCGTCTTTCCCGATCTGGAGATAGTCGACGACACCCTCACCACGGCAGAGCAGGCCCTGGTGGTGGAGTCGGCTCGAGCCGGCGTGCCCCTGACCCTCCGCATCGCCGAGCTCGCCTTCGAGGAGGCCACCAGGGCCCGATCGGGCGAAGGTCCGCAGGAGATGGACCCCGCCTCCATCGACATCCTCCTGGATCGCCTGGAGGAGGAGGGCGTCCCGTCGGAAGCGTTGCGCCATCCCGAGGCCCGAAGCTACCTGAGCTGGAGAGCCCGGATCTCCTTCGCGCAGCGGATGGACCATACCCAGCACGCCCTGGAGTTCCAGGCCGAACGGGACCGGGTTCTGGCCCAGGCTCTCCGGGTCCTGGCCGGCGTGGAGACGCAGGGAGGGCTCATCGCGGCCGTGGACGCCCGGCCCGACGCCACCAGCGCCCAGGCGGAAGCCCTGGCGTCGGGGCGGCATTAACGGTGGGCATCCCGACAGGGGGTGGACGTCCCGGGTCCTGCCTCCGGACACGCGCCCATCCCTCGGCCGAACGTCTAGCTCGACCGGCCCCTGGGATGGTAGGTCCGGTGGATCTCCTTCAGGTAATCCCGGTCCACGTGGGTGTAGATCTGGGTCGTGGAGATGTCGGCATGGCCCAGAAGCTCCTGGACCGCCGCCAGGTCCGCTCCGCCCTCCAGAAGATGGGTGGCGAAGGAGTGCCGGAGGGTGTGAGGTGAAACGCCCTTCCCCAGGCCGGCCCTGTCGGCGCTGCGCTTCACCAGGTTGAAGACCCCCATCCGGGAGAAGGGGCGTCCACGGTGGTTCAGGAAAACCCGGCCCTCCCCCTTCCCCGAGTCCAGCCGGGGGCGTACCTCACCGAGATACCGCTCCATCGCCCGCCTCGCCAGCTCCCCCAGAGGCACCATCCGCTCCTTGGCTCCCTTCCCGTACACCGTGCAGATGCCCTCTTCCAGATCCACGTTGACCAGCTTGAGCTCCACCAGCTCCGAGACCCTCATGCCGGTGGCATAGAGAACCTCCAGGATTCCCCTGTCCCGCCAGTAGTAGGCGTGGTCGGGATCCGGGGCCTCCAGGAGCTTCCCGACCTCTTCCACGGCCAGGACCTCCGGGAGCTTTCTCCTGGCCTTCGGCGCATCCAGACGCTCGCTGGGATCGGTTTCGAGGACCCCATCCTCCAGGAGGAAGGAGAAGTAGCCGCGAATGGAGGATATGACCCGCCGAATGGAAGCGGGACTCAGGCCTTCCCGATTCAGATGGACGATGAAGTTTCGGAGATCCTCCGGCGTGACCTTCCCGGGATCATCCCGCCCTTCCCCCTCCAGGAAGGCCAGGAGCTTGCCCAGGTCCCCCCGATAGGCTGCCAGCGTGCGGTCGCTGAGCCCTCGTTCGAAGGAGAGGTAGTCCAGAAAAGGTTCCATCCGAAAGGTCCGGACCGGACTCACCGCTCATCTCCCTTTTCCCCCCGCGTACGAAACCACCAGAGGAAGATGGCAACAGCCAGCAGGAGAGTCAGCGCCAGAAGGACCCGGTTCGCATCCGTCAGCCAAGCGGCAAGGGTGGAGAAGTTCCGCCCGGTGGCGGCCCCCAACCAGACCAGCCCTCCATACCAGATGGCCGAAGCCACCAGGACGGGAGGTGCCACGCTGAGGAAGGATTGTTGGGTGACCCCGGCGAAGACCGGGACCATGGCCCGGAGACCCGGAAGGAACCGGGCAAAGAAGATGGCCGGGAGCCCCCAACGGTCATAGAACCGCCCGACCCTCTTCAACTGGGAGGGTTTCAGCAGGTGGCGACCCATCCCCACCTGGAAGAAGGGGCGTCCCTGCCGATACCCCACCCAATAGACCAGGAGTGCCGTCCCCGTATTGGCGAGCCACGTCACGAGGAAGACCGTGAGGGCATCGGCCCTTCCTCCGGCGCTCAGAAAAGCCCCCAGAAGAACGAAGGTGTCGGCAGGCACGGGCGGAAAGACGTTTTCCACGGCGGCCCCGGCTCCCAGGAAGGTATAGAGGAGGAGGGGGCCCTGTGACGCGAGGAATGCGAAGAAGGCGTCCATGAGGCTTTTTCAGGCCTCCGGGCCCTCCACCGGCACCACCAGGGCCACGGCATGCACGGCCAGTCCTTCCCCGGCCCCGATCCATCCCATCCCTTCGTTGGTCTTCCCTTTGAGGGATACGGCACCGACCTCCACCCCCAGAACCCCGGCGATTCGACCTCGAATGGCCTCCGCCACCGGAGAGATCTTCGGCGCTTCGCAGATGATCACCACGTCCAGATTCCGGGCCGAGTACCCGTTTTCATGGAGGAGGGCCACGGAGCGGGCCAGAAGATCCATGGAATCGCCCCCCCGCCACTGTTCCTCCCCCGGGGGAAAATGGCGTCCCACATCTCCCAAAGCTGCGGCCCCCAGGAGAGCATCGATGACCGCGTGGGCCACGGCGTCCCCGTCGGAATGACCTGAAAGGCCCGGAGAATCGGGGATCTCCACGCCCCCCAGGATCAGCGGGCGGCTCGAGTCGAACCGGTGGGAGTCATACCCGATTCCGACGCGCATCATGACGGTCTCCCTTCCTTTGGCCCCGGGCCCCTTGTCCCGATGCCTCTTCGGTCATGACGAAAAAAGGGGGTCCCTGCCGATGGTCCCCCCTTCCTCCGTGACTCACCTGTCTGCACTCTCCCGGTCCCGAGGAGGGAGAACGCGGCCTTCCTACTCCTCCCAGCGCCGGAGGGCCAGCGTCACGTTGTGCCCGCCAAACCCGAAGGAGTTGGTCAGAGCAAGCTTCACGGGCCGCTCCACCACACGGTTGTGCGCATAGTCCAGATCACATTCGGGATCCGGCTCAGAGAAGTTTATGGTGGGCGGAATCTTCCCTTCCCGGGTCACCAGGGCCGAGATCACGGCCTCCGTGGCACCGGCCGCCCCCAGGAGATGTCCGACCATGGACTTGGTGGATCCGACGATCATCTCGTAGGCATGGTCGCCGAAAAAGGTCTTGATGGCCGTCGTCTCCATGACGTCGTTGTGGGGGGTGGATGTCCCATGGGCGTTGATGTAGTCCACGTCCCGGGGGTCGGCGCCGGCATCGGCCAGTGCACCGGCCATGGCGAAGCGAGCGCCCTCCCCGGTGGGCTCCGGAGCCGTGATGTGATAGGCGTCTCCCGAGGCCCCGTATCCCACCAGCTCCGCCAGGATCTCGGCCCCCCGGGCCCGAGCATGATCCAGGGTCTCCAGAACCAGTGCGCCTGCGCCCTCCCCGATGACGAATCCGTCCCGGTGGGCGTCGAAGGGCCGGCTGGCCGTCGTCGGGTCGTCGTTTCGGGTCGACATGGCCCGCATGGAGCTGAACCCCGCAATACAGAGCGGAGTCACGGCGGCCTCCGTGCCCCCGGCCAGCATGACATCCGCATCCCCGCGCTGGAGAATCCGGAAGGCGTCCCCCACGGCGTGGGCGCTGGAGGCGCAGGCCGACACCGTCGCGTAGTTGGGGCCCTTGGCCCCGAACCGGATGGAGACCATCCCCGACGCCATGTCCGGTATGAACATGGGAACGAAGAAGGGGCTGACCCGCTTGGGTCCCTTGCCGATGAGGATTCGGGTCTGCTCCTCGAAGGTGGACATCCCTCCGATTCCGCTCCCGAAGATGACGCCGAAGCGCTCCGGCTTGATCTGGCTTCGGTCCTCCGGAGTCGAGAGGCCCGCCTTCGCCATGGCTTCTTCACCCACGGCAATGGCGAACTGGACGAAGCGGTCGTTCCGCTTCACCTCCTTCTTCTCCAGGAAGCGGAGGGGATCGAACCCCTTGACCTCGCAAGCAATCTGCGTGGCGAAGTCCTCCGTCGCCTCGAATTGAGAGATGGTTCCTCCGCCGCTGACTCCGGAGAGGAGGGCATCCCACGAGCTCTCCACATCGTTCCCCACCGGTGTCAGAAGCCCTGTGCCGGTGATGACGACTCGATGATTCGGTCCTGTACCTGGGTTTGTCATACGTCCCGGGTCGTCCGAGGAATGGGAAAGAAAAAACCTCAGGCGTCCTCCATGTGCTCCTTGAGGTAGTCGATGGCGTCCCCCACGGTGCGCATCTGCTCGGCATCCTCGTCGGGGATGTCCACACCGAATTCTTCCTCGAACGCCATGACCAGCTCGACGGTGTCCAGAGAGTCGGCCCCGAGATCCTCAACGAAGGAAGCTTCCGCCGTGACCTTTTCCGGATCCACGCCCAGCTCGTTGATGATGATCTCCTTGACCTTGGCCTCGGCACTGTCCGCCATGATACCCCCCTTTTCGGTTAAGACGAAATACGATGAATCGATGATCTTCCTTGATATCGTGGACGTCACATGACCATTCCGCCGTCCACGGCAATGACCTGACCGGTAATGTACCCTGCCTCGGGCCCCACGAGAAACCGCACGACCCCCGCCACGTCCTCGGGCGTTCCGAGCGTGCCCAGGGGAATCCGTCCCTTCAGCTCATCCACCACCTCGGGCTTGAGCTCCTCGGTCATGGCGGTCTGAATGAAGCCCGGGGCGATGGCGTTGCATCGCACGCCCCGGGAGGCGAACTCCCTGGCCACGCTCTTGGTGAGGCCCATGAGGCCGGCTTTGGAGGCCGCGTAATTGGCCTGCCCGGCATTGCCCATGAGGCCGATCACCGAGGCGATGTTCACGATGGCCCCCCTGCGCCGTTTCATCATCCCCCGGGCCACGGCCTTCGTTGCATTGAAGGCGCCTTTGAGGTTCACCGACAGGACCTGATCCCACTCCTCTTCCGACATCCTGAGGATCAGGTTGTCGCGGGTGATTCCCGCGTTGTTCACAAGGATGTCGATGGGGCCGATATCCTTCTCGATGGCCTTGAAGACGACCCGCAGCACCGAAGCCTGGGTGACATCACCCAGGTACCCCCGATGTCCTTCCCCCGGCAGGTCCTCGGCAGCCGCTTTTGAGCCCTCCTCGTCCACGTCCGCGATGGCCACCCTGGCGCCGGCCTCGGCCAGAGCCCGGGCGATGGCCAATCCGATTCCACGGCACCCTCCCGTCACCACCGCCACCTGGTCTTCAAGCACCTTCATCCCCATCTCTTACGGTCCCTTCGCTAATCCGGAGCCGGTCCGGTGCAGCCGGCGAGTGCCCGGCGCAGCGGCTCTTCCTCTCATCTCAATGCGTCGAAGTCCCGTGGGCTTCCCAGGGACATGCAGGCCAATCCCCTGGCATTTCGCTTGTTCAGCCCACAGAGGACAGATCCCGTCCCGAGCTCGTAGAATGACTCGACTCCCTCCGACACCATCCGTCGGACGGAGGCCGCCCACCTGACGGGAGACGTGAGCTGCTCGACGAGGAGCTCACGAGCCTGCGCACCCGAAGAGACGGGCTCGGCCGTTACATTTGAAACCACCGGGTAAAGCGGATCGGAGAAGTTTACCGCAGCCAGCTTCTCCCGCAATCCCTCCCTGGCCGGTTCCATGAGAGGGGAGTGGAACGCGCCCGAAACCGTCAGGGGCAAAACCCGTTTCGCACCGGCCTCCTTGGCCAGAGCCATGCCCTCCTCCACCCCCTCCACATCCCCGCTGATGACCACCTGCCCGCCGGAGTTGAAGTTTGCCGGCACGCAGACCTTTCCTCCCTCCCGTATCCGGAGACACACCTCCTCCACGGCCTCGTCCTCGAGCCCCAGGACCGCAGCCATGGTCCCCGGCTTTTCCACCCCGGACTCGAACATCAGCTCCCCCCGGGTCCGTACCGATTCCAGGGCGTCCCGGAAAGAGAGCGTCCCGGCCGCCACATGTGCCGAGAACTCCCCCAGGGAATGCCCGGCAGCCAGGAGAATGTCACCCAACTCCTCCCCGATCACCCTGTGGACCGCGATGGAGTGCACCAGGAGGGCCGGCTGGGCGTTCTTGGTCAGGGTCAGCTCCTCCTCGGGGCCTTCCCAGGCCAGCCGGGAGAGGAAAAACCCCAGGACCTCATCCCCTTCCTCGAAGGTTTCAGCAGCCCGGGGGAAGGCCTCTGCCAGCTCCCGGCCCATGCCTACGGATTGTGACCCCTGTCCGGGGAAAAGCAGCGCAAGGGACATGGCTCGTGGATTGGACGTGGGCTTCAAAAGCGGAGAGTCATGCCGGACCAGGTGAACCCGGCGCCGAATGCAGCGGTCAGGACCAGGGAGCCGGCGCCCACCCGGCCCTTCTCGATGGCTTCGTCCAGTGCCACGGGAACGGCTGCGGAGCTCATGTTCCCGTATCGGTCCACGTTGACGTACACCTTCTCCATGGGCATCCCTACATATTTCGCCGTGGATTTGATGATCCGGATATTGGCCTGGTGGGGAATCAGAAGATCCACGTCGTCCCCGGTCACACCGGCCCCCTGGAGGGCCGTATTCGCGGCGTCGGCCATGGACCGGACCGCGTTCTTGAACACCTCCCGGCCGGACATCTTCAAAAGGTGATCCTTCTTGGCCAGAACTTCCTCCGACATGGGAATGGCGGCGCCGCCGGCGGGGCGGTAGAGGAGATTCGCCAGGGTTCCATCCGACATGTGGTAGCTGGAGAGGATGCCCCGCTCCCCGTCGGAAGGCTTCAGCACCGCGGCGCCGGATCCGTCGCCGAAGAGCACGCACGTCGCACGGTCACCCCAATCCACCATGGAACTCATCTTCTCCGTGGCCACCACCAGCGCGATTTCCGCCCGTCCCGTCGCCAGGTAGGCCTCGGCCATGGTGAGACCGAAGAGCCAACCCGAGCAAGCCGCCGCCAGATCGAAGGCCATGGCGTTGCCCGCCCCCAGCAGGGCCTGGAGGTCACAGGCGGTGGAAGGAAGGAGGCGGTCCGGTGTCGCCGTCGTGAGGATGAGGAGATCGATCTCCCCAGGCTCCACCCCGGCCCTCTCCATGGCGATCCGGGATGCGGCCGCCGCCATGTCCGCCGCCGTTTCGTCCTCCCGGGCGATTCTCCGTTCCCGGATCCCGGTCCGTTCCCGGATCCATTCATCGGAGGTGTCCACCATCGTTTCGAGATCGGCGTTGGTGAGGACCCGTTCGGGCAGGTACCGGCCGGTCCCGGCGATTTCCACGAGGGGTTTGGGGTGTTTGACCATGCTGTTCTAGAGGGCTGGTTGGGTGATCACAGGTTGTCGTTTGCCCGGGAGAGCTCCCTGGCCATGTGGGTGACCATGGACGTCTCCACTGCCTTTGCCGCGACGCCGAGGCCGTTTCGGATGGCTTTGGTGGAGGAGGATCCGTGCATGATGATGGACACGCCGTTCACGCCCAGAAGGGGGGCGCCGCCATACTCCTCGTAGTCCAGGAACCGGAAGACCTCGTCAAAGTCCAGCCCCTCATCGTCGGTGGTGCGGAGCTCCCTCTTCAAAAGGCCGATGATGAACCCCGCCACCGACTCGTAGAACTTCAAAATCAGATTTCCGTCGAAGCCATCGCAGACCAGCACGTCACAGCCGCCCCGGATGATCTCCCGGCCCTCGATGTTGCCGATGAAGTTGAGCCGATCCTCGGCGATGAGCTTATGGGCCTCCACCGAGAGCTCGTTTCCCTTCTCCGGCTCCTCCCCGATGTTCAGCAGCCCGATGCGGGGGTTTTCAACTCCCATGAGATCCTGGGCATAGATGTGGCCCAGGTGGGCGAACTGAAGGAGGTGCTTCGGCTTGCAGTCCACGTTCGCCCCTGCATCCAGCATGAGGGTAGGCCGGGCCGACGTGGGGAGAATGGCCCCGACCGCCGGCCGGTCCACCCCGGCCAGAGGACGCAGGAAGAGGAGAGAAGCCGCCATGACGGCCCCTGTCGAACCCCCGCTGACGAAAGCATCCGCCTTCCCCTCCCTCTGCAACTTGACGCCCACCACGATGGAGGAGTTGGGCTTTCGTCGAACGGCCGTGGCGGGGGGCTCCCCGGAAATGATCCGGTCCGGGGCGTGAATGACGGTGACCCGGTCCCCCGGCAGGTCCGGAACCCGGGAGAGCTCCTTCTCGATGACCTTCTGATCCCCCACCAGGAGGATCTCGACGTCCTCCAGGGATTCCAGGGCTTCGACGGCTCCCTCGACCTCGGCGACGGGAGCCGAATCGGTCCCCATGGCGTCCAGGGCGATCCGCACGAGCCTCTGCCGTTCCGTCTCTAGTCCAGCTCTACGTCCAGGACCGACTCATCCCGGTAGAACCCGCAGGTGGGGCAAACCCGGTGAGGAAGCTTCGGATCGCCGCAGCGGGGACAGCTCTGGGTAGAGACCTTCTCCGCCTTGTAGTGGGTCCGACGCTTCCGCTTGCGCTGTTTCGAGGTCCGCTTCTTGGGTACCGCCATGGCTTTATCTCACTCTTCGTTCAGCGCACGGAGGGCATCCCAGCGGGGATCGAACTCCTCCGTAGTGCACTGACAGTCTTGATTGTTTCGATCGGCCCCGCAGAGGGGACAAAGTCCCTTACACTCCGGCTCGCAAAGGGCGAAGGGAGAGCAGGAAAGAAGGATCTCTTCCCGCACGGCCTCCACCAGATCCAGCTCCGTCTGTCCTACGGGAAGAGGCCGAGCCTCTTCGTCTTCGTTCAACTCGTCCACAGGCGCGAAAAAAAGGTCGAGCTTCTTCTCCACATGCCCCGTCAGGCCCTTCAGGCAACGACGACACTCCTGGGCAATCTTTCCTTCGATGTGCAGTCGCACCACGACCTCGCCGCTCTGGACCCACCGAGCCTCTCCTTCCAGGGCGAGGGGGGAAGAGAACCGAAGCTCCGTCCCCTCCCAACATGCGTGGTCCGGAGGAATCGATCCCTGAATTTCAAGGCTTCCCTCTTGCTCCAGAACCGACAGCGGGATCGCTAGCATAGTCGGGAAAGATAGCCGGAAACGCCGATTTCTGTCAACGAGTAACTCCAGCGTCCGCAATGCCTTCCGGCACCGTACGGGGCTGGTGGAAAAAAGGGGGGGGGAAGAGAGAGGGACCCGGTCGGCCTCTCCCGCCGGCTCGGCGGGGCGGGTCGCCCCATTACTCGAACAGGCCCCTAGCCCGCCAGTCCGAGAATCTCCTGACGGGAGAAGAAGAAGGCCGCTTCGACGCCGGCATTCTCATCCGAATCCGAAGCGTGGATGGCGTTTCGTTCCTTGTTTTCCGCGTAGAGGGCCCGGACCGTCCCGGGTTCGGCCTCGGCGGGATCCGTCGCACCGATGACCTCCCGGAGCTTCTTTACCGCACCGTCGGCCTCGAGGATCATGGGGATGCAGGGGCCCGACGTCATGAACGCCACCAGGTCCTGGAAGAAGGGTCGCTCCGCATGGACGGCGTAGAAGGCTCCGGCCTGTTCCCGGGTGAGGCGGGTCATCTCGAGAGCTCTCACGGCAAACCCCGCCTCCTCCAGGTGAGCCAGGATCTTCCCTGCCTTTCCGGAAGCGACGGCGTCGGGCTTGATGATGGCGAGTGTATGACTCATGTATCCTTCTCGTTGGTTCGTTTGTGAGCTTCGGTCCGTCTCGTCTCTCGGGGTCAGCCCTCGTCGGCCCCTTTGATCCCCTTTTTATCCCCGTCTCCCCCGCCTTCGCCGTCTTCCCCCTCTTTGGCCATCTCGGGCCCGAAGAGGAGTCGAAGGGCCGTATCCACGGAAAGGAAGCCCACGAGCTCCCCCTCCCGGACCACCGGAAGCTGGCTTACCCCCTTGTTCACCATGAGGTTCGCCGCCTCCACCAGGCTCTGGTCCTCCGAGATGCACATGATGGTGCGAACCATGATTTCCCGGGCCTCCAGGGATTCCAGCTCCTGGGTGCCCTTATCACCCGTCAACCGCTCGGGCAGGAGATAGCGAATGGCATCGGCCGACCGGATCAGGCCCAGGAACTCCAACCGTTCACCCACCACGGGAACGGCCCTGATCTTCTGCCGCACCATGAGCCCCACCACCTCTTTCAGGGGCGTGTCGGGATAGACCCTGTACAGGAGAGGGCTCAAGCCGTCGGCCACCAGGAGATGGTCCTGGAGTTCCAGCTCCATGAGCTCCGAGAAGGCCAGCACCTCCTCGGCATCCCTTGCATCCCGAAGCCGAGCTACGTTCTCCTTTTCCCGTAGGAAGCGGGAGAGGGTGGGAATAGCCTGGATCTTGAGGGGTGACACCCGTCTGGGAGTCAGGAGGAGGATGAGGACGGATGCCGTCCCCCCTTCCCCCTGGTCACCCATGTCGAAGGGCACCGCCACGGATCCCATGGCCCCGACGAGGTCGCGGACCCAGTCGGTCCGGGCGGCGACCAGGACCACCCACTCATTGACCCGGATCACTTCCCCCTTGGCTCCGGAAAAGAACCCTCCGGCCAGGCGGGCGGCCCCACCTTCGGGGAGAGGACCCCGATCTTCAAGCCCGTGACATAGAAGACCGACGGCCTCCTCCAGGGTCTCAGCCTCGAGGGGGACTCGAATCTGATCCCGGTGGATGATCTCGGAGAGCCTCATTCCCCCTCACTTTCCCTCCCCCCGGACCCGGGGACGGCGAATAGCCGCCCCCTGCGCCCGAGGGAAGATCCTGCGTGCTCGGGGATCCGACCCGGACCCCCGGGGGCTCATCAACCCAGAGCGTCCTTGATGAGCTCGGCAATCTCGACAGGTCGGGCCGCCACGGCGATCCCGTTCTCCTCGAAGGCCTTCATCTTCTCCTCGGCCGTGCCGGCAGAGCCGCTGATGATGGCGCCGGCGTGCCCCATTCGACGCCCCGGAGGCGCCGTCTGGCCCGCGATGAAGCCCACCACCGGGATGTCCAGGTTCTCCTTGACCCAGGCGGCGGCTTCCTGCTCGTCGGTTCCCCCGATCTCGCCGATCATCACGATGGCTTCAGTCTCGGAGTCGGCTTTGAAGGCCGCGAGGGCATCGATGAAATTCGTCCCGATGAGGGGATCGCCTCCGATGCCTACGCAGGTGGTCTGTCCGATGCCCCCGTTGGTGAGCTGGATAACGGCCTCGTAGGTCAGCGTACCGGAGCGAGAAATCACGCCCACCGGTCCCGGAGCCACGATCTGTGCCGGAAGAATGCCCACCTTCGCCTTTCCGGGCGAGATGATCCCCGGACAGTTGGGGCCCAGGAGACGGGCGCCCCGATCCTTCACGTACCTCAGGACCCGGGTCATGTCCTGAACCGGAACCCCTTCGGTGATGCATACGATGAACTCGACACCGGCCCCGGCGGCCTCGAAAACGGCTCCGGATGCAAAGGCCGGAGGCACGTAGATGGCCGACGTGTTGGCGCCGGCCTCGTCCACCGCCTCCTCGACGGTGTTGAAGATGGGGACCCTCTTACCGTCGGGTCCCTCGAAGGTCTGTCCCCCCTTTCCGGGGGTAACTCCGGCCACCACCTGGGTGCCGTACTCCATCATCTGACGGGTATGGAACGACCCGTCCCTCCCCGTGATCCCCTGGACCACGAGCCGGGTGTGTTCGTCTACGAAGATAGCCATGACTATGGACTCTCATTTCTCGTGTTCGGTTGGATCACGCCTCTGCGGCCAGCTTGACAGCCTTCTCCACCACCTCATCCATGGAGGTGGCCGCCGACATGCCGGCGCCCTCCAGGATCTTCACCCCTTCCTCTTCGTTGGTCCCGGTCAACCTGATGACCAGCGGTACCTCGATGTCGATGCGATCGGAGGCCTCCACGATGCCGTTGGCCACGTCGTCGCAGCGGGTGATCCCACCGAAGATGTTGAAGAGGATGACCTTGACGTTCGGATCCGATGTGATGATCTCCAGAGCCGCCACGACCTTGTCGGGATTGGAGGAGCCGCCGATGTCCAGGAAATTGGCAGGTTCACCTCCGTAGTACTTGACCAGGTCCATGGTGGCCATGGCCAGCCCGGCCCCGTTCACGCAACAGCCCACGTTTCCGTCGAGCTTCACGTAGGAAAGGTCGGCCTCTCGAGCCTTCGTCTCGGACTCGGGCTCAGCCGAGACATCCCGGAACTCTGCGATCTCGGGCCGCCGGAAGAGCTCGCTGTCATCGATGCTCATCTTGGCGTCGATGGCCTTCACTTCTCCCGCGGGGGTGGTGATGAGGGGATTGATCTCCGTCATGGAGGCCCCCGCCATCTTGAAGGCCTCGTAGAGCTGGCCGATGATCTTGGCCGTCTGCTTCACCAGGGAGGGATCCTCGTAGAGGAAGGAGGCCAGCCAGTAGGCCTCGTGTGGAAAGAGGCCGTACCGGGGATCGACGGTGAGCTTCTTGATGGCCTCCGGCTTGGTGTCGGCGACCTCTTCGATGTCCACCCCACCCTCGGGAGAGACCATGAAGGTGATGGACTGGGCGGCCCGGTTCAGCAGACACCCCAGGTAGGCCTCGGTATCGATGTCCTCGGTCGGGGTGACCAGGACCTTTTCCACCGTGAGCCCTTTGATGTCCATCCCCAGGATGGCTTCGGCGTGGGCCCTGGCTTCGGCAGCGTCATCGGCCAGCTTCACGCCGCCGGCCTTGCCGCGGCCACCGGAATGGACCTGGGCTTTGACGACGACCCTGCCCCCCAGTTTCTTGGCGATCTCCTCGGCTTCTTCCGGAGTGGTTGCCACGTCCCCCGGGGGGACGGGGAGCCCGGCCTTCCGGAAGACCTCCCTGGCCTGAAATTCGTGGATATTCATCTGGGTCCTCTTGCAAGTTGTTAGCGCACGTCGGTGGTCCTGATCTTCAGGTCAGGACCCTCGGACGCGTGATGCAATTCCCATGCGCGTCGGCCCCCGGGTTCGCTCGGCGGGGGGACATCGTTGTCCTCCGGAGCTCCGGGGGTCCGAGGAAGGTAGGGGTGCAGAGAGGGCGTCGCTACCCTGGGCTCCCTTACGGCCTCCTGGCGGAAAACGGGTCCTCAGCCTCCGCCCCCTGCAGCGTTTCTCAGAAGGGCACGAAGCTCATCCAGCGCAGCCCCGAATCCGGCCCAGTCGCCGTTTCTCAGACTTTCCTCGGCTCTTTCCAGGAGATTCAGCGCCTCCGCCGGCCACTCCTCCGGAGGCGGAAAGGCCTCCTGCTCTCCGGCCGGTCGTGGAGTATCCGGAGTCGCGGCCGGAGCCTCCGCGCCGGAGGCCGAGGCAAAGGCGGCGATGGCCGCCTCCAGCGTCGGCTCCATGGCCGCCCGCCGTCCATCGCTCACCACGAAGCGGCGAAGCTCAGGGATGGCGTCGGCTTCGGCGGCCAGGAAGATGGGCTCCAGGTACAGGAGTGTTCGTCCCACCGGCACCACATGCAGGTGCCCCGACCAGACCTGGCTTCCCCCCTGCCGCCAGAGGGAGAACTGCTGGCTGATAATCGGATCCTGTTCCACCAGCGCCTCCACCTGCCTCGGCCCGGGCACCTGCTCCTCCACGGGGATGTCATAGAGGAGGAGCTCTCCGTACCCCTCGGGATCACACCGGGCGGCAAGGAGCCCTGTGAGGTTCTGGCGCCCTGCCGGGACGAAGACGGTGGTGAGGAGGAACTCCTCCTTCTCGGACCCCGGGAGGCGGTAAATCCCGTATTCCGGATGGTAAGCGACCGGGCGCGTCCTCTCGGCGAGCTCCTGGGGCTGGGCCCACACGTCCTGCTGGCCGTGAAAGCGCCGGGGCGTCTCCTGATGGTACTGAAGAAGAACCTGGGCCTGGAGAGCGAGGAGGGAACGGGGATACCGAACGTGGGCCTGGAGCTCTGCGGGCATCTCCTCGAAAGGCTGGAAGAGATCGGGGAAGACCCGGGTCCAGGCCTCCAGGAGAGGATCCTCCCGGTCCATCCGGTAGAAATGGACCTCCCCCGAGCGGGCGTCCACCGTGACCTTGACGCTGTTCCTCAGATAGGCCGACACGCTGCCTCCGGGCAGGTCCTGGGGAGCCGAAAGGGGGAAATGCCGCGTGGAGGTGAAGCCCTCCAGGATCCAGATGATCCGCCCCTCCGAGATCACCGGATAGGGAGCTTCCAGATACCGGAGAAAGGGGGCGATGGCCGAGGTCCTCTCCAGGACGTTTCTCCTGAAGACGAATCGGCTGTCGGGAGAGACCTCGGAGGAGAAGAGGAGGTTCGGGTCGGAGAACCTCCAGGCCAGGGCCAGCTTCCGGAGGAGGCTTCCCAGGCCGATTCCCTGGATCTCTTCCGGGGCCGTCGGCTCCACCGCCACAGCGGGTCCGGAAGCCATGTCCCGAGTCCCGGGTAGCGTATCCGAGGCTATCCGGGACGTCGGATCCGGGGCCGGGGCTTCACCCGTGGCCGGAGCAGAACCGCTCTCCGGGGTCACGATGGCGTAGAGCTGCAATCGGGATCCGAAGTAGACGGAGGGCCGGTCGAGCTCCAGATTCGGCGGAGCCAGGGAATCCCCTGAAGCGACGGGCGGGATCCCCGACACGAACATGAGGGGGCGCCCCTCCGGTGTGCGGCGCGTAGCGTCGCTGGCCACGGCCCCCATCCCGGCCAGATACCGGGTCCGGAGGTGGAGGTTTTGCCAGTTCGGATCCTCGATCCCCCCGGTGTTGATCTCCCTGACCGCCACCGCCAGGGGCTTGGGCCCCGACGGAGAGGGATAGCGATCTACGGAGACATCCTCGAAATCGTAGTACCGAAAGCGGGCCTCCACCTCCTGGAACGTGGTCAGGAGGGCTCCGGGGGTCCAGATGGGGAGGCCGGCAAACTGCCGTGCCGCCCGATTCCAGTCCACCGTCTCCCCGGCGTCGTAGACGTACTCGGTGCGCCGAAGCTCGTCCAACCCGAACCCCATGCGGGTGAAGCGCAGATTCTCCCGGATGTAGGGGGCCTCCCGCTCCAGCTCATTGGGCTCCACCCGAAAGCGCTGGACGATCTGCGGATAGGCCTGGACCAGGAGAAGGCCGCCGGCCACCAGAGCAATCCCCGCAGCCAGGAGGGGACTGAGCCTCTTACGGAAGCCCGCCCACCAGGTCACTCCGGCTGCGGCCAGGGTGAGGAAGGAGAGGGCCCGTAACCCCTGGACCCGGGCCGTGTGGTCCGCGAAGCCGAAGATCCCCTGGACCCCCGAGTTTCCGTCCCAGAGGAGGAGGTACGGGGAAAGCCAGAATCGACCGGCCAGGAGAAGGAGGAAGACGGCGCCGAGAACCGCGAGGTGCTTCCGGGCCTGGGCGCTGATGTGGGGCTTTCCCCCCCGGAAGCTCAGTCCACCCGTGGCCGCGTAGCCGGCAGCCGAAAAGGACAGGATGAGAAAGGCGAGGGCCAGGCCCAGCGTCAGGACGCCCAGGAGGATGGGAAGGGCGAAGACGTAGAACGAGACGTCGCCGCCCAGAAAGGGAGGCTCCAGCCCCCACTCCGGTGCCCGGAGAAAGAGGAGGAACCGAACGCCGCCCCCGGTGGGAAAGGTGGCCCCGAGCCAGAGGCCCAGGAGGAGGGCTGTCACGGCCACGGCCCGGGTGATGGTCTTTTCCGGAATCCGCTCCGAGATCTCCAGATTCCCGAACTGCCGTTTGATCTGGACGGAGCCCAGGGACCGAGCCACCACCCTAAAGGAGAGGAAGGCCAGGATCGCCGTGACTGCACCGGTGAGGACCTTGATCCCCGCTTCGGCCAGGATCCGGGTCCAGAGAACGGAGCTGAACCCCGCCGACCGGTACCAGAGGACCTCGGTGTAGAAGCTCGCCGCCCCCCGGGCCAGGAGAAGGAGGATCCCGACGGCAACGGCGACGACGAGGAGGAGGCGTCCCCCCTTCCAGAGGCGCGTGGCCGAATCAGACATGGATGTCCTGGGTTGCGAGCCAGCTCTCCACCGTTTCCCTGATCTCCTCCAGCCGCTCCGGCGTCCGTGCCTCGAAGCGCGCCACGATGACCGGCTGGGTGTTGGAGGTTCTCAGGAGGCCCCAACCGTCACCGAAGAGGATCCGGGCCCCATCCACGTCGATGACCTCGTGGCTCTTTCTGAAGTGCTCCTGGGCCCGCTCCACCACCTCCCATTTCTTCTCCTCGTCCACCTCGATCCGGATCTCCGGCGTGGACACGTAGGGCGGAAGAGCGGCCACCAACCGGGAAAAGGACGCCTCCTTTCGGGCCAGGAGGTCCACCAGGCGACAAGCGGCATAGGGGGCGTCATCGATGCCGATGTAATCGTCGGCGAAGCAGATGTGACCGCTTAGCTCTCCGCCCATGGCCGCCCCCACGTCCTTCATCTTCTCCTTGATGTGGGAGTGACCGGTCTTCCACATGATGGCCTCCCCTCCGGCGGCATCGAAGACCTCGGGGAGGACCTGGGAGCACTTCACATCGAAGACCAGCTTCTGGTCCGGACCTCTCCGGTCCAGGGCGTCCAGACCGAAGAGGAGGAGAAGGATGTCTCCCCGCACCACGTCACCGTTCTCGTCCACGGCGCCGATGCGGTCGGCGTCCCCGTCGAAGGCGATCCCCAGCTCCGCTCCCTCCTTCTTCACCAGCTCGATCATGTCCACCAGATATTCGTCCACGGTGGGATCGGGGTGGTGGTTGGGGAAGGTGCCGTCGGACTCGCAGTAGAGGGGCACGACATCGGCACCAATGGACTTCAGTAGATCCACCGCCACCAGGGATCCGGCACCGTTTCCGCAATCCACCACCACCTTCACCGGCCGGGCCAACCCGAACCCCTCGGCGATCTCCTCCACGTAGCGGCCGATGACCTCCTCCTCCCGCCTGGAGCCATGCCCTCCGGTGAGACGTCCCTCCCGGATCCGGGTCAGAAGCCCCTGGATGGCGTCCCCGTAGAAGGAACGACCACCCATGCTCATCTTGATCCCGTTGTACTCCGGGGGGTTGTGGGAACCCGTGATCTGGATCGATCCGTCGGTCCCGAGCCGCTTTTCGGCCCACAGGGCCAGAGGGGTGGGGACGGTTCCGAGGCTGATCACGTCCACCCCTGAGGCCCGGAGCCCCTCCATGAGGCCGTCGGCCAGCGCCGGCGAATGGGGACGGTTGTCCTGTCCCACGGCCACCGTGGCTTTTCCCCCGTCCCGGGTCTCCAGGAGGGTGGACCCGTAGGCCAGACCCACCTGCCGGGTCACACCCGGGTCCAGATCCTTCCCCACGATGCCGCGAATGTCGTACTGCCTGAAGATGTGCGTTGCCATATCCATGAGGCTTTTCTTCGCTCTTCTGGAGTTCGGGACTTCCTTCGGACGGGGGCTTCCCGGCCGCGAAGCAGATTCCTCGACGGGGCCTACCCCGGGAGCCCCCATAGGTTGGCGAAGACGGGAGGGGGCGTCAACGTGCCCCGGGGGGACGGGTCCCTCCCGGGAAACCAACAGCGGCGCCCACGATCGGAGGACGCCGCTGGTCGAAGATTCTCCCCCCGCCTCACGGAGCCGACCGGGGTTTCAGCGCGGACCCGTCAGGGGAGCACGGTAGCCATCATGCCCCCCACCTGGCCCAACGTGTCCACGCTGGCCTGTACGATTCCCAGGGCCGTGCCCGGGAAGATGCCCAGGTAGAGGATGAGGGCCACGCAGGCCACCAGCGCCACCCGCATGGGGAGCGGGGCAACCACGTATTGATGGGCGTCCGGCCCCGGCGCCTCCCGCATCCACATGTACCAGGCCACCCGCAGGTAGTACCAGTAGGAGACCAGGGTGGCCATGACCAGGACGATGGAGAGGACCCAGAGCTCCGAATCCACGGCGCCTTGAAGGAGAAAGATCTTCGCCATGAACCCGCCCGTCCCCGGGAAGCCGGCCAGGGAGAGGAGGAAGACGGTGAAGAAGATGGCCAGAAGCGGCTGCTGCCATCCGAACCCGGCGTAGTCCTCGATCTGGAGGCGGTCCTCCCCCTGGTAGGCCACGCTGATGACGATGGCGAAGGCCCCGACGTTCATCAGGGTATAGACCAGGAGGTAAAAGAGGGTGGCGGCCGAAGCTACCTGATTGGCCGCCACCACGGCCACGAGGAGGTAACCGCCATGGGCGATGCTGGAGTAGGCCAGCATACGCTTGACGTTGGCCTGGACCAGGGCGATGAGATTCCCCACAACCATGGTGATGGCCGCCAGCCACCAGAGGATGGGATACCAGCTCTCGTAGACCGCATCGAAGGCCACGGAGAAGACCCGTACGAAGGCCACGAAAGCCGCAGCCTTCACGCCGGTGGCCATGAAGGCCGTGATGGGCGCCGGCGCCCCCTCGTAGACGTCGGGCGTCCACATGTGGAAGGGAACGGCGGCCACCTTGAAGCCGAACCCGATGGCCAGGAGCGCCACCCCGAACTGGAGGAGGGGCGCGGCGGCGCTCCCGTCCAGGACGGCCCGGGCGATGGCTCCGATGTTGGTGCTTCCCGTGGCGCCGTAGACGAGGGCGATCCCGTAGAGGAAGAAGCCGGTGGAGAAAGCCCCCAGGAGAAAGTACTTGAGCCCGGCTTCCGCCGACTTCCGGTCCCTCCGGTTCATGGCCGCCAGGGCATAGATGGAGATGGACATGACCTCCAGCCCCAGGAAGATGATGATGAGGTCGAGGGTCCCTCCCATGATCATCATTCCCACCACGCTGAAGAGCATGAGGGAGTAGACCTCCCCGGACTGGAGACGCTGGCGCGTCACATAGGCCAGGGAAATCAGGATGGACAGGGCTCCCGCCAACAGGAAGATCCAGTTGGCGAAAAGGCGAAAACGGTCCACCACGACCATCCCGGCGCCCCCGGTCTGGGACACCCCGTAGAGCCATCCGTTGGCCGTAGCGGCCAGGAGGATCCCCACGAGGGCCAGGGCCCCGAGATCGTCGGCGCCGGCGGCGCCGTCTTCTTCCTTCTTCCAGACGCCGACCACCAGGACGATCATCCCCCAGACGCAGAGGACGATCTCGGGGAGGAGGGCGAAAAGGAAGTGGGACTGGGAAGTGAAGTCGAGTTCCATTGGAGCTTATTCCTCATCCCCGGGGTGGGTGGGTGCCGGATGGTCCGGCTCCTCCCCCTCGTCCAGGGGGGTTGTGCTCGTAAGGGTCGGCCGGGCACCGCTCACTTCAGCCGTGTGCGCCGACGGTCCGGTAGCAACGGGGGCGCCCACCTGCTCCAGGACCACCTGAACGCTGGGTTCCATGCGCCGGAGGAAGGGAGAGGGGTTGCACCCGATCCAGATCATGAGGGCCACCATGGGCGCCAGAATGACGACCTCCCGACGGGAAAGGTCGGGCATGTCCTTGTTCTCGGGCTTCTCCAGGGCGTTGAAGAAGACCTTCTGGACCATGGGCAGCATGTAGTACGCGGCGAAGATGACGCCGCTGGCTGCGAGGATGGCCATGACGGGGCGTGCTTCGAAGGTGCCCACCAGGGCCAGGAACTCCCCGACGAAGCCGCTCGTGCCGGGAAGGCCGATGGAGGCCAGGGCCGTGATCATGAAGGCCGTGGCGAACCACGGCATCACCCGCCCGATGCCCCCGTAATCGGCAATGAGACGGGTGTGCCTCCGCTCGTACATCATCCCCAGGAGGAGGAAGAGGGCCCCGGTGCTGATCCCGTGGGAGATCATCACCACCAGGCCTCCCTGGAGCCCATTCACCGTGAGGGCGAAGATTCCCAGCACCACGAAGCCCATGTGGGCCACCGAGGTGTAGGCCACCAGCTTCTTGGCGTCGGGCTGCACCGCCGCCACCCAGGCCGTGTAGATGATCCCGATGATCCCCAGGACCATCATGAGGGTGACCACCGTGGGATGCTGTGCCGCCGCCGGGAAGAAGGGCAGGAGGAATCTCAGGAACCCGTAGGTCCCCATCTTCAGGAGGACGGCGGCCAGGACCACGGAGCCCGGCGTCGGCGCCTCCACGTGGGCATCGGGGAGCCAGGTGTGGAAGGGGAAGACCGGGACCTTGATGGAGAAGGCCAGGCAGAAGGCCCCGAAGAGCCATAGCTGCTCGGTGAGGGTCAGGGGTGTGTTCAGGAGGTCCGCATAGGCGAAGGAGGCCACCCCGCTCAGATTCCTGGCGGTGAAGTAGAGATACAGAAGGGCCACCAGCATGAGGAGGGACCCGAAGGCCGTGAAGAGGAAGAACTTCACCGCCGAATAAATCCTCCGCTCCCCTCCCCAGACCCCGATGATGAAGTACATGGGGATGAGGGTGATCTCCCAGAAGACGTAGAAAAGGAAGAGGTCGGTGGCGATAAAGACCCCGACCACCCCCGTCTCCATGAGAAGCATGAGGGCGTAGAAGGCCCGCTCGTACTTCTTGATGTAGTTGAAGGACCCCAGAATGGCGACGGCGGTGGTGAAGGTGGTGAGGATCACCATGAAGAGGCTGATCCCGTCCAGCGCCACCGCATAGCTGACGCCCCAGGCCTCGATCCAGGGGACCGAGCTGGCGAACTGGAAGGTCCCCACGTCCGCATCGAAGGCCCACCAGAGGCCCAGGCTCAGGACGAAGAGGACCACGCTCCAACCGAAGGCCAGATGCTTGGCCCGGGCGACAGGACCCACCAGCACCGCGGCCATGCCCAGAAGGGGGAGCCAGAGGAGGACGTGGAGAATCCAGTCGCCGTAGCCGATGGAATTCAAAAACGAAGCCATGCGCTATTTCCCTTGGACGCCAGGCGCACCCGGCATCTCTAGAACGCGACCTGCCAGAGGATCACCAGGACCCCGATGGCCAGGAATAGGGCGTAGGTGTTCACCGAACCGGTCTGGAAGAGGCTCCCGAACCAGCCTAAGGCTCGCGCGAGATTCCCCAGACCGTTGGCGATACCGTCCACGATCCCCGCGTCGATGATCTTCCAGCAGAAGCGGGAGGCCCGGATCAGGGGCTGAACGATGACGGCATCGTAGATCTCGTCCACGTAGTACTTGTTGAAGAGGACCTTCTTGAACCCCGTGTCCTCGGCAGCCTCGTCGGCGGGCACGTGCTTGAACCCGCCCACGACCCGAGCGGTGACGAGAACCACCACCAGCGCCGCCACGGTGGAGAGAACGGCCCAGAGGACCTCACCCCCACCGAAGGGAGCGTGATGGGCGAACTCACCGCCACGGGCGAAAGCGATCTCGTCGGCGGCCCCGGCGATGGGGTGCAGCCATTCGTGGAGCCATTCGCTCATGGGAAGGAAGCCGAAGCCGCCCAGGAACGACTCCTGGATCGCGTGGGGCACGTTCACCCAGCCCCCGAAGACGGAGAGGACCGCCAGGATTGCCAGGGGAACCCACATGACCCAGGGGGACTCGTGGAGGTGCTGTTTCTCCTCCTGCCCCGTCCGGTTCTCGCCATGGAAGGTCATGATCATGAGGCGGGTCATGTAGACCGCCGTGATCATGGCCGCGGCCAGGGCCATGATCCAGATGAGGGTGTACCACCCTCCGAAGGGCCCACCGGCCCGGGCTCCGGCCATCCAGATGATCTCGTCCTTGCTGAAGAAGCCGGCGAAGGGCCAGATCCCCGCGATGGCCAGGGTCGCCACCCACATGACCATCCAGGTGATGGGCATGTAGCGTTTGAGCCCTCCCATGTTCCTCATGTCCTGGGGGTCGGCATGGTTGTGCGTGTGGTGCAGGGCATGATGCATGGAATGGATCACGGCGCCCGAACCCAGGAAGAGGAGGGCCTTGAAGAAGGCGTGGGTCATGAGGTGGAAGATCCCGGCTGCATAGGCCCCCACCCCCACCCCCACGAACATGTAGCCGAGCTGGGAGATGGTGGAGTAGGCCAGGACCCGCTTGATGTCGTACTGGGCCAGCCCGATGGTGGCGGCGAAGAGGGCCGTCAGGGCCCCGACGAGGGCCACCGTGAGCCCACCCACCGGCGCCAGGGCGAAGAGGACCGAGGTCCGGGCCACCATGTAGACCCCCGCCGTCACCATGGTGGCGGCGTGGATGAGGGCCGACACGGGGGTCGGCCCCGCCATGGCGTCGGGAAGCCAGACGTAGAGGGGAATCTGGGCGCTCTTCCCCGTGGCCCCCAGGAGGAGGAGTAGGGTGATGGCCGTCACCAGCCCCCCGCCGTAGGCCAGGACCTCCGGTGCCTCGTGCAGGACCTCGGTGAAGTTCAGCGTCCCGAAGGTGGTGTAGATCAGGAACATGGCCACGAGGAAGCCGAAGTCCCCGATCCGGTTCACGACGAAGGCCTTCTTGCCCGAATCGGCCTTCTCCCTGTCTGTGAACCAGTAGCCGATGAGGATGTAGCTACAGAACCCCACGCCTTCCCACCCCACGAAGAGGACCGGGAAGCTGGCTCCCATGACCAGGGTGAGCATGAAGAAGACGAAGAGGTTCAGGTAGGCGAAGTACCGGGGATAGCCCGGGTCGTCGCCCATGTAGCCCACGCTGAAGACGTGGATGACGAAGCTCACCCCCGTCACCACCAGCATCATGACCATGCTGAGTTGGTCGAGCTGGATGGCCGCATCCACCTGGAGGCTCCCGGTGGCCATCCATGTCCAATAATGCCGGATGATCGGTTCGTGGAGCTCCACCCCCAGCATCCGGGTGAAGTTCACCAGGACGATGAGGAAGGCCAGACCGATGACTCCCGGTCCGATCCAGGTGGGCAGGCTATGGGTTAAGGGGCGTTTCCCCCCCTCGAAGAAGTCCAGCTCCCCCCCGGCCCGAATGGCGTCGGCAGAGCGCCGGGACGCCGCCAGGGCCAGGGCCCCGTTGATGAGGAACCCCAGAACGGGGAGCAGGATGATCAAACCGGGCAGGAAGGGATCGAAAGGCTCCCCGGCATGCCCGTGGGCTGCCTGGAGCTCGGCTCCCTCCTGCAACGCGAAGTACGCCAGTGGAAGAGTCATGCCCCTACCACTTCAGGAGATTGAAGTTGTCCACGTTGACGGTCTCGTAGTGGCGGAAGATGGAAATGATGATGGCCAGTCCCACCGCCGCCTCCGCCGCCGCCACCGTCATGACGAAAAAGACGAACACCTGCCCCTCGATGCCCAGGTACCTGGAGAGGGCCACGAAGGAGAGGTTTACCGCGTTGAGCTGCAGCTCGATGCAGAGGAACATGATGATGGCGTTCCTCCGGATCAGGACCCCGAAGGTCCCGATGACGAAGAGCACCGCGCTGACGACCAGGGCTTCGGTCAACATGGTCACACCTTCCTCTTCGCCAGGGCCAGGGCTCCCACCACGGCCACCAGGAGAAGGATTCCCGTGAGCTCGAAGGCCACCACGTAGTCGGTGAAGAGGGGCTCGGCGATGGCTCCCACCGCCCCCCGCTCCGCCAGGGCTGCATCGATGGCGTCCGCGCCCTGGAAGTAGTCGTAGAGAGGGCTTTCCTCGGCACCCTGGAACTGCCGGGCCAGGATCCCGGCCATGGCTCCCGCCACGATGAAGGCAAAGATGCCCCAGGCCCCTCCCTTCAGATCCTGCTTGAAGTCATGACCCAGGTTCAGGAGCATGATGGTGAAGAGGAAGAGGACCATGATGGCCCCGGCGTAGACGATGATCTGCACCGCCGCCAGGAAGTGGGCCTCGAACAAAACGAATATCCCGGCCAGGGAGGCCAGGGTCGCAACCATGAAGAGAAGGCTCGCCACGGGGTTTTTCCGCGTCACCATGGCAATGGCACTTCCCATGGCCACGGCGCTGAAGACGAAGAAGAGGAATTCGCGGCTGAACAGATACTCGATGAAGTCGGCCATGGAATCTCCCTCCCTCTATTCCGAACGGGGATCCGAGGGATCCCAGAGGAGGGCGCTGGGGTGTTCCTGTTCCATGAGGCGATCCAGGTCGTACACGAATCGCTCCCGGGTGTATTCGGCATTCTCGTAATGCACGCCCACGTGGATGGCTTCCACGGGGCAGACCTCCTGACACATTCCGCAGAAGATGCACCGGAACTCGTCGATCTCGTAGACCACCGGGTACCGATTCCCCTGATCGTCCTCACCCCCCACCAGGCGGATGCAGTTCGCGGGACATACCGTGGGGCAGAGTCCGCAGGCCACGCACTTGGGCCGGCCGTCGGCGTGGACCTCCATGCGGTGGGTCCCCCGCCAGCGGGGCGAGACGTCGAACCTCTCCTCGGGATACTGCACCGTGACCTTGTCGGGGTTCACGAGATGCTTGAAGGTCAGAGCCATGCCCTTGAGGGTGGCACGCAGATACGACGTCCTCTGAGCTTCGGGGCGTCGAATGACCTTTACACTTGGTGGCATCGCTGACTCGTCTTTCTCTCGTTCACTTGCGTTTCCTTCGGGTACCTGGCGCCTGCCGAGTACCGGACAACAGCTTCCTCAGTCCACGTGGGCCACGGTGACGGCTTCGTGTCCCCCGGCCACCTGGTCGGCTCTGAACCGCTCCCGGGCGCCGTACGAAGCTCCGGTGAGGATCCGGCCCCGGTCCAGGACAAAGAGGAAGATCACCGTGCAGATCCCGCTCACCACGGTGAGGATCAGCCCGAAGAGGAACCCGTACGGAATTCCCAGTTGATCCAGCGTGAGGATGGTGGCCCCCACGACCATGGCGTAGGCCAGGGCGACGGGCAGCATGACCTTCCACCCGAGCTGCATGATCTGGTCGTAGCGGAACCGGGGCACCGTCCACCGCACCCAGATGTAGACCAGCATGAAGAAGGCGGTCTTGGCGGCAAAGGACCCGAAGGTGAGCATGGTCTTCCACCAGGCCAACTCCGCCGCCAGGGGGGCTCCGTCCGCCGTGAACCCGCGAATCCACTCCCCGTTCACCAGGAAGGCGTCGTCCCCCGTCCAGAAGGGGATGTCCCACCCCCCGAAGAAGAGGGTGGCCATGAGGGCCGAGGAGGTCACCATATGGGCATACTCGCCCATGGGATACATGGCGTACTTCATCCCCGAATACTCGGTGTGGAATCCCCCCACCAACTCCGATTCGGCCTCGGGCATGTCGAAGGGGAGGCGGTTGGTCTCGGCGAAGGCCGAGATCACGAAGAGGATGAAGGCCAGAGAGATGGGGAAGGCAAACCAGAAGTCGAGCTGCTGCTGCTGCCAGACCATCTCGGTGAGGGTGACGTTTCCGGTCATCATGAGAACCACCACCACCGAGAGTCCCAGGGCCACCTCGTAGCTCACCATCTGAGCCGAGGCCCGGAGGCCGCCCAGAAACGAAAACTTGTTGTTGGAGGCCCATCCACCCATCACCACCCCGTAGACTCCCAGGGAGCTGAATGCCAGGATGTAGAGGATCCCGATGGGGACGTCGGCCACGATCATGTCCACCACGCCCCAGGGGGTGGGCAGCGGCGCGGCGAAGGGCACCACCGCGAAGGTCACCAGCGCCGGGGCCAGGGAGATCACGGGCCCCAAAAGGAAATAGGGCTGGGACGCCGTGGCGGGCATGGTCTCTTCCTTCATGAAGTTCTTGAGACCGTCCGCAGCCGGCTGGAGAATCCCGAAGGGTCCCACCCGGTTGGGGCCGTAGCGGTCCTGGATGAACCCGGCCACGCGCCGCTCGATGAGGGTCGTGAGGGCCACCACGCCCATGACCCCGCCGAAGACGACCAGGACCTTGACGGTTGCCGCGATGAGAAACGCCGTGGTTGATAGCTCGTTCATGGGCTCGTTGCCTCAATCCCCTCTGAGACCCGCGGGTTGGTTCACCATTGCGCCCTTGGTTCCCAGGTCCCGGTAGCTGATCCCCTGGAACTCGGGCACCGTTTCGGTCACCTGTGCAAAGGCCTGATCGGCCCGGGTGGGAGCCTCTTGTTCCGTGAGCTCGGCCAGGAGGGCCCCCAGGATCATCCAGCCGGGGCGTGCGGCGCCGGCCGGGCGGAGGGCCGGCCAGAAGCGCTGCACCCGTCCCTGGACATTGGTGTAGCTCCCCTCCTGCTCGGCGAAGGTCGTGATGGGGAGGACCACGTGGGCCCCCTCCGCCGCCGGGGAATCGTAGCTCCCCAGGTACACGTAGAGGGCGGCGCCGGAGCCGAAGCTCTCGTCCATGTCGGGCAGAGGCTCCCCGGCCACGATGAGGACGCCCTCGTGATTGGCGATGTCGTCCAGTCCGCCCCGGGCTTCGTCATCTCCCACCCGCTGAAAGCCCATGAGCTCCGCGCCCTTGACGTTCGGCGCCAGCTCCTTCCGGCGGCTCAGGATGGGGTAGCCCGGAAGAGGAACCTCGTCCTCGGCCCGGGGGGAGCGGTACACCACGTCACCGCCGCCGACGGCCTCCACCAGGCCCCTCAGCATCCCCATCTCCTCGTTGGGGGCATGGGCCCAGGTCACGGCCCTCACGCCTCCCGACGCCCCTTTCATGCGCTCCAGGAGGGCGGAGAGGGCTTCGGGCCACCCCATGGCCTTACCGTCCACCCGGGGGGCTTCGATGCGGTCCGTCCGGTTCATCCACTCGTAGTTGTGCCGGCCGAAATCGCACATCCACCACCCGTTCACCTGCAGGTTCTCCCTGGGTTTGAGGCGCTGGACGAGATTGTCACGGGTGTGGAGGCTGATGTTGCACCCCTGACTGCAGGACGGACACACCGAGGGGGTGTGGTCCAGATCCCAGGCCCGTGCCTTGAAGAGGAAGTCCTTGGAGACCAGCGCTCCCACCGGGCAGATGTCCACGATGTTCCCGGCGTAAGGCGATCCCTCGAGCCCCCGGTCGAAGAAGGTGTCGATGACTGCCCGGTTCCCCCGCTCCACCACGGTCAGACGCTCGTCCTCGGCCACCTCCCGCATGAAGCGCACACACCGGGTGCACATGACGCAGCGGTCCCCGTAGAAGAGGACGTCCCCGCCGAAGTCGTCCCGGCCGAAGACCCGCTTGGGCTCCCGGCCACGGCCGTGTTCCCGCCCCTCCGCAAAGACGAAGTCCTGGAGCTTGCACTCCCCGGACTGATCGCAGATGGGGCAGTCCAGGGGATGGTTGACCAGATAGAACTCCAGGACACCCGTCCTCTGCTTCAGGGCCAGCTCGCTCTCCGTGTGCACGACCATGTCGTCCCCGCACGCCGTCTTGCACGCCGGCGCCATGCGGGGCCAACCCTCCACCTCCACCAGGCACAGACGGCACATGGCCGGGGAGGAGAGCCCCGGGTGAAAGCAGTAGTGGGGAATCTTCTTTCCCATCAACTCGGCGGCCTTCAGGAGCGTGGTCCCCTGGGGAACCGTGATCTCCCGGCCGTCGATGGTCAGCGTGACCGTCTTGGGACCTTGCTGATCGGCCATTATGCCACCCCCACCTTCTCACCGGTTCGGATCCGGGCCAGGTACTCGTCGCGAAACTTCTTGATGGACGACTGGACCGGGGCTGCCACCGAGTCAGAAAGGACGCAGATGGTGGTTCCCTCCATCTGGCTGGTCACCTCCATGAGGGTGTCCAGGTCCTCCTCCGTCCCCCTTCCCTCCTCGATGCGCCGAAGGATCTTCTCCACCCAGGAGCTCCCCTCCCTGCAGGGCGTGCACTGGCCGCAGGACTCGTGGGCGTAGAAACCCACCATCCGCCGCACCTGCTTCACCATGTCCGTGGAGTCGTCCATGACGACGACGGCGGCGCAGCCGAGCTGGGATCCGGCTTCCATGACCCCTTCGAAGGAGAGCTCGCACTTCGCGCACTCCCCCGCGTCGAGGATGGGCACCGAGCTACCACCGGGGATCACACCCTTCAGCGTCCGGCCCTCGGCCAGACCGCCGCAGACGTCCTCGATGAGCTCCATGAGGGGGAAGCCCAGGGGGAGCTCGTAGTTGCCCGGGCGCCGGACGTGGCCGCTCACGCACATGAGCTTGGTGCCCGGACTCTCCTCGGTGCCGTTCTGCCGGTAGCCGTCGGCGCCCTCGGCGATGATGAAGGGCACGGAGGAGAGGGTCTCCACGTTGTTCACCGTGGTGGGCATCCCCAGGTAGCCCGCCTGGGCCGGGAAGGGAGGCTTCACCCGGGGGGTGCCCCGCTTGCCCTCCAGGGAGTTCATGAGAGCCGTCTCCTCCCCGCAGATGTAGGCTCCCGCACCCACGTGGACCGTGAGGTCGAGGTTGACCCCGGAGCCCAGGATGTCCTTGCCCAGATAGCCGGCCTCGTAGGCCTCTTCCACGGCCCGGGCCAGGATCTGGGTGGTTTCGAAGAACTCGCCCCGGCAGTAGACGTATGCCTCCTCGGCCTGGATGGCGTAGGAAGCGATGATCATCCCCTCGATGAGCTGATGGGGAGCCCACCGCAGGAGCTCCCGGTCCTTGAAGGTTCCGGGCTCGGACTCGTCGGCGTTGCAGAGGAGGTAGTGGGGCTTGGTCTTCTCAGCGGGCATGAAGCTCCACTTCACGCCGGCGGGAAACCCGGCCCCTCCCCTTCCCCGGAGTCCCGAGGCCTTGACCTCTTCGATGACCTTCTCGCGCCCCATCTCGAAGGCCTTGGTGAGGGTCTGGTACCCTCCCCGGGCCTTCCAGCCTTCCACCGTGCGGGCCTCGGGCTCCCCGTAGTGCTTGGAGAGGATCCGGACCTCTTTCTCGTGCGTGTATGGGTATGCCATCTACTCACCCTGCGCCTTGAGGCGCTCCAGAAGCTCCGGAACGTCTTTGGGCTTCACGTTCTCGTAGTAACGAGAGTTGATCTGGACGGCCCCGGCGAATCCGCAAGCCGCCAGGCACTCGGCTTCGACGACGGTGAAGTTTCCGTCTTCCGACGTCTCCCCCAGCTCGGTGCCGGTGTTGTTCAAGAAGGCCTGGAGGAGATTGTCGGAGCCGCAGACGTTGCAACTCACGCCCCCGCAGACCTGGATAAGAAAGCGCCCCACGGGACGCTTGTTGTACATGGTGTAGAATGTCGCCACGCCCCGGACGTAGGCCGGAGAGAGATCCAGGAGCTCCGCCACACGATCCATGGTCTCCGGGGAGAGGTGTCCCCTCAGCTCCTGGGCCAGGCCCAGCGTCGGGAGGAGGGACGAGCGCTTGTCGGGATACCGGGTCTGGAGCTTCTCCCACCGCTCCTTGTAGGGTCCCTCGAAGAGCGGAGCCTCCGGATCCTTCTCCACCACCATATAGGAGTAGGTGGAGGCCCCGGACGGGTGGCCGCCCTCTTTGGCCCGCTCACCCACGTAGTCGATTCCCCGGACTTCCTTTTCGGTGAGGTCGAACTCGCCGGTGTTTCCGGCCCAGCCCGGGTTGTTGAAGGGGATCTTGGATGAGTCGCTCATCGGTCAATCTCCCCCAGGACGATATCGATACTTGCGTTGATCATGATCAGGTCGGCGATGAGATGCCCCTCCAGGAGCTTGGGAAGGACGGAGAGATTCACGAAGGAAGGTGGCCGCACCCGCCAGCGGACGGGCTTGCTCCCCCCGTCGCTCACCACGTACATCCCCAGCTCTCCCTTGGAGGCCTCCACCGGGAAATAGGATTCACCCGGAGGGGCGTGGATCCCCTCGGTGATGAGCTTGAAGTGGTGGATCATGGACTCCATGTCGTTCATGCAGTCCGTCTTGGACGGGAGGGAGATGCGAGGATCCTGCACGTCCATGGGACTGTCGTCCTTCTCCAGCCGATCCATGGCCTGGTACAGGATACGGAGGCTCTGGCGCATCTCCTCCATCCTCACCAGATAGCGATCGTAGCAGTCCCCTTGCTCTCCGATGGGGATCTCGAAGTCGTAGGTCTCGTAGTCGTAGTAGGGCTGGTCCTTGCGGACGTCGTAGGCCACGCCGCTGGCCCGGAGGTTGGCCCCTGTGAAGCCGTAGTTCAGGGCGTCCTCCCCGCTGATGGCCCCCACGCCCACGCACCGTCCCAGGAGGAGGCCGTTCTCGTTGAGGAGGGCCTCACACTCGTCCAGCGTCCTGGGAAGACCTTCACAGAACTCCTTCACGCCCCTGATCCAGTCCTCGGGCATGTCGGACATCATGCCCCCCACCCGGGTGGCGGAGGTGGTGATGCGGGCGCCGGTGTAGGCCTCGTGCAGGCGGTAGATCTTCTCCCGTTCCTCGAACGTATAGAGGAAGGGGGTGAAGGCCCCGGCGTCCATGGCAAACGTCCCCAGCCAGAGGAGGTGGCCGAAGATCCGGTCCAGCTCCATCATGATGACCCGGGTGAGCTTGCACCGCTCCGTCACCTCGATGCCCATCATGGCTTCCACGCTCATGACGTGGGCACAGTTGTAGATGAGAGGCGCCAGGTAGTCCATCCGGTCCGTGAGGGGAACGATCTGATTCCACGTCCGGTATTCGCCCAGCTTCTCGAAGGAAGAGTGCAGATACCCGATGTGGGGGATGCAGCGGACCAGGGTTTCTCCGTCCAGCTCGCACACCAGCCTCAGCACCCCATGGGTGGCGGGGTGCTGGGGACCGATGTTGATGAGCATGTTCTCGGAGTCCAGGTCCGGCTCCGGCAGATCGATGGGGGCCAGGGGGCCCATGGCGGGCCTCCCGTCCACACCCATCTCCGGGTTTCGACCGAGGGTGAACTCGACGGTCTTTTCGGCCATGTATCTCGTATCCCGTTACGCGCTTCTACTCGTTTCGGCGAAGGAGCGGATCACTCCGTCTCCCCGTCCTCGGCCATGGCTTCCATCTCGGCGGCGGTGGGCGGAAGGGCCTGAGACTCCCCACCCGCTTCGATCTCCTCCAGGATGTAGTAGTGAGCCAGGTCCTGGCTCAGGGCCTTGGCGGTCTGCTCGGCCCTGGAGTGCCGGCCACGGAGGGGAAAATCCTTCCTCAGAGGGTGGCCCTCATCGTAATCGTCGGGCATGAGGATCCGACGAAGGTCCGGGTGACCCGTGAAGGTGATCCCGAAGAGGTCGTAGACCTCCCTTTCCAGCCAGTTGGCAGCCTTCCAGAGGGAGTACACCGATTCGATCTCCAGGGCGTCCAGGGGTAGCTCGCACTTCACCCTCAGGCTCAGCTTGTGCGTGATGCTGAAGAGCTGATAGACCACCTGGAGGGGGCGCCCCCCTCCGTAATCCACGGCGGTGACGTCCCTGAGGAGCCCATAGGCCTGGCCGGGATCGTCCCGGAGCCAGGTGAGAATCTCGATGCTCCGGTCCGGGGGAATGAAGACGACGTGCTGGCCGTCGGCCACCACCTCGTGCCGGAGAACGGCGTCTCCGAACTTCCCCCTCAGAGCCGAAACCGTGGGATGGTCCGGACGCTCGTCCGCCACCGCGGAGGAAGCTTGCCCCCCGTCGTCGGAGGCCTGAGGCCCCTCGGCCACGGAATCGAAGCTGGTCGTATCGTCTGACATGAAATCGCCTCTTGGTTCCCCTACGGAATCCGGTCGTCGGGCCGGTCGATGGCATCGGTCTGCACCAGGCCACTCACCCGATTCTGCTTCGTGGAGTTTCCGAAGGGCCCGGAAAGGGCGGCCACTTCCTCGTCGTCGGCCCTGGGCCGGGCCACGGCGGCCGGATCCTCGGCCCGGAGGATCTCGTGCTGCGTCAGGCTCTCGCCCCGGATCTTCTCATGGACCATGAGAAGGCCGTAGATGAGGGCCTCGGGCCGGGGAGGACACCCGGGAATGTAGACGTCCACGGGCACGATGGTGTCGATGCCCTGGACCATGGAATACACGTCGAAGACCCCGCCGGTGGAGGCACATGCCCCCATGGACACGCACCACTTGGGCTGGACCATCTGATCCCAGATCCGGCGGAGGACCGGAGCCAGCTTGTAGGGCACCCGGCCTGCGCAGATGAGGACGTCGGCCTGCCGGGGGCTGAAGGACATCCGCTCCATCCCGAAGCGGGCCAGATCGTAGTCGCTGGCATACGACGCCATCATCTCGATGCCGCAGCAGGCCGTCCCGAAAGGCATGGGCCAGAGAGAGTTCCGTCGGGCCCAGTTCACCAGAAAATCGAGCTGCGAGGTCAAAAAGGTGGGCGTACCCATCCCGAAGATCCCCGGAGCCTTACCACCCGCCGCGGAAGCAGGCTTGTCGCTCAGTCCCACTCGAGGCCTCCTTTTTTCCATTCATACAGAAGTCCGACACCCAACACGATGACGAAGAGGGTCACCGCCAGGAAGGCGCTCCAACCCAGCTCCCGCATCTCCACGGCCCAGGGGATCAGAAACACCGTTTCCAGATCGAAGACGATGAAGCTGATGGCCACCACGTAGAACTTCACGCTGAACCGGGCCCGGGTGTCTCCCAACGGAATCATCCCCGATTCGTAGGGCATGTCCTTTTGAGGAGTCGGCCTACGGGGGTTGAGAATGTGGGAGGCGACCACGAATCCCAGGGCGGCCACCGCAGAGAGGCTGAGCAGGATCAGGAGGGGAACGTAGGATTCCGCCATGGGGAATGCCCTAGGAGCCTGATGGGAAAACGATCACTTTTTCGGACGCCCGAATGTACCCGAGGGTTCCGGTAAGGTCAAGCAATTCACCGGTCCTCGCCGGGGTCCCTGAAACAGCACGTTCCATGCCGTTTGCCCGGGGCCGTTCCCGCCCTCTATCTTGGGCCCCTCTACCCCTCCCCACCGCCCCCGTTCCGGGGCAGGGGACGGTTTTTTGTCAGACCTAAATTCTGAGATTTCATGAGCATCAAGAGCGACGGATGGATCCGGCGGATGGCCGAGGAAGAAGGTATGATCGAGCCCTTCGAAGCCGGGCAGGTCAAGGAAGGCAACATCTCCTACGGGCTCTCGTCCTACGGGTACGACATCCGTGTGGCTCCGGAGTTCAAGGTGTTCACCAATGTCCACAACGTGGTGGTGGACCCGAAGAACTTCGACGCCCGTTCCTTCGTGGACGTCCATGCCCCGGAGTGCATCATCCCGCCCAACTCCTTCGCCCTGGCCCGGACGGAGGAGTACTTCCGGGTTCCCCGGGACGTTCTGGTGGTGTGCGTGGGCAAGAGCACCTACGCCCGGTGCGGGATCATCGTGAACGTCACCCCCCTGGAGCCCACCTGGTGCGGGCACCTGACCCTGGAGATTTCCAACACGACCCCCCTGCCGGCCAAGATCTACGCCGGGGAGGGAATCGCCCAACTCCTCTTCTTCCAGGGGGACGAAATGCCCCAGGTGGCCTACGCCGACCGAAAGGGTAAGTACATGAACCAGCAGGGGGTCACGCTGCCGAAGTTGTAGGCGGGTGCCCGAAAAGGGGTGCGGTGCCCGCAGCCTCAGCGGCGCACCGGCCCCACCTCCACGAGCTGCACGTCGAACACCAGCGTGGCATTGGGAGGGATGGGCGGCCGGCCTTCGGCCCCGTAGCCCATCTCCGGAGGGATCACCAGGCGGCGAACGCCTCCCACCTTCATGCCCTGGACGCCTTCGTCCCAGCCGGGAATGACCATCCCGGCACCCAGCTCGAACCCGAAAACCTCGGCCCGGTCCACGGAGGCGTCGAACTTCTTTCCGTCCAGGAGCCACCCTGAGTAATGGACGGTGGCGAGGTGGCCCTCTTCGGCCTCCTCCCCCCCTCCCACGATGACGTCGTCGTAGTAGATCCCCCCGGGCGTCCGGCTCATGGCCGCCGTGTCCACCGCCGGCGCCGCATCCGGGGCCTCGATGAGGATCTCCACCTCGGGCTGGGGTTCCGGGGCCTCCTCGGAGGCATCGTCGGCGCAGGCCGCCATCCCGGCAAGAGCCAGGGCTGCCGTCGCCAGGGCAAGGGTTCGTCTGATCATTCTCATACCGCCGTGATCTCGTAGGGCTTGTGGGTCAGCGTCGCCTTCACCAGGTCCCGATTCAGGCGGGCGATGAAGTCCACGCTGATCCCCTTGGGACAGGCGTTCTGGCAGGCCCCGTGGTTGGTGCAGTTCCCGAAGCCCTCTTCATCTTGGACCTCCACCATCTTCAGGACCCGATCGTACCGCTCGGGCTGCCCCTGGGGGAGGAATCCCAGGTGAGCCACCTTGGCGCTGGTAAAGAGCATGGCCGAGGCGTTGGGGCAAGCCGCCACGCAGGCACCGCACCCGATGCAGATGGCCGCATCCATGGCCATGTCCGCCTCGATCTTCTCGATAGGGGTGGCATTGGCGTCCTGGGTGGAGCCGGTCCGGACCGAGACGTACCCCCCGGACTCGATGATCCGGTCCAGGGCGCTCCGGTCCACCACCAGGTCCTTGATGACGGGAAAGGCCCGGGCCTTCCAGGGCTCGACCCAGATCTCACTGGCTCCCTTGAGGTGCCGCATGTGGATCTGGCAGGCCGTGGTGTTCTCCAGGGGCCCGTGGGGGACCCCGTTGATCATGAGTCCACAGGTGCCGCAGATCCCCTCACGGCAGTCGTGGTCGAAGGCGATGGGCTCCTTGCCCTCGGCGATGAGGTTCTCGTTCACCATGTCCAGCATCTCGAGGAAGGACTGGTGCTCGCTCACCCCCTTGGCCGGGATGGTCTCGAAGCGGCCCTTGTCGTTGGGGCCGTCCTGCCGCCAGACGTGAAGTGTGAGGTCCATTATTTATAACTCCTCGTGGAGAGGGCCACGTTCTCGAAGGTCAGCGGCTCCTTGTTCAGAGCCGGCTCCTCTCCGACTCCCTTGAACTCCCAGACGGAGACGAATGCGAAATCCTCGTCGTCCCGCTTCGCCTCCCCTTCCTCGTCCACGTGCTCCACACGGTAGTGGGCGCCGCAGGATTCGTCCCGGGCCAGGGCGTCGTAGCACATGACCTCGGCGAATTCCAGGAAGTCCGCCACCCGTCCCGCTTTCTCCAGGGACTGGTTGAAGGACTCCCCGTTGCCCAGGACCCGGACGTCCTTCCAGTACCGGTCCCTGAGCTCTCCGATGGACTGGATGGCACCCTTGAGGCCGTCGGCGTCCCTGCTCATTCCGCAGTGGTCCCACATGATCTTGCCGAGATCCCGGTGGAAGGTGTCCACCGAGGTCTTTCCACCCACGGCCAGGAGGCTGTCCATCTTTTCCTTCACGGCCCGCTCGGCGTCCTTGAAGGCCGGATGGTCGGTGGTGGTGTCCCCCGGGGTCACCCGGGCCAGCCAGTCCCCGATGGTGAGGGGAAGGACGAAGTACCCGTCGGCCATGCCCTGCATGAGGGCGCTGGCCCCGAGGCGGTTGGCCCCGTGGTCGCTGAAGTTGGCCTCCCCGGCGGCGAAGAGGCCGGGAATGGTGGTCTGCAGGTTGTAGTCCACCCAGAGGCCGCCCATGGTGTAGTGGGGCGCCGGGTAGATGCGCATGGGCACCTGGTAGGGGTCCTCGCCGGTGATCTTCTCGTACATGGAGAAGAGGTTCCCGTAGCGCTCCCGGATGGCGTCCTCCCCCAGCCGGCCGATGGCGTCCTGGAAATCCAGGTAGACCCCATTCTTCAGCTCTCCCACGCCGTGGCCCGCGTCCACCATCTCCTTGGCCCGACGCGACGAGATGTCCCGGGGGCTGAGGTTCCCGAAGGAGGGGTAGAAGCGCTCCAGATAGTAGTCCCGCTCTCCCTCGGGAATCTGGTCCGGGTGCCGGTCGTCTCCGGCCTTGGCCGGTACCCAGATGCGGCCGTCGTTCCGGAGGGATTCGCTCATCAACGTGAGCTTGGACTGCTCCTCTCCGGAAGGCGGAATGCAGGTGGGGTGAATCTGTGTGAAACAGGGGTTCGCAAACCCCGCACCCTTGCGGTGGGCTCTCCACGCTGCCGTGACGTTGCATCCCTTGGCATTGGTGGAGAGGAAGAAGACGTTGGAGTACCCTCCGGTGGCCAGCACCACGGCGTCGGCCACGTCGGACCAGATGCGACCGCTCACCAGGTCCCTGACCACCACCCCCTTGGCCACCCCGTCCACCACCACCACTTCCATCATCTCGTGGCGGCTGAACACCTTCACGTTCCCCGCCCGGACCTGCTTCTGGAGGGCCTGGTAGCACCCCAGGAGGAGCTGCTGGCCCGTCTGGCCCCGGGCGTAGAAGGTCCTGGATACCTGGGCGCCGCCGAAAGAGCGATTGGCCAGGAGGCCCCCGTACTCCCGGGCGAAGGGAACACCCTGGCCCACGGCCTGATCGATGATGTTCTCACTCACCTCCGCCAGGCGATAGGTGTTGGCCTCCCGGGAGCGGAAGTCCCCGCCCTTGATCGTGTCGTAGAAGAGACGGAAGACGCTGTCCCCGTCGTGTTGATAGTTCTTCGAGGCGTTGATGCCCCCCTGGGCGGCGATGGAGTGGGCCCGCCGGGCCGAGTCGTTGTAGGTGTAGACCCGGACATTGTATCCCAACTCCCCCATGGTGGCCGCCGCCCCGGCACCAGCCAGCCCGGAGCCGATGACGATGACGTCGTATTTCCGCTTGTTGGCGGGATTCACCAGCTTCATCTCGAACTGGTGATTCGTCCACTTTTCCTCGATGGGACCGGACGGGATCTTCGAGTTGAGTTCCATTTGTCTATTCCCCCCCATCCGTCGTTGCTGTGACCACCGAAGCGACCTCATGGCCTCCCGCCCCCTGATCATCCAGGGAAACCGCACCGGTCAGGACACCCACGGGAACCGTGAGGAACCCGATGAAGAGGGCCAAGGCCAGGACCAGGGCCAGGGGCCTCCGGTAGGGATTGTACTTGGGATGGTTGGCTCCGACGGTCTGGAATGCGCTCCAGAGCCCGTGATAAACATGGAAGGTCACCATGGCCAGGGCCAGGATGTAGAACCCGGCCACCAGGGGATTCTGGAAGCCGATGACCACATTCCGGTAGGCCGACCCGGCGATGAAGTCCGGGTGGGCCTGGCCGGTAGTGAAGTGAAGGAGGTGATAGATCACGAAAACCGCGATGATCACCCCGCCCCACCGCATGGTTCTGGACGCGTAGGAGAAGTGGAGGGATTCCTCCTTGGTGTACTTCCCTCCCCTGGCCGTCCGGCTCTGCATGTAGACCTGCCAGGCCGAAAGCATGTGCAAGCCCACGGCCAGGAGCAGAACGATGCGGAAGATCCAGAGACCCGCCATGTGGGGGAGGATGGGGTAGCCCACCTCCCGGAGGTACTCGGCGTAGTGATCGAAGGCTTCCGCCCCCATGAAGACCTTCAGGTTCCCCACCATGTGGGCCACGAGGAACCCGATGAGGATGGCCCCGGTGAGGGCCATGTAGAATTTCTTCCCTACCGACGTGCGGTAGAGGCTGATGACCCGACGCATGGTTTCTCCCGGCGCTCAGGTATCCCGAGGGAGAGCGGGCCCGGAAGCCCGGGTCCGCCTCACTGGCGTTGTGGATGAGGTGCCCCGTTCAGGCACACCTCACGGGGTTGTATAGCAAAAAGCGTGCTTCACGTCACGCAACCTGCCCATGGGAGGCGACGCCCGGCAGGGCCGTGGTGGCCCCACCGGGGACCGCAATACCCCTCTAGTAGTCCAGGTTGGCGAGGTCCTCCATGGTCTTCTTCACGGCGCTCATGGAGTTGTCCAGCGCCGCCGCCTCGTCATCGGAGAGGGGCACTTCGAGGATTCCCTCCATGCCGCCCCTGCCCACCTTGCAGGGAACGCCGATGAAGAGGCCTTCCTGGCCGTACTCGCCCTGGAGGTAGCAGGAGCACGGGAGGATGCGCTTCTTGTCCTTCACGATGGCCTCGGCCATCTGGACGGCGCCGGCCGCCGGGGCGTAGTAGGCGCTTCCCGTCTTCAGAAGAGCCACGATTTCTCCGCCACCCTTGCGGGTGCGCTGGATGATGGGCGCGAGCTCCTCTTCGGAGAGGAAGTAGGTGAGGGGGATGCCGCTGATGGAGGCGTAGCTCACCAGAGGCACCATGCTGTCCCCGTGTCCTCCCAGGACCAGGGCCTGGATGTCCTCCACGCTCACGTCCAGCTCCAGCGCCAGGAAGGAGCGGAAGCGGGCGGTGTCCAGGATCCCCGCCATGCCGAAGACCCGCTCCCGGGGAAAGCCCAGGGTCTCGAACGCCACGTACGCCATGACGTCCAGGGGGTTGGCCACCATGATGACGATGGAGTCCGGAGACTGGGCCTTGATGTTCTCCGCACAGGACTTGACGATGCCGGCGTTGATGGAGAGGAGCTCCTCCCGGTCCATGCCCGGCTTCCGGGGCACGCCCGCCGTGACGATGTAGATGTCGCTTCCGGCGGTATCGGCCCAGTCGTTGGTGCCCTTGACCCGCGTGTCGTAGCCCAGAACCGGAGCGGCCTCCCACTGGTCCAGCCCCTTTCCGACGGGCATGTCCTCGATGATGTCGAGGAGAATGACTTCCTTGGCCAGCTCCTGCTGGCTCGCCATCAGGGAAGAGCTCTCCCCCACGTGGCCACCACCAACCACGGTGATCTTGTTTACCATCAGGTCCCCCTAGGGTCCGAGGATTGATTGAAAAAACAGGGACTTCCGGGTGAACCTACGGGCCTCATCGGCCGGGTGTCAACGTGGTTGAATTGGTTTGTGTGACGAGAATCACCCACCGGTCTGGGAAAGGGCGATGAGCCCGCCCGACCCCAGGTCGCTCCCCTGGACCAGATCGTAGCTTCGGGGCTTGGTCCGGGGGGTCGACGTAGCGGGACGCCCGGTAGGCCTCGTCCCGGTGGGTAGAGGCCACGGCGAGGGCGGTGGAGGAAACCCGATCCAGGAGGGCCCGGGGATGGATGGGCAGGAACGTGATCCCGAAATCGGTCGCTCTCAGCCTCCGTCCACCGGGGGCACGAAGGCCACTTCGTCTCCGTCGGAGAGGACGGTGTCCGGGGAGGCGAACTCCCGGTTCACGGTCACCACGGGCCCGGCGGGAAGCCGGCAAAAGGGCTCGCCCCGGTCCCAGAGCTCCTGCAGGAGCTGAGCCACGGTGACGGGCTCGTCCAGGGTCAGGTCCACCTGCCCGGTTCCCACAAGCTCCCGGTAGGAGGCGAAGAAAAGGGTGCGAATCGTCATGGCGAACGGCGGAAGACAGCCTGCAAAAAGGAAGGGAGGGCGGAGCGCCCCCCCCTCTTCATTCAGGTTAGATCCGAAGCCCGGGAAGGTCAACGGATGGGAAGGAGCATGCTCTTCCAGGGTGCGTCGGCCGGGGGCTCCCCTCCGATTCCACCCCCGGGCGGTCCCACTCCGCCCCGGCCCCTTCGTCCCCTCAGCTCCATGACTCTCCGACTCAGCTCCTCCCGGAGAGCATAGAACCGCACGAGTTGGGAGGGGGAAAGAAGGGTCAGAAGCTCCTCCTGCTCCCGTCGGTAGAGCTCCAGCTCCCGCTCCTGCAGACGGACCATCTCCTGAAGAAGGGCCATGGCCTCCTCGTCACTCAGGGCCGCGAGCCCCGCATCCCGGAGTCGGTGCCGTACGGAGGCCTGGGCGCGACCCAGCTCCAACCGCTCGACCTGGAACGATTCCATGACCTCGTGCATCCCCACCAGCGTCTCGTCCGAAAGATTCAGTCGGGCTTTGATCATCTCCCGAAAGCGGAGCCTGAGCTGGTGCTCCAGCTGCTCCCGCTGCCGGCCCATTCCCTGACGGGGCGGCTCCACCTGGGCCTCCAGCACCGTGGGGGAGAGTATCAGAGCCAATCCGAGGATCAGCCCGGGAATCCGCATCCCTCCATGTCTCATGCTTCTCCCTCCAGATCGGCCAGCAACGTTTCCAACTCGTCCTCGGACAGCCCGTCGAAGAGGGGGGCTCCGGCCACGACCCCGTCATCCCAGAGGTAGGCCTCCGGGAGCGGATCGTCGGCCTGGACCACCTGAATCGGATCCTGCTCCACGTCTTCGACGCCGTCCCGGAGGAAGAGGGCCGTTCCCAGGGCAAGGACCAGGACGGCGGCGACGGGAAGGGCCGTCGCGGGCAGGGGCATGCGCCACCCGAAGCCGGGAATCCCCCGCCGTGACCTCTGCGCAGCCGATTCCCGGCGTCCGGCCTGGGAGATCCCAACGGAGTCCCGGGATCTCTCCTCCGCCAGGCGAGCCCGGATTCGAGCCTCGAGACCGGGAGGAGCCTCGGGGCGGGCTGCCAGGACCGCCCGCAGGAGCCCCGCCTCCTCCCGACAGGCCTCGCAGCCCGCCAGGTGACCTTCAACCTGCTGGCGCGTCCCGGCGTCGAGCTCTCCCAGATGGAGATCCGGAAGCAGCTCCCGGACGCCGTCGCAATGGATCCTGGTCATCCCATCAGCTCCCTGAGTTTTCGGATTCCGTGGTGATAGTTCACTCTCGCCGCACCCTCGCTGGACTCGATGAGCTTTCCGATCTCCCGGTAGCTCAAGCCCTCGAACACCCTGAGGGTCACCGCTCGCCTTTGCTTTTCCGGGAGGCGTTCCAGGAGGTCCCGAATCCGCTCCGTCTCCTCCCTGCCGGCCAGGGCCTCCTCGGCGGACCGCTCTCCGGAGGCCAGGGGTCCCGCCGCTTCCAGGACCGTCTCTCGACGCCGCCCCGCCTTCCGCAGCACTCCCTTGGCCTCGTTGGCGGCGATGGTCAGGAGCCAGGTCTTGAAGGAAGCCTGACCCCTGAAGCCGTCCAGACCCTTGAAAGCCTTCAGAAAGGCGTCCTGGGCCACATCCGCCGCGCCGTCCTCGTCCCGGAGAATCCCCAGGGCCACCCGGAACGCCGCACCGTGATGCCTGGTGACGAGCTGGTTCATGGCCCCGGCATCTCCCTCCCGGGCCCGTTGCACGAGATCCTCGTCGGGGACTCTCTGCCGGCCATCGCCGGATTCGCCTTCGGCTGCAAACGCGTCGTTCACCGTTTAGACTGACGCACCGGTCAGGAGTTTCGTTAAAGGGGTGTTGCGAAAGGGGAATGAAGAACCGGAACGGGGGCCGCCCCCCCCTTCGAGGCCCGGAGGCGGGCTCGGCTCGGATTCCTGTCCCGCAATGACGAAGAGCCGGGGCTCAACGAGCCCTGGCTCCATGATCCTCCTCGCTTCCGTCCCTTCTTCCGGATGACGGCCCCGCCTCCGGTCTCCGGGTCCGGCGGACCCGGTCCGTCCGCCAGGAGCCGTCCTACCCCCCTTCGCCTTTGGTTTGCGCCGCCACCTTGGCCCGGAGATGCTTGGAAGGCTTGAACACGGGAACGGAGCGGGAGGGCACCTCCACCGGGTCCCCCGTCCTGGGATTCCGAGCCATGCGGGATTTCCGATTTCGAACTTTGAAGGTCCCGAAGCCGCGGATCTCGATGTTCTCGCCTTCGGCCAGGGCCACCTTGACGGCGTTCAAAAAACCATCCACCACCAGGGCACAGTCCTTCTTGGTGATCCCGGGTCCTATGGCCTCCGCAACCTGTTCTACTAGGTCCGCCTTCGTCATCCATTCCTCCGGGAGGGAAGAGCCCCTCTCAGACTTCATGGCGAATGAGGGTGAAGCCGGGTCCTCACAGGGGGCTCCAGCTTCCTTCTAAGTCAGTGATACCCAGGGGGTAAGCGCTCCGGGCTCACATGAGGGGGAGCAGGGTAACCCCCCCCTCCCCGGGACGTCAAGCCTCCGGGCCAAATGCCCTACCCGGAGCCCTTGGTCTGCTCCATTGCGGCCACGAACTCCTCGAAGAGATACCGGCTGTCATGGGGGCCCGGCGCCGCCTCCGGATGGTACTGAACGGAGAAGACCGGCCGCTCCCGGTGGGCCAATCCCTCCACCGTTCCGTCATAGAGATTCAGATGCGTGATGCGAAGATCCGGCGCCCCCGGCAGGGTTCCGGCCTCGTCCTGCTGCACCGCAAAGCCGTGATTCTGGGCCGTGATCTCCACCCCTCCGCCTTCCAGGCGCTTCACCGGATGGTTCCCGCCATGGTGGCCGAAGGAAAGCTTGTACGTTCTTCCACCGAAAGCCCGGGCGATGAGCTGATGGCCAAGGCAGATACCGAAGACGGGAGTCCCCGCCGCCGAGAGCCGGAGGATGGCCTCCTGAGCCCGGTCCACGGCGGCGGGGTCTCCGGGGCCGTTGGATACGAAAAGCCCGTCCAGGTCTTCCTCAATCAGGACATCGGCCGGAGTGTCGGCCGGAAGGACGGATACCCGGCACCCCATCCCGGAGAGGATGCGGGGGGAGGTGGCTTTCACACCGAAGTCGTAGGCCAGGACGTGAAAACGCTCCTCCCCCAGGGCCGGGACCTCGTATCGTTCTTCCGTCGATACTCCGCACGCCAGGTCGAGCCCCTCCATCCTCGGGTGGCCGCGGATCATCTCCGAGACCTCATCCCTGGAGAGAGCGTCCGGCGCGATGGCGGCCCGCATGGCCCCCCGGGACCGGATGTGGCGGGTCAGAGCCCGGGTATCCACTCCCCGGATCCCCGGAACACCATGCTCCAGAAGATAGGCCTCCAGGCTCTGCCTGCCGCGCCAGGAGGAAAACAGCCGGGCCGCCTCCCGAACCACGAAACCCGCCGCATGCGGCACCTCCGACTCCCGGTCCTCCGGGTTCACCCCGTAGTTCCCGATGAGCGGGTAGGTCATGGTGACGAGCTGGCCTGCGTAGGAGGGATCGGTGAGGATCTCCTGGTAGCCGGTCATGGAGGTATTGAACACGATCTCTCCCGGAGCCGGTCCCTGGGCCCCCAGGGCCTGACCATGAAAGACCGTCCCATCCTCCAGAAGGAGATAGGCCGGAGCGGGATTGGGCATAGGGGTCACGGAATCCAGGCGATTTTGAGAATTGCAGGAACCCGGGTGGGTCTCCCGGGACCCGAATGTAGGTCCCCCCCCGCCCCCGTCAAGAAAGGGAGGGGGGCATGGTATCGAAACGTCGAAGCTGGCATCTTCCCTGGAGCCGCCGGGCCCTCCGAGGGGGCCGGGGGTGAGAGAGTCCGGGAATCCCCATCTTCGAGAGCATCATGGCCCAACCTCACCGTGTCACCATCCACGCCGACGAATCCTGTCTGGGAAACCAATTCAAGGATCGGGCCCGTCCCGGTGGGGCCGGAGGCCTGGTGGAATTCTGGCGGGGAGATTCCTGGGAGCGGAGGGATTACTGGATCTCGGATGGAAGCACCACCAACAACCGGATGGCCATCCGGAGCGCCATCGAGGGACTTCGGCAACTGAAGCGGGCCTGCAGGATCCGGTTCGTCTCGGACAGTCAGTATCTCGTGAAGGGGATGACCGAGTGGGTCCCCTCCTGGAAGAGACGGGGATGGAAGAGGAAGGGCGGGACCCCGGAAAACCTCGAGCTCTGGAAAGCCCTGGACCGGGAAGCTACGAACCACGACATCCGGTGGGCCTGGGTGCGGGGTCATGCCGGTCATCCCAGAAACGAGTACGCCAACCACCTGGCCACCCGGGCCGCGAAGGAACAGATCGACTCCGGTGGATTCGTGCCGTCGGGGTTCGTGGACTGGCTGGAGGAGCAGCGGCAAGAGCGGGAAAAGTACCTGGACTTCTTCGAGCACCTGCCGCCCGAACAGGAGTGAGGCCCAGGGGCGTGTGAGGCCCAGGAAAAGACAGGGAAGAGAAAAAGCCGCGGAAGAGAGCCGGGGAAGAGAGAAAAAAAAAGAAACCCCGAGGCGGCACGCCACACTCGGGGCTCCTTCGTTCCGCTGGCAGGACTCGGTTCTTGCTTGGATCCGCCCACGTACAGGCGGCCGAACACTCATCCTTTACCCTACGCCGCTCGGTTGCGGCTCAGGCGCCCCTCAGCTGTGGGGCTCTGACGGAGACCAGCGACCTCTCCGCCGACCAGCCAGGCTCCAAGACCCGACCGGTTGCCATCGCGACGGCGTCCCGTCCGGTGGCTCGCAAACCTGCTCTGTGAGAGGATGACCATCGCCATCGATTCCACAGGCCGCATCAGGATTGCATCAACACTATTCAACCCTTCCCCCCCTTCCGTCAAGGATCTTCTGTTTCTGAATCGTCACAATCTTTATTATGTCGTAACTAGTTGCGAATCATAGTTTTAACAGCGCCTTAACCCATCGAAACAAAATCGGATAACAGGAGAGTAAACAGATCATTATCATCCTGACATCGTATGTTTCCAGGCTTCTCCCGGGTCTGCTGTTTTCAAAAAATCCAGACGTCCAGACGCCGGTGGAAGGAGGGGCTTCTCCTCCGCGACTTGTTGTCTAGACAACAACGACCTCAAGGGAGAACACCCTCTCGAATCCCTCGAGGACCGCCGGAATCACCTCACTCGGCTCCAGGTGTCGATCCAGGAGCGTTTCCATGGAGGTCACCGGACGGTCCTGGATGCCGCACGGCACGATGGAGGAGAAGTAGGAGAGGTCGGGGCTCACGTTCAGGGCGAACCCGTGGGAGGTGATCCAGCCGGAGGATAGCCTCACCCCGATGGCGGCCAGCTTGCCCCGGGGGACCCAAACGCCGGTCAGGCCCTCCTCACGTCCCGACTCGATCCCGAAGGATGCCAGAGCCTCGATGAGGACCTCTTCGAGATCCCTGAGGTAGCGGTGCAGGTCCTTCCTATCCCCCTCCAGCTTCAGGATGGGGTATGCGACGAGCTGGCCGGGTCCGTGATAGGTCACGTCCCCTCCCCTGCCCGCCTCGAAGAGCTGAATTCCCCGTGCCTCGAGCTCTCTCCGCGAAAGGAGGAGGTTCTCGTCCCGGGCCGAAGAGCCCAGGGTGATGACGTGGGGGTGCTCGAGAAGGAGGAGTTGGTCCGGGATCTCCCCGGACCGGCGCCGGGGGATCAGGTCGGCCTGGAGTGCAAGCCCCTCTTCATAGGGCACCCTTCCCAGGAAGCGGGCCTCCAGGATACCGGTTCCCTCACGGGCTCCGGATTCCGGTGATACCCGGTCACGGATGGTCCAGCCCCCCTTCTCAGGCATCCTCCGGGAAGGTCTCGAGGAGCTCCTTCAACCCCGCCAGGAAGCGGGCGGCATCGGCACCGTCCACGATCCGGTGATCGTAGCCCAGGGAGAAGAGAGCCCGCTTGCGGATGGCCATGGCATCGGCGCCGGTATCCGGATCTTCCACCACCACCACCCGCTTCTCGATGGCGCCGGTACCCAGGATTCCCGCCGTGCCCTTGGGAATGATGGGCATCCCCACCATGGTCCCCAGAACGCCGGGATTGGTGACGGAGAAGGTCGCCCCCTGGATCTCGTCGGGGTTCAACTGCCGGCTCCGGGCCCGCTCGGCCAGGTCCACGATGCGGCGGCCGATGCCCACCAGGCTCAGATCGTCCGCGTCGCGGATGACCGGAACGATGAGCCCCGGATCCAGGTCCACGGCCACGCCGATGTTCACGTTCCCGCGAAAGACGAGGTTGTTCCCCGAGATCGTCCCGTTCACCATGGGGAACTCCCTCAGGAGCCGGGAAAGGGCCCAGACGACGTACGCCGTGAAGGAGACCTTCACCCCCTGCTCGGCCCACTTGGCCTTGGAAACCGAGCGGAGCCGGTCGATGCGGGTGAAATCCACTTCGATGAAGGAGTGGACGTGGGGAGCCACCCGCTTGGCCAGAACCATGTGCTCGGCGGTGAGACGCCGGATCTTGTCCATGGACTCCACCCGGTCGGCGGAGCGGATGGGGAACTCGGGGTGCTGGACCTCGGTGTAGAAGGTCTTCCAGAGATCCGATGTCGCTCGGGCAGCCGCGTCGGGCCGGGCCGGCTCGGCCGGGGCCGGGGAACCCACCGGAGGCGCCGGCTCCCGGGCCGGTTCTGCGCCGGCTTCGGCTTCTTCCTCCCGGCCCTCCCGGCTCTCCACGTAGGCCAGGATGTCCTGCTTGGTCACCCGCCCGGCGTGACCGGTGCCCTCCACCTTTTCCAGATCCACACCGTGTTCCCCGGCGATCTTCCTGACCACGGGGGTGGACCGGGTCTTGAGGCGCTCCTCGGCGGAGGGGGCCTCCCCTTCGGAGGCGTCCTCACTCCCGCCGGCATCGGCGTCCTCGTCCGCCTCCTTTGCCTGGACTGCCTCACCCTCCTTCCCTTCCGGGCCCGCACCGGCCGGCTGCGCCTCATCCTCTTTCCGGCCCTCGTCCTTTCCGCCGCCTGCCCCCGCTCCCTCGCCCGGCTCGGCGTCGGGATCGATGTAGGCCACGATGGTGCCGACCTCCACCGTCTCCCCTTCCTCCACCAGCACCTCCACCAGGGTCCCCTCCTCCGGGGACGGGATCTCGGCGTCCACCTTGTCGGTGGAGATCTCCAGGATGGGCTCGTCCCGCTGGACGGTCTCACCCACCTGCTTCAACCACCTGGATACGGTCCCCTCGGCAATGGACTCTCCCATCTGGGGCATGGGTACTTCGATGCGGGCCACCCTGGTCACTCCCGTTCTTGTTGGATCCGGTACGATGCGGTGTCAGTCAGTCAGTTTATGCGGACCTCGGTACCTGGCAAGATAACGCCCCGCCTTCAGGATGTCCGAGGTCCGGGGGAGCAGGGGCACGGCCAGGCCCCGTACGGAGCTGTTTGATTGCACGTCGATGTGGGGTGGGGCGTGTCGGCTCGGGTCCGGATCAGCTCCCTCCGGGACCGCCTCCCGGCTCACCCGCCGGCGGAGGAACCTCTCTGCCGGTCTCCCCCGGGGCACCCTCACCGGGGTCTTCGGAAGGAGATCCGGGAAGGAGGGGTTCCGGGGCGGGAGCCGTCTGCTGCATCTGATCCAGGAGAATGGACTGGGGCTGCTGAGCCCTGGACGACAGGACGGAGAGGATCAGGGCAAGGCCCATGAAGATCCCCCCGGAGATCCATGTGGCCCGGGTGAGAACCGTGGTGGCCTGACGACCGGCCAGGATTCCCTCGGTGGCCGTCACCCCTCCGCCCATGGCGGCGAGGCCGCCTCCCTTCCCCGACTGGAGAAGAATGACGATTCCCAGGAAGATCCCGTCGAGTACCAGAACGGCCAGCAAGAAATAGTACATCACCTCAGTCCCTGTGGAGTGTTGCACAGCATGTAAACATCTCCGGACCGCCGATCCATGTCAACGTCTTCGGAGGGGGTTCCCGGAGTCCCCGGGTGAGGGTCTCCACGGTCTTCGGGTGAGGATCTCCGAAACCGTCAGGAGGCCTCGGCGATCCTGGCGAAGGAGTCGGGGTCCAGGCTCGCCCCTCCCACCAGGACTCCGCCCACGTCGGGGGCGGAAAGAAGCTCGGCAGCGTTGGCCGGCTTCACGCTTCCGCCGTAGAGAATGGGCGCGCTCCCACCCCGCTCCTCCCCCAGAGCCCCGGCCATCCGGCCCCTGAGGATCCCGTGGGCCTGGGAGGCGTCCTCGGGGGTCGCCGTCTCCCCGGTGCCGATGGCCCACACCGGCTCGTAGGCCACCAGGAAGGGGGCGTCCTCGCCCTCGCCCTCGGCCAGGATCTCCAGGAAGGCGTCGAGCTGCCGGAGAAGGACCTCCTCCAGGCGTCCCGCCCTGCGTTCCTGGAGCGTCTCTCCCACGCACACCACCGGCGTAAGCCCGGCCTCCAGGGCCGCCCTGACCTTCCATCCCACCTCCTCGTCCGTCTCCCCGAAGACGTGACGCCGCTCCGAGTGCCCGATGAGGGTGTGAGTGACCCCCGCTGCCCGGGCCATGGGGGCGGAGACCTCCCCGGTGAAGGCCCCCGAATCCTCCCAGTAGATATTCTGCACTCCCACGGCCACCTCCGGGTCTTCGGGGCGTGAACGGAGGGTCTCGGCCACAGAGAGAGAGGGGGGAAAGAAGAGGAGCTCCGGGGCGTCCCCCGCCGGAAAGGAGGGGTGAAATCCCTCGAAAAAGGCCTTCGCCTCCGGAGGAGACATGTTCATCTTCCAGTTTCCGGAAATGACGGGTCGGCGGCTCATGACCGATCTCCTTCCTTCCTGTCCAGGGCTGCGATTCCGGGAAGGGCTTCTCCGGCCAGGAACTCGAGGGAAGCGCCTCCCCCGGTGGACACGTGGCTCAGCCGCTCGGCCACTCCGGCCTCCGCCGCCGCCGAGGCCGAATCTCCTCCTCCCACAATGGTCGTCCCGCCCTCGTCCGATACCGCGGCCACGGCTTCGGCCACCGCCAGCGTCCCCTGGGCGAAGGGGGGCATCTCGAAAACCCCCATGGGCCCGTTCCAGACCACCGTGCGGGCCTCCGAAAGCTCCTCGCCGAAGAGGGCACGGGTGGCCGTCCCGATGTCGCCGATCCGGTCTCCCTTCCCCACCTCATCCCTCTCCACGACCCGGGTCTCGGCCGACTCGCTGATCTCGGAAGAGACCACGCAGTCCACGGGAAGAATCAGCTTCTCGCCCGCCTCTTCCAGCGTGGCGCGGGCCATCTCCAGGCGATCGTCCTCCACCAGGGAGTCACCCACCTCCAGCCCCATGGCCTTGAAGAAGGTGTTGGCCATGGCCCCCCCGATGAGGAGGCGATCCACCCGTGAAAGGAGGGAATGGATCACGTCGATCTTGCCCGAGATCTTGGCACCTCCCAGGAGGGCCACGAAGGGAGCTTCGGGCTTTTCCAGGGCCAGTCCCAGATACTGGATCTCTTTCTCCATGAGGAAGCCCGCCACCGCTTCCCCCCCCTTCTCCCGGATCGCCTCCGCTGCCCCTACGGTGGAGGCATGGGCCCGGTGGGCCGTGCCGAAAGCGTCGTTGACGAAGAGGTCGCCCAGCTCGGCCAGGGCACGGGAGAGCTCGGCGTCGTTCTCCGTCTCTCCGGGATCGAACCGGGTGTTTTCCAGGAGGAGAAGCTCCCCGTCCCCCAGTTTCTCCGCGGCTTCCCGGGCCTCCCGGCCCACGAGGTCGGGGCAGAACCGCACCGGAAAGGAAAGGAGCTCGTTCAGGTGGTCCGCCACCGGCTCCAGGGAAAGGGCCGGATCCGCCTGTCCCTTCGGCCGGCCCAGGTGGGATGTCACCAGGAGGCGCCCCCCCCTCTCCAGGAGATGCGAGAGAGTCGGAAGGGCCCGGACGATCCGCGTGTCGTCGGTGATCCGGCCCTCCTCGTTCAGGGGGACGTTGAAGTCCACCCGGACGAGGATCCGGCAGCCTCGGATGGCATCGTCGGAAAGATCTGCAACGGTCTTTGTCGACATGTGTTTTCAGTACCCTCCCACCTCACCGGACCCGACCGGATCCAGCTCCATGAAACCGCTGCCGGAGCCGGGCACGAAGTGTACGACGAACTCCACCCAGGTACCGACCGGATCACCATCCCGGGTGGCCGGTTCGAAGCGAAGCTCCCGGGCCGCCCGCATGGCCGCGTAGTTCAGGCTCCGATAGCCGGACCCTTCCCGCATCTGCACATTCTCGGGCACCCCGTCCTTACCCACCCAGAACATGAGCTTCACCGAGCCACCGACCCCGGCCCGCTGAAGGGCCAGAGGATAGAAGGAGGCGATGAGGGCCTCCGCTTCCTGCATGTACCGGATGGAGGGGAAGGTGATGTTCATGGACGGCGTGAAGGCCTCCGCCGCCTCGGTGATCTCCTCCTCCGTCCTCAACGCCGGAGGCGGTGCCGGAGCCCGCTCCGTCGGCGCTTCCGCAGGGGCGAATACGGGCACTTCCACCTCGTTGCCGGACACCTCGGTCTCCGGAACCGGAGCCGTGACTTCCGAGGCCACCGCGGTCACCACCGTGTTGACCAGATCCCTCACCAGGGCACGGGCCGAGGGCACGGACACCCCGGCGATCATCAACCCCGCCAGCCCCGCGGCCAGGAGGGTGCGGACCCAGGGCTTTCGCCCCGGGCTCCGGTCGCCGGGAAGGTCCTGCCAGCTCCGGGTCAGCTCCCTCTCCAGCTCCGGGCCGAAGGAGGGACGTTCCTCGATGCGGATGGCCGACAGCTCCCTGTCGAGCTCCCGGAGCTCCGGGGGGAGATGGCCCGTGGAGGCCGCATCGTCCGGTTTCATTCCATTTATCATCAAAGTCAATCCTTATGAACTGCGCTGTTTCTCGACCACGGCCTTCAGCCGAGCCAATGCCCGGTGAATCCTCACCGCGACCGCATTCCCCGAGATGTTCAGAGCCTCGGCGATTTCCTGGTTCGAGAGGCACGCCCCGTAGCGGAGGGAGAGGATCTCCTGGTCCGCCGGGCGAAGGTCCCGGTTCGCATTGAGGAGCTGTTCGATCCGTTCCTCCCTCAGGACCCGTTCTTCCTGGGACGGCAGATCGGCCACGAGATCCGGGGCCCGGTCCAGGGAGACGTGGAGGGAGGACCGGCGTTTCAGCGATCTCAAGTGGTCCGTCACGGCATTCCGGGCAATCCTGAGGAGCCAGGTTCGTGGCGAAGCCCGGTCGGGATCGTACCGATCCAGGGCCCGGAGGGCTTTCATGAAGACCTCCGACGTGACGTCCTCCGCCGCCTCCCGCGTGGCCAGACGAAACCTGACGTAGCGGTAGACGGTGGGCCTGTGTTCCCGGAACCAGGTGTCGAAGTCCTGGGGAAGCCTCGCTTCCCCGGTCTCTTCCACCAGCCGTGGCCCCGGGGGCCTCTCAACCCTCGCTTGCGTCTTCATCATTGCATTATACGGGCCCCGGAAACCCCGATTACAACCTGCCGCTGAGCCCCTCCGGCGGCCGCACCCCCCTTTGGTATAGCCCCTCTAGAGCCTCTCTCCCACGTATCGTACCAGGTCCACGACCCGGGCCGAATACCCCCACTCGTTGTCGTACCAGGAGAGGACCTTCACCAGATTTCCGCCCATGACCTCGGTGATGGGCGCGTCCACGATGGAGCTGGCTCCGTTTCCGGTGAAATCCACCGATACCAGGGGCTCGTCGGAGACATCCAGGATCCCGTTCATGGGACCGGCCGCAGCCTCCTTGAAGGCCTGGTTCACCGCGTCGGCATCGGTCTCCTGATCCACCACCGCCGTCAGGTCCACCAGCGACACGTCCGGCGTGGGCACGCGAATGGCCATTCCGTCGAGGATTCCCTCGACCTCCGGAATGACCAACGCCGTGGCCTTGGCGGCCCCGGTGGTGGTGGGGATCATGGACATGGCCCCCGCACGGCCGCGCCTCAGGTCCTTGTGGGGCATATCCAGCATGACCTGCCCATTGGTGTAGGAGTGGATGGTGGTCATGAGACCCTTCCGGATCCCGAAGGAGTCCAGGACCACCTTCACCACCGGCGCCAGGCAGTTGGTGGTGCAGGAGGCGTTGGAGATGATGTGGTGGTTGGCCGGATCGTATTTCTCCTGGTTCACGCCCAGGACGAGGGTCACGTCCTCGTTCTTGCCCGGTGCGGTGATGATGACCTTCCGGGCTCCCGCCTCCAGGTGTTTTCCGGCACCCTGCCGATCCCGGAACACCCCGGTTCCCTCCACCACGATGTCCACCCCCAGCTCTTTCCACGGAAGCTGGGCCGGATCCCGCTCACTCAGGACCTCGATCTCGTCTCCATCCACCCGAATCCCGTTCTCGGTGGCCTCTACGGTTCCCGGATAGGCCCGGTGAACCGAGTCGTACTTGAAGAGGTGGGCAAGGGTCTTGTTATCGGTGAGGTCGTTGACTGCGATGAAGTCCAGATCCTCACCGCCAGCCTCTTTGGCAATCCTGAGGACCAGACGTCCGATGCGTCCGAAGCCGTTGATGGCAACTCTGAGTGACATGGATGACGTTCTCCTCACGTTCGAGGTGATGAAGGGTCGTATGGCTCACCCCGGCCTTCACATCGTCCGGGGTTTTCGTTGTGCCGTGCCGAAGGGCAGGGATCGGGCGAAGGTGACCAGGTGCACTTCGCCTGCTCCCCCCCCTGCCAGGGCCTCGGCGGCGGATCCGGCCGTGGCCCCGGTAGTCAGGACATCGTCTATGAGAATAACCTTGCCGTCCCGCACGGGGGACCCGGAGGAGGAGATCAACCTGAAGGTGCCCTGAACGTTGGCTCTCCGTTCCATGGGCCCCAGGCGAACCTGAGTTCGCCCTCCGGGCCTCTCCAGGGCATGGACCAGGGGGAGTCCGAGACGGCGGGCCACCTCCTCGGCCAGAACGGCCGCCTGGTTGTATCCCCTGTGCCGGGCCCGGGAGCGAGTCGTGGGGACCGGAACCACCATCCACGACGCCCGGTCCTGGTGGGCCCCGGCCCCACCCCTCTGGAGCTCTGAAGCGGCGAGGGCTCCCATCCGCCCGGCCATCAGACTCCCCAGAGGTCTCCAGCCTCCGTACTTCAGAGCATGTACCAGGGCATCCGCCGGAGGTTCCAGGATCACCGCGGCCCGGGCCGTCCGGAGGCTCTCGGGCCATTCAGAGCATTCGAGACAGTCCTCCTCGGGGGCGTGTCCGGTCCCCAGGGGCAGGTCGCACCGGGAACAGCGGGGAGCCGGCGGTCGACGAAGGAGGGTTACGCAACGGGAGCAAACAAGGCCCCGGGGATCCTCGGGGGGGACCCGGTCCCCACAACCCAGGCAGGCTCGGGGAAGGAGAAGCTCCAGGAGTTCTCGGGCCAGCCCCGTGGCGTTCAAGACTCGAGCTGCTCCTCCAGGGCCGACCGCATGACCTCCAGGGACGGTGCACGGCCCCACCAGCGCTCGAAGGAAACGGCCCCCTGCTGCACCAGCATCTCCCGCCCGTCTTCGGCTCGGATACCCAGCTCCCGGGCCCGGCGAACGAAGGGGGTGGGACCGGGAGCGTAGACCAGGTCCATGACGGCCCCGGCCCGGCCCAGGATCCCGGGATCCAGGGGCAGGGCGTCGTCTTCCCCGAGTCCCAGGCTCGTGGTGTTCAGGACCAGATCATACGAGGCCCCCTCGACCTGCCGGGCATCGTCCAGGACCCGGACCCGCTCCCCGCCGATGCGCCGGGCCACGGCCCTGGCCCGCTCATGGGTCCGGTTCAGGAGGTGGATCTCCTCAACGCCTTCGTCCATGAGGGCCACGAGGGTCGCTCGAGCCGCACCACCGGCGCCCAGCACGAGCACCCGGTTCCCCTCCACCCCTCCCGCCATGAAGCGGTCCAGGGCCCGTCCCAGGCCCTCGACATCCGTGTTGTCGCCGTGGACCTTGCCGTCCTCGAGCCAGAAGGTGTTGCAAGCCCCCGTCCTGCGGACCGCCGAGGAAGGGGCATCCACCACCGTGGCGGCCTTCTCCTTGTGGGGCAGGGTGACGTTTCCGCCGCCGCCGCTCCCGGCCAGCCCCCTGAGAAACCCCACCATGTCCTCCGCATTGGACCGGAGGGCCACATAGATCCCGTCCAGCCCCAGCTCGGCCAGGGCGGCGTTCTGGATGGCCGGGGAGCAGGAGTGGACCACCGGATCGCCGATGAGGGCGAACACCCGCGTCCGTGACGTCACCCGATGGCCGGACATACGGTTCATCGGCTTTCACCTCGTTCGGCCAACCGTCTCAGCGCCATCTTCACGTAGTCTCGCAGCGTTCCAAAGGTGTCGTGGTAGACCCGGTCGTCACCGCCAAAGGGATCCGGGACGGCGAGATGACCGCTCTCATCATCCACCTCACCCATGGCAAAGGCTCCCAGAAGAGTGGCCCGGTCCCCTCCCCCCAGTTCCCGCACCCGCTGGAGGTGGGAGGGGCTCATGGCGAAGATCACATCGGCCCACTCCACCGCCTCCGGCCCCAGGGGCGTGGAGCTGTGACGGGTCAGGTCCAGGCCGTGGCGACCCGCGGCCCTCCGAGCTCCTCCGCTGGCCGGGAATCCCCGCACGGCGGACGTCCCCGCCGAGCGGATCTCCACATGCTCCAGGCCCACCTCCGGGGAGAGCTCTTCTGCCAGGACCGTGGCCATGGGACTCCTGCAGGTATTCCCGCTGCAAACGAAGAGGATTCTCATGGGCGTGGGCATGGGCCTCGGAGACGGTTCGAAGGGGTCATGAAGGATCGGAGAGCCCGGGCAGGACGCATCGAAGCCGGTTCACGGGAATGGCGCCAGCTCGCTTCACTACCGGTTCCGGACCCGAGCAATCGATAATGGTGGAGGATGCCGACGGACGCAGGGGGCCGCTGTCCAGAACCCAGAGGTCGCTTCCGGCGCCCAGGGCCGCCGCCGTCTCCCGGGCCTCCCGTGCCGTAAGGGCCGGAACCCCGCCGGGGGGATTGGCCGAGGTGGAAGCCACCGGCGCCCCCAGGGCCTCCACCACCCCCTTGGCCACCGGATGAGGGCTCACGCGGACGGCAACGGTATCCACGACGCTTCTCACACCCCTGGGAAACCTGCGCTTCGGATCCTTCAGCACCAGAGTGAGGGCGCCCGGCCAGAACACGGAGGCAAACTCCCGGGCCTCGGGGGTCCAGGAGAGGTCGGGAACCGACTCTGCTCCGGGAATCAGAACCAGGAAGGGCTTTCCGGGGCCCCGCCCCTTGAGTCGCTTCACCTCCTTCAGGGCGGCCTCCTGAAGGGCACACCCGAACCCGTAGACCGTCTCCGTGGGCATGGCCACCAGGCCACCACCCTCCAGGTGTCGGGCCACGACCTCCAGGAGGTCCTGGTCCGGCGGTTCTCCCCAGACTTCCAGCAGTCTAGGCTCCATGCCCCTCTCTTCGCAGAAGAAGCTCGGCCAGCTCGAGATCTCCCGGTCTGGTCACCTTGATGTTGAACGCCCCCCCCTCGACCATAAATACGGCTCCACCGATCCGCTCCACCAGGGCCGCATCATCCGTGTCCACAATGCCCTTCTCCCGGGCATTTCGGTAGGCCCGAACAATGAGATCCCGGGGAAAGACCTGGGGCGTCTGGGCATGCCAGATGCGATCCCGGGGCGGGGTGCCTACGATCTGCCCATCCTCCCCCACCTCCTTGAGGGTATCCACTGCCGGCCACCCTGCCACGGCTCCCCGGCCGGGCCCCACGGCCTCCACGCACCGCCGGATGATCTCCCCGGTGAGGAGAGGACGAGCGGCATCATGGACGGCCACAACCTCCACCGACGGGGGAAGTGCATCCAGGGCCGCCCCCACCGAGTCGCTCCGGGTGGCCCCTCCCGGCACCAGGAGGATCCGGGGATCCAGGGACGGGAGCCAGGGGGGCGGCCTCCGGAGATCCTCCTCGGCAAGGGCTACGGCCACGGCCTTCACCTCGGCAAGAAGGAGAAAGGGCTCCAGGGCCCACTTGAGGAGGGGCTCCCCGGCCAGGTCCAGGAAGGGTTTTCTGGCCCCACCCATCCGTACCCCCGAACCGGCGGCGGGGATGGCCACCCCCATGGGAGGAAGGGAATCGGGATTCCGGTCTGGCGAAGCCAACTGCAGGCCCTCAGAAGGGGTCGCCGGGCCCCGGGCCCGGAACGGCTTCTTCCAGCTCCTGGGCCGTCACCGAATCGAAGCGGGTATAGGCCTTGTGGAAGAAGAGGTTCACGGTGCCCGTGGGGCCGTTCCGCTGCTTGGCGATGGCCAGCTCCGCCTTCCCTTCCAGGGATTCACCGTCCTTGTCCACGGGCCCCAGGTAGTACTCGGGCCGGTACAGGAACATCACCACGTCGGCGTCCTGCTCGATGGATCCCGACTCCCTCAGGTCCGATAGCTGGGGGCGGCGGTCCGTCCGCTGCTCCGGGGCCCGGCTGAGCTGGCTCAACGCCACCACGGGCACCTCCAGCTCACGGGCCAGGGACTTCAGGCCCCGGGAGATCTCGCTCACCTCCTGAACCCGGCTCTCTGCCCGCCCGTGGCCGGCCATGAGCTGCATGTAGTCGATGACCAGGAGCCCGATGTCCGTCTCGGCCTTCAGCCTCCGGGCCTTGGCCCGCATCTCCAGCACCGTGCTTCCCGGCGAGTCGTCGATCCAGAGGGGGGCCGTGTTCAGGTGCCCCGCCGCAGCGGCCAGCCGCTGGTACTCGTCGGCGGAAAGCTGTCCCCTTCGGAGGCGCTGGTTGTCCACCCGCCCCTCGGCGCAGAGGAGGCGCTGGACGAGCTGCTCCTTGCCCATCTCCAGGCTGAAGATGGCAACCGGAACATTGTGCTCGATGGCCGCCGTCTGGGCCACGTTCAGGACCCAGGAGGTCTTTCCCATGGCGGGCCGGGCGGCCACGATGCAGAGGTCTCCCTTCTGGAGCCCCGTGGTCATCTTGTCGATGTCCGCAAAGCCCGTGGGCACTCCCGTCACACCTGCTTTTGCGTCCTGAAGGCGCTCGATGTGCTCGAAGGTGGGCCAGAGGATCTCCTTGATCCACACGAACCCGCCGCGATCGTGGCTCTGGGCGACCTGGAACACCCGCTGCTCCGCCTCGTCCAGGACCTCCTCCACCGATTTCTCTCCCTGGTCGTAGACGTCACGGATGATGGTGCTGGCAGCCTCGATGAGATGCCTCAGGAGAGCCTTGTTCCGCACGATGTGGGCATGATACTCGATGTTGGCCGCGGTGGGCACGGCATCCAGGAGCTCGGCCAGATAGGGAAGCCCGCCGGCTCCATCCAGCTCTCCCGTGGTCTTCAGCTCTTCGCTCAGGGTGATGACGTCGATGACGTCTCCCCGCTCGAAAAGACGGGTCATGGCCCGGTAGATGCGCCGATGGGCCTCCCGGTAGAACATGGAGTCACGGACCACCTCCACGGCTCGGGCCACCGCGTCCCGGTCGATGAGCATCCCTCCCAGTACCGAGATCTCGGCTTCCAGGGAGAAGGGGGGTTGCCGGTCGAATCCCGTGGACGGGTGCGACGTCGGGGAAGTCTGTTGATCCACGGTCGGGTGATCCTTCCTCTTTTCCACGGCGCTGGAAGAGCCCCGGGGACGGCTGGCCGGCGGGAAGCTCAGGCGCCGTCCATCACCTGTCTCAGGAGCTGGAGGTCGTCCCAGGTGGCCCCGATGTAGCGGGAGCTTCTGAGGAGTGCCGCCGGGTGGTAGGTCACCACGACGGGCACTCCTTCGTAACTATACACTTCTCCTCTGAGTCGCCCCAGGGGCATGGACTTTTCTGTGAGGAACTGGCCGGCGAAGGTGCCCACGCCCAGGATGGCCTGCGGCGCCACCAGCTCGATCTGGCGCCGGAGGTAGGGCGTGCAACTCTGGATTTCCTCGGGCAGGGGATTCCGATTTCCCGGAGGTCGGCATTTGAGGACGTTGCAGATGTAGACCGAGTCGTCCCGGGACAGATCCACCGATGCCAGAAGAAGATCCAGGTACTTCCCCGCCGGTCCCACGAACGCCTTCCCCGTCTCGTCCTCTCTGGCTCCCGGAGCCTCTCCCACCACCATGAGGCGGGCGCCGGGGTTCCCGTCGGCGAAGACCACATGGGTCCGGGTCTCCGAGAGAGCGCATTTCCGACATCCCTCGGCCAGGGCCTCGAGCTTCTCGTACTCCGGCCCTCCGCCCCGGGGGGTCCGGGAAGCCCGGGAGGAGGACGGCGGCCCCTCCTCTCCCTCCTCGGCCCCTCCCCGCCCTCCCTCTGCCGCCAACTCGAGAACCTCGGCAGCGGTGAGACCGCTCAGGAAGACCGTGCCGCCTCCGATCTCGCCCTGCTGCCGAAGGTAGCGGGCCACATCGCCGGGGTCGGGACCCGAGTCGGTCACGCCCCGTCGGGAAGGAGGCGGGAGAGGCGGTCCAGGAGCTTCTCCGCCACCTCCTCCTTGGAAAGGAGGGGAAGCTCCTCCACCCCTCCCTCGGTGTCCAGGATCGTCACCTTGTTGGTATCCACCTCGAACCCCGCTCCCGGGTCCAGGGGACTGTTGGCCGCAATGAGGGCGAAGCCCTTCTCCTTCAACTTGCGCCGGGCGTTGTCCTTGAGATCTTCCGTTTCCAGAGCGAAGCCAAGGGCCACGGCTCCGGGTTTGCGCCCTTCCAGAGTCGCCAACGCAATGTCATCGGTGGGCAGGAGCTTGATCTCCAGCTCACCCCCGGTGCGGGAGCGCTTCATCTTCTTCCCCTGGGGATCCAGGGGCCGGAAATCGGACACGGCGGCGGCAAAGAAGAGGACATCGGCCCGGGGCAGGTGCTCCATGACGGCGGCCTTCATCTCCGCCCCCGTCTCCACCCTCACCGTCCGGATCCCCGGAGGGTCCGGGAGGGACGAGGGGCCGGAAACCAGGGTGACCTCGGCTCCCTTCCGCCAGACGGCCCTGGCCAGGGCGAACCCCATCCGGCCCGAAGACCGGTTCCCCACGAAGCGGATGGGATCCAGGGGCTCCCGGGTGGGTCCGGCCGTGATGAGGATCTGGCGACCCTCCCAGGCCGGATCCCGGCCCAGGGCCCGACCCACGTGCTCGGCGATCTCCTCGGGCTCCAGCATTCTCCCGGGTCCATCCCCCTCCCCGTAGGCCAGGGGTCCCTTGCCGGGTCCGGCAATGTGGTAGCCCAGGTTGTTTCGGAGGTGCTCCAGGTTGAGCCGGGTCTGGGGATGGGCATACATCCGCTCGTTCATGGCGGGACACACGACCACCGGAGCCCGGGTTGCCAGGAGGAGGGTAGAAAGGAGGTCATCGGCCATGCCCTGGGCCGCCCGGGCCATGAAGTCCGCCGTGGCCGGTGCCACCACGATCACGTCGGCCTTCTTGGCCAGCTTGATGTGAACCGCCGGCCCCGTGCCGGTGAAAAGACTGGTGTGGACATCCCTCCCCGTCACGCCCCGGAAGGATAGGGCCTGGACGAACCGCTCGGCTCCGGGGGTCATGACCACCTCGACCTTGGCCCCCAGGCGGGTCAGATCCCGAGCCAGTTGGACCGTCTTGTAGGCCGCGATTCCCCCGGTGACACCCAGCACCACCCGCCGCCCCTCCCAGGGGCGTTTCGGCTGAAGGACCCTGCGGGCCACGGGACTACTCCTCACTTTGACGCCGCTTCACCAGCCGGAACTCGATCTGGCCCGAGGTGAGGGCCTCGAGGGCCCGGGTGGTGAGCTTTTTTTCCCGACCCAGGGGAAGAGTCTCCCTGGGCAGGGCGTTCAGCTCCCGGGCGTACCGGGCCGCCACCAGGACGCCCAGGTACTTGCTGTAGGTGTTCTCGGCCACTTCGTCCGGTGTGAAAACGCGCATCTGTCGTCCCTGTGTTTCATCCTGCTTCAACGATTGGGCTGGAACTGGTCCTCCGAGAGGAGGGCCTCGATCCCCTTCCTGAGGGTCCCGGCGTCCTCGGGAGATCCCGAGGTACCCGACGGGGGAGGCTTCCCCGACCGGGCAAGGCTCCGGACCTCCTGAACAGCCCGCTCCAGGTCGTCGTTGACGATGAAGAAGTCAAAGTCTTCGGCCGCCTCCAGCTCCCGGAGGGCGGTGGTCAAGCGAAGGCGGAGGACATCCTCCTTCTCGGTGCCCCTTTCGGAAAGACGCTGGACGAGGGCCTCCACCGACGGTGGTAAGATAAACATAAGGAGCGCTTCGGGAACTGTCTCCCGGATCTGACGAGCTCCCTGGACGTCGATGTCGAGGATGACCCGGCATCCCCGGGCCCCCGCTTTCTCGAGGCTTTTCTTGGGGGTGCCGTAGAGATTCCCGTGGACCTCGGCCCACTCGGCCAGCTCCCCGCCGGCGATCATCCCCCGGAACGTCTCCTCGGAGACGAACCAGTAGTCCACGCCGTGGGCCTCCCCCTCCCGGGGCCGGCGCGTGGTGGCCGAAGTGGAGAAGGCGAAACCATCCCCTCCTTCCACCAGTGCCCGGACGATGGTGGTCTTTCCGGCCCCTGAGGGCGCAGAAAGGACCACGGGGGAAGGTCCACTGCCGGGTTCTGCGGGTCCCGGGTTCGTCTCCATCACTCCACGTTCTCCAGTTGCTCCCTGAGCCGCTCCAGCTCCTCGCGAATCGCCACCGAAGCGTGGCTCATCTCCAGGTCGTTGGCCTTGGCCGCAATGGTGTTGGCCTCCCTGTGCATCTCCTGAACCAGAAAACCCAGCCGCTTTCCTACGGAATCGTTGCCCTCCTCACCCAGGGTGTCCCGGAAGGCCTGCAGATGGGCGCCGAAGCGGACAATCTCCTCGTTGATGTCCCACTTCTCGGAAAGATACGCCACCTCCCGGGCCAGGCGGTCCTCGTCCACATCTTCCTGCTCGGTCAGCTCCCGGATGGCCGTCCGGAGGCGGTCCCGCTCCGCCACCAGGCGAATCGGAGCCCGCTCCTGGACCGTTTCGAGGCCGTCTTCCATGGCGCTGAGGCGGTCCCGGAGATCCTCAGCCAGGCGAGCTCCCTCGGCCTCCCTCATCGCCAGCGCCCCCTGAGCGGCCTCCCGAACCAGAGCCTCCAGGACCTCCGGATCCAGCTCCGCTTCCGGACCCGCTCGCTCCGGGATCCGCAAAATGTCGTCGAACCGCAGAAGGGAGGTGAGCTCCGGAGTGCCCTCCAGCCCCAGCTCCTCCCTGAGACTCCGCAGGAGCCCGGCGTAATGGCGGGCCCGCTCCAGATCCAGCTCCGGGAGGAGGTCGTCGCTCAGCTCCCGGTCCTGCTCGAAGGCGATGGTCAGGTTGATGTGACCTCTGAAGAAGAATCTCTTAAGCCATTGTTGTATAGTACCTTCAAGCCTTTCAAAACTCGAGGGCACGCGAAGGTGCGGATTGAAGAAGCGGTGGTTCACCGTTTTCACCGCGACCCTCAGCGTCCCCCGGGCGACCTCCCCCCGGGCCTCCCCGAATCCCGTCATGCTCCGGATCATCCGATCCTCCTCAGTTCCTCATGACCCAGCGAACACCGTAGATGGATCGGGTCGCCGGGAAGATCCGTCCGGGAATGTCCTGATTCCGTCGCCGGACGCTGATGTTCTCCCACATGATAAAGGCCCGGACGGTGACGACACGGATCTGGAGACGGGCGAACCAGCTCTGCTGGAAGGGAACCATGACCGGCGCCGGGCCCGACGGGTTCTGGAGCGTTTCCTCGTCCAGGAAGGGGACCACCATGGGGTCCCGCCCCTTCACCCCCACGTCGAACCAGACCTCCAGGTTTCCCGTGGAGAGGAAGGTGTCATGGAAGGCGAGGCGGGCATCGTAATTTCGCCGGGGAAGGTAGCGCCATGGCATCTCCTCCTCGGGGAGGGCCTCGGAGGTGGGCTCCCCGTCCTCGTCCGTCTTCCAGACGTCCTCTTCCTGGTCCCACCACTGGGCCGAGCCCTCCAGGGCCAGATTCTGGAAGTACAGGGGCATCCGTCCCCAGATCTCCAGACCCCTGCGCTTGCCTCCAGGGAGGGTCTGCCCCGAGCGGTCCATGGGGAGTCCCATGAGGAAGAGGGAATCCGTCTCGACCTCCACGCGGGCCCCTCCCAGGGCCAACCCCCGCCACCCGAACCGGACTCCATACCGGGTTCCCTCGTGCCGGGTGAACCGGGGGCCCGGAACGGGAGAGTCCAGGGTATCAGGGGGGGAGGGCTCTTCTCCTTCCCCGGTGGCGGTATCGCCGGGAATGACAATGGGTGAGAGATAGGGGAGCCCCCACTCCCCCGAGCCCGTCTCGGCGAAGAGGGACAGCCCGAAAAGGGGTGTCGTCCAGGCCCTGAGGCGTGTCCTGGAAAGGGACCGCTCCTCCCAATCCTCCCAGCTCCATTCCGCGGCCACGCCTCCGAACCGCCCCAGGCCGGCATCCACATCCAGTGCCGCCCTCGTCCCCGGAACCCCCTCTCCCGTGAGCTTCTCCAGCCTGCCCCGGCTCCGAACCCAATCGGATTCATATCCCAGGATCGCCCCGTAACGCGTGTGGTCCCGGGGCCGGAACTCGAAGGTGTCCGGCTCCTCCGTCTTCAGGGAGGAACCACCATAGAAGAGGTCGCCCACCAGCCCCGGCAGGGGATTCCAGCGGGTGCGCACCGACCAGTCCGAGCGGTTGGCCTTCTCCGGATCGTAGAGCTGCCCCCGGGTGGACGTCATGGTGGAGTAGTCGAAGACCAGCGAGCCACTTCCCCGGAGAGGACGGGCGTACCGGATCCATCCCCCCCAGCCGGCTCCCTCCTCCCGCCCCCGGGGTCCCTGGGTGTCCACCCGGTCCAGGGCAAGGGCCACGGCTCCTCCGAAGGCCCGGGGATGAAGGAAGGTCCCCCGGAAGAGATTCGTGTTCAGGTCTCCCGTCCCGGCTTCAATGAGGGAGTAGGCCCGGCCACCCTCCGTGAGGAGGCTCTCCAGCTCGATGCGGAGCTCCCCGGCGGAACGGATGACCCGCACCGATGCAAGTCCCCCCAGAGGCACGCGTGTGAGATCGGGGGTGCTCCCCTCCAGGGGGAGAATCTCCAGGCCGTCCCTGAAGACCCTGAGCCGGGCCCCTCCGGACCCGAAGACCGACGCCGACCTGGGCATCCCGTAGTCCCCTCCCCTCACCCTCACCACCCCGGGGACCTGGGCCACGAGCTCGGCCAGGGTGATGGCCCGGCTCCCCAGGATCTCGTCCCGGCTCCACTCCCACACGCCCGTCTCCCACCCCACCGGAATGGGCCGGGCCATGGCCGGGAGAACCACGGCCGGGAGGGTGTCCCGGGGGTTGATGGTGTCGCCCGGGGTTTCCTGGGCGGCCAGGGAGTCGTCGGGAGTCACCATCTCGGGCAGGGAGTCGGGGGGAATCGTGTCGGGCACCACCTGCCCCCCCCCGCTCCGGGGAAGGGCCAGGAAGACGGCCAGGGCCAGGACCGCGGCCCCGTGGGCCGGCACCGGAGGGAGGCGGGAAGGGCCCCGGAGGAGCTTCACGCCAGGCGGCTCCTCACCCATTCCACCAGGAGGCGGGTGGGCGTGCCGAACCCGCCCTTTCGCTGATAGGAGATCTTCTCCTCCCCGTAGGCCGTTCCGGCAATGTCCAGGTGGGCCCACGGACCGTCACCGGCGAATTCCCTCAGGAAGGCCGCCGCCGTGATGGTCCCGGCGGGGCGGCCCCCGATGTTTTTGAGATCCGCCACCGTGCTGTCGAGCTGTTCCCGGTATTCCTTCCACAGGGGGAGGGGCCAACACCGCTGACCCGAGCGGTCCCCCGCCTCCCGGAGGGCCCGGATCAGCTCCTCGTCGGTTCCCAGGAGCCCCGAGGCGTGGTGACCCAGCGCCACAACACAGGCCCCGGTGAGGGTGGCGCAGTCCACCACCGCCGCCGGATCGAAGGTCCGGGCATAGGACAGGGCGTCGGCCAGGATCAGGCGTCCCTCGGCATCGGTGTTCAGGACCTCCACCGTCTTTCCCTCCCGGGTGTGAATGACGTCTCCCGGTTTTACAGCGCTACCCGACAGGAGGTTCTCCGAGCTGGGCACGATGCCCACCACGTTCATGGGGAGGGAGAGCTCGCCCACGGCGTGAAGGGCACCCAGGACGGCCGCACCTCCGGACATGTCGTACTTCATGTCCTCCATGCCCGAGGACGGCTTGATGCTGATGCCGCCGGCGTCGAAGGTGAGCCCCTTCCCCACCAGAACCAGGGGAGCTTCATCCTCTTTTCCGCCCCGGTGCTCGAGGATGATGAGTCGGGGCTCCTGGTCCGAGCCCCGGGCCACCGCCAGAAGAGCGCCCATCCCTTCGTCCTTCATCTCCTTCGGCCCCAGGATGGTGACCCGGAGGCCGAGCTCCTCGGCCATCCGCCTGGCCTCCTCGGCCAGATGGGTGGGGGTAGCCACGTTCCCGGGCCTGGCCTGGAGGGTGCGGGCAAAGTTCTCTCCCCTGGCCTGGGCCAGCCCGATGCCCATTCCCATTCGGACCTCGGCCTCCTCCCTCCGGGAGAGAAGGACGAGCTCCGTCACCTCGGTGTCGCGGGTGTCGGGGTCCGTCCGGGTCTTCAGCTCCCGAAAGCGCCAGGAAGCCAGAACCGCCCCCTCGGTGACGGCCTGGGCCGCCAGGGCCGGGTCCACGGGGATGGAGGGATCCAGCCAGAAAGAGATGCCGGTGATTCCCAGCCCTTCGGCCACCCGGACGGCCCGGCCCGCCATCTTCCGCAGGGTCTCGGCCTCCACCTCGTCCGCAGCTCCCATTCCCATGATCAGAAGACGCCCCGGAGCCGAGTCCGGTCCCGGGAAGAGGAGGAGGGTCTCCTCGAGCTTGCCGGTGATGTCCTCCTCCTCCAGCGCTCGCCCCAACGCTCCTCCCACGGCCTGGTCGGCGGCGGCCAGAACCCCCTCCGGACTCCCGGTGCCCTTGGCCAGGGGCAGGACCATGAGGGGGGAGGGATGGGTCAGGGGGTCGGCGGTGTGGAGCGTGACGTTCATGGCTGTTCGGCCTCGCGGAAACTCTCTGGACAGTGGGAATCGGACGGCACCGCAAGCTCGTGCACGACTCGGCGGGGGCCCGCACCGAACCCGGACTCCATAAGGAAACGAGCATACAAGATACAACGAAGCTCCGCCGTGCGAAGGCACGGCCAGGCGGAATCGGGCACCTTTTCTCTAGAAGGGTGTTGCCTCAACTGAGACCGCTCGGCCCGACCGCGGCCGCACCTCCCTTTCGCAACACCCCCCTGGCCTCTCGTCATTGCACGTCCTTTTTCTTCGGGTTATTTTCGGTTTCGCTTTTTATTCGGTACCCTCGAGTCCTTCGATGATGCCATGGCAGAGCTGCACCATGCGCCTCCCCTCCCCCTGGACACGGAGGGGACAGGGAAAAGCTCCCCCCCCTCCCCTTCCCTCCCGGGAAGCCGGGAGGCCCTCTGCATGTGGCTTCCCACCTTCGAGCTCCGCCTGGAGCTGGTCCGCTCCCCCGAGCTGGATGCGACCTCCGTGGCCCTCCTCTCCCCGGGCGAGGGAACCCGGCGAACCCTCTGGCAGGTCTCGGAGCGGGGGGCGGAGGCCGGGGTCCGTCCCGGGCAACGGGTTTCCCAGGCCATCGCCCTCTGTCCCTCCCTCACCCTCCTGGAGCCGGATCCGTCCCATTACGACGCCGCCCAGGAAGAGGTGGTGGAGTGCCTCATGGAGCTGAGTCCCGTGGTGGAGCCCGCGGGACGGGGAAGGGTCTTCGTGGGGATGGACGGAATGGAACGCCTTCACGGCCCTCCCTCCCGCCAGGCCGTGGCGGCCCTCCGTGCCCTCCTGGAGGTCCTTCCCCGGCCCCTGGTGGCGGCGACCCGGGTGGGCCGGGCCCCGGGAAAGTTCGGGGCCTGGGTGGCGGCGGCACGGTCCCGGCCCGGAAAGCCCGTGCTGATTTCCCACCCCCAACTCCCCTCCTTCCTGGCCTCCTGTCCCGTTTCCGTCCTCCCGGTGGACCCCCTCATGATCCGGCGCCTGGAGCGCCTGGGCATCACCCGCCTCGAGGATCTCATCGCCCTCCCGGAGCCCGCCCTGGTGGGACAGTTCGGCGCCCAGGGGAGGAAAGCCCTGGCCTGGGCCACGGGGCGACGACTGGACCCGGTCCGTCCCCTCCACCGCCCCCGGCCCATCCGGGTCTCCCTGGACTTCCCTTCCCCGGTGGGACGCACCGAGACCCTCCACGGGGCCCTGGACCGCCTCCTGGACCGGGCCCTGGCCCGGCCGGCCCGCCGGGGCCGGAGCGTCCGGGGCGTGCGCCTCCGGGCCCACCTGGAGGGAGGTGGATCCTGGTCCGTGGAGGTGGTGCTCCGGGAGCCCACGGCCCGGAAGGACGCCCTGGCCTTTCCCCTCCGGGGGAAGATGAGCCTCTCCCCTCCCCAACGGGCCGTGGAGAAGCTGGCCGTGGAGCTCTTCCGGTTCGGCGCCGCCAGCACCCAGACGGGTCTCTTTCAGCGAAAGGAAGAAGCGGGTCGGGAAACGGGAAGTCTGGCTCTGGAGGACGGGACGGTGCCCCACGCCCTGAAGGAGGCGGTGAAGGAGCTGAAGCTGAAGCTGGGCCATTCTCCCCTCTACCGGGTGGTGGAGGTGGATCCCTGGTCCCGGATTCCGGAGCGTCGTTATGCCCTCCTGAACTTCGAGCCATGAACAAATTCAACGCTGAAGCCCTCCGCCCCCTGAACGCCCCCCGTCCCCTGAGAGTCCGGACGGGGAGGGGGGGACGCCCCCGTCTCCTCTACCTGAAAGGAGGGATGCGGAAGGTCCGGCAAATCCTGGAGATCTGGCAGGTGGACGACGAGTGGTGGCGGGATCCCATCTCCCGCCGCTACGCCCGCCTGGCCCTGGAGGACGGGCGCATCGTCACCGTCTACCGCGACCTCATCCGCCGGCGCTGGTATCTGCAGGAAGGGTGAGGAAAGCTCGTCAGGAGAAGAGCCAGGCTCCGTACCCCACCACCTGGTTCCGGGGCCCCGCCGTGTCTCCGGAGTTGCGGAGATCCACCCGCTCCACCCCCAGCCCTTCCTCCCGTGCCTTGAGGAGAAGTCCACCCAGGGGAAGCCTCCCGCAAGCCTGGTCGAGACCGATCTCCCGGGGCTTCAGGGCCTCGATGGCCCGGGCTGTTCGCTCGTCCACCTCCACCGCCTCGTCGTAGGGAAGAAAGTGGCTCAGGTCGGAGCTCACCACGACGAGCGTCTCCGGGCCGCCCCAGAGGACGGCCAGGACCTCCGCCACCTCCTCGGCCTCGGCTTCCCCCACCACCAGGGGCACGAGGCTGAAGTCCCCCAGCACGGTCTGGAGGAAGGGAAGATGGACCTCCAGGCTGTGCTCCCCCTCGTGGGCCTGATCCAGGGTCTGGACCCTCGGGTGCTTCAGGGCCTCCTCCATCCCCTCCCGGTCCAGGGGGACCAGGCCCAGGGGCGTCTGAAAGGCCCCGGCGCTGGACGCCGCCAGTCCCCGGAAGGGATACCGATGAGCCGGCCCCAGGAGGACGACCCGCTTCACCCTGTCCCGGAGGGGCGCCAGGCGGGCGTAGACCGATGCCGCCACCGGCCCGGAGTAGACGTACCCGGCGTGGGGAGCGATGACGGCTTTGGGGCCCGAACCGGCCTTCGCGTCTTCCTCGGACTCCCCGATCCCCGGGCTTCGGGCCGGCTCCAGGAGCTCCCGGACGGTTCTTTCGAGGGTCCCCTCCTCATCGGGGTAGAAACGACCTGCGACAGCGGGAGGACGAGCCCATTCCATGACTTTCTCACTTCCCTTTCGAGTCGTTGGAACGACGTGTTGTCTGCGCGCTTCGTGGAACTCATGCTCTCCTTCGAAGATAGAAGGGACATGGGGATAGAGCACGCAGGATGGAGCACGTTCTCCCTCGTGCGGTGCCTCCGGCCCCTCTTCCGCCTTCGGTTCCGAAGCCCGAACAGGGCGAAACACAAGGATGTGTCCATGGCCTCCCGGCGAAGCACCGTCCTCTTGACGGCCATCGTAGTCCTCTTCCTCGGTGCCTGCAGAACCGGAAGGAACCTCACCAAGGGGGAAGCGGGCAGCCCCTTCCCAGCCGGCGCCGGTGCCGATGAGGTAACCGTCCACGTCACCAATCTCGCCTTCTCCGACGTGACGCTCTACGCCGTCACCACGGGAACCCGGGAACGGTTGGGCGTCATCACGGGAAAGCGGGAGGATACCTTCACCTTCTCCCTGGACTACGCCACCGAGATCTACCTGGAGCTCGACTTCCTGGCCGGCCGCAAATGCTTTACCGAGAGGCTACCCGTGGACCCCGGCGACGCCTTCGACCTGGTCATCCAGCAGGAGGGCTTGAACCTGAGGTGCAGCGGTGGGTTCACGGCCACAGGATGAGGTCCGGGACGACTCGCCGGGAAAAGGCGATCCGCGGCCGGGGGAGGGGAATCTGCCGCCGGGGGAGGGCGACCTGCCGCCGGGGGAGGGCGACCTGCCGCCGGGGGAGGGCGACCTGCCGCCGGAAGCCCCCGACGAGGCCCTTCTCGACGCCGCACTGAATCTCCTCTCCGCCCGCGTTCGCAGCACCGAGGAGCTCCGGGACCGCCTCCGCCGGAAGGGATTCGGGAAAGGGGAGGTGGAGGGCTGCCTCCGCTGGCTGGAGGAGCGGAGCTACCTGGACGACGATTTCTTCGCCCGGGCCTGGATCCGGGACCGGGTCCGGCTCTCTCCCAGGAGCGCCGCCCTCCTTCGATCCGAGCTCAGACGAAAAGGGGTCGATGGGCCCCGCGTGGACCAGGCCATGGAGGAGGTCCTGAAGGACGAGGGTCTCACGGAGCTGGAGCTGGCCCGGAAGGCGGCCCGAGCGTGGGTGAGAAAACAGAGCCCCCGGACGCTGGAGCACCTCCTGGGCCCCCGGTTCAGCGAAGAGCGTGAGAAGGCCAGGCGGCGCCTCTATGGATATCTGGCGAGGCGAGGGTTCCGTGGGGAGGCCGCCCGGGCGGGGATGGAGGCGGGAGAGGAGGAGGCCCGGAGGCTCCGGGCCCCCTCCCGGGAATCCTGACCTCTACTTCAGGACCGGAGCCAGAACGTCCTCCAGGGTGGGCTGGCCGATGACCTGGAGCTCGTAGCGCACCCGGGTGTTGGGCACCGGAATCTTCACGATGCGGGCCAGGTCGATGGGGGTCCCCACCGCAACGGCCTCCACACCGCCCTCCACCGCCCTGGCGATGGTGGCCTCCAGATCCTTCGTCTGCTTCTCCCCGTAGCCCATGGCCGGAAGAAGGATGCCCAGCTCGGGATAGGTCTCGAAGGTCTCCTTGAGCTCACCCACCAGGAAGGGCCGGGGGTCGATGAGCTCGGCGACGCCGGCCCGCCGGGCCGCGATGGTGCCTGCACCGTACTTCATTCCCCCGTGGGTCAGCGTCGGGCCGTCCTCGACGACCAGGACCTTCTTGCCCTTCAGCACCGCAGGATCGTCCACGAAGATGGGCGACGCCGCCTCGAGAATCGTGGCGGACGGGTTCACCGCCATCACGTTCTCCCGGACCGTCTGCACGTCCTCGGGGTTGGCCGTGGCCACCTTGTTGATGAGGATGACGTCGGCCATGCGGACGTTGGTCTCACCGGGGTAGTAGCTGAGCTCGTGGCCCGGCCGGTGGGGATCCACCAGGGTGATGTGGACGTCGGGCACATAGAAGGGAGTGTCGTTGTTGCCCCCGTCCCAGAGGATGACGTCGCACTCCTTCTCCGCCTCCTCCAGGATGGCGCCGTAGTCCACGCCGGCGAAGACCACCGAGCCGTTGGCGATGTGAGGCTCGTACTCCTCCCGCTCCTCGATGGTCACCTCGTGCTTCACCAGGTCCTCTTCCTCGGCGAAGCGCTGCACCCGCTGCTTGGCCAGGTCCCCGTAGGGCATGGGATGACGGATGACCGCCACCTTCTTCCCGGCTGCCCCCAGCGCTCTTGCCACGGCCCGGGAGGTCTGGCTCTTCCCCACCCCGGTCCGGGATGCGCAGACCGCCACCACGGGCTTGGAGGACTTGTACATGGTCCGCGTCTCGCTGGGCAGCTCGAAGCCGGGACCGAGAGCCGTGACCCGTGCGCTCAGGTGGCCGACGTACTCGTGGGAGACGTCGGAGTAGGCCATGACGCAGCGGTCGACCTCGAGTTTGCCGATGAGCTCGTCGAGCTCATCCTCGGGATAGATGGGAATCCCGTCGGGGTACAGGTCCCCGGCGATGGAGGCCGGGTAGATCCGGTCGTCGATGTGGGGAATCTGCTCGGCCGTGAAACCCACGACCTCGACGGAATCGTCGTCCCGGTACAGGGTGTTGAATACGTGAAAGTCCTTCCCGGCGGCGCCGAGAATCAGAATGCGTGTCCGAGCCATGGTTCAGACCTCATGGGTTCAGATATGGCGGGAGTCCTTGTCCAGAGGCTTGTAACGCGACGGAGGCCAGAGACCCCTTGATCGGGCCTTCGTCCATCCCTGACTCTAGCGAGAGGAGGGGATCGGGTCCAGATGTGGCCGGGCTCTGGCCAGACCGGCCTTCGGGAGTCAAGTTCGGGTTATCCCCTGCCCGGGGCCCCTCAGCCAGGAGAAGTGATGACCCCCAGGAACACCGTCCCCCCCCCGGGGCACAGGACCTTTGCCGTCCTGACCCTCGTCCTTCTCTTCCTTCCGGGGATCCTGATGCCCCGGGGTGTCAGGGGTCAGTCCAGGCTGCCGGGAGACCGCATCCACGTCTCCCTGGCCTTTGGAGGCTACTTCATGCTGGGGGTCGGCTACACCCACTGGGTGGAGCAGCACCACGCCCTGGAGTTCACCCTCTTCCCCCTCATTCAGCCCGGCGAAGGCCTTCCCCTGGCCATTCGGGCAGGACACGCCTGGATCCCGTCCGATGAGGTGTGGCGGGCCAAGCTGGGAGGGAATGTGACCCTCCTCGTGGAGACGGGCCGGGAGGGTTGGAAGAAGTTCACGCCCATCCTGGCCTTCACGCCGGGGCTTCAATACGAGCCGGACAGCGATCGGTCCTTCCGGACCGACCTCTGGATGTCCTACTTCCCCACCCAGAGGGTCTTCGCTCCGTCCACCATAGAGGTGCTGGCCGGATTCAAGGACTGACCCGTCGCCGACTGCGGGGGGGTGGCGCCTCCCCGGGTCACACGCCCAGGTGCTCCCGAAAGAAGGTCGCCGTCCTCGGCCAAGCTACCAGGGCGGCCTCCCGGTTCGCTCCGTCACGGCCGTCCTGCTGGCGCAGGAATCCGTGACCCGCACCCTGGTAGATGTTCACCTCGTAGGCCTTCCCCAGAGTCTCCATCCGGGTCCGTGCTTCGGGGATGGTGGCGTTTACCCGGGCGTCGTCCCCGCCGTACAGCCCCAGGACCGGGGCCCGGATGAGTCGCACGGCCCCCTGACGATCCACGGACTCGCTCCCTCCGTCATCCGGCCCCTTGCCGCTCAGGAGGTCCGGCGCGATGGCGATGAACCCCTCTGCGGCCATCTGGTCCGCCACGCTCCGGATCCAGTCGGTGAGCCCGTAGGTCTCGTGGACGACCACCACCACGGGGGCCGGGTCCGGGCGCTCCGGGTAGACCACCCACGCCCGGACCCGATCCTCTCTCCCGGCCTCCACATCGACCCACTCCCCATGGCGGGGTGATGCGTCCAGGTGGGCACCGGCCTCGGCGGGGGGGATTTCCTGAGAATGGACGAGGTTGGGTGAGGTTGTCTGAAAAGCGACGAGAATGACAAAGGCCGACGCCGCCACGACGGCTCGAAACGAGTTCCAGGGGACCATGGTACCTCCGGGCCGGAAGAAGGGACGCCACAAGGTGATCCCCCTCGGGACGCCACTTTCGGAAAGAAAAGGTTGTGACTCGAAAAAACAGGCCCGGCGTCCCCGGATGTTCCCGGCCGGGAGGGCCGCCGGTTCAGGAGGGGGGCGTTGGGCACCGGGGGAGTCGACCATCCCGGTTTCTGCTTCCGTT
>CAYXGM010000003.1:0-111692 GCA_964464555.1 uncultured Gemmatimonadaceae bacterium | reverse complement strand
GCCCCCGCCTCCCGCCGGTCGCCATCCTTCAAGTCCAGGATGTCCGCCCCCGACGGCGCCTGGTAGGCCCCGAGGCCGAACTCGGGGAGGGTGGCCAGGATGTGGTCGAAGATGTCGGACTGGAGCGCCTCGTACTCCACCCAGTTCGTGTCGTTGGAGAAGGTGTAGATCTGCATGGGGAGCCCCTGGGGTCCGGGCTCCAACTGCCTCACGATGAGCGTCATCCCCTGGTGGATCTTGGGGTGGTTCCGCAGGTAGTTCACGATGTAGGCCCTGAGCGTCCCTACGTTCGTGAGGTGCCGGGCCTCGGGGATGAGGTCCTCTTCCCCTTCCTTGCCCGCGTTGTACGTCTCGATCTCCTCCACTTTCTCTTGCATGTAGTCCTTCAAGAGCTCCCAGCGGCTGTAGGCCTCGATCTCCTCCGGGGTGAGGAAGCGGATGGAGCTCACGTCCAGGTGCACCGAGCGCATGATGCGCCTGCCCCCCGACAGGGTCATCCCCTTCCAGTTTTTGAAGGAGTCCTCGATGAACCTGTGGGTGGGAATGGTGGTGATGGTCTTGTCCCAGTTCTGGACCCTGATGGTGTGCAGGGCGATGTCCACCACGTCGCCGTCGGCCCCGTACTGGGGCATCTCGATCCAGTCCCCGATCTCGATCATGTCGTACTGGGTGATCTGGACGCTGGCCACGACGGAGAGGATGGTGTCCCGGAAGACCAGGAGGACCACCGCCGTCATGGCGCCGAAGCCCCCCAGGAGGAGGGTGGGAGGCTGGCCCAGGAGGGTGGCTACGGCCACGATCCCCGCGGCGATGTAGAGGATGATCTTGACGATCTGGACGTAGCCCTTGATGGGCCGGCTCCGGGCCTCCGGTCGGGTGGAGTAGATGTCGTTCAGCGCCGTCAGGAGCCGGTCCGCCGCCATGACCACGATGACCACGATGAAGGCCAGGCACGCCTGCCTCACGAACCCCGCCAGATCCGACGACACGCCCGGAACCATGGGGGCCCCGTAGTAGATCACTACCGCCGGAGCCACGTGGGCCAGCCGGTGAAAGACCCGACGCTTCTGAAGAGCGTCGTCCCAGGTGAACCGGGTCTGGGCGACGATGCGGTTGATGGCCTTCAGGAGGTACCGCTTGGTGAGGTTGTCGGCCAGCCAGGCCAGGAGAACCAGGCCCAGGGCCCACGCCCCGGTTTCCACCAGGGGGTAATCCTGGAAGAAGGTGTTCAGGCCGTCGAGCATGGCAGGAAGCGCTCCATTCGGGGTCGGATCGGTCCGGGCCTCCGGGACGCCGGATTCGGGGACTGGGAGGAAGCTACGAGGGGGGGCTGGAGATGCTCAAGGCCCTGCCGTTTTTTTCTGCCGGGGGATCCTCGGCGTCGGGGCTCCGCATGCCCGTGAAGTAGAGGTTCCCCGCCCGGTCCACGAAGCTGGGCATGAGGATGGTCATCCGCCCCCGCCCGCGTCCCCGGAGCAGCCGGCGCCGAGCAGGAGGAGGGGAAGGGCGAGGAGGGGAAGGAGGGTCCGTGGCGCTGGCGAGAATCGGGGTGCGTCGGGGGAGGCGTTCATCCTGAGGTCCGGTGGTGGAGGGAAAAGGGACGACCCCTGGCTTGCGGCCATCCCACATGAGATGCGGCCGGCCGGGCCGGGGGTTGCTCCGTTCCCTCCGCGTGCGACCTCCGGACCCGGGGGCGGACCCGGAATCCCCCCGGGAGTCAGCCCTGGGTATCGACCAGGATGGCTCCGTTGGCGTACCCCGTGCCCCACCGGGTGCTGGCGTCGGGTCCGCTCATGTAGCGCATCTCCACGACGTCGTCGGCCCGAATCTGCTCCAGGTCCTGGATGTTCGGGAGGGGGACCCCGTCCAGGTGCACCACCGGGTAGGGCGACTGGTTTCCGGCGGCGACGGAGGGCCGGACCCGGGTCCTGAGCCAGTTGGGTCGGAGGAGGCGGACAGCCTCCAGGGCGTTGTACTCGGTGAGGTCATCCAGCTCCCAACTCCCGATGACGTTGGGGTTCCGCCCCGAGCCTGAGGCCGCCTGGCCGCTCTTGCAGGCGGCGAAGAGGGGGAGGGTGGCCAGGAGGAGGAAAAGAACGAGTGGACGGCGCATGGTGTCCTTCCTTGTGAAGGTCGTGGGGATCGATGGTGCTGTTCCGGTTGCCAGAAGATGAAAGACCCCCCCGGCCCATCGCCGGGGGGGCTCTCGCGTCCTGTTACTGTTCCTTCGTCACCGGGAGCACCGCGCCGGCTGGCGTGCCGGACGGCTTCCCGCTCCTCCCATCAACTGCCGCCGCCCACGGCGGGGCAGTCCAGGAGGGGATTGGCGTCGCATTCGATGTCCGCAACGGGCATGCAGTAGACGGGAATGGACGGCCCGTTCTCCTGGAAGATACGGGTGTTGATGACGTGACCTTCGGCGATGTAGGGGTGCTGCCACCGCTTCATGTCGGCGTATCGGCGCCCCTCCAGGTGCATGAGAGTGTAGCGCTCCCCGTCCAGGATGGACCAACCGTCGTCCAGGGCATTGGGGTACTCCATGCTCCCTGCCGTGGCGGGCGTGGCGATGGGATCCATCCCGTACACGGCCCGAGCCTGGTTCACGAAAGAGGCGAAGCCGGCCAGGTCACCGTTCCTGAGGGCGTTCTCGGCCCGGATCAGGAGCATCTCCGTCCCCCTGGCCATGGGGAAGTCGGCGTCGTCGCCGGTGTCCCCGTTCGGCCGGGTCAGGAGTCCTTCGGGCTCGGCCTTGAGGGTGGCGTAGAGAGGCATGTCGTTGCTCTCGGCCCGGTACTCGAAGTTCTTCCCTTCGATGTTGTCGCAGCGGCCCGTCCGGGAGATCTCGGACCAGTGCCCGTGCTGGGTGCGGAGGGTGTCGGTCTCCCACTCCCCGCACTTCGCCCAGGGAACCCTGGGGTCGTCCTGGAAGACCCGGTGCACCGGGGTGTTCCAGAGTGTGGGGTCGTCGTTCTGGATGAACGCGTCGTGCCACCCGTTGTGCTCCACCTCCGGGTCGGCGTGGCTGTAGATGATGAAGTCGTCGGGGACCTGGGCGGCGTGCTGGACGGCCAGCGGCCAATCTCCCAGGAGCACCGCGGCCTGGGCGATTCCGGCGTGGGCGGCGTACATGAGCCGTTCGGGGCCGAAGATCAGGTCGTCGTTGTCCGGCGTGGGAGCCCCTGCCGCCACGGCAGCCTCGGCCACGGCCAGGGCCTGCTGCATGGCGGAGAGGGAGCGCCTGGCCGCCGAGTCGGCGGGGACCATCCGGGTGGGGTCGTAGGCGCTGTTGTCCCCGATGAGGGGGCCCGCCCCGGGGCCGTAGTTGTAGACGGTCTCGCAGAAGAGCTCGGCCATCATCCTCTCGGCCCAGCCGGAAATGATCCAGGAGCGGGCCACAAGTGGATGGCTCGCGGCCTGATCCCCGTACACGTCCCCGAGGATCTTCACGCCGTAGTACCCGGCCCAGGCGGCCTCGTGGACCTGCTCCCAGGGGAAGTTCCCCGGCCGGTCCTGGTAGTTCCGGTACTCCAGGACCTCTTCGCTGCTGGACCCCACACCGTCGTTGTTGAAGTCGTCCGTGGCGGCCCCGGCGTACCACCAGACGCCAGAGAAGTCCCGCATGTTGTCGTGAAGCTCGGAGTTGATTCCCCGGACGAAGGCCATCATGAGGTCCGGGTCGTTGATGTCGTCTTCGATGATCACGCCCTGAAGCTCGGTCTCCACACAGCCGCTGATGGCCACCACTCCAGCCATGGCCAGGGCCCCGAGGGTCCAGCGCGCCTGTCTCAGTCTATTCTTCATGGATCGTCTCCTCATCCCGTCAGAAGTTCACACGCACGTTCATGGAGAACTGCCGGGCCGGGGGCAGGATGTAGCCGTTCCCCCGTGCCGTTTGCTGGGCAGGTCTGATCAACGCGTCGGGATAGAGACCCGAAAACTCGGTGATGGTGAAGAGGTTGGTGCCCCGCAGGCGGACCGAGGCCGCCGTGAGACCGCCGGGGAGCCACTCCTCGGGAATCCGGTAGGTCAGGCTGGCCGACTGCAGGCGGAAGTAGTCCGCCGGCTCCATCCAGTCCTCGTTGTCGCTCTCGTCCTGCCAGCACCTCCCGATCTCCTTGGCCGTGTACTGGCTGTAGAGGCTCGGGTCGTCGTTCTGGGTGCCCTGGATCACGGCCTCGTTGATGGGCCAGCACTCGGGCCAGAGCCCGTCGGCGGCCAGCTCCTGGGCCATGTCGTCGTAGAGCCAGTGTCCGAGCTGTCCCACCCCGTATACGTCCAGGGTGAAGCGCTCCAGGAGGGTGGCCCGGACGCCCAGCGAAATCTCGTGAGGCGGACGGCTCGGGGAGTAGAAGAAGGTGTCGGGCTGCTGCCCGATGGCCTCCCCGTTCAGGACGCACTCCGGGTCGTCGGTGTAGATGGGCAGTGCGCCCTTCTCGTCGGGGTTGCAGACCTTCTTCCCGTAGAGCGACGGGATGGGCCGCCCCGGCCGGTACCGGTTCAGGTAGTTGAAGCTGAACTCCTCGAACTGGGGATCGCCCAGCTCCACCATCTTCGTCTGGTTGTACTGGTAGTTGGCGGTGAGGCTCACCCGGTTCTCGAAGCCCTCGTAGACCAGGAGGTCCATCCCGACCTCCAGCCCCGTGGCTTCCCACCGCCCCACGTTCTGGGGGATGGACTCGGCGATGCCGTTGGAGGGGGCCGGGGCCACGTAGATGATGCCCTCGTAGGTCTCCCGCTTGTAGGTCGTGGTGTTCAGGGCCAGGGTGCCGCCGAAGAGGGAGGCGTCGAAGCCTGCCTCGTACTCCCTGGAGCGCTCAGGGCCCAGGGCCGGGTTGGCCAGGTTCAGGATGATGAAGCCCAGGTTGTTCTCGTCGGCCAGGGAAGAGGCCTCGAAGATGGTCACCGAGCCCGAGGCCGGCGGGGCCTCGCCCGACTCCCCGTAGGCCGCCCGCAGGCGCATGGTCTCCCACCAGGTGGGCCAGAACTCGTGGTCCGAGATGGAGTAGGTTCCCTGGAGCTTGGGATAGTAGGTGAAATAGTGGTCCCTGGTGTATTCCTCACCGAAGGAGGTGTGAGTGTCGGCCCGCAGGCCCGCCGTGAGGAAAGCCCGGTTCTTCCACCCGATCATCTCCTGGATGAAGAAGCCGCCGCCGATGTTGGCCGAGCGGTCCTCGTTCACGTTCGTCACGAGCTCGGCGTTCTCGATCACCTTGCTCCCGGGGCCGATGAAGCCCTCCACGTCCGTCCGGTTCCCGAGGTGCTCCCGCTGGTTGAACTGGGCCCCGCCAGACGTGGTGAAGCTCCAGTCCTCGAAGAGCTGCTGGTTGTAGTTCAGCGCGTAGTCGATGGTGAGGACCCGCCGGTTTTCGATGTCCACCGTCCGCGTGCCGGGCTCGTAGTTCCAGAAGAGCCAGGGGCGCTGGGTGATGGAGTGGGAGTTGGAGTAGTCCAGTCCGAAGGTCAGCCGGTGCCGCATGTTGTCCATGGGCGTCCAGTCGACGTTGGCGCTGGAGTTGAAGTGGTTGATGACCTGGTCCAGGTCCATGTTCAGGACCACCGAGTCGTCGTTGTCGGGGGTCTCGCCCTCGGAGCCCCGGCTCACGTTGTAGAGCAGCCCTTCTGAGTTGTCACCGTTGGGAATCCATGTGATGTCCCGGCGGGTGTAGAAGTTGTTCAAATTGATCTGGAAGTTCTCGAACCCGTCGAAGGTGAAGTTGGCCCGGGCGTTGACGCTCTCGGCCTGGTTCGGGGCCACCACGCCCTCGGTGTTGCCGTAGCCCGCCGAGGCGTAGTAGGTGACCTCTTCGCTCCCGCCCCGCACCGAGACGGAGTAGTCCTGGACATGGGCGTTCCTCAGCCAGCTTCCACCGGAGGGACATCCGGGGTCCGCGATGAGGTTGCCGCTCTCGTCCCGGTTGAAGAAGTAGCCCTCCTCCAGGGAGTAGTTGAACTGGCGGGTGCAGTCGTTCACCCGGAGCCCCGTGGGATCCACGTCGGGGCCCACGTGGCCGATGCGCTGGAGCCCCTGCTCCATGTTGAAGGTCCAGCGGGGGGCTCCCGGCGCGCCCTTCTTGGTGAAGATCTGGATCACGCCGGCGCTGGCGTCGGTGCCGTAGAGGCTGGAGGCTGCGGCCCCCTTGATGACCTCGATGCGCTCGATGTCCTCCTGGCGGATGTTGCCCAGGAAGGTGGCGTGCTCCTCGGCCTCACCGGAGGCGTCCTCCAGGGTGCCCGTGGGCATCCGGACCCCGTCGATGTAGATGAGGGGGGAGTTCCGGCCGTTCACCGAATTGGTCCCCCGGAGGAGGATATCCGACCCGGCGCCCGCCGTTCCCGAGGACCCGGTGATGCTCACCCCGAGGGCCCGGCCCCGGAGCATGTCCTCCAGGTTGATGGCCCCCACGGACTGGATCTCGTCGGAGGTGACCATGGAGATGGAATTTCCCACCTCCCGCTTCTGGGCGGCGATGGCGGTACCCGTCACCACCATTCCCTCGAGCTCCACGGCCTGGGGGAACATGCGGAAGTCCACCACGGCGGTCTCGCCGGCGCTGACGGTCACCGTCTGGCGCCGCTCGCCGAAGCCGATGAGCTGGGCCACCACTTCGTGTTCCCCGGCGGGGACGTTGAGGATGAGGAATCGGCCCTGGTTGTTGGCCAGAGCCCCGACCCTGGTGCCTTCCACCGAGACCTGGACATCGCTGAGGGGCTCACCGTTCTCCCCGTTGATCGTCGTCCCGGTGATGGTGCCCGTCTGCGCCGTCAGCGGCGACGCCGCCAGGAGCAGACCGAGCACGAGTGAGAGGATGGATACAGGAATCCGCCCGAGTCGGGCCGGAGCGGGTGGATCCATCCAAGACGCCAAACGTAGACTTGGCATAGTGCCTCCTGAGAAGGAATGGAGCTCGAACGCGTTGTTGGGGCTAGAGCCACCGATGGAAGGGGATTGTTCAGGCATGGCATACCCTTTCCATCCCCATGAAAACATGCGGTTTCATGGTTTCAAGACGCATCTTCTTCCCTCGAATGGGCTCCTTGAACCGGATTCTCCCAACTCTACGGAACAACGATTGAGTAACACGAGGCGACGCACCGCGCAATGGGTTCGGTGCAATGCGAAGGGCCAGTGAATACGCAAAAGATTGGGGTGTTTTCGAACAAGCGTTCGACCGCCTTTTCGTCAGTTGCTGGGCGGGCGCCTCTGACTCCCTCCCTGCCAGGCTGGGTCCCGGTCCGTGGCCTCTTTCGCAACACACTCCTGGTGTCCCCGTCGCCCTGCCGCGAAACCACCGGGGTCCCGGACGGTGGGGGAAGGCGTTTCTTTACTCCCGGACCATAGCCCCCCGGATGAACCGGTCGAAGAAGCTCTCCGTGGCGTTCCAGGTGGTGATCCACTTGTCGAAGACCAGGAAGTCGTGGACCTCGTCGGGGAAGACGATGAGCTCGTAGTAGACGTCGTTGGCCCTCAGGGCCTGGACCAGCCCCACCGTCTGGGAGAAGTCCACGTTCCGGTCGTCGTCCCCGTGGATGAGAAGGACCGGGGAGGTCCAGTTGTCCACCTCCGACACGCTGGAGGCCCGGTACGAGGTGCTCTCCGGATCCAACTCGTCTCCCCAGAAGTGGACGCCGGCGATGTCCACCCCGGCGGCGAAGACGTCCGAGTTCCTGGCCAGGGCCTGGGCCGTGAGGATGCCCCCGTAGGAGAGGCCCCAGATCCCCACTTTTTCCGGATCCACGTCGTCCCGGTCCCGTAGGTAGAGGCCCGCCGCCAGGACGTCCCCGTACTCGGTGTTCCCCCGCCGGCCCCGCCCGGGGGCGTTCCTGAACTCCTTCCCGTAGCCGATGCCGCTCCGGTAGTTCACGCTCAGGACGATGTAGCCCTGGTTGGCGAAGTACTGGTTGATGGCGTACGCCCAGTGGTAGAAGTGCATGTAGTGGTAGCCCAGGAGCATCTGCCTGCGGCTTCCCCCATGAATGAAGATGAGGGCGGGCCGCTTCTCTCCGGGCTCCAGGTCCGGGGGAAGGAAGAGCTGGTTGTAGAACTCGAAGCCGTCCTCGGCGGTGAGGGTGACGTTCTCGGGAACCACGTGGGCCTGCCGGGGGAACCGATCCGGGAGGGGGGTGACGGGACGGGCGTCGCCCCCGTCCGAAGAGATCACGGCCACGGACTGGGGGAGCCGGGGCCCGGCCAGGAAGAGGGCCACCTGTCCATCCGAGGCCAGGGCCGCGGGATAGGTCTCCAGGCGTCGCCCTTCGGTAAGCTGCCTCACCCTTCCCCCGGCGGTGGGCACGGCGAAGAGGTCCCGCCGGTGGATGTCTCCCATGTTTCCGGCGAAGTAGAGGGTCCGCCCGTCCCTGGAGAGGGCCACGTGCTCGGCGATCCCCTCCCCGGGGGTGAGCTCCACGGGGTCCCCCTCGTGGCCCGAGGCCGGCACCGAGTAGTAGTGCCGCCAGTTTTCCGGCTCGGCCTGAAAGATGAGGCTCTCATGGCCCCACATGAGGTCCCGGATCTGGGCGAAGGCCGAGTCACCGGGCTGGTTGTGCCAGACCTCCCGGCCCAGCCCCGTGGACAGGTCCGCCACCCAGAGGGAGAGGTCGTAGCCGCCGCGGAAATTGGCCTCTTCCAGCCCCGGGGGAATGGAATCCTCGGGAACGTCGTCGGGACGGTCGGCCCGGGCGCCGAAGGGGAGCCCGGGGCGGCGAATGAAGGCCACCTGCGTCCCGTCCGGCGACCAGACCGGAGAGCTGTCCCGGTCCACCCCGGGGGCCAGGTACCGCACCGAGGGATCCCGGGTGTCGTAGATCCCGATGAAGGAGTGATCGTCCCGGTCGCTCTCGAAGGCGATGTAGCGCCCGTCGGGAGACCAGACGGGATCGGTGTTCTCTCCCCAGGCCAGGAAGAGGGGCGGAAGCTCGTCAGTCCGCTCCGTGAGGGAGGTGCCCGCATTCACCGGAGCCCGGTAGATCCGGCCGCCCCTCTCGAAGAGGACCCATTCCCCGTCGGGGGAGAGTACGGGCTCGCTCCCCTCGGCCACCCGCCACGGGTCGCCCTCCCCGGAGGTCCCCACGGCCCAGATGGTTTCCTCGGCCCCTCGTGGGTCCGAGGAGGGATTGGCCACCCACCCCCGCCGGTTGGGGAAATGGCCCCGGACGAAGACGGCCACCTCCCCGTCGTCGGAGATGCGGACGTCGGTGAGGTCTCTCCCATCGTCTGCCATCCAGTTCGTGAGGCGAACGGGCCGGAAGTCCGGCGCCACGGCGGTGTAGACGTTCCTGGCCCCCATCTCGTAGCTGATCCAGGCGATTCGGTCCACGTTCCGGGCCGATGCCATCTCCACGGGGTAGGCCGGGCTCAGGATGTCCTCGAAGCTGAAGCCCTGGCCTGCCGTGGGTGCAGGGAGCCATAGGGCGAGGAAGGCGGCCAGAACGGCGAGAGAGGCGTGGACGGGGCGCGGACGGGGCATGGAGCTCCTCCAGGTCCGAAGGGGGATGATGGGGACGGGCGCGAGGAGCCAATCATAGCCCCCGACGAGGAAAGGGGCGAGCCGGAGATGCGGCCCGCCCCCTCTGTTTCCTCGGCGACATCCTACCGCATGGGGATCACCACCGAGAGCTGGTGGGTCGTCACCCGGGCGTCCTGGAGGGTGAGGGGACCCGAGGGGGCCAGGATGAAGTCCGTGGCCGCCTGGGGCACGGCCATGGCCCTGTCGTCCCAGCGGGTGCCCGGCCGTCCCGTCCCGGTGGTGAGCCGGCCCAGGTAGCGGAGGGTGGTGCCGGCGACTCTCAGGTTGATGCCCAGGCTGGGCGTCCACTCCATCCAACTCTCCTCCTGGACGCGCCTGGACTCCTGTATGTGGTCGTACTGGTCCAGCTCGTAGTCCATGGAGCGGATCCGGAGCCCCAGGCTGAAGGTCGCCTTCCGGTAGTCGTAGGCCGCTCCGGTTCGAATGACGGCGTTGAAGAAGCTGAACTCGTTCTCGATGGTCTTCGTGCCGGCGGGGAGGATTCGGCCGTTCACGGACGTGGTGTCGGCGGCAGCGTCGGCCCAGGTGTCGGTCCGGATGGGCTCCAGGGCGATGTCCGTGGCAAAACGGAAGGGCCCCTCGGTCTTGGCCACCCCCAGCCCCAGAGCATGGGCCCAGGTGTCTCCCGGGTCCCGGGGAATGTTCTGGATCTCGTAGTTGGGGATCTTGGGGTGGTCCTTCCGGTTCGTGGTCAGGGACCATCCGATGCTCCATCCCGGGGCGCTCAGGGGCCTGCGGTAGGCCACATGGGCCCCCCAGGTGTCGGTATGGTCCAGGTTCTCTTCCTCCCTGAGGGTTACCTGGGGTTCGGGCCACGGTTCGTTCACCCCGGGGCGCCAGCTCACGTCCGCGTAGGTCACGTCATGGCGCATCCGGAGGCTTTCCCTCAGGAGGAGGACCTCCAGGGAGCGGCCGTCGTCCCATTCCTTCAGAACCCCCAGGCGAAGGTCCGAGAGGTGGCCCGACTGGCGGATCTCCACGCTCCTGGCGTAGAGGAGGTCCACTCCGTCCACGGCGCCCAGGTCCGCGTAGCTCCCGCTCACCGCCACCGAGAGGCCCCGGTCGGAGAAGCGGTACCCCAGGTATCCGAAGGCGTAGAGGTTCCGGGCCGAGGATTCGGAAAGGGACTCGACGGGAGGCGGAGCCCAGGAGCTGAGGGGATCCACCGCCAGACCGAGCCACTCCCCCTCCCGGCGGGCGCTCTCCAGCTCCTGGATGGAGGCCGCAGCCCCACCGAACCACCGGTCCCCGCGGGTGAGGATGCCGGCTCCCAGCGATCTCCCGGAGCCGTTCCTGTTGCTGATCCCGTAGTAGGTGGGAGAGGTGAAGAAAAGGCTCTCCGGGATCCGGCTTCCCGTGGCCGGATTCCCGAAGGGGTCTCCCAGGGTGTCGGCCAGGGCAAGGGTCACTCCCCCCATGGCCGGCTTGTCGGAGGGGAAGAGGAGGAACTGATCTCCCGAGGCCACGGGGACCGTCTTGATGGGAACGATCTGGGCCTCCAGCCCCGCCCACGCTCCCCCCAACGCACAGAGGATCAGGGCCGGGGTGGCCAGGGTTCGGATGCCACTCGGTGGTCTGAACATTCGCGGGTGCCTCGTCGAAGGGTGCTCGGTCAACTCGTCCATGGGCGACTCGCCGGATCGAGGCGTACGCCGCTGGCCTACGGGGTGTGCTGCCGGCTTACGGGATGCCCCGGCGACTCACGGCGGGGTCACCAGGACCCCGGCGAAGAGGATGGTCTCGCTGAACCGCTCCCGGATGACGAAGAGGAAGGGGCGGTCGGCCCGGAACACGAAGGGTTGGGGTCCTGCGGAGGTGACCCTCATCTCCACCACCGTCACGGCGGCGGCCTCCGTGCCCTCCTCGTTCACGTCCACGTACGACTTCTGCTTCACCTTGCTGATGAAGAGCTCCTGGGCGGCTGCGGCGTCGGACATCCCGCTGAAGTCGGCCTGGCCGGGAATGAAGGGGAGCTCCATGCCCATGCTCCGGAGGGTCCCGTTCAGGACCTTCTCCCACTCCAGCCGAAAGCGGGGGAGAAAGACCTGTCCTTCCCGGGGGGTGAGGCTTCCGACGATCTGGCCCCAGGTGCTCCCGTTCAGGGAGGCGACGACGTCCCTCACGGGCACGGTTTCCCGGGGAAGAAGGATGGTCATGGAGAAGGCCTTGCCACCGTAGGGCAGATCCACCGCCTGGTACATCTCCGTCTCGGTGTAGGCGAAGGTGTCGGCCACCTGCATGAGGGGGATGGTTCCCCCGTGGACTCCCGAGCCCGGTGTCCAGGGCGCCTCTTCGGTCTCGTCCTCGGGGAAGCGGACGGTCCAGTCCCCTTTGAAGTAGATGGCGTTGATGAGGAACATGACCGTGGCGGCGTTCACCGGATCATCGACGATTTGGTCGATCTTTCCCCGGGTCTGCTCCTTCACCCAGTTGTTGATGATCCCCGCGGCTCCGGGTGAGGAGAAGTCCAACTCCCGCACCACGGCGTCGAAGAAGGTCTCCGTCCGGTTCAGGAAGTCGGAGCGGACGGGGAATCCCTGCCGGTACCAGATGGAGTTGCCGATGCCCAGCTCCACCCGGGTGTCCAGGGTCCGCAGGAGGTCGATGAGGTCCCGGTACCCCTGGTTGATATCCTCCAGGGTGAGGGTCCCGAATCCCAGGGTGGAACGCATCTGGTCGAAGGTGGGACCCACGGCCCCGTTCATGGTCATCCCCAGGGCCATGGAGGCGCTGAGAGGCGCCAGGAAGAGGTTCTCTCCCGGGGCTTCCCCGTGGACCCGGTCCAGGAGCTCGAAGGCGAAGTCGTTACCGGCCTCCACCAGTCGCTCCTCATTCAGGGAGAGAGGCCTGGGGAGCCCTTCGATCTCATCCACGGGCCCCGTGGCCGAGCCCTCCCCACACCCCGTTCCGGCAAGGGACACGGCGACGAGGATGGCGAGACCGGCAAGGGTACGAACGGCGGTGGAAGGGTCCGTGTGCATGGTTCAGTTCCTTTCTAGAACCGCATTTCCAGCCCCACCAGGGGCAGGATGGAAAGTTCCGCCAGCGGTTTCGGGTCCGGGTCCCTCCAGGGCTCGAAGTGGTAGAAGAGGGCGTCCCGGCGGTTCAGGGCATTGAGGACCCGGACGTAGGGTCGGAGCTCCAGGGGACGGCCGCCCAGCGTGGGCGTCCAGCGGCCGAAGGCCTCCGCCTCCACCCGGAGGAATCCCTCGTCGGGTCCAGCCGTGAGCTCCGGGGCGGCGTTGAGGACGTTGTCGCTCATGGCGGAAAGGGTCGGAACAGCCGTCTCCCCGGTGAGGGGAATTCCCGCGTCCTCCCGGCTCAGGGGGATGGCCGTGTAGGGGAGCCCGTCCCCGTAGCTGGCCCGAAGGCGGAGGCCCGTACGCTCCGAGAGACGAGCGTTCAGGCCCGCGCTCAACAGATGCCGCCCCGAGAAGGGGGAGGCTCCGGAAGCCAGGATTCCGTCCGAGGCCCAGAACCAGGTGAGGGTGTAGCCCAGCCACCCCGATGCCCCGTCCCCTTCCCGGGCCACCCGGATGTCCACCCCCGATGCGTTCAGGTCCTCTTCGGGGGACCCCGCAATGCCCGAGAAGTCCTTCATGAAGCCTTCCAGTCCCAGCCGCAGGGCGGGGGTGAGGACCTGGTCCAGGGAGACCACCAGGTGGTTGGCCGAGGCCACCTCCATCTCGATGGGAAGGCCGGGGGGACCTCCGCTCCCCTCCTCCGGCGGCGCCAGGCTCTCCTGGACCTCGGCGGAGGTGAGGGTGGAGAACTGGTGGTACCGCCCGCCGGCCACCGTGAGGACGGCCCTGTCGGTGAGAGCCCAGGCCAGGGCCATGCGGGGCGCGACACGGATCCCCTCATGATCGCTGAACCCGTCCAGCCGCAGGCCTCCCCGCAGCGTGAGGGCCGGGGAAAGGGGACGTCCCCCTTCGGCGTAGATCCCCCCGGTGATGCCGTCCACCTGGAACCGGGTCGTCCGTCCGGCCCGGGTCGAATCCAGAGTCACGGAGGAGTAGCGGGACTCCTGCCGGTCCAGGGACGCCCCGAGGCGGAGGAAGCCCTCGCCCCAGGGGGTGGCCACGTCCGCCGTGAGGCGGGCCCGGTCCGACCGGCTCCTGGCGAAGAGGGGAAGGGTGTCCCCCACCGGGAGCTCGGCGTCGTAACGGCTCAGGGCCCCCCGGATCTCGATGCGGGTATCGTCCACCGTGCCCCAGACCCCACCCGTGAGAGCCTGGTTCCCCCAGAAGGCTCCCTCCCCGGGGCCGGGGCCTCCGAACACCGAGCCCAGCCCGCCCCCGTCCGACGAGGCCAGATCCTCCGCGGCATCCGAGCTCAGGTCCAGGGCCACCGACTCCCGGTTCCAGAACCCGGTCACGTAGGCGCCCCGGGTCCCGTCCCCCTCCCACTCGGCACGGGCCAGGACGTCCCCGTACCCGTAGGGGGAGGTGCCTCGTCCCAGGAGGGGCACGCCCAGGTCGTGGATGGTCCTGGACCCCAGGAGGAATCCCGTGCCCGGGGCCAGCGGTCCTTCCAGGAGAATGCTCCCGGTCATGAGGTCCACCGAGGTGCTCCCGTGGAGCCGGTCCTTTCGGGGGCTCCGGGAACGGAGGTCCAGGATGTAGGAGAGGCCCCCGTCGAACCGGGCCGGGGCGCCGCCCAGGAAGAGGGACGCCCCTCCCAGGGCCAGGGGATCGAAGCTCTCCACGAGCCCGGCCATGTGGAAGGGCGTGTAGATGGGGGCCCCGTCCAGGAGGACCAGCTTCAGGTCCGTAGCCGATCCTCGCATGAGGATCACGTCGGTGGGATCCGCCGGGTCGTGACCCGGGAGGCTTCGGACCACGTCGGCCAGGCCCGCCTCCACCATGCCCGGGCTCGCCTCCAGGGCCCTCAGGGCCACCTCGCCCAGATCCCTCTCCGAGGGCCGGGCCTCGGCGCCCATTTCCGTGAGGAGGGGATCGCCCAGGATCCGAAGGGGCGGCAGGGCGATGGGCTTCCAGCGGAGCTCCAGGTCCAGTTCGACGGTGCTCCCCGGCGGAACCCGCACCGTGGAGGCGATGCTCTCGTACCCCACGTGCAGGACCTTCACCCTCCAGGTACCGGGGGGGAGATCCCGGACGGCATAGCTTCCCAGGGAATCGGTGGTGGTGGTCCGGTAACGTCCCGGGTTTTCCGCGGCTTCCAGCTCCAGCATGGCGCTGGGGAGGTACCCCACCACGGAGCCGTGTCGGCCGAAGACCCTGCCCAGGAGGGTGCCCTTGGCCGACTGTCCGTGGAGGTCGGCGGGATGGATGGCCACGGCTCCCCCCGGAAGCAGGAGAAGGAAGAGGGCCAGGATCGCCGTCCGCCCCTGGAGGAACCGGCGCCGGGGTTCGGGCCGTGGTGTCTCCCCCCTCGGAGTCATGGCGTCCCCGCCCCTGTGGGTCCGAAGAGAATCTCGGTGTCCGAGGAGCGCCGGGCCGGACGGGTCAGCTCCACCCCTTCGGCCGTGAGGCGAAGGAGGACGGCGCCATCCACCCCCACCACCGCCCCGACGAGGCTCCGGGGTAGCTCCACGCGAACGGATCCCGGCGGGGCCTGGGCTTCCAGACGGCTGTCCTGCCTCCGGTACCGGGTTCCCTCACCGGCGAAGATGCCGGCCTGGCCCTCCTCCACCCACACCACCCGGATAGTGGCTTCGGGGGGGAGGTCCCGGATCCAGAGCTCCACCCCCGCCTCTCCCGCCGGGAGGGTGATGCCCGTCTCCGGCCCTCCCAGCGGATAGGCCTCGACGACATCCACGGCCGTGCCCGGGACCTCGGAGGCGGGACCGGTGGCGGTGGGGGAGCCTACCAGCGCGTCCCAGCGGTCCCCGAGCCAGCTCCGGACCGGGGATCCGGGGAGGGCCGTGGCGGCGGCTCCGGTGAGAAGGAGGGCGATGGAGGCCGCCCGGGGCAGGCTCGACCGGCGGTGCCAGGGCAGGAGCGTGTCCTTCCCCGGGCGGCCGGCCCGGCGGAACCGGAGACGGTCCCGGGCGGCGCCCAGCTCCGGATCGGTATCCAGGAGGGCAAGGCCCCTGCCCACGGTGTCGGCGGCCCTGGTCAGCACCTCCGCTCTTGCCCGGCAATCCGCGCACCCCTCCAGGTGGAAGTGGACGTCCCGTTCCTCTCCCTCCTCCAGCTCCCCGTCCAGGAAACTCTGGATCAGGCCCGGGTCCGGATGAAGCCTCTTTTCACCCTGGTTCGCCATGTGCCCCGTCCTCCTTCGTCAATGCTTCGGCCAGGCGCTCGAGGGCCCGGGCCAGGATGGTCCCGACGGATCGGTGCGAAACGCCGGCCACCTCCGCGATCTCCTTGTAGCTGAACCCCTCCTGCCTGAGGAGGAGCATCTCCCGGTCCCGGGGAGTCAGACTCTCCAGCCCTCGCCGTACCCGTGCCACCTCCTCGGTCCTGCTCATCTCCCGGTCCGGGCCCGGGACGTTCTCCGGGGGCGGTACTCCCGAGAGGATCCTCCGACGGGTCTCCCGGGTCCGGGAACGGTCCCGGGCCAGGTTCGTGGCCACCCTGAAGAGCCAGGACCGGAGGCCGGCGGGGGATCCTTCCGCTCCCCGGTCCAGGAGCCTGAAAAAGGCTTCCTGGGCCAGGTCTTCGGCCTGGTCCGGGTCCCCGGTCAGACGATTGCAGTAGCGAAAGAGAGCCGGATAGACCGAGTCGAAGAGCCCATCGAAGTCCAACGCCTGGTCGGTCATGGGCTCGCCGGCGAACTCCGTTCCCGTTCCGCGGCTGCGTCCTTCATAGCCTCAGAACGATCGGGGAGCGGCGGGTGTGACAGGGACCGGAGGGCGGGGTTGACGGGGGTCGGAGGAGGACGCCCGGAGGCGGGGGCGGGCAGGGACGATGCGGGAGAGCGAAGGGCCATGGAAAAAAAGAGAGGAAAACCATGGGGAGGAACGAGAGAGGCCCCGGAAGCGGAAGCTCCCGAGGCCGTCCCCCGGTGTTTTCAGGCCCGGCGAACGGGCCGTCAGTCGGCCTTTACGATGTCGTAGCAGATCCGCCAGGTCCTCATGCTCTCGGGATCCGTGGAGCCCTCGTCCACGGGCTCGTAGTGGCCTAGCCAGTCCGACACGCTCCCGGTGAACTCCCTCTTGTAATGATCCAGGGGATCGTTGGCCGAAAGCTGATCCAGCTCTTCTCCTCCCAGCTCGATGGTCAGGGAGTCGCCGGCGGGGCCGTCGAAAAGCACCTTGTTGAGCTTTTCAAGGCGGTTCCATCCCGGCTTGTCGGAGATGGCGTAGTATCCCTCCTCGGGGAAGCGGTACTCTTCCACCTTCCCTCCCGACTCCACCCTGCTCGTGAAGACGAACTCACCCGTCTCCTTGTAGAAGGGCTCCAGCTTATCCAGGATCTGGATCCACCGGAGGACAACCTGGATTCGCTGACCTGCTTCCGTCATGGTGATCGGCTCCTTGTGGAAATGGCATGCACACTGCCGGAACGTTAGGTGGAGGGGCGGCCTTTGTCCAGTTCGGAGGTTGCATCGGCCGTGCCCCGGGGAGCGGTCGTCTTGCTTCCCGCTGGTCGAGGCGAGAAATCAGCCTGGACTTCGGTCGTATGGATAGTCGCCAGGGCCTGAATCGTTCCCCCGGGACCTCCTACCGGATCTTCACCTCGGTATCGGGGGTAGCGGGACCAGGGTCGGCTCAGGCCCCGTTTGGCAAAGGAGCAGGTCTTGAATGAGTCCCCCTTCAGGTTGAGCACCATGCGACGCTTCGCTCTCTTGTCCGTCTTTCCGGTCTTTCTCCTCGTCGGTGCGTGCGTCACCACGGATCCGTCCGAGGGTCCCCGGAGAGACCGGAACCTCATCGGCGCAGAGGAGTTGGCGACCCTATCTTCCGGCACCGTCTACCAGGCCGTGCAGCAGTTGCGCCCCGCCTGGCTTCGCAGTCGGGGGCCCTCCAGCAGCCGGAGCGCCAACATGAACTATCCGGCGGTCTTTCTGGACGGTGTGCCCATCGGTGACATCGAGACCCTCAAGACACACCGAACCGACGGGGTGGTGGAACTCCGGTTCATCCCGGCCCGGGACGCCACGACCCGCTTCGGCACCGGGTATACGGCGGGCATCATTGCCATTTATACCCGCTGAGGATTTGACGAGAGCTCTCCGGGGAGCCCGGAGGCCCGCGGGGGACCCTGTGGCCGGACCTTTCGGCGGGGCAGTCCCGGGTCGGACTGTCACAAACGCTTGGCCTCCATCGTTTCCCGGAACACGAAGGGTCCTCGGGGGTCGTCCCCCCAAGAACTGGCCCGCAACAGGACGATTGCCTATTTTTTACGCGTTACCGAATGACCGGCGGGAGTACCCGCTGCACCGGAAGCCATCCAACGCCCCGCTCTCGGATCGGTACCGACCCGCGGCCGGAGGTGGGCGGCAAGGATGTAACCGCGCGTCCCCGGCAGGAGGACTTGGCATTTTCGGACCGGCACGACAGCAACGCACCGATTTTCACTCGGCCACACGCGACCCCGGCGGAGAGGCGGTCTCCTCCTCCGACCCGGACGGTGGCATTTCAGATAGATCCACGTCCGCACTTCCGCGGACCTCTTTCGAATTGACCAACCCATCTTCAGGTCAAAAGGGGAAAGACATCATGAAAAACACGCTACGCACGGGCCTCAGGGCGGCTTTGGGTGCCGCTCTGATCATGGCGGTGATTCTGCCGCTCACGGCCCCGGTGTCGGCCCAGGCCACGGGTAGGATCGTGGGCCAGGTCACCGACGCCTCTACCCAGGCGCCCCTGAGCGGGGTCCAGGTCTTCATTCCTGGAACCCAGTTCGGGTCGCTCACCAACCAGGATGGCCGGTACCTGCTGTTGAACGTTCCGGCCGGCACGCACACGCTGCGGACCGTCGTCATCGGTTATGGCGCCCAGGAGACCACCATCAATCTGGATGCGGGCGGCACCGCGACGGCTAACTTCGCACTGAACATCTCCGCCGTGACCCTGGACGAGGTCGTGGTCACGGGGCAGGGCCGTGAGACGGCCCGCCGGGAGATCGGGAACACCATCACCACCGTGAGCACCGAGGGCCTGGAAAACGCCCCGGTCACCAGCATGTCCGAGCTCCTTCAGGGACGGTCGGCCGGCATGACCATCATGAGCGGTGGCGGGACGGTGGGGCAGGGCTCCAAGATCATCCTCCGGGGCGCCGGCTCCATCGCCATGGGCGTCCAGCCCCTCATCTACGTGGACGGTGTCCGCATCGACAACACGGACTACTCCGGCGTCTGGACCGGCGGCACGTCCTGGTCCGGCATCGACGACATCAACCCCGCCGACATCGAGCGGGTCGAGGTGGTCAAGGGCGCCGCTGCCGCCACGCTGTACGGCACCGAGGCTTCCGCCGGGGTGATCCAGATCTTCACCAAGCGGGGCCGGGAGGGCCAGACCAGCAACTGGACCTACTCCAGCGAGTACGGCGTCAACAACACGCCCAAGGACTGGTGGGACGTCTCCCTCTATGCGCCCTGGTTCTACGACAACTACGTGGACAACGGGACCGTCATGGAGCAGCAGCTCTCCACCCAGGGCGGCCTCGAGGGCTTCAGCTACTTCGCCTCGGGGACCTACCGGACCCAGGTGGGAATGCTTCCCGGGAACGAAGAGGATTACTACTCCTTCCGGGGCAACATGCAGCTCTTTCCCAGGGAAGACCTGGTCCTTCAGCTCAACACGGGGTACGTGGAGCGGAAGGTGAGCATGCCCCAGGACGCCAACAACATCTACGGCTACGGCATCAACGCCATCGCCGGGGGTCCCACTGGTCTCTTCATGCCCATCGACGAGATCCAGCTCATCGAGACCCAGATGAAGAGCGACCGCTTCACCAGCGGCCTCAAGGCCGAGTGGCGGCCCCTGGAGGACCTCATGCTGCGGGCGACGGCCGGCGCCGACATCCTCCACTTCGACAACTTCGAGTTCCAGCCGTACGGGGCCAACTCCTTCAACCCCCTGGGGCGGAAGGACAACACCCGCCGGAACAAGACCTCGCTGAACGTGGAGTTGGCCGGGGCCTGGTTCCGCCAACTCACCGACGACGTCAAGATGGACATCAGCGCCGGCTTCCAGGCCTACACCACCGACGAGGGTCGGTCCGAGGCCTTCGGCCGGGACTTTCCGGCCCCCGGTCTCTCCACCGTGGGATCGGCGGCGAACACCACGGGGTGGGAGTGGCGCCGGGAGCAGAAGAGCGCCGGCTTCTACCTCCAGGACCAGATCGGGTTCAAGGACTACCTCTTCCTGACGGTGGGGGCCCGGGCCGACGGCCACAGCGCCTTCGGTGAGGACCACCCCTACGAGGTGTACCCCAAGGCCGCCGTCTCCTACGTCATCAGCGAGCACGGCCTCTTCCCGGACTTCGTGGAGCAGTTCCGGGTCCGGACCGCCTACGGGACCGCCGGACAGCAGCCCGGGGCCTTCGACGCCGTGCGGACCTGGCAGCCCGCTTCGGCTCTCGAGGGCGTGGCCGCGGTGACCCCGCAGAACCTCGGGAACCCCGAGCTGGCCCCCGAGAAGAGCTACGAGTTCGAGGGAGGCTTCGACGCCGACCTCTTCCGCGGCCGCCTGGGAATCGAGGCCACCTACTACAACCAGCGGACCGAGGGTGCCCTCATTGCCGTCCGCTACCCGCCCTCCGAAGGGTTCCTCAGCACCCAGTTGGAGAACGTGGGCGAGATCAAGAACCACGGCCTGGAGTTCAGCGCCAACGGGCTCATCATGGAGCTCGACAACTTCCGCTGGTCCGGCGCCGTGAACCTCCACCTCACGGAGAACGAGATCCTCAACCTGGGTGAGGAGGAGGAGCTCTACCAGCACTGGACCCAGGCCCACCGGGTGGGCTTCCCCCTGGGCGCCTTCTACGGCGACCGCTTCGTGGTGAAGGACGGCCAGGCGGTGGAGGTCAAGGACACCCCCTGGGTGCTGGACGCCGACGGAAACCCGGTCCTGGACGAGAACGGGAACAAGATCACCAACGAAGACAACCCCGGTTACATCGGGCCCCCGTTCCCCACCCGGACCTTCCAGTTCAGCAGCACCATGGACATCTTCGACCGCTGGCACCTCCGGTTCATGCTGGATCACTCCGGCGGGAACTACGCCGAGAGCGCCACCATCCGCTGGGTGGCTCGTATGACCATTCCCGACGGCACCGAGGGCGTGGATCCGCAGTTCTACGGCGAGTCGGCCCTGAAGATCTGCCACGAGACCACCGACAAGGCCATCCTTGCCTTCTGCGAGAGCCCCTGGCCCACCGGTGGGCGGGGCAACGTGGTCATGCCCGCGGACTTCTGGAAGCTTCGCGAGATCACGCTGAGCTACGACGTGCCCGCCGAGTTCCTGGGCAACTTCGGCTTCGACAGCGGGATGCTCTACTTCACCGGTCGGAACCTCTGGCGGAGCATCGACACCTGGGCCATGGAGGCCGAGGCCAACTACTCCACCAATGACCTGAGCAACCAGGACTACTTCATCACGCCCATCCCGAGGCAGTTCACCTTCGGGCTGCGCCTCGGCTTCTGACCTGTCGCCGAAACCATGGCTGAATCTCGAGAAAGGATTGCACAGATGAGCAACCAGAAAGAATCGAGCCTGCCGCGGCGACTGATGGCCCTCGTGGCCATCGCCGGGGCGGCAACCCTCGGGGCGTGCAGCCTCGATGTAGACAACCCCACCATGATCGAGGACGACGATCTCACCACGCCGGAGGCCATCACGGCCCTCACGGCGGGGGCGGCCGGCGACTTCGCCCAGGCCATGATCGTTCCCGGAGGTGGTGGCCTGATCACCGCCGGCGCCATGCTCTCCGACGAGCTCGTCCACGTGGGAACGTGGATCGGGCTGAGGGGGCTGAGCGACGGCCAGTCCTATGACGACTGGGTGGAGTCCCAGTCCCGCTGGGCCGAGCCCTCTCAGGCTCGCTGGGTGGCCGAGGACGCCATCGTGCGCCTCAGCACCATCTTCGAGAACGAGGGTGAGAATCCCGAGACCCAACCCGAGGTGGCCGAGGTGACCATGTGGGCCGGATATTCCAACCGGGCCCTTGGGGACCACTTCTGCGACGCCGTCATCGACGGCGGGCCCATCCAGCCCATCTCGGCGTTCTACGAGAGGGCCGAGTCCCACTTCGACAACGCCATCACCCGGGCGAGCTCAGCCGGGGAGTCGGACCTGGTCACCGCGTCCTACGCCGGCCGGGCCCACGTGCGCATGATGCTGGGCGATTGGAGCGGCGCCGTGGCCGACGCGGGACAGGTGCCCACCAACTTCGTCTACTACATGTACTACGACGATACCGCCGGTGTCTCCAACATGATGTACTGGTGGGGCTTCCTCCGGGACGAGACGTCCGTCTGGGGTACGCCCTTCGAGACGCTGGGGACGGATCTGACCGCCGGGATCCCCGGTGACCCCCGCGTGGAGTACAACTACATCGTGAATGACGGGGTCATTCAGGACGGCGGCGACGCCCGCCGGCCCTTCTACCGTCAGCGGAAGTACACGAGCTACGGTGACGAGATTCCCCTGACCAAGGGCACGGAGATGCGCCTCATCGAGGCCGAGGCCGCCCTCATGAACGGGGACGTCACCACCGCGGTGCAGAAGATCAACGAGGTTCGCTCCTACAACAACACGGCCAACGGCTACAGCCTGCCCATGGTTTCGGCCACCAGCGTGGACGAGGCCTGGACGCTCCTCATGACCGAGCGTGGCCTGGAGCTCTGGCTGGAAGGCAAGCGCCTGGCCGACCTGCGTCGGTGGGCCCAGACCCGGGGCGGAAACGTCCCCTTCTCCGTGGTTCGTGAGGAGGCCCGGGGTCAGCCGGCCAGCGCCGATCCGGTGCGGCCGGTCCTGGAGACCGAGGTCATGAGCCTCGAGGGCGACATCTGCATCCAGATCAGCAAGAACGAGAGAACTTCGAACCCCAACATCGGTTGACGACGACCGACCCCGGTGGGGCGCACACGGCCCCACCGGGACAACAGTTCGCCAATCGGCGCAAGAGTCGCCGAACACGAGAACACAGGATCTGAAGATGGGTTGATTCCCCGCCCGGTCCCGAGGGGCCGGGCGGGGATCTTCGTTCACCCCTTTTTCCGCTCCTCTCAAACCCCTAATCTCCCGTCAGACTTCGTCCTTCCACCGGGAGCTGAACCATGGCACGCAGGATTCTCGTCCTCCCCATCCTCCTGACGTTCCTCCTCTCCGCCTCCCTGTCGGCCCAGGCCATCCCCACCCCGGAGGATCACTTCGGCCACCGGATGGGCGCCGACCGCCACCTGGCCCACTGGGACGACATGGTGGAGTACCTCGACATCATCGGGGAGCGCTCGGACCGTGTGAACGTGAGGCGGGCCGGGGAGAGCACCGACGGCCGGCCCCTCCTCCTGGTGGAGGTTTCGGCTCCCGAGACCATGGCCGGCCTGGACCGGTATCGGGGCATGCAGCAGCGCCTCTACTTCCAGGATCATCGCCCCGGTGAGAATCCCAACACCGTCCACTCGGCCCGGGAGCGGGAGGAACTCCTCAGGGACCACAAGGCCGTGATCCTCATCACCTGCTCCATCCACGCCACGGAGGTGGGGGCGGCCCAGATGAGCATGGAGCTCATGCACCACCTGGCCACCAGCACCGACCCCCGGGTCATGAAGATCCTCGACAACGTCATCCTTCTCCTGGTCCCGAGCCTCAACCCCGACGGCCAGGCCATGGTCACCGAGTGGTACCGGAAGTACGTGGGCACCGAGTTCGAGGGGGGCTCCATGCCGTGGCTCTACCAGCGGTACGTGGGCCACGACAACAACCGGGACATGTACATGTATACCCAGGCCGAGACCCGCTTCATCGGCCGGATCCTCTGGGAGGAGTGGTTCCCCTCCATCTGGCTGGACGAGCACCAGATGGGCTCCAGCCGGGCCCGGATCTTCGTCATGCCCGCCACCGATCCCATCAACCCCAACGTCCACCCCCTCATCTACCGCCTGAACGGGATCTACGGGCAGGCCCAGGCCGCGGCCCTGGAGGAGGCCGGGAAGGTGGGGATCGTCTACGACCAGACCTACACGAACTTCTGGCCCGGGGCCATGGCCTGGACCGGCTGGTGGCACAACCAGGTGGGGATGCTCACCGAGCTGGCCAGCGTCCGCATCGCCACCCCGACCCTCCAGGCGCCGGCGGAGCTGGGAGGGACGCCCGGGGAGGGCCGGGGAGGGGGCGGATACGAAGCTTCCGAGGTCCAAAGCCCTCCCAGGGACCTGCAACAACGCACCACCTACCCCCGGCCCTGGCTCGGGGGGCTATGGACCCTGAGGGACATCGTGGACTACGAGCTCATCGTGACCATGGCCACCCTGGAGGCCGCCGCCGACAGCCGGGCCCGGCTGAACCGCCAGATCTACGAGGTGAACCGCTCCACCATCGAGCAGTTCATGGAGGGTGAGGCCACCGGAGGGCCCACCAACGAGCTGGGCGGCTACGGCCCCCTCCCCCCGGGCGTCACCGGGATCCGGGAGGGGACGGGGAGAGTCATGCCCGGAGCATTGGGGGCGGCGGGGACGCCCTACGCCGTGGTTCTTTCCCCGGACGAGGGGGACGCGGTGACCCGGGCCAAGCTCCTCCGCCTCATGGAGCGGGCGGGGGTGCAGGTGGAGGAGGCCTCCAGGGACTTCACCGCCGGGGGCGTGACGTATCCCGAGGGCACGTACGTCATTCGCCTGGCCCAGGTCTACGGCCGGTACGCCAAGGAGATGCTGGAGACCCAGATCTATCCGGAGGTCCGCCTGGCCCCGGACCTTCCCCCGGAGCCCCCCTACGACGTCACCGCCTGGTCGCTGGGGCTCCAGATGGGCGTGGGCGTGACCTTCGTGGATCAGCCCTTCGAGGCCTCCCTACGGGTGGTGGACGGCGTGCCCTTGCCCGAGGGAGGGGTGGAGGGGCGGGGAGACCTGTACCTCATCTCCCCGGAGTACAACGACGCCTTCACGGCCCTGAACCGCCTCTGGGAGGAGGGGGCACAGGTGCAGCGGGCCCGACGGCGGGTGAGGCTTGGCGATGACCGTGTCCTGCCTCCGGGCGCCTTCGTGGTCCGGAGCGTGGCGCGGGACGACGTGGATCGCATCGCCCGGGAGCTGGGGATCACGGTCCAGGCGGTGCTCCGTATTCCCAGGGGGGATTTCATGGATCTGCCACGGCCCCGCATCGCCGTATACCAGCCCTGGACCTCCAACATGGACGAGGGCTGGACCCGGTGGGTCCTGGAGGACTACGGCTTCGACTACACGGTCCTGCATCCCCAGGACTTCCGGGCAGCGGCAGCGGCCGCCGGCGTCGGTCCCGAGGGGGATTTCGAGATCGGGCCTGACTACCGCCGACAGTGGCCTCCCCACGTCCGGGACCGGGCTCCGGACCGGGTCCGGTACGAGGCCCTCTCCGAGCGGTACGACGTCATCCTCTTCGCCCACGAGAGCGCCGGCTCCATCCTGGAGGGCCGGTCCTCCTCCAGCACGCCGGAGGTCTACCGCATGGGGCTGGGGGAGGCGGGTCTTGCAGCCCTGGAGGACTTCGTGGAGCGAGGTGGACGGGTGGTGGCCCTGGGGTCCGCCACGGGTCTCTTCACCGAGAACTGGCCCATTCCGGTGAAGGACGCCTCGGAGGGCCTCGACAGTGACGAGTTCCTCATTCCAGGCTCCATCGTGAACCTGAACACCGACGTCCGGCATCCCCTGGCCTGGGGGATGAAGGAGGAGACCCACGCCTTCTTCGCCCGGAACCCCTTCTTCCATGTGGAGGCGCCTTTTCCGTCGCAGAACGTGACGGTGGCGGCCCGCTACCCCAACCAGGGGCTCCGGGCTTCGGGGTGGCTCCGGGGTGAGGAGCACCTGGCCTCGGAGGCCGCCGCCGTGGAGGTCCGGTTTCTCCCGGCCGAGGAGGACGAGCCCGAGGGCAGCCTGGTCCTTTTGGGCGTCCGGGCCCAGCACCGGGCCCAGACCCACGGCACCTTCAAGCTCCTGTTCAATGCTCTGGTGAACGGGGGGGGAGGGGGCTCATAGCGGATCCCGTTCCCGCCGGCCGTTGCCACTCCGCCAGCCCCGCTGTCACCAGATCCTCCACGTACCGCGATACGGCCTCGGTGGGCACGGGGCCGTACTCCGCCGACAGGGCGTCCCGGATGGCGGTGATGTCCCGCACACCGTCGATGAAGTTCACCAGCTCGAAGGTGTAGTTGCCCCGCAGGGGATTCTGAGGCGACGAGTACCAGGCCGCACGCTCCTCCGAAAGCCGGCCTGCGGGCAATCCCCCCGCCAACGGGCCCCGGGTGAGGCGAGCCGGAATCCGGTGGTCGGTGGCCCGGGGGAGGGGAGGGGCCCGGGTGCCCTCCGCTCCCTGTGCCCGGGCTGCATCGGCCACGGCCGTGGAGAGCATCCCGGCCTGCTCCTCCAGCATGGTGACCTGCATCCTCACGGCCTCGGCGACACGGGCATCGTCATTGAAGTGCAGTACGTCTCGAACGGCCGTCCGGCCCCATGCCCCGTGGTGGGCGATGCGGTTCTCGGCCTCGGACCAGGCGTGATTCAGCGCCTCCGGTGGTGCCGCCAGCAGGTGGCGCATGGCCTCCCTCGCCGCCTCCCCCAGCCGCTCCGCCGCCTTGGCCCCCGCCAGAAAGGCCAGCTCCACGCCCTGGTCCTCGGTGAGGTTGGCCAGGTACCAGAAGGCCGAGGTTGCCAGCATCTCGCTCCGTTCCAGCTCAACCGGGTCCACCTTGTCGGGGGTGTCCTCGGAGGTGTGATGGGTGTAGTCCGGCGAGTGCCCCAGCATCATCCCTGGTATCTTCCGGTCGATGAAGATGTTGTGGTCGCTCCCTCCTGAGTACGGCGTCAGGGCGATGTTCGGGAAGGAGAGGCTCCCCCGGGGCGTGCGGATGTTCATGCGGGTGACCATTTCGGCCATGTTCTCCACCACGTCGTTCACCACCGAGGGGATGGAGGTCGGCGTCCGGGTGAGGATCATGCGCGTGTGGATGAGCTCCAGGTTCTCCCCCACCATGTCCAGGTTGATGTTGCCCAGGACCTTGCCGCCCAGGGCGGGCCCCTTCAGCTCCTCGTGGGCGTCCATGTAGGCCATCATCCCGTAGAACTCGGGCACCCAGAGAAAGCGGAGGGTTTTCCGGGGCCGGGGCAGGCGCCCCTCGTCGATGAGAGCCTCGAGGGTGATGGCCATGTCCATCATGGCGGCCGAGCCCGAGGCGTTGTCGTTGGCCGACTCCTTGGGGTGGTCCAGGTGTCCGGCGTAGACCAGCTCCCCGGCTTCGGGATCCGTGCCCCGGATGACGGCCACGGGTACGTCCATCCAGTAGGGCTCCAGGCCGATGCCTTCCGCGGTGGCTTCCAGCACCACGCGCCGGCCCGCCTGCAGCATTCCCCGGAGCCGCTCACCCTGCCGCCGGGTCAGGTTGAAGCCGAAGCGTACCCTCTCCAGCTCTTCCGTGCGGGGCCACAACCCCGTGTAGGCCAGCATGTCCGGGTGCTCCATGGCCCGGGCGTCGTCCAGGTAGCAGACCACCGCCTGGGCTCCGTACTCCAGGACCGCCAGCCGGTGCACGTCCCCCCCGTACCCGGTGCAGAGGACGATCTTGCCCTCCACGTCCTTCCCCTCGTAGTCGGCGTGGCTGTCCCCGGCTCCCACCCACACCAGCTCCCCCCGGGCGTGCCCCGGGTTGGAGTAGGTCATGAGGCTCATGGCGATCTCGGGGTAGCCCACGATGCGCTCGTCGTAGGGCTCCACCATGCGGAGCTCGGCCCGGTCCATGTCCCAGCCCGAGGGGGACTGCCAGGTCTGGTAGACCTTCCGGCCATCCGATTCGAAGGACTCCATGAAGACGTCTTCGTTCGCAAACCCCGCCGCCCTCAAGGTATTCACGACGTAATTCGCCGATTCCCGGTATCCCCGACTGCCCTGGATGCGATGGTAGCGGGAGATGGCGATGGCATACTCCTTGGCCATCTCCCCGCTGAGGGCCTCGTGCAGGAGGTCCCGGGTACCGGTGTCCAGGAGGAGGGGCGTGGCCTGGGCCGAGAGGGTGTGGCCGAGGCCCGGTGCCCCGCTGGCGAGACTCGATGCCCCGCTCATGAGCGCGACCATGAAGAGGACGGCGAAGAGACGGATTACGGCGAAACGGGACGGGCTGTCTTTCGGGTACCGCATGGTGGCCTCCGTGGCATGGATCCCGGACGGGGTCGGGTCGCTGACCGCCGACGATGCTCCGGTGAGGATACCACCGCGCGATGTGGGTGGCGAGTCCCGTTCCCGGGACCCTCGTTCAGAACCTTTTTCTTCTCGCTGCCGTAAAGAAGATTGAAGCACCGCTCACCCTCAGGAGGAACCATGACCGAAGAATCCCAACAGGCCGAGGCCGAAGCCCCCGAAGAGGAAGGACAGCAGGAGGGCGAGACAAGGAAGGAACGGTATCGAGTCGCCGGCGAGAAGCTCCTCTCCAAGGTGAAGGAGGTCATCCGGGAAGGAAACGTTCGTCGCATCACCATCCGAAACGACGAGGAAAAGACTCTCATCGAGATTCCCTTGACCGTTGGCGTCGTGGGTGCGGCGCTCTTTCCCGTCTGGGCTGCCGTGGGCGCCATCGCGGCGCTGGTGACGGACTGCTCCATCGAGGTGGAGCGACAGGTGGTGCCCGAAGAAACCGAAGAAGAGGAGTGACGGCGGCGGGCCTTCCTCCCGAATGAGGCCGTAGACCCTCCCGTCCCCCGGATTTCCATTGCGTCCGGGATGGACCATATTTACCCCCTTCGTCCCTCCGGGCCCTTTGCAAAAGGATCCGGAAGCGGCGAAGGGGGTTCCTATTGGCTGCGAGGGTGTGGGATCCGGGTCCCGCGCTTCACGCGGCCGGCGAGAGCTTTCCAACCATCATCCGGAAGACGACGAGAGGACTCGAGCCCCGTGCTTACGGCGCTGCAACTTCTCAACATCCTGTTGCCTCTGGGATATCTCCTGGCGGCGCTGGCCTATCTGATGGTGTTCATGGAGTCCCCCGAGTGGGCCCGGAAGTGGTCCACTCTTTTCACGGTGGCGGTGGCGGGGGCCCACCTGGTCTACCTGGTCCTGGCCACGGTGGCGTTTCAGCACGTGCCGGTGGCCAATGCCTGGGAGGGATTCACCTTCATCGCCTTCGCCATGGTGGTGGTGTATCTGGTCCTGGAGTGGCGATCCGGGGACAAGGCTACGGGAATCTTCCTCCTGGTTCCGGTTCTCTTTTTCCAGGTCCTGTCCAGCGCATTCGTGACCCATACCCGGGAAGTGGACGAGATCCTCCGCTCTCCCCTCTTCGGGGTCCACGTCACCGCGGCGCTCCTGGGCTATGTGGCTCTTTCGGTGGCGGCCGTCTACGGGGCCATGTACAGCCTCCTCTACAGGGAGCTGAAGAAGGGGCATGTGGGCCTCATCTTCCGGCGCCTCCCCAGCCTCGAGACCCTTTCCAGGTTCAACATGGGCGCCGTCCTCCTGGGGTGGATCGGGCTCACCATGGCCATCATCTGGGGGACCGTCTGGGCAGAGGGATTGTCCAGCGCCGGGCTCCTTCAGGGGACCTTGTATACCGATCCCAAGTTCTTCCTGACCATGTTCCTGTGGCTCCTCTACGGTCTGGCTCTGGGAGGACGGTATTTCCTGAACTGGCCCGGACGGCAACTGGCTCACGTGACGCTGGTGGCCTTCGTTCTCATGGTAGGGTCTTCCCTGGCGGTCAATCTCGTCCTTCCCTCATTCCACCAGTTCTCCTAGGGCCATGGAGCTCATCGTCCTCGGCGCGAGTCACAAGACCGCCCCGGCAGAGGTTCGGGACCAGATCCAGTTGGGTCCCGACGAGATGGGCACCTTCTACGCCCATCTCAAGGAGTACAGGGAGGTGATTCCGGAGATTGCCGTCCTCTCGACCTGCAATCGTACTGAGTTCTACGGGGCGACCCGGGACCGGGAGGCGGCGGATCACGCCTTGCGGGAAGCCATCTACGTGCACAAGGGTGTCCAGCACCTCAACAACGGGAAGTACACCTACGCCTGGTCCGGCGGGGAGACGGTGAAGCACCTCTTTCGGGTGGCGTCGGGCGTGGACTCCCTCATGGTGGGAGAGCCGCAGATTCTGGGACAGGTGAAGGAGGCCTTCGACCTGGCCGAGAAGAACCGGGCCGCAGGGGCCCTCCTCACCCGGCTCTTCAACTCCGCCGTGCATACGGGAAAACGGGCCCGGGCCGAAACGGAGATCGGGAAGGGTACGGTCTCGGTAGCCTACGCCGCTGTGGAGATGGTCCTGAAGGTCTTCGGAAGCCTGGAAAAGTACCCCGTCGTGGTTCTGGGAGCCGGGAAAACCGGGGCCCTGGTGGCCAGGCACTTCGCCGACGCCGGACCCAAGGTCCTCACGGTTGTGAACCGGACCTTCGAAAAGGCGCAGGCCCTGGCCGCGGAGCTGGGTGGGGAGGCCCGGCCCTGGGAGGAAATGGACGACGCACTGGCCGAGGCCAGGGTCGTGGTGGCGGCGACCGGAGCCCCCCGGCCCATCCTGGATTCCATCACCATGCTTCGGGCGCTGAAGCGGTCGGGCAGGGGCCCCAGGGTCCTGGTGGACATCGCCAATCCGCGGAACATTCATCCCCGGGTGGGAGCCCTGGACCGGGTGTTCCTTTATGATCTGGATGCGTTGGAGAGCATCGCGGACCAGAACCGGTCCCGGAGGGAGAAGGAAATTCCGAAGGTGGAGCGCATCGTGGCCGACGAAGCGGATCGATTCCTTGCCTGGTACGAGTCCCTGGAGGTGGTGCCGGTCATCCGGGCCCTGAGGGGGCGTTTTCAGGAGATTGCCGAAGAGGAGATGAGGAAGCGGGCCAAGGCCTTCCACTCCGAGGACCAGGAGGCCCTTCAGGAATACACTCGCTCCCTCCTCAACAAGCTCCTGCACCAGCCCACCACACGGATCCGTAATGTGGAGACGTCGGGCTCCCACGGGATGCACAAGCTGGTGGCGGTACAGGAGCTCTTCGAGCTGGACGTGAATGCCTACAAGAAGGAGGGGGAGGGGGCGGGGAGCGATTTGGATGACGACGAGGACGGGGAGAAGGACGAGTCGTGACGGAGAGGAGTGATGTCATCCGCATCGGAACCCGGGGCTCGGCCCTGGCCCGTTGGCAGGCCGAGCACGTCGCGGCGGCCCTGGAGGCCCTCCCCGGAGCGCCGGATCCGGAGCTGGTCCTCATCAGGACCGAGGGAGACCGGATCCAGGACGTGCCTCTCTCCCAGGTGGACGGGAAGGCCTTCTTCACCAAGGAGATTGAAGAAGCCCTCCTGAATCGGAAGGTGGATGTGGCGGTCCACAGCCTCAAGGACCTGGCCACGGAGATGCCCGGGGGCCTGGCCCTGGGCGCCGTCATGGAGCGGGAAGACCCCAGGGACGTCCTCCTCGCGGGAGATCTCACCCACCCGGACCAGCTTCCGGAGAGGGCGCGGGTGGGCACCAGCAGCCTTCGCCGCCGGGCCTTCCTGGCCCGCTGGCGCTCGGACCTCACCCTTCTGGAGCTCCGGGGAAACGTGCCCACGCGCATCGAGAAGATGGAGCGGGGGGACTACGACGGCATCGTGTTGGCCGCGGCGGGGGTCAAACGTCTGGGCCTCGAGGACCTTATCTCCGCCTACCTTCCTTTCGACGGTTTCCTCCCCGCCGTGTCGCAGGGGGCCGTGGGGGTGCAGATCAGGGAAGGCGACGAGGAGACCTCCCGGTGGGTGGAAGGGCTGGATCACGAGCCCACCCGCCTGGCCACCACGGCGGAGCGTGCCCTCCTGAAGACGGTGGAAGGGGGATGCCACGTTCCCGTGGGGGCCCTGGGAGAGGTGGAGGGGGAGGTTCTCCGGCTCAGGGCGATGGTCTGCTCCCTGGACGGAACGCAGGCGGTGGACGGAGCCCTCTCCGGGCCTCTCGCCGAGGCGGAGGGGTTGGGGGTGGCCCTGGCCCAGGAGCTTCTGGGACGGGGTGGGGACGAGATTCTCCGCGAGATCCGAAAGGTAGAGGGTGGGGACTGAGCCGGGCATCGCCATCACCCGACGGGAGGACGACGACGGGCCCCTCACCGGCGCCCTGAAGGCCCGTGGAGCCCGGGTCCTCCACTGGGGTAGCATTGAGTTCGTGCCCCCGGCAGATCCGGGGCCCCTGCTCGAGGCCCTGAACCGGCTGGAAGACTTCGACTGGATCTCCTTTTCCTCCCCCCGGGCCGTGGCGGCGGTGCTGGAGCGGGTGCCCGAGCCCCCGGAGGGGTTGAGGGTGGCCGTCGTGGGCCCCTCCACCGCCGACGCGGTGCGTGAGGGCGGATGGCCGGTGCACAGGGTTCCCGGGGAGGGGAGCGGCGCCGGGCTCGTCGAGGCCTTCCGGAAGGCGGGGGACGGAGCGGGCGCCAGGGTCTTCTTCCCGGCCAGCGCCAGGGCCCGGAGGGTGATTCCCGAGGGTCTCGAGGCCCTCGGCGCCCGGGTTCACGAGGTGACGGCCTACCGGCTGGCGAACCTTCCCGTGGACGGGGAAGCTTGCCTGGCCGCCATGGATGCCGGAGAGGTTCGGGCGGTGGCCTTCGCCAGCCCCTCGGCCCTGGAAGGGCTGAGAAAGGGCGTGGGCGACGGGGCTTTCGGACGCATGGCCCGGGAGCTTCCGGCGGCGGCCATGGGGGCCACCACGGCCGGGGCCCTGGAGGAGCGGGGGTGGAAGAGGATCGTCATTGCCTCCCACCCCACCCTGGACGCCCTGGCCGAGGCGGCCCTGAAGGCAGCAGGGCAGGGGCCGGGTGAAGAGCTGGGGCCCGGTGAAGAGCTGGGGCCCGATGGCCGGGCCGGACGCAGGACCGACGAAACCGAGCAGAAGAATACTGGCAATTCAGAACCGAAAGGTTGATCCATCCATGCCGTTTCCAATTCAACGCCCCCGCCGGCTCAGGAAGACCGATGCCTGGCGCCGGATGGTCCGGGAGACCGCCCTCAGCGCGGACGATCTCATCGTGCCCCTCTTCGTCGTACCCGGTGAGGGCGTGAAGAACCCCGTGGCCAGCATGCCCGGCGTCTTTCAACTCTCCGTGGACGAGATGGTGAAGGAGGCCCGGGAGATCCACGGGCTGGGCATCCCCGCCGTTATCCTCTTCGGCGTGCCCCACGACGAGGACAAGGACCCGGAAGGGACCGAGGCCTATAACCCCGACGGACTGGTGCCCCGGGCAATCCGGGCCATCAAGGAAGAAGTCCCGGACCTTCTTCTCTGGGCGGACGTCTGCGTGTGCGAGTACACCAGCCACGGGCACTGCGGCCTCCTCACCGAGGGCGGCGAAGTTCAGAACGACCCCACGCTGGAACTCCTGGCCCAGGCGGCGCTGGTCTACGCCCAGGCCGGGGCCGACGCCGTGGCGCCCTCGGACATGATGGACGGCCGGGTGTGGGCCATCCGGGAGACCCTGGACGGGGAGGGCTTCGTGGATCTCCCCATCGTGTCGTATGCGGCCAAGTACGCCTCGGCCTACTACGGGCCCTTCCGGGACGCAGCCCACTCGGCTCCGGCCTTCGGGGACCGGAAGGCCTACCAGATGGACCCGGCCAACACGGAGGAGGCCCTCCGGGAGGTGGAGCTGGACATCGAGGAGGGGGCCGACGTGGTCATGGTGAAACCCGCTGGACCCTACATGGACGTGATCCGCCGGGTAAAGGAGACCTTCGGCCTGCCCACGGCCGCCTACCAGGTGAGCGGGGAGTTCGCCCTCATCAAGGCCGCCGGAGAGAAGGGCTGGGTGGACGAAAAGCGGGTGGCCCTGGAAAGCCTCCTGGGAATCAAACGAGCCGGCGCCGACATGATCCTGACCTACTTCGGGAAGGACGTGGTGCGGTGGCTGAACGAGGATGAGTGAACGGAGTCTCGATGCCAAAGAATGAACTGAGCAGGAAACTCTTCGACAAAGCCCGTGGAACCATCCCCGGTGGGGTCAACAGTCCCGTCAGGGCCTTCGGCAGCGTGGGAGGGGATCCCCTCTTCATCGTCAGGGCCGAGGGCCCCCGGGTCACCGATGCCGACGGGAACGACTACCTGGACTTCGTGGGCTCCTGGGGACCCATGATCCTGGGGCACAACCAGGTGGACATCCGCCGGGCCGTCTACGAGGCCCTGAAGCTGGGAACCTCCTTCGGGGCCCCCACAGCCCGGGAGATCGAGCTGGCCGAGCTGGTGGTGGAGATGGTCCCCTCGGTGGAGGTGGTCCGCCTGGTGAACTCCGGGACCGAGGCCACCATGAGCGCCGTGCGCCTGGCCCGGGCCGTCACCGAGCGCCCCAGGGTCATCAAGTTCCGGGGCGCCTACCACGGCCACGCCGATCCCTTCCTTGTGGAGGCCGGCTCCGGGGCCGCGACCCTGGGCGTGCCCTCGAGCCCCGGGGTCACCCCCGGCGCCGCCCAGGACACGCTGGTGGCGGACTATAACGACCTCCCCTCCGTGGAGGCTCATTTTACGGCCAATCCGGGCCAGGTGGCCTGCATCATCGTGGAGCCGGTGAGCGGGAACATGGGGTGCATTCCGCCGGCGGAGGGGTTCCTGGAGGGGCTCCGGGAGATCTGCGACCGGGAGGGCGCCGTCCTCATCTTCGACGAGGTCATGACGGGCTTCAGGGTGGCCCCCGGCGGGGCCCAGGAGCGGTACGGCGTCATGCCGGACCTCACCACCCTGGGGAAGGTCATCGGGGGAGGGCTTCCCGTGGGCGCCTACGGGGGACGGGCCGATCTCATGCGCCGGATCGCTCCCGACGGGCCCGTCTACCAGGCCGGGACCCTCTCGGGCAACCCCCTGGCCACCGCCGCGGGCACGGCGGTCCTCTCGCACCTGAAGAAGAATCCCCAGCTCTACGACCTCCTGGAGGAGCGGGGCCGACGGCTGGAGGCAGGGATGCTGAGGCTCATCCAGGAGGGGGGCTACCCCCTGACCTGGACCCGGGTCGGCTCCATGGCCTCCCTCTTCTTCACGCCGGAGCCGGTGACGGATTGGCACACCGCCGCGGCTTCGGACAAGGAGGCTTTCAAGGGGTTCTTCTGGGGGATGATGGACCGGGGGTTCTACCTGGCTCCCAGTCCTTTCGAGGCCATGTTCCTCTCCACGGCCCACACCGAGGCCGACATCGACGCCACGGTGGAGGCTGCCGGCCAGGTCCTGGCCGAGGTCTTTGGGGGGGAGTCCAGGTGAGCGGTTTCGAATCCATGGAGAAGCCGGCCTCGGCGGGCCGCTCCGCAGTCGAGGAAGACCTGTACGAGCCGCCCTTTCTGGCGGCCTGCCGCCGGAGGCCCGTCCCTCACACCCCTGTGTGGATCATGCGCCAGGCCGGACGGTACCTCCCGGAGTACCGGGCCATCCGTGAGGAGGTGGACTTCCTGACCCTGACCAAGACTCCGGACCTGGCCGCGGAGGTGACCCTCCAGCCCATCCGGCGGTTCGGGATGGATGCGGCCATCCTCTTCAGCGACATCATGACCCCGGTGGAGGGGATGGGGATCGAGCTGGAATTCGACCCGGGCCCCGTCATCGGAAACCCGGTGCGCACGCAGGCGGACGTGGAGCGTCTTCGGGTCGCGGATCCCCGGGAAACGGTCCCCTTCGTCATGGAGACCATCGGCATTCTCAGGGAGGAGCTTCCTTCGTCGGCGCCCCTCATCGGCTTCGCCGGCGCCCCGTGGACCCTCTTCTGCTACGTGGTGGAGGGGCAGGGTTCGAAGACCTTCGTCGAGGCCAAGTCCTTCCTCTTTGCCGAGCCGGAGGCTGCCCGGGCCCTCCTGGAAAAGCTGGCCGACACCATGGTGGCCTACCTCAGGGCCCAGGCCGAGGCCGGAGCCCAGGCTCTGATGATCTTCGACTCCTGGGCGGGTCTCCTGGGTCCTAACGAGTTCAGGGGCTTCGCCCTCCCGGCGGTGCAGCGCACCGTGGAGGGGCTGAAGGACCTGGGAGTGCCCCTCATCTACTTTCCCAACCAGGGCGCCACCCTCCTGGACGACGCCCGGCGCTCCGGCGCCCACGTCCTGGGCGTGGACTGGCGGCTTCCCCTCTCCCGGGCCCGGGAGATCATCGGGGGGGAGGCGGCGGTTCAGGGGAACCTGGATCCGGCGGCCCTCTTTGCCCCCAGGGAGGCCCTGAACCGGCAGATTCGACGGGTTCTGGGCGAGGCGGGCCGGGATCCGGGACACATCTTCAACCTGGGGCACGGGATCGAGCGGACCACCGATCCCGACGCCCTGGCCTATCTGGTGGACACGGTCCACGAGTTGACGGAAGGGATACACGCGGGATGAGCAGTCCGAGGTTCCACGTCGACATCGAGACCGTGCGGCGGTTCGACCGGCCCGGACCCCGGTACACCTCCTATCCCACCGCCGTTGAGTTCCACGAGGGGGTGGGGGAGGATGTCTACCGGAAGAAGCTGGCCCGGGCCGATGCCGAAGGCGGACGGGCTCCCCTGAGCCTCTACGCCCACCTTCCCTTCTGCGAGCACCGCTGCCTTTTCTGCGGGTGCCATGTGGTCATCACCCCCCACATGCCCGTGGCCGAGAAGTACCTGGAGTACGTGAAGGTGGAGATCGACCGGGTGGCGGAGCTTCTTCCCAACCGGCGCTCCGTGGTTCAGATGCACTGGGGCGGGGGCACTCCCACCTACTTCAGCCCGGACCAGCTCTCCGACCTCATGGACCGGTACCGCCGGCACTTCGAGTTCGTCGAGGGTGCGGAGATGGCCATCGAGGTGGATCCCAGGGTCACCTCCCCGGAGCACCTGGACCGGCTGGTGGAGCTGGGGTTCAACCGCCTTTCCATGGGCGTTCAGGACCTGACGCCGGAGGTCCAGAAGGCCATCACCCGGGAGCAGACCCAGGAGCAGACGGTCGAGCTCATGGACTACGCCCGGGAGGTGGGGTTCAACGAAGGGATCAACCTGGACCTGATCTACGGCCTCCCCATGCAGGAGCTGGACACCTTCGACACCAACCTGGACCAGATTCTGGCCATGCGCCCGGACCGGGTGGCCGTCTATTCCTTCGCCTACGTCCCCTGGATCAAGGGTCACCAGAAGAAGCTGGACAAGGATACCCTCCCCTCCGCCGAGCTCAAACTCCAGCTCTATCTGAGGGCCATGGAGCGCTTCCTGGAGGCGGGGTACGAGCCCATCGGGATGGATCACTTCGCCCTCCCCGACGACGAGCTGGCCGTGGCGGCCCGGGAGGGCCGGCTCCACCGGAACTTCATGGGTTACACCGTCATGCCGGCGTCGGACATGATCGCCTTCGGGATCAGCGGGATCGGAGAGGTCCAGGGGGCCTTCTTCCAGAACGAGAAGAAGCTCTCCACCTACTATCAGGCCCTGGACGCCGGGCAGCTCCCGGTGAACCGGGGGTACGTCCTGAGCGACGACGATCTCGTACGCCAGTACGTCATCCATGAGATCATGTGCAACTTCCGGGTTTCCAAGGACGAGGTGGCCCGGCGCTTCGGCGTGGATTTCGACGAGTACTTCGGCCGCTCCCTGGACAGCCTTCAGGAGGTGGAGGAGGCCGGCTTCGTGGAGCTCTCCGATGAGGGGCTCAGGGTAAAGGAAGAAGGGCGGCTCTTCGTGCGGAACGTCTGCATGGCCTTCGACAAGTACCTGGAGGCCAAGGCCGACGAGAAGCCCGTCTTCAGCCGGACCGTATGAAGCGCGTCGTCATCGTCGGGGGCGGCATCAGCGGCCTCACCACCGCCCTCCACCTGGTAGACGGTGCCCGGAAGGCCGGCGGGGAACTGGAGGTGGTGGTCCTGGAGGCCTCCGACGCCCCGGGAGGGAATATCCGGACCCGCCGGGTGCAGGGATTCACCATCGAGCGGGGCCCCAACGGGTACCTGGACAACGTTCCCGCCACGCCGGAGCTGGTCCGCCGGCTGGGCCTGGAAGGTGAGGTCCAGAAGGCCGACGACTCGGCGGCCAGGCGCCTCCTCTTCCGGAGGGGAGAGCTGCACCTCCTGCCCTCCGGACCCCTGGGGTTCCTGGCCAGCCCGGTTCTCTCCCTTCCCGGCCGCCTGAGGGTTTTCGGCGAGCCCTTCGCCCCCGCCCGGCCCGAGGGCATGGACGAGACCATCTACGATTTCGCGTCCCGCCGCATCGGGGAGGAGGCGGCCGCCGTCCTCATCGACGCCATGGTCTCCGGCGTCTTTGCCGGAAACGTGAAGGAGCTGAGCCTGGCCTCCTCCTTCCCCAGGATGGCGGCCATGGAGGAGGAGCACGGCGGGCTGGTGAAGGCCATGCTGGCCCGGATGAAGGAGAGGAGGGCCGCCAGGAAGGAGGTGGAGGCCAAGCGTGAACGGGGCGAAGACGTGGAGGAGCTCACCCAGCCCGGCGGCCCCGCCGGCCCCGGGGGTACGCTGACCTCCTTCCGGGACGGGCTGGACACCCTTCCGAAGGCGTTGGCGAAGGAGCTCGGAGGAGTGCTTCGGCTGGGGACGGTGGTGGAGGGGGTCGAGGGAGGGGCGGAAGAGGACGGGACCGGCGCACCCTGGCACGTCCACCTGTCTGACGGCGAGTCCCTGGAGGCCCATGCTGTTCTGGTGGCCGTGCCTTCACCGAAGGCGGCGCCCCTCCTGGAGGGACATGATCCCGGGCTTGCCTCGACCATCGCCGAGATCCCCACGGCTCCCCTGGCCGTGGTGGCGGTGGCGCTGGACGCGGAGGCCATGGGAGGAGCCCCCGACGGATTCGGGTTCCTGGTCCCCAGGGGGCAGGGTCCCCGCATCCTGGGGTGCCTCTGGGACTCCAGCATCTTTCCGGGCCGGGCGCCGGAGGGGAAGGTCCTCCTTCGGGCCATGATCGGGGGCGCCCACGATCCCGGGGCCATGGAGCTCACCGACCCGGAGCTGGTACGCCAGGTCCGGGACGACCTGGAAGAGACCATGGATCTCACCGCCGAGCCCCTCTTCACCCGGGTGTACCGGTGGCGGCTGGGAATCGGCCAGTACACGGTGGGCCACCAGGACCGGCTGGACCGTATCCACGCCCGGCTGAGAGCGTCGCCGGGGCTCCGGGTAGCCGGGAGCTCCTTCTACGGGATCAGCATGAACGCCTGCATCGAGAAGGCCGGGGAGCAGGCACGGGAGCTCCTGGCCTTCCTGGGCGCAGGCTCCTCCTGACGCTTCCAGACACTCCTCGGAGGGCATTCAGACGCCTCCTGAGGCCTTTTTCGGTGGCCCGTCAGGAGATGGTCAGGCTCCGCCGCCGCTCCAGCGGGTCCTGTCCCTCCCAGCTCACCTTCAGAATGAGGGTGTAGTCCCCGGGGTCGAGCCCGCCCAGGGCCAGCGTGATGGCCCGGGGGTGGAGGGTGGGGACGGCCGGCTCCGTCCAGGCCACACGACCCCGGCCCTCCCGGGATCCTCCGGGGAGGACTCCCACCAGGCGGTCCACCAGCCCTCCCTCCTCCCGTTCCAGCGTCATCTCGAAGGCCAGCTCCCCCCGGGCGGGGGTCCCGTAGACTTCCCAGAACACCCCGGCTTCCCCACCCTCTCCTACCTCCTTGGACGCCAGCATGACGGCTGCAGCCCCCTCGAGCCCCTCGGGTTCTCGCTGCAGGGAGGGATCGAAGAGGAGGAGGTCCGAGATCTCGGGGCCCGACACCGCCAGGGGAGAGAGGAAGCTCCGGTGCCACCCCACCCCCAGCTCGGTCATGGCCTCCAGGCCCAGCATGTACTCCCGGGACGGGGCGGTCTCCAGGAACCGGGGAATCTCCCGTCGCCGGACGGCCGTGTCGGCCCTGAGGGGAAAGCTCCGGGGAGCGTCGGTGAGGACCAGGTGCACTTCGGCCCCCGCGACCCGCCTCAGGGGCGTGGCTCCCAGGTCACCCGAGGCGGCCAGCCGCAGGGAATCCCCCCTCCTGAAGCGGGCGAACTGCACCGGGAGGGTGTGAAAGGGCCCGGACTCCGGGGTGTAGCCCTCGGTGAGGATGGTGGCCTCCAGCTCCCACACGGGGTCGGAGAAGTCGTCCGCCTCCACCAGGGGGAGGAAGCGGTACGCCGCCGCCTCCTGGCTGGTGTAGACGCCCCGGGTGATGCTGTACGAGTCCCAGGCGCCACGGCGGACCCTGCTGGCCCAGTCGTATTCCCGGTAGCGCTCGGGGATCTCGGCCCCCCACCGGACCTCCTGGATCTCTTCGTAGAACCAGGCCTCCATGGACCGGGCGATGTGCACGGTCCACCGGTCGTTGATGGCGTCCCCCAGGAGGGGATCACCCCACCAGAAGAGGGTGTCGGAGGGGGGGAGGCGCTCCATGCACGGCCGGTCCCGGGTCCGGAGCCGGGCCTCCGGGGGATCGGGAACCTGGTCGCCCATGTTCCGGGTGTTCCGGCTCCACTCCCCCAGGAGCCAGAAGGCGTCTCCCCAGCGGCAGCGGAGGAGGGGCGCATCCCAGGTCATGGCTTCACGGAAGTGGACCTCCGCCCGGGGCAGGCGGCCCCTGGCATACGCGGCGTAACCCCGGAGGGCCGAGCACCACCAGGGCTCGGCCCGGCAGGCCTCCACCACTTCGTGGACATCGGTGTGGTACCCGAACTTGGCCAGTGCGTAGACGGCCTGGCCGGTGATGAACCCCGAGGTCGGATGCTCCAGGGCCAGCTCCATGAGTCCCCCGGCCAGGAACTCCTCCGTCCGCTGGCAGAGGGCGTTCACGGGGCAGACCCCCCGGTCCGGATCTCCACCGTGGCAGAGCTGGCCGGCGCCCCCGTCGCAGGCCAGGTCCGGAGGCCCCCCCCTGGGGTTTCCCCTGACCACGAAGGAGCCTCGAACGGAGCGGTAGCCGTAGTGGTTGCGGATGAGGAAGCGGGCGTCGGCGGTGGCTTCAAGGGTATCCGTCTCCTGGCCCCCGGCCGGGAGCGGGAGGGCCAGGAAGGCCGCTGCGGCAAGAAGTGAAATGGTGAAGTGCGGACTCACGTGGCTGCGTCTTTCACACCGGTAAGGAGCCTGCGGATCTCCCCGGTCCCTTTGCAGGGTCAGAATCAGAAATCTGCTTGCAAGATCAGAGCCAGGGAAGGCCCTCCTGTCCTCAAGCCCCGGTACACGGTTCTTCTCCCGGGGGTGCGTCGGACCACTCCACCGTTGATCTCCCTCCCCATCCGTCCTCTTTTCAGCACGGCCCGACAGCGGTCTTCGGACATGGGGAGTCCCCGGGCACGAGGAAACCTCGCCCTCTCCCCGGCCGTAGGGATGAGCAGGCGAATTCAACCTTCGGAGCTTCGACCATGGACATCCTCATCCCCCTTCTGGCCATCACCGCCGTCCTTCTGATTCCCATCGGGGGGGTGATGCTGATCCTCACGACGCGGTTTGCCTTCAAGCCCCTGGTGGAGTCCATCACCAGGGCCCTCCGGGAATCGGGCTACAGCCCGGGGCAGAATCAGGCCCGGCAGGTCCTGGAGCTCACCGAGCGGGTCGAAGCCCTCTCCGAGGAGGTGCGAAGTCTGAAGGAAGCACAGGACTTCGATCGCAAACTCCTCGCGTCGGACGCTGAAGAGCACGGTTTCCCCCGCTCCCGGACCGGCTCGTAGGAGCGACGGCCTCGCGCCCTCCTCGTACCAGGCCATGACCACTCCCGGGACCCGTCCGGGGCCGGGATCTGACCTGGATTGTCTCGAGTAAACACGAACCTGTATAGATGAGGGTCACCCTTGACGCCTGCTCCCGGAAAGAGTATCATACAAACGTATGAATGAAGGCGGGTGGAAGGAAGGGCACCGAGGGAACCAAGGGGGCGGAGATGAGGGATGCCGAGGGAACCAAGGGAGCCGAGGAGGCTGGCGACTCGGAGTCGAGAGACACCCGTGACCGCCTCATCCGGGCGGGCCGGAAGCTGTTCGCCACGGAAGGCTTCAGGGGGACCTCCATACGGGCCCTGACCGAGGAGGCCCATGCCAACCTCGGGGCCGTGACCTACCACTTCGAATCGAAGGAAAAGCTCTACCACGCTGTGCTGGAGGACGTCTTCGGACCCATCCGGGAGCAAGCCCGGATGCTCCGGAGCCTGCCCTTCTCTCCCCTCCAGCGCCTGGAGTTCTTCATTCAGGGGATGTTCCAGCAGCTTCGGGACAATCCCGACGTCCCCCGGTTCATGGTCCAGGAGATCGTGCTGGGGGAGGAACCGGCCCCGCCGGTGCTGGATCAGATCGGGGTCATCGTGCCCATCCTCATCGGGATCATCCAGGAGGGACAGGAGGTGGGGACCATCCGCAACGGAGATCCCGTTCTCATGGCTCTCTCCACCATCTCCCAGCCCATCTACCTCAGTATCATGCCCCCGGTTCTCGCTCGGGACGACCTTCGCAGAGCGGGGGTGCCTCAGCCCCGGATGTCTCCGGAAGACCACGCCGTGGAGTTCGTGGTCCGTGGCCTGGAGACCCGGGAGGAGGAGGAGACGGAATGAACGTTCGTGGCAGATCTCTCCGGGTACCCTCCGGAGGCAATCGAGCCCTTTCGGGCAGGTGGGGAAGCTCGGGCAGGTCCGGGTGGTCCCTCCTGCTTGCCCTGGGGATGGCTTTCCTCCCGGGGGCGCTGGCCGGGCAGGAGCCTTGCGCCGGTGGGGCTCTCACCCTGGACCGGGCCGTGGACCTGGCTCTCAAGACCCACCCGGTCGTGGGGGGAGCCCGCGCCGCCGAGGAGGCCGCCGGGGCCAGGGTGGACCAGGCCCGGTCCGGCCTCTTTCCCACCCTCGGGTCCCGGTTCTCCCTCACCCGGCACCAGGAGCCCATGGTGGTGGCGCCCCTCCACGCCTTCGATCCCATGAGCCCTCCGTCCTTTGATCGGAATCTGGCCCAGGGTGCCCTGGCCCTGGGCTACACCGTCTACGACGGGGGTGCGAGGGGGGCCCGCATACGGCAAGCGGAGGCCGGGGAAAGGGCGGCCGGGGCCGGCGGACGTGAGGCGGAGATGGCCGTCGCCGTCCGGGTGAGCGCCGCCTACCTGGAAGTCCTGTCCGGCCGGGAGGTTCTGGAGGCTGCCCTGGGACAGATGGCGGCGCTCTCCGCCGAGTTGGATCGGGTCCGCCTCTTCCTGGAGGAAGGGAAGGCCGCCCGGGTGGATCTCCTGAGGGTCCAGGCGGCGCTGAGTCGTGCACGGGCCCAGGAGATCACCGCTGCCTCCGCCCTGGAGCTGGCCCGGAACGGGTTGGCTCGTCTCACGGGCCTTTCCCGGGACGCCGTCCGAAGCGCCGATCTGAGACCGGTACGGGTCCGGGCCGAGGGGGGTCGGACGAGGGAGGATGCCCTTGCCGCTGCCCGGACGTCCAACCCGGGGCTCCTGAGGGCCCGGGAGGGGCTGGCCTCGGCCAGGGCCGGGAGGCTGGAGGCCCGGGCGGCCTGGCTTCCCACCGTGGAGGCAGGAGGGAGGGTCACGAACTTCGGGACGGTGGACGGAGGTCACGTTCAGGAGTGGCAGGCCTCGGTGCAACTCTCCTACCCCCTCTTCACCGGCGGTGCCCGCGAGGGTAAACAGGAGTGGGCGAGAGCGGAGGAGCGAAGGGCAGGGGAGGCGCTCCGGCAGGCCGAGCTCGACCTGGAAGAGGAGGTGGACGGGGCCCTGGCCGGGGTCGAAGAGGCCCGCGCCCGCCGCGAGGCTCTGGAAACGGCCGTGGTACGGTCGGAGGAGGTGGCCCGCATCGAGGCCCTGGCCCTGGAGGCCGGCGCCGGAGTGCAGACCGACTTCCTCCGGGCCCAGGCGGAGCTCTTCCAGGACCGGGCCTCCCTCTCGCAGGCCAGGCACGGAGAGATCCTGGCGAGGATTCAGTTGGCCCGGGTCGAGGGGAGGCTTTCGGATGAATGGCTACGGGATACCATGGAGATGGAGCGATGAGGGATCTTGGCATGTTCACCAAGCAGGCTGGAGGGGCGGGGGCGCGGTACAGCATCATCTGCCTGGCCCTGGGCGCGGCCCTCCTGGGCAGCGGATGTGAGGGAGAGACGTCCGATGCCATACGTGCCTCGGGGACCGTGGAGGCCCGGGAGGCCGATCTGGGCTTCCAGATGGCGGGCCGCATCGAATGGATCGGACCCCGGGACGGAGATCCCGTGTCGTCAGGGGAGGAAGCGGCCCGCCTGGACATGGAGGAGCTGGAGGCCCGCCGGAGGGGTGCCGAGGCGCAGGTGGAGGCTTCCCGGGCCCTCCTCGCCGAGCTCACGGCGGGATCCAGGCCCCAGGAGATCGCCCAGGGGGAAGCCGCGCTGCGGGGAACCGAAGAGCGACTGGAGGATGCCCGGCGTGATCTGGAGCGGGCCCGCCGGCTGTACGAGGGCGGGGCCGTGAGCCGTGAGGTCCTGGACAAGGCCGAAACGGCGGCCGAAGTGGCCCGATCCGCTGTGGATCAGGCCCGCGAACGCCTTCTGATCCTCAAGGAAGGTCCTCGCAGGGAGCGGGTGACCGCCCAACGCGCCGCCGTGTCTCAGGCCGAGGCGGTCCTGGCCCAGATCCACGCTTCCCTCTCCAATGCCGTCATCACCGTACCCTTCGACGGCGTGGTCACCGTCAAGCACCGGGAGCCAGGGGAGATCCTCTCCCCGGGGCTTCCCGTGCTCACGGTCATGGATCCGGAGGATCGTTGGGTGCGGATCTACGTGCGGGAAGACCGGATCGGGGAGGTCCAGTTGGGCCAGGAGGCCCGGATCACTGCCGATACCTACCCGGACCGAAGCTACGGAGGCGAGGTCGTCTTCATCGCCAACGAGGCCGAGTTCACTCCCCGGAACGTCCAGACCACCGAAGAGCGTGTGAAGCTGGTGTATGCGGTGAAGGTCCGGATCACCGAGGACCCCTCCCTCGACCTCAAAGCCGGCACTCCCGCAGACGTGGTTCTTGTGGGATCGGGAGACGCCGGTGAGTGAGACCGTGCATTCCGGCTCGGGTGGTGCGGAGGAGGTCCAGGGTCCGGCCATCACCCTGAAGGCCCTCTCCCGGCGTTTCGGAGAGGAGATGGCCGTGGACGACCTCACCCTGGAGGTGGCTCCCGGGGAGCTCTTCGGGATCGTGGGGCCCGATGGGGCAGGTAAGACCACGGTCCTGCGCATGCTCGCCGGCGTGCTTCCGCCTTCGGGGGGCAGCGGCCTCATTCACGGGATCGACGTGGCCGAAGACCCGGAGGGGGTCAAGCCCTTCATCGCCTACATGTCCCAGCAGTTCGGCCTCTATACGGACCTCACCGTGCGGGAGAACATCGACTTCTATGCCGATCTGTACCGGGTCCCCAGGAAGGACCGCCCCCCCAGGTTGGAGCGGCTCTTCGCCTTCTCCAACCTGGGCGACTTCCAGGACCGGCTGGCGGGCAACCTCTCGGGGGGGATGAAGCAGAAGCTCTCCCTCTGCTGCGCCCTCATACATCATCCCGATGTGCTCCTCCTGGACGAACCCACCTTCGGGGTGGATCCCATCTCCCGCAGGGATCTCTGGCTCATCCTCCACGAGATGGTTGAGGAAGGGGTGACGGTGCTGGTCAGCACCTCGTACCTGGACGAGGCGGAGCGCTGTGACCGGGTGGCCCTCCTCCACGAGGGTCGGGTGCTGGCCCTGGATACCCCCCGGGAGCTTCTGGGCCTCCTGCCCGGGGAGGTCGTTTCGGTGCAGGGGCGGGACCCCCGGGGGGCACGGGATCTCCTCCGTACCCTGGACGGCGTGGAGGGCACGGCCCTCTTCGGAAATCAGGTCCACGCCATCCTCACCGGCGACAGGGATGTTCGCGCCCGTCTGCAGAGCGCCCTGGCCGGGGCCGGGCTGGGCCGTGAGGAGGTCCGCACCGTGGAACCCTCCCTGGAGGACGTCTTCCTCCATCTGGTTCGAAGGGAAGAGGAGCGGGAAGAGGTGGCGGCCCGTGGCTGATGCGGTGAGGGTCCGGGAGCTCACGCGGAAGTTCGGCGACTTCACCGCCGTGGACCGGGCCACCTTCGATGTCTCCGGAGGGGAGATCTTCGGCTTCCTGGGGCCCAATGGGGCCGGAAAGACCACGACCATCCGTATGCTCATCGGCCTCCTTCCTCCCACCTCCGGGGAGGGCTGGGTGGCGGGCATGTCCATCGGGGAGGAGGGGGAGGCCATCCGCCGCAGAATCGGGTACATGTCCCAGAGATTCTCCCTCTACACGGATCTCACGGTGGACGAGAACATCGCCCTCTTCGGGGGGCTCTACGGGGTCACCGGGGATCACCTCGAGAGCCGCCGGGCCTGGCTTCTGGACATGGCCGGCCTCGAGGGCCGGGAAGACCTCCTTACGGCGGACCTCCCCCTGGGGTGGAAGCAGCGCCTGGCTCTGGGGTGCGCCGTCCTCCACGAGCCGGCCATCCTCTTCCTGGACGAGCCCACCTCCGGCGTGGATCCCTCGGCCCGCCGCCGGTTCTGGGATCTCATCAACGAGCTTGCGGGGGAGGGCACCACAGTCCTCGTGAGCACCCACTACATGGAGGAGGCGGAATACTGCAACCGCATGGTTCTCATGAATCGTGGGAAGGTCGTGGCGGTGGATGATCCCGACGGCCTGAGGAGCCGCATGGCCGAGCCCCTCCTCGAACTCCGGACCTCCCATGCCCCCGGAGCGGTGGATGTCCTTCGGGGCATGGAAGGAGTCCTGGAGGCCTCCATGTTCGGTCGCAAGGTCCACCTGGTCGTGGAGGACGAGGCCCGAGCCCGGGAGAGAATCGAGGGTCTCCTGTCCCGGCACTCCATCTCCCTGGATGGGATCGAGACCGTGGCACCCTCTCTCGAAGACGTCTTCGTGGCCCTGGTGAGGCGCGAGGGCGGGGTGGCGGAGGGGTGAGCCGTGGATCTTCATCGACTCTTAGCCGTGGCCCGGAAAGAGGCCCTACAGCTCCGAAGAGACACCCGGAGCCTGATCCTGGCCTTCGTCCTTCCCCTCTTCATGGTGCTCTTCTTCGGCTACGCCATCACATGGGATGTGGAGGACATCCGCCTGGGGGTCTGGGACCAGGATCGGACCCGTGCCAGCCGGGAGCTGGTGGATGTCTTTCAGGCCTCGGGGCTCTTCTCGGTGGTGGAGCGGCCCAACTCGTACCGGGAGGTGGAAGAGGCCCTCTCCACCGCCGGCGTCCGGGCTGTCCTGGTCATCCCCCGGAACTATGCCGGGGAGCTGAGGACCCATGACCCGGTGCCGGTCCAACTCCTCCTGGACGGGAGCGACGCCAACACCGCGACCATCGCCCAGAACTACGCCGAAGCCCTGGTCACCGCCCATTCGGCCCGGGTCAGGCTGGAGGGCCGGCCCATGCCCCCCATTGCCGGGGCCGAGACCCGTATCTGGTACAACGAGACGCTGGAAAGCCGGAACATGATCGTCCCGGGGCTGGTGGCCGTGGTCATGTCCATCATCGCGGCCATGCTCACCTCCCTCACCATCGCCAGGGAATGGGAGCGGGGAACCATGGAGCAGCTCGCCTCGACTCCGGTCAGGGGCCTGGAGATCGTTCTGGGGAAGCTGCTTCCCTATCTCCTCATCGGCTTCTTCGATGTGCTGGTGGTGGTGGCGGCGGGGATCGTGGTGTTCGGGGTGCCCTTCCACGGGAGTCCCCTCCTCCTGGCCGTTCTCTCCATCCTCTTCCTCGTCGGCGCCCTCGGGGTGGGGATCTTCATCTCCTCGGTGGCCGATTCCCAGGTCTTCGCCATGCAGGTGGCCATGGTGGTCACCTACCTGCCGGCCATCCTCCTGAGCGGTTTCCTCTTCGACATCGCAGGGATGCCCCTCTTCCTCCAGGGGATCACCTTCCTGATCCCGGCCCGCTACTTCGTGGTGGTGACCCGGGGTGTCCTTCTCAAGGGCGTGGGGGTGGGTGCCCTCTGGCCCCAGGCCGTGGCCATGCTGGTCTTCGCTCTGGTGGGGCTGACCCTGGCCACCCGAATCTTCAAAAAGGAGATCAAGGCATGATGATCTCCTTCTCTCGGGTCCGGGTCCTGGTTCGCAAAGAGATGCGTCAGCTCTTTCGGGACCCCAAGATGAAACGGGTGATGTTCGCCGCTCCCATCATCCAGCTCCTCCTCTTCGGGTATGCGGTGAACACGGATGTCCGGAATGTGGCCACTGTCGTGGTGGACCAGGACCGGACCACCGAATCCCGACTCCTCCAGGAGACGCTGACGGCATCGGGCTACTTCCGCATCACCGAGCGGGGGGACGATCCCGACGCCATCGTGCGGGCCCTGGACCGGGGATCCGCCGTGGTGGGCGTGCAGATCCCGCCGGGGTTCGGCCGGGATCTCGAGGCGGGACGGGCCGCCCGGGCCCAGATCCTCATCGACGGGACCAACTCCAACACCGCCACGGTGGCCCAGGGGTATGCGGGACGGATCGTCCAGGACTTCGCTGTCGAAGAGGCGGCGGGCCGGAGCAGCCCACCCGAAGGCGGCATCGAGCTCAGGTCCAGGGCATGGTACAACCCGGACCTGTCGAGCCAGGTCTACAACGTCCCCGGCGTCATCGGCCTCCTCCTCCTCCTCATGGCCCTCCTCCTTACCGCACTCTCGGTAGTGCGGGAGCGGGAGCTGGGCACGCTGGAACAGCTCATGGTGAGCCCCATCAGTCCCCGGGAGTTGATCCTGGGGAAAACGGTTCCCGTGGTCCTGGTGTGCCTGGTGGATCTGGCCCTCATCACGGTGGTGGCCATCCTCTGGTTCGGCATCCCCCTCAGGGGATCGGTGGGCGTTCTGACCCTGGCCTCCCTTCTCTACATCCTGGCGGGGCTCGGCCTGGGACTCTTCATCTCCACCATCTCCCGGACCCAGCAGGAGGCCTTCCTCACCATGTTCCTTTTCGTCCTTCCGGCCATCATTCTCTCGGGCTTCATGTATCCCATCGAGACCATGCCCGGGTTCTTTCAGGAACTCACCTTCCTCAACCCCGTGCGATATTTCATGGAGATGGTCCGGGGAATCTTCTTGAAAGGACAGGGAATCATCGAGCTTCGAGTCCAGTTCGTGGTGTTGGCCGTCATGGCTGTGGGGGCCATGAGCGCGGCTAGCCTTCGCTTCAGGAAGAGCCTGGAATAGCCCTCGAGAAACGAAGATGTACCCTACGCCGGACAGGCTCTATACTCACAGTCGAACCTTGACTTTGGCTCGGGGCGAGCCTACTCTCACTCAAAGCTTGCCGGTGCGGGACCTCGGCGTGTGTCAGGTGAGGGCGTCTTTCCTGTGTAAGTGCCTCCGCCGTAGGTTGTCCCGAGCCGGACCCACTTGTACGCATGTTTTTGCTGAACAGCGACACTTCTCCTTCTTCTCGCGACGGGAGACGGTAATGAAGAGAGTATTGGTTGTAGCGGTGTTCGCCTTCCTGGGGGCGGCATTTCTCGGGCCGACTGTGGCTTCGGCTCAGCAATTCCAGCTTCCGGGGAATTTCATGGATTTGAGGTTTCCCAACGGGGCAGGGAAGTCCTTGACATCACCCACGGGCTGGGGCGCCGCCTACCAGACGGTTTTCGCCGGCTTCGGCTACCAGAACCCCGTGCCCTTCGACGACGTGGACGACGGCGGCATCGGCTTCGGCGTGGGTCTCTGGGATCCCGTCCTCTTCGTGGGCGTGCAGGTGGGTGGCGCCATCGTGGACGTGAGCGAGATGGGCGAGTTCACCATGAGCGCAAAGGTGCATCGCTTCCTCGGCTACGGAACCTCCATCGCTTTCGGGGTGGAAGATCTGGCTCACAATCTCAAGGACGACGCCGAGAACGATCTGGATCTCGATCCCACCTTCTACGGGGTCGTGAGTCATACCCTCCAGAATGTGGACGGTGTGGTGCCCGGGGCCGGGCGGGTCCACTTCAGCATCGGTGTGGGGAACGGGCGCTTCAGCGAGATGCCGGCCCGGACCCAGATCGAGCTCGGGAAGGAGAACGGCTCCTACGTGTTCGGGAACGCCGCTGTCGAGGTGGTCAGGAACCTGAACGTCATCGGGGAGTGGGACGGGATCGGTCTCAACGCCGGGTTCGCCTACACGCTTCCCCTTGACCGGGCCGTGGCGGCCTTCAGCGCCGGCGTGGCCGACATCACCGAGTATTCCAGCGACAGCCCCCGCTTCATTCTCGGGGCCGGGCTCGCCTACTCCATCTACTAGGCCAGGGAGGAAACCATGAAGACGATCATCAGACTTGCGTTACTGGTCGCCCTGCTCTGTGCCTTCCAGCCCGGCCAGGCGAGCGCCCAAACTTCCGAGGGGGTCAACCCCCATCCCCAGACCCTGGGTGTGTTCTTCCACTTCTTCTGGGGCGCAAACCACCCCCTCTCGAACCCCACGGGCCAGGGAGGCTTCATCGCCTTCTTCACCGCAGAAGGGGGGGTCTTCGCCCTCCCCGTGGGTGCCAGCCGTTCGGAGGTCAACGAGATGATGGGGGGGCCGTTCTACGTCTCCATCCTCATCAAGTACGGGATCATCGCCTTCGATGCCAACGGGAACCTGATTCCGGGGCCGAACGCCATCGAGCTTTCCCCTGAGGAAGCCCGGGAGCTCCAGCAACAGGCCGAACCCGCCGGCGAAGGCGGCTAGGGGAGGGAATTTCTCTCTTCAGACCGTCTCGAGCAGGAAAGCCTCGCAGCCCCTTGGGGTTGCGGGGCTTTTCTTGTATGTGCGACGGCCGACTCCGTGACCGTGACCCGCGCTCGCCGTTGTCTGCCCGGGACCTTCGGACTACATTGTCGATTGCCTAGGCATCGTCCTGAGGGGTGGGTCCCCTCCTTTTCCTTCTCCTTCTCCGGTGGCCGATCATGGGAAAGGGCAAATCCGATCTTCTGCACGGGACGCTGGATCTCCTGATCCTCCGGTCCCTGGACGCCAGTCCCATGCACGGCTGGGCCATCTCCAAGCACATCCAGCGGATCTCCCAGGATGCCCTGGAAGTGAACCAGGGTTCCCTCTATCCGGCCCTCTATCGCTTGCAGAGCCGTGGCTGGATCGATGCCGAGTGGGGGGTGACGGACACGGGCCGCCGGGCCAAGATCTACAATCTTACCCCGGCGGGACGGAAGGAGCTGGCCCGGGAGCAATCCCAGTGGCAGACCTTCATCCTGGCCGTGAACCGGGTCCTGGGCACGGCCTGAGCGGCCTGCTCCCGCCCGGATGAATCCATGTGGGGCCCAGGCGGCACCCCGCTTTTCGTTTGCCGGCGCCCCCGGGGGAACCTTTCTACGATACCCGTAGTACTTAATCCGATATCCTACCGATTGCTTCCCCCCGGCAACGGTTGGAGGTCCTGGCGCGTCTCAACCTGAGAGCGGGGCTCCCCACGGTTCGGGATCCCTGACGTGCCCGAGATTTCATCTTCTTGCCAGGGGATTTCCATGCTCAACCGGCGCCGGTCGCTGTGCGTTGGCAGGATGCTGTCCCGATTCTCTTCCATCCTTCTCCTTTCCATTCTCGTCGTTGCTTCACCCCTTTTCGCACAGGAGCGCGCCCGGGAGGGGGAGGAGGGCGAGCTGGTCCGGCTCTTCCTGGACTGCAATGCCATGGCCTGTTTCGACATGGACTATCTGCGGAGGGAAATCCCCTTCGTGAACTGGGTCCGTGACCGGCAGGACGGGGACGTGTACCTCCTCATCACGGCCCAGGGCACCGGCGCCGGAGGTACGGCCTCGGAGCTCATCTTCATGGGTCATGGACGGTTCGAGGGAATGACGGACACTCTCACCTACGTCTCCATGCCCAACTCCACCCAGGATGCCCAGCGCCAGGGACTGGCCGGAATGATCAAGGTCGGCCTCATGCGCTACGTGGGCCTGACCTCACAGGCCGAGCACATCGAGATCGGCCTTCGTGAGCCTGAAGGGGGAAGGGGGCCGGAGGGGGGCGGGCCCCCGCCGAGGGGGGCCGTGACGGCCCCGGAGGACGATCCCTGGGACTTCTGGGTGTTCTCGGTGAGGGGGAGCGGGAGCCTCTCGGGGGAGTCCAACCGGAGCAGCAACCGGTTCAGCGGATCCCTGACCGCCAACCGGGTGACGGAGGAGTGGAAGGTGGGCCTCAGGGCCTCCTCCTCCTACAGTGAGACCAACTACGACTACGACGACATCGACTACCACGAGAAGAGCATCCGCCGGGATCACAGCCTCTCGGGTGACCTCGTCAGGTCCCTGGCCGAGAAATGGTCATTGGGGTTCCGGTTCGGAGGTCGAAACTCCACCTACTACAACCTGGACTTCGAGGGACGGATCGCCCCGGTCCTGGAATACTCCTTCTTCCCTTACAGCGAATCCACCCGCAAGAGCATCACCCTGGAGTACGCCCTGGAAGGGACCTACGCGGACTACAGGGAGGAAACCATCTTCGAGAAGATGGAGGAGGGCTACCTGACCCAGAACCTCTCCCTGGGGCTCAACTTCAAACAGCCCTGGGGATCGGCGTACACCATCCTCAGCTCCGGCCACCACCTGGATGACTTCGACAAGCACCACGCATCGGTGTTCGGGGGGGTGAACCTACGCCTGAGCCGTGGCCTCTCCCTGAATTTCTCGGCCAGCGTGTCGCGCATCAGAGACCGAATCTCGGTGGCCCTGGGTGCTGCCGACACCCCCGAGGATGTCCTCCTCCGCAGGCAACAGTTTCAGACCGATTACTCCTACCGGACCTCCATCGGGCTCACCTACCGCTTCGGATCCATCTTCAACAACGTGGTGAATCCCAGGCTGGAAGGGGGATTCGGAGGGATGCCCATCATGATCTTCTGAGGGGCGGGGGGACGGCGCGGCTCCTAATAGAAGGGGTTGTCCCCGGAGGTGTGATCCGTCACGTCGTGGACGGCGGTGACCTCGGGAATGGCCTGGCGCACCATCCGCTCCACGCCCTGCTTGAGGGTCATGCGGGAGAGGGCGCACCCCTGGCATCCGCCACCCATCTCGATGAAGATCTCGCTTCCCTGGACGTCCACCAGGACGATCTCCCCGCCGTGGGCCGATACGGCCGGGTTCACCTGGGCGTCCAGCACGTCCTTCACCTTCTCGGCCAGCTCTCCCTCCGGTGGACCCTCCACCCTGGGGCCGCTGCGGGCGGGCCGGATCTCGAAGCCGCTCTCGTTCACCCGTTCCACGAAGTCCACCGTGGCTCCGTCCAGCCGGTCGGCACTCTCCCTGGAAACCAGCACGGAGAACTCGTCCAGCTCCACCTGCACGTCGTCCTCGGTTTTGTCGGATTCGGCCACCAGGGTCAACTCGAACCGGGACCCTCCCGCCCCACCGGGGTGGGCGTTGATTCGAAGGGCGTTCAACTCACCTTCGCTCTGCTCCATGAAGGCCCGGACCACGTTCTGGGCCCGTTCCGTGACGTTCAACTCCATGATCCCCTCTCCTTCGGTCAGTTCCGGCCGAGCTACGGCCCGGCTACATCCCGTCCTTCCTCCCCTACCCCCTCCCCGGGGCCAAGTTCAGGGTCAAACCCCTTCTTCAATATCCTTGAGCCGGCCCTGGACGCAAGGACCCCTCGGTCGCTACCTGGAAGGGGGGCGGGGCGCCCCCGTTGATGAACCCCGGAGCTCTCTCTACCTTTTTGGGCCTTCCGGACTCGGCTTCGCCCGTTCCGGTGGCTTTCCCTTACGCCCTCACCTTCCAGATGCGTAGACAACCGATCCCATGGCCGATAACGACGTGATGGACAAGCTGGTATCCCTGTGCAAACGCCGGGGCTTCATCTTCCAATCCTCCGAGATCTACGGTGGAACCGGCTCGGTCTGGGACTACGGTCCCCTGGGCATCGAGCTCAAGAGGAACATCAAGGACCGCTGGTGGAGCGCCATGGTGCACCGGCGAGACGACATCGAGGGGCTGGATTCGTCCATCCTCATGCATCCCAAGGTGTGGGAGGCATCGGGGCATGTGGAGGGCTTCACCGACCCCCTGGTGGAATGCGGGAACTGCCACCGGAGATTCAGGGCCGACCTGCCGGAGGTGGAGGGAGGGCAGTGCCCCGTCTGCGGTACCAAGGACTCCTTTTCCGAGGCCCGGCAGTTCAACCTCATGTTCAAGACCCACATGGGGCCCGTGGAGGCGGCGGGGAACCAGGTGTACCTGAGGCCGGAGACGGCCCAGGGCAGCTACGTCAATTTCCTCAACGTTCAGACCGCCGGCCGCCAGAAAATTCCCTTCGGCATCGCTCAGATCGGAAAGGCCTTCCGGAACGAGATCACACCGGGGAACTTCATCTTCCGGACCCGGGAGTTCGAGCAGATGGAGATGCAGTTCTTCGTGAAGCCCGGCACCGACGAGGAGTGGTTCGAACACTGGAAGGCCGCCCGCATGGAATGGCACGTGGAGCTGGGAATCCGGCCGGAGAAGCTCCGCTTTCAGGAGCACGGCCCCGACGAGCTGGCCCACTACGCCAAGACGGCCTTCGACATCGAATATGAGTATCCCTTCGGATGGAAGGAGTTCGAGGGGATCCACAACCGGACGGACTTCGATCTCTCCCGCCACCAGGAGTTCAGCGGCAAGCGCCTGGAGTACATCGATACGGCGTCCGGAGACCGCTTCGTGCCCTACGTCATCGAGACGGCGGTGGGGGTGGACCGGACTCTCCTGGTGGTCCTGGCCGACGGATACCGGGAGGAGGAGGTGGAGGGAGAGGAGCGGGTGGTTCTGGGCCTGAGCCCTGCCCTGGCCCCCATCAAGGTCGCCGTCTTTCCCCTGGTCAAGAAGGACGGCTTGCCCGAGATCGCCGAGAAGCTCCACCAGGAGCTTCGGGCGGCGGCGGTTCCCTCCTTCTACGACAAGGCGGGCTCCATCGGCCGGCGCTATCGGCGCCAGGACGAGGCCGGCACGCCCTGGTGCGTCACCGTGGACGGCCAGACCAACGAGGACGGCACCGTGACCATCCGGGACCGTGACACCCTGGAGCAGGTCCGGGTGGCCACGGATCAGGTCCTGGGCTGGATTCGGGAGCGGCTGTAGGAACCCGTCTCTTTCGCGCTCCAGAATCTACGGGTGAGTCCATGGACGGACTTGCCCCCCCGGGGCCGACCCGGCACTATCTCCGCTTCGTCGACACCCGAAGGGGAGGTGACGTCCGTGGCATCCAAATCCGAGGTCTTCGGTTCCAGGTGGGGCATGCTCCTGGCCATGCTGGGCATGGCCGTGGGCACGGGGAACATCTGGCGGTTTCCGCGCATCGCCGCCTCCAACGGCGGGGGCTCCTTCCTGGTGGCCTGGGCCGTCTTCCTCCTCCTCTGGTCGGTGCCTCTCCTGATCCTGGAGTTCGGCATGGGGAAGGGCGCCCGGAAGGGGACCATCGGGGCCTTTGCTGCGACGCTGGGTTCCGGGTTCGGGTGGATGGGGGCCTGGGTGGCCTGGACCGCTACGGCCATCATGTTCTACTACAGCGTGGTCATGGGGTGGACCATCCGCTTCTTCTGGGCCACCCTCACCCGGGAGATTCCCACGGCGGTCCCCGGGGCCTTCTGGGAGAGCTTCGCCGGAACCCCCTCGGCCCTCCTCACCCACCTCATCGCCATGGGGCTGGGCGTCTTCGTGGTTTCCCGGGGGGTGAAGGGGATCGAGAAGGCGGCCAAGATCCTCATCCCCAGCCTCCTGATCCTGGTGGTGGTCCTGGCCGTGAAGGCCCTCACCCTTCCCGGGGCGTCCCGGGGGCTGGCCTTCCTCTTCACGCCGGATCTGGCCGACCTGACCAACTACCGCATCTGGCTGGAGGCCCTCACCCAGAACGCCTGGGACACCGGGGCCGGCTGGGGGCTGGCCCTGACCTACGCCGTCTACATGCGCACGCGGGAGGATACGGCGCTGAATGCCTTCGTCATCGGCTTCGGGAACAACTCCATGTCCCTCCTGGCGGGGATCATGGTTCTTTGCACGGTCTTCTCCATCATGCCTGACGCCGCCGGAACCATCGTCGGGGCCGGGAACGAGGGAATCACCTTCATCTGGGTTCCGCAGCTCTTCGCCCAGATCCCGTGGGGCCAGTTCTTCATGGCCATCTTCTTCATGGCCCTGGTCTTCGCCGCCTGGACGAGCCTCGTATCCATGATCGAGTTGGCCAGCCGGATCCTTCAGGACGCCGGGCTTTCACGGGGCAAGGCCATCGCCGTGGTGGGGATCAGCGGTCTCCTCTGCGGCGTACCCAGCGCCCTGAACATGACCTTCTTCCAGAACCAGGACTGGGTGTGGGGCGTGGGTCTCATGCTCTCGGGCTTCTTCTTCGCCGTGGCCGTCCTGCGCTACGGGGTCACGGAGTGGCGTGAGACCTTCATCAACACAGGACATTCGGACATCCACATCGGCCCCTGGTGGGATTGGGCCATCCGGTTGGTGGTGGTGGAGGCCGTGGTCCTCATGGTCTGGATGCTCCTCCAGTCCCGCGGGGAGGGATGGCGGGAGACCTGGACCCTCTTCTCCAACTACAACATCGGAACCGTCCTCATCCAGTGGGCCGTCGTGCTTGCGGTTCTCATCGGTCTGAATCGAGTTCTGGTCCGGAGAACCCTCGGAAGAGACCGGGGCGCGGCCCCTGCCTGGACGCCCCCCGGCGGCTGATGAGACACGGCCCGGTTCCTCCGTTTGCCAGGCCGTTCGTCGTCTGACCCGTCACCGGCCTATGGATTTCGACACCTTCGCCGCCAGGGCCAGGCAGGCCTTCGAGGAGATTCCTCCCGAGTTCAGGGAGGGCGTGGACGGCCTCACCATCCGGGCCGAGGCCCTGCCCCACCCCCTCCGTCGGGAGGTCTACACCATGGGGCAGTGTCTGACGGAGGCCTACCCCTCCGACTGGACCGGTCCCGACACCCTCCGCTCCGTCCTGGTCCTCTACCACGGCTCCTTTGCGGCCCTGGCCGATCTGGACCCGGACTTCGACTGGGAAGGGGAGCTGTGGGAGACCCTCACCCACGAGCTTCGCCATCACCTGGAGAGTCTGGCGTGGGAGGATGGTCTGGAAGGGGTGGACTACGCCATGGAGGAGGCTTTTCGCCGGGCCGATGGCGAGGGGTTCGACCCCTTCTACTACCGGGCCGGCCTGGAGGTGGCGCCGGATCTTTTCCAGGTGGAGTACGACTTCTTCCTGCAGCAGGTCTGGAGCCCGGAGGAGTTCGAGTCGGCCGGGACGGTGGAGTTCTCCTGGCACGGCAGGGCGTGGCGCCTTTCCCGGCCCCGCCTCCTGGGAGACCTCCACTACGTCTGGATCAAGGGCCCCGACGTGGGGCCCGGCTCCCTGCAACTGGTCCTGGTCCGGAAGCGGGACTGGAAGGACTGGCTGAAGAACCGGACTCCCCGGGAGGAGTGGGAGCTCTGGGAGTCGGAGGCCGAGGCGGAGGAAATTCCCACCTCCCCCCCCTCGGATCGAAGACCCGAGGGGAGGGGTGGGCCCGGCGGTGAGTCAGATGCGCCTCAGCGTATGTAGCGCCGGGGTTCATACTCGTTGAAGGGCCGCACCAGGATTCCCGGAATGTCCACCTTCTCCATGACCCGATGGATGGGGATCTCCGTGCCCTGGGCCAGCTCCTCCATCATTCGCTCCAGCCGTGGACCGTACTCCCTGCGCTCGGCCGGGGACATCTCGGCCAGGCGCTCTTCCAGCTCCGCCCGCCGCTCGGCGAGCTCCTCCTCCGAGGGGGTGACCTGGACCAGGTGGTTCAGGTAGCCCCAGGTGACCAGATTGTCGTTGGTCACCGGCTCCATGAGGTAGCTGATGAGGTTGGAGGTAGCCTGCCCGGTGGGAATGAAGAAGGATCCGGCGGGCATGGTCACCGTCCGGGTCTCCTTCTCCGCCTCCACGTCCACCAGGTAGTGGCCCTGGAAGTACCGGTCGTTGGTGATGGAGCTGGCGAACCAGGTCTCCACGTCCAGCTCCACCGGCTCGGTGAGCTCTTTCACGGTGATGTCGTGCTGGAGGAGGAGGGGCACGACCTTGGCCAGGCTGTTGGGGATGAGGTAGCCCCAGGGCCGGGTCACGGTCTCGGTGGGCTCCCACCGGGTGAGGACGGGGCCTTCCACCAGCTCCCACTCGGCGTCTTCATCGGCGCCCCGGCCACCCTCACGGTACCAGAACTCCTCCGTGAACTTCGGGACCTGCTCGTAGGCCACCGGGAAGGGATCCTCATCGGTGACGTCGTCGCCCCGGACGATGGCGTCCATCCGGGCCTGCGCCACCGCCGCCCTGAGCCTTTCGGGATTCTCGGCGGCGTACCGGATGAGCTCACGCTGTCCGATGTACTCTCCCCGGACCTGATGGCGGTACCGCTCCTCCTCGGGTACCGGAATTACCCGGGTCCCGTCGTCCACGACCCGGTAGGTACCCCGCGGAGTCTCGAAGAGGAAGCCCACGATGTTGGCCAGGGTGGAGTAGACGTGCTGCTTCCGGGGCTCCACGGAGGTGGGCGTCCAGCCGATCTCCCCATCGTCCAGCCGGCGGGGCCCCGAGTACCAGAAGCCGTCGTAGTCCTCGGCCCGGAGAGCCTCCCGGATGCGGGGGAGGATCTCCTCGTTGCCCAGGCGCATGAGGTTCGGGTCTCCGGCGGGGTTCATGTTGGTCTGGTAGGTGAGGGTGTAGGGCACCGAGCCCCCGTGGTGGGTGTCCACGTGGATGTCCGGCTTCCACTCGTAGAGGACCTTGGTCACCAGGGCCTGGATCTCCTGGGACTCCAGCTTCAGGTAGTCCCGGTTCATGTCGAAGCCCTCGTCGTTGGTCCGCCGGTAGATCTCTGCCCCGTCGGGATTGACGGTGGGCACCACCAGGACCACCACCTCGTCCAGGAGGGGCCGGAGGTCGCCCATGATCAGGTCCCGCATGATTTCCAGGGCCGCGTCCTTTCCGGCCACCTCCCCGCCGTGGACGTTGTTCACGATGAGAACCACGGGCTTGTCGTTGTACGCCAGGTCGGCGGACTTGAAGACGGGGGGGGTGGAGAGGATGCAGAGGACCACGTCCCGACCGCCCAGGGTCTCGGTGAGCTTCACCACGTTCATGAGCTCGGTCCGGGACTCCAGCTCGTACACGAACTCCATGAGGGGCTCGTAGAGGGTTCCTCCCTCCCGGTAGTCCACGGCCTCGGCGGGGGTCTGGAACCATTCCTGGGCCAGGAGACGGGCGTCGGGCGCATCCGTCAGCCCGGGCATGGGAGCGGCCAGGGCCGCCAACGAGAGGAGGAGACTGAAGACGATGGACCGGGTCATGGGAAGAGCCTCCGGAGTTCGCGATCCGCTGGTGTCGGGGCCGTCTGCGGAGACGGGCACCCTTCGATTGACCGAGCATACTAATGCAACGGGCGCCGTCCTGCGACAGGGAGTGGTTTTCGGCGCCCCCCCCTTCCCCTACCTTGACCTCCGTCCGCTGAACCGAGTCTCGCCCAGCCGAGGAACCGGCCATGAAACCCTGGCGCATCCCCCTCATCTTCGCCGTACTCGCCCTCCTCCTTCCGTCCCAGCTCCTGGGCATCCGCCTCCCGGAGCCCATTCGCTTCATGATGACCCCCCACGTCCACGGGGAGCGCATCGCCTTCTCCTATCAAGGAGACATCTGGGTCGTGAACCGGGACGGGACGGCGCCCCGACGGCTGACGAACCACCTTGCCAGGGATGTATCTCCCCGGTTCTCTCCCGACGGCCGCTGGATCGCCTTCACCAGCGACCGCTTCGGCAACGACGACGTCTTCCTCATGCCCGTGGAGGGTGGCGAGCCCGCGCAGCTCACCTTCCACACCACGGGGGACCGGGTGGAGGGGTGGACCCCGGACGGACAGATCATGTTTGTCACTTCCCGGGGAACCCACCCCTTCTATTCGCCCATGTACACGGTGGGCCCGGAGGGTGGCCTGCCCCTTCCCATGGCCATGGACCAGGCCCGAAACGCCGCCCTGAGCCCGGACGGGCGCTACCTGGCCTTCAACCGTGCCGGCCTCAGCACATCCCGCAAAGGACAGAGGGGGAACCGGACCACGGACATCTACATCATGGATCTCGAGTCCATGGAGATCGAGCGCCTCACCGACACGGATTCCGAGGCGTTCAGGGACTACGTGCACGATGCCGTTCCCATGTGGGGCGCCGACGGGATGATCTACTTCGTGAGCGAGAGGGACGGGGTCTTCAACCTCTGGCGGATGGCGCCCGACGGCGGCCAGGTGGCCCAGGTCACCCGGCACACCGAGGGGGGAGTGAAGTACCCCTCCGTCAGCTCCGACGGACGGACCATCACCTACACCAACGACCATCGGCTTCATCTACTGGACGTCCCGGGGGGGACGCCCCGTGAGGTGGTGGTGGAGCTGGCCTTCGATCCCGGCATCAACCGGGTGGACTGGATCGAGGTGGAGGACGAAGCCGAGGGTTTCGCGGTTCATCCCGACGGCGAGGTGGTGGCCGTGGACTCCCGGGGGGAGATCGTCCTGGTTCCCGTGGACGAGGAGGAGGGCGAGAAGGACCGGATCACGCAGTCGGCGTGGCGAGACCGGTATCAGAGATTCTCCCCGGACGGCCGCTACCTGGCCTACGTGTCCGACGAGGGAGGGAGCGAGCAGATCTGGGTGTCGGAGCCGGCCACCGGTGAGCACCGCCGCCTCACGGACCACGCCTCCTTCAAGACCGACGACTACGTGTGGTCCCCGGACTCGGAGCGCATCGCCTTCGAGGCCGCCAACACCCTCTTCGAGGTGGAAGTGGCCACCGGCCGGGTAACGGAGCTGGCCTACAACGAGAACCGGGGCTTCTCCCTCTCCGAGTACTCCCCGGATGGCAACTGGCTCCTCTACTCCCGGAGGGACCTGGATGAGGACACGGACGTATACCTGTTCGAGATCGACGGGCGGCGGGAGGTGAACGTGACCCGGGACCCCTTCGGGGACTACGATGGCGTCCTCACCCCCGACGGCGCCCACCTGGTTTTCCGCTCCACCAGGGACGAGGGCACGCCCCACCTCTTCGTGGCCTCCCTGGCCCGCCTCACCGAAGACCCGGGGGATCCCCTGGTGAAGGGAAGAGACCAGGAGGACGAGGAGGAGGAAGAAGCGGATCTCCGTCCCCTGACGGTGGATCCGGAGGGGATCCGGGATCGGGCCCGCCAGCTCACCTCCGGGGAGAACGGGGTGGGGGCCTACTTCATCGGGGCCGACGGCGAGACCGTCTACTTCACCTCCAGGGACGACGAGGGCGTCGGTCTCTTTTCCGTGTCCCTGGACGGGAGCGACGTGGATCGGGTGGCCTCGGGGAGCTTCTCGGACCTCCAGCCCACCGGGGACAGGAGGACCCTGTTCTTCTCCCGTGGTGGTCGTGGAGGGACCGAGATCCATCACATGGGGCTCTCCGGGGGCTCACCCAAACCCGAGCAGGTGGAGTTCTCCTTTTCCGTGAGGGTGGACCACAGGGCCGAGTGGGAGCAGATCCTCGAGGAGGCGTGGCGGGTCATGAAGTACCGCTTCTACGATCCGGAGATGCACGGGAGGGACTGGGCGGCCATCAAGACCGAGTACAAGCCCCTCCTGGCCCATGTGGGCACGTACGAGGATGCCTACGGGCTGGCGAACCAGATGATCGGAGAGCTGAATGCCTCCCACGTGGGTGTCCGTGGCCCCTCCAGCGTGGAGATGGACAACGAGTACGCCACCCGTTTCACGGGAGTCGAGCTGGAGCCGGCGGAGGGGCGCTACCGGATCACCCACGTCTACCGGGACGGTCCCGCAGACAAGGAGTGGTTGGACCTGGAGGTGGGGGACTACGTCCTGGCCATCGACGGGGAGGAGATCCGGGCCGGAGACAACTACTGGAAGCTCCTGAATCACGTCCTCAACGACTACGTGACGTTTCGGGTGGCCGACGCTCCGGACGGGACCAACGCCCGGGACCAGCGGGTGCAGACCGTGACCTCCCTGGGGAACATCCGGTACCAGGAGTGGGTTGAGGGGAATCGGGAGTTCGTGGAGACGGCGTCCGACGGGAAGATCGCCTACGTGCACATCCGGTCCATGAACCGGTCCTCCCTGCGGGTCTTCGAGAACGAGATCAACCGGTTCTGGAACGCCCAGGGCATCATCGTGGACATCCGCTACAACGGCGGGGGGAACATCGACCAACAGCTTCTGGATATCCTGGAGCGGCGGCCCTACGAGTACTGGAACAACCGCTGGGCCGCTCCAAGCGCAGGGCGTCGCCCCCGGCAGGCCATCGCCGGTCCCAAGGTGATGCTCATCAATGCGCGGTCCGGGTCCGACAGCGAGGTCACACCCATGGGCTTCCGGGACCTGGACCTGGGTCGGATCGTGGGGAATCCCACGGCTGCCGCGGTCATCGCCACGGGGAGCTACCGGCTCATCAACGGAGGCAGCATCCGGACGCCGGGATCCCTGGTGGTGACCTACGATCCCACGCAGCCCCACAACCACGGTATCAATCTGGAGAACTACGGGGTGGCTCCTGACGTCCTGGTCTGGAACACCCCCGAAGACGAGCTTCGGGGCTTCGACCGGGAGCTGAAGGCGGCGGTGGACGAAGCCCTCCGCATGCTCTCGGAGGGGCTCTGGCAATATCAGGGAGAAGGACGCTGAGGTCATGCCCATTCACGATGCTTACTGCCGGATCACCCCCTTCGAGCTTCTCCTTCCCGGGGAGGAATTCGCCGAGTCCCGCTTCCCCCGCATCGAAGAGGAGGCACGGGAGCGGCAGGCGGACGTGGGGGATCCGGAGGCCTTCCCCCTCCTGAGCGAAGCCGGGGCCGTCCTCCGGGAGATCAGGAGCGAGGACGACGATCCCGGCGTCCTCAGCCAGTTGGGGAACGCCCTCTTCCACGCTTTTCACTTCTGGAAGGAGAACGCTTTGCCCTTCCTCGTCGAGACGGGCGTCATGCGTTTCCTGGCCGACACGGGGCCCGGGGAGGGAAGCTGGGATCCGGTCCTCCCGGCCCCGGCGGGATACGTTCAGCTTCCCCAGCACCTGGTCTGGGTCCCCGGAGGGGAGGAGGATGCCCCCGAGTCCGTGGACGGGTTCTTCTGGTCCGCCCCGGAGGGGAAGAGCCTCTCCCTCCTCCTGGTCATGGGGATGCGGAAGGACCGTCCGGGCCTCTCGGTGGTTCCCCTTCCGCCCCTTCCCCTGAAGAGTGCGGCGCCGTGGGCTTCCCTCCGGGTGCGGGACGAGGGGGATGACTTCGCTTCGGACCTTCCCGGAGCCGAGTTGGAGAACCTCTACGCCCTGGAGGCCGGGGCCGAGGCCGTGAAGCTGGCCATGCGCATCTTCTGGTACCTGGACGCCTTCCCCGGGGCGGTGGAGGACGGGGGCTTCGAGGACGAGGATGAGGAGGGAGCGGGTCCCACCCCGACCCGCCTCCCCTATCGTCGCGTCGGGCTGGGGGACGCCTGATGCCACGGGAGTCCAAGGCCTCCCGGAAGGAGCGAGCGCAAGAGATCTACCGGATTCTGGAGCGGGAGTATCCCGAGGCCAGGACGGCGCTGGATCACCGGGATCCCTTCGAGCTGGCGGTGGCCACCATCCTCTCGGCCCAGTGCACCGACCAGAGGGTGAACATGGTGACTCCGGAGCTCTTCCGGCGCTTCCCCGATGCCGAGGCCCTGGCCCGGGCCCCCCGGGAGGAGGTGGAGGAGATCATCCACTCCACGGGCTTTTTCCGAAACAAGGCCGGGAACCTCATCGGGATGGCCCGGGGGGTGGTGGAGCGGGGTGGGGAGATTCCCCGCACCCTGAAGGAGCTGACGGGGCTCCCGGGCATCGGGCGAAAGACGGCCAACGTGATTCTGGGCAACGCCTTCGGCGTGGACGAGGGCGTGGTGGTGGACACTCACGTCAAGCGCCTCTCGGGGCGCCTGGGGTTCACCCGCGAGACCACACCGGAGAAGGTCGAGAGGGACCTCATGGAGGTCTTCCCGCAGGAACAGTGGACCCCCCTTTCCCACCTCCTGATCTTCCATGGCCGGGAGGTATGTCCGGCTCGCAAGCCCCGGTGCGAGGCGTGCCCGGTGGCTCATCTCTGTCCGTCTTCAACCGTATGAGAGAACGAGGATCATCCATGCGCTACAGCGTCGTCGGACTGGGCAATCCCCTCCTGGATACCACCGCCACCGTGGAGGATGCCTTCCTGGAGGAGCACGGCTTCACCAGGGGAGGGATGCACCTCATCGACCTGGAGCAGAGCGCCCGGCTCATGCAGCTCATCCGTACCATGAACCCTTCCGTGAACCCGGGAGGAAGCGTGGCCAACGCCCTGGCCAGCGCCGTGAGTCTGGGGGGAAGGGCCCTCTTTCTGGGGGCCATCGGGAAGGACGAGTACGGGGAGGAGTACAGGAGGCTCATCCAGGGGATCGGGATCGAGTCGGCCCTGAGGCCGGTGCCCGTGCCCCAGGGGTCCTGCACCGTCATGGTGACAGCCGACGGAGAGCGGACCATGGCCACCCACCTGGGCGCCGCCGTCCGCTTCGAGGAAGACCACCTGGAAGAGGAGGCCCTCCGGAACACGGACCTCCTCCATGTGGAGGGCTATCAGCTGGACAGCCCCAATCAGACGGAAGCCGCCCGCATGGCCATGAGCATCGTCAAGGAGGCCGGAGGCCGCGTGGCCATGGACTGCTCCGACACGCTGCTCGTCCAGAGGCACAGAAAGACGCTGGAAGCCTTCATCGACGAGCACGTGGACATCCTCTTCTCCAACGGGGCCGAGGCCAGGGAGCTCACGGGGAAAGACCCCGAAGAGGCCATCCGGGAAATTGCCGCCAGGGTGGAGGTGTCGGTGGTGACGCTGGGGGAGGAGGGTTGCCTCGTCATGTCCGGGGACGAGATCCATCGGGTCCCCGGGGTGGACGTGGAGGTCGTGAACACCAACGGCGCGGGAGATACCTTTGCCGGGGCCTTCCTCCAGTCCTTCCTGGACGGGAAGGGACTGAAGAGGTCGGCGACCATCGCCTCCTACATGGCGGGCCAGGTCGTGGCCAGGGAAGGGTCCAGGGTGGAAGGGGACTACACCGGGTTCGTCCGGGAGCTCGAGGTGGTCCTCTGAGGGGCGGCGGCAGGGGCCTGACGGGTCTCTGACACCTCCCCGGCCGGTCCCGTCCGAGATCCTCCCCGGTTGTCAGACCGGGCCTGGTCTCCTAGCATGCCTCGGAGGGCCGGAACCCTCGATGACCCGGCCCGCGGGGCTGAACTCCCCAATCCCCGTTTCCCTTCGTCAAGAGGCTGTCCATGACCGATCGCACCCTCGTCGACCTCTTCGAGACCTCCGTGGAGCGCTTCGAAGACGAGGTCTACCTCATGGAGAAGCGGGACGGCGAATACCGGGGAACCACCTACCGGGAGACCCGGGACCTGGTCTATCGCTTCAGCGCCGGCCTCCAGGCCCTGGGACTGCAGAAGGGGGACCGGGTCGCGCTCGTCAGCGAGGGACGAAACCTCTGGGTGATAGCGGAGCTGGGGATCCTCTACGCCGGGGCCATCAACGTTCCCATCAGCGTCAAGATCAACGAGGCGGCGGAGCTGAAGTTCCGCATGGCCCATTCCGGATGCCGCATGGTGGTGGTGTCCCGGAGCCAGGCCGAGAAGGTCGAGGCCATCCGCAAGGACCTTCCCGACCTGGAGACCATCATCCTCCTGGACGAGGGGGAGGAAGGACCCGACGAGATCGGGGTGGACCGGCTCATGGGGATGGGCGAGGAGTGGCTGGCAGAGAACACGGAGGCCTTCGACGCCCGGTGGCGGGCCGTGCGCCCCGGGGATCCCGCCACCCTCAGCTACACGTCGGGGACCACCGCCGACCCCAAGGGGATCATCCTCACCCACGGGAACTACACCGCCAATGTGAGCCAGGGGGCCCGCATGGTGGAGTTCGACCACACCTGGCGCTCCCTCATCATCCTTCCCTGGGACCACTCCTTCGGCCACACGGTGGGGATCTATATCCTCATGCTGAGGGGGGCCAAGCTGGCCGCGGTGGACCCCGGCGACTCGTTGATGGACACCCTCCGGAACATCCCGACGAACATCAAGGAGGTGAAGCCCCACCTCCTCCTCAGCGTGCCGGCGCTGGCGTCGAACTTCCGCAAGAACATTGAGAAGGGCATCCGTCAGCAGGGACCCCGGGTGGAGCGCCTCTTCAACGCCGCCCTTCGGAACGCCTACGCCTACATCGGGGAGGGGTGGAACAAGGGGAAGGGGCTCCGGGCGTTGAGGGCCCCCCTTCACGCCACCTTCGACAGGCTCATCTTCTCCAAGGTCCGGGAGGAGTTCGGAGGCTCCCTGGAGTTCTTCGTCGGCGGGGGCGCCTTCCTGGACATCGAGATGCAGCGCTTCTTCTACGCCCTGGGCATCCCCATGTACCAGGGGTACGGCCTCACCGAGGCGGCCCCCATCATCTCCACCAACGGCCCCCGGGCCCACAAGCTGGGCACGTCGGGCAAGCTGCTTCCGGACCTGTCCCTGCGCATCGTGGACGAGGAGGGTCGGAACCTGCCGGTGGGGAAGAAGGGGGAGATCGTGGTGAAGGGGCCGAACGTCATGGCCGGGTACTGGAAGAATCCCCAGGCCACGGCGGAAACCATCAGGGACGGGTGGCTCCACACCGGCGACCTCGGTCACATGGACGAGGACGGCTATCTCTATGTGCTCGGCCGGGTCAAGAGTCTCCTCATCTCCAAGAACGGGGAGAAGTACAGCCCCGAGGGCATCGAGGAAGCGCTGGTCTCGGGGTCTCCCTTCATCGACCAGGCCATGCTCCACAACGACCACGACCCCTACACGGTGGCCCTCTTCGTGCCCAACCGGCCGGCCCTTCTGGAGTGGTTGGACGAGCAGGGCCTCTCCTGTCTCACTGAGGAGGGGCAGGATGCGGCTCTGGACCTTTTCAAGTCCGAGATCGACTCCCTCCGGGAGGGTGGAGATCGGGAAGGTCTCTTCGAGAAGGAGTGGCTCCCCGCGGCCTTCGCCGTCCTCGGAGAGGGGTTCAGCGAGGAGAATCACCTCCTGAACAGCACCATGAAGATGGTCCGTCGCAGGATCACCGAGTTCTACCGGGACCGACTGGACCACCTCTACACACCCGAAGGGAAGGACCCCTTCAACCGCAGAAATCGCACAATCATCGCCCGATTGGGGGACTGAATCGCCATGCCCGACCGAGACGAAGCCCTGGCCCTGCTCCACCAGTGGGTGGAGAACGAGGGACTCAGGAAGCACATGTACGCCGTGGAAGCCGCCGTCCGGTTCTATGCCCGGAAGATGGGGGCCGACGAGGATGTATGGGGATTGGCCGGGCTCCTCCACGACATGGACTGGGAGAAGCACCCCGACGTGCATCCCATGAAGGGGGTGGAGGCCCTGCGGGAGGCCGGGTACCCCGACGAAGTCGTCCATGCCATTCTGGCCCACCGGCCCGAGTACACCGAGGTGGAGCCCGAGACGGATCTGGACCGGGTCCTCTACGCGTGTGACGAGATCAGCGGGCTCATCTACGCCGCCTGCCTCATGCGGCCCAACGGCATCGACGACATCAAGCCCAAGTCCGTGGTGAAGAAGATCAAGGACAAGGCCTTCGCGGCCGGTGTGGACCGGGACCAGGTGGCCAGGGGCATCGAGTTCATCGGCCTGGAGCGCAAGGAGCACATCCAGAACGTCATCGACGCTATGAGGGAGGTGGGTGACGTCCTGGAGATCAGGGGCGAGGATCTGCAGAACCGGTAGCCGCCGACCCTTCTAATTCAATCAGGGGTGCTACCGTCCACCGTGTAGCTGCCCCAGGCCCACCTGGAAGGCGTCGGGCGGCGGGAGCTTGCCGATGATGGCTCCAGGAACACGTCGATGCGTCCCAGCCGGATGCCGGCAAAGCCCACCTGGTTCACCAGCGTCGTTCGGCCGTCGGGCCGGGGGTAGACGTCGGGCTCGTCCATGAAGGTATGGGTGTGGCCACCCAGGATGAGGTCGATCCCTTCCACCCTCCGGGCCAGAAGGGTGTCGGAGGGGCGGTCCCCCCGGTACCGGTACCCCATGTGGGAGAGGCAGACGATGAGATCGCAGCCCCGTGCCCGAAGCTCGGACACCGAGCGGCGGGCCGCCTCGTAGGGATCGCTGTACCGGACGCCTTCGTGGAGGGAGGCCAGCACCAGCCCCTCGAAGGCGATCCCCAGCCCGAAGATGCCCACCTTCACACCGCCCGGCTCCTTGATGACCCAGGGATTGACGCGGGGCTCCAGGGCCGATCCCTCCACCCGGTAATTCGCCGAGACGAAGGAGAAGTCGGCGTGGGGCATCATCTCCACCAGCCCCTCCACCCCGTTGTCGAAGTCGTGGTTTCCCAGGGTAGCCACATCGTAGCCCATGGCCGTCATGGCCCGGAGCTCCACTTCTCCCCCGAAGAAGTTGAAGTAGGGCGTCCCCTGGAAGATGTCTCCCGAGTCCAGGAGGAGGACGTGGGGGTGCCGGGAGCGAACCCGGTCGATGAGGGTGGCCCGGCGGGCCACGCCTCCCAGCCCTGCATTGCGTCCCCCGTCCAGGGGGAAGGGGTCCACGCGGGAGTGGGTGTCGTTGGTGTGGAGGATCACCAGGTGCGTCTCGCCGGCCGGGGCGTTCCACCCGCGGCCCAGGACCCGCCCCGGGGCGGCCAGGGTCCCCGCCGCCCCCAGCCCCATGGTCCTGAGGAAGTGCCGGCGTCTCACCGGTCCCCTCCCTGGGTGATGCGCCCCTCGATCTCGGCGGTGACCTCTCCTCGCTCCCGGAGGTAATCGATGAAGACGTCCCGGACCAGGACGGGAAGGTCCCTCCGGGCCTGGGCCTTCGTGAGGGTGGGCATATCGTCTCCCCCGGCGGCCAGATAGTCGTTGGTGGCCAGCCGGTAGCGGCCCCGGGGATCCGGTGCCACCCCGGCGATGCGCACCTCCCGGGCCACCCGCCGCCCCCCTTCCTCCTCGATGCGGAAGGTGAACCCGGCGACAGGCTCTCCGCCCCTGGCGGCGATGTCCCGGGCCAGCTCCACCACCTGGGCGCCGGTGAGGGTCAGGATCGAGACCATGTTCTCGAAGGGCATGAGCTCGAACATCTTCTCCACGGTGATGGGCCCCCGGGCCAGGGGGATCCGGAGCCCCCCGTTGTTCATGAGAGACAGATGGACGGGCTCGGACACTTCCCGCCGGGCTCCCCAGAGGAGAGCGTCGGCGGCGAAGTTCCCCAGCGTTCCCTCGGGCCGGCCCGAGGTGAGGGTGACCTGGGCCCGGCCGATGACTTCGTTGATCTTCTCGTCCATGGCCGCCCGAAAAGGGGCGACCGATTCCTCCATTTCCGGGTCGCCGGGGATGGAGTCGCCCACCACCGTAAAGGTGACCCGGGTGCGAGAGAGCTCCGGGGGCGGTGGCCCGGGGGCGGCGACCTCCCCCATGCTTCCGGCCCCGCCCCCACCGCAGGCGGCGGCCAGGAAAGCCGCCCAGGGGAGGCAGCGCCGAAGAGACGAGGCGATCCCGGCTTTTCGGCTCCGGTGCCCGTCAGTCGTCACCACCGCCCCACCTTCCCGGCGTGTACGGTGCTCCGGCGGCCACCAGGGTGTCTTCGAGGGTTTTGACCCCCGCCAGGATGCCGTTGACCTCGGGCTGGATCTCCCGGAACCCCTCCCGGGCGAAGCGGAGCTGGTTCCGCTGGTGCTCCCCCGGGGCCTGGGTGGCGGAGAAGGAGGCGTAGATGACGTTCCCGATGCGTCCCAGGATGGACGTGGGCGTCTCGAACTGCCTCCGGGCCACGCTGGCGTCCCCGTTCAGGCCGATGCGCACGTCGGCGATCCTCTCCTCCAACTCCCGGGCCTCCGCCAGGGTGCTCTCGGGGAGGGAGGGCGTGATGCGGATGGCCTCCTTCATGTGGCGGAGGCGGTTGGATGCCTCGCCGAGCTGGGCCGACGCGGCCAGGATGTCCCGCTGGACCTCGGCGGCCTCCTCCTGGAAGGCCGTGAGGGCCGCCTTGTCGGCGGCCGTCAGAGTGGCGTTGTTCAGGGGCTGGACGTGGAACCCCACCGGGCCCGCCACCTCCTCGGGGATCCCGTTCATGACCCTGGCCATGGAGACGGAGTAGGTTCCCGGGACGGCCCACGGTCCCACGTCGTCGCCGGCGAAGGGGTTCTGCGGTCCGTCGGGACCCAGATCCACCGGCGTCAGTGCCGGATAGCGGAGATCCCATGCAAAACGGTGGATCCCCGCTGCGGGGGGGCGGCGGATCCGGCGCACCACCTCGCCATCATCGTCCCGGATGGTGAAGAGGAGGTAGGGTGCTTCCTCCCGGTCCTCGGCCCGCATCTCCTCGAAGGAGGGGTAGGGGATGGGCTCACCGGCTTCCCGGAGCTCCGCTTCCCGCTCCCGGCGTTTCTCCCTGAGGGTCTTGACGTCCTCCTTCAGGTAATAGGTGATGAGGGCGCCGAAGGGTGGGTTCTCCGCGGTGAAGTAGCTCTCTCCCTGGAAGGACTTGTCGCTGAGGCCCAGGGGCCGGTCCTGGACGAAAATGAGGGCATCCCGTGGGGCGAAGATGTGGGTGTCGGACTGCAGGAGCTCGGGGGTGGCCTCCCGCAGGGGCGTGAAGTCGTCCAGGATCCAGAATCCCCGGCCGAAGGTGGCCAGGACCAGGTCGTTCTCACGCTCCTGGATGGCCATGTCCCGGACGGCGATGGTGGGCAGGCTGGTCAGCTCCATCCAGCTCCCGCCTCCGTTGCGGCTGAAGAAAGCGCCGAACTCGGTGCCCGCGAAGAGGAGCTCGGGCACCACGGGATCCTCCGCCACCACCCAGACCGATCCCCGCTCGGGGAGGTCCGAGGCGATGGAGGTCCAGCTCGCGCCCCGGTCGGTGCTCTTCAGGAGGTACGGCTTGAAGTCCCCGTCCTTGTGGTTGTTGAAGGCCGCGTAGACGGTGTTGGCGTCGTGCCGGGAGGCCACCAGGTCGCTGACGTAGGTGCGCTCGGGCACCCCGGGGAACTCCCCGTGGGCCCTCCAACTCCCGCCCCCGTCCTCCGTCACCTGGATGAGACCGTCGTCGGTGCCCGCATAGAGGAGCCCTTCCTGGAGGGGGCTTTCGTCCAGAGCCACGATAGTCCCGTAGATGGTGGTGGAGGCGTTCTTGGCGACGGCGTCCATGCTCCACACCCGACCCATGACGGGCCACCGGTTACGGTCGAGCTGCCGGGTCAGGTCCGGGCTGATCACCTCCCACGAGGCTCCCCGGTCGTCGGAGCGGAAGACCCGGTTGGCGGCGTGGTAGAGACGGGTGTGGGAGTGGGGGGAGATGAGGAGGGGTGCATCCCAGTTCCAGCGCAGCGCCGGCTCCCCGGGATCCACGTCGGGCTGGATGTAGACGATCTCGCCGCTGGCCCGGTCGAAGCGGACCAGGCCCCCATATTGGGACTCGGCGTAGACGATGTTCGGGTCCGTGGGGTCGATGGCGCTGTAGAAGCCGTCCCCGCCGTTGGTGATGTACCAGTCGGAATTCACGATCCCGTGCTGGCTTGTGGTCCGGGAGGGCCCGCCCATGGAGAAGTTGTCCTGCGTGCCTCCGTAGACGTTGTAGAAGGGCGTGTCCCGGTCCAGCCCCACCCGGTAGAACTGGGTCACGGGGAGGTTGGCCTTGAACTGCCAGGTCCGGGCGCCGTCCCAGCTCTCGTAGACCCCGCCGTCGTTTCCGTTCAGGTAGTGGTGGGGATCGTCGGGGTCCTGCCAGTGGGCATGGTTGTCCACGTGCTTGTGCCGCTCCCCGAAACGGCTCCAGGTGGCGCCCCCGTCGTTGGTGACCCGGGCCCAGACGTCCATGGACACAACCCGGTCCCGGTCAAAGCGGTCGCAGAAGATCTCCGAGTAGTAGTTGCCGCTGGTGGAGTAGCCGCTCATCCGCTGGAAGGAGCCTCCCCGGTCGGTGGAGCGGAAGAAGCCTCCGCCCTCGGCGGCTTCCACGATGGCGTAGACGTAGTCCGGGTCCACCGGGGACACGCAGAGCCCGATCCGGCCCAGGTCGCCCCCGGGTAGCCCTCTGGTGATCTTCGCCCAGCTCTCCCCTCCGTCGGTGGACTTGTAGAGGGCCGACTCGGGTCCCCCGCTGATCCAGGTCCAGACGTGGCGGCGGCGCTGCCAGGCGCTGGCATAGAGAACGTCGGGGTCCCGGGGGTCCATGTGGACCTCGCTCACACCGGTGTTCTCGCTGATCTCCAGGATCTTATCCCAGCTCTCGCCCCCGTCGGTGGTCTTGTAGAGCCCCCGGTCGCCTCCGGCGGACCAATTGGGACCCTGGGCTGCCACATAGACGACGTCCCCGTCGGTGGGGTGGATGAGGATCTTCCCGATGTGCTCCGATTCCTCCAGCCCCACGGTCGTCCAGGTACGGCCTCCGTCCACGGATTTGTAGACCCCGTCCCCGTAGCCCAGGGCTCGCTGGCCGTTGTTTTCCCCCGTCCCCACCCACACCACGTGGGGATTGGTGGGGTCCACCTCCACCACTCCGATGGAGTAGGAGCCCTCTCCGTCGAAGATGGGCTCGTAGGTGGTGCCGCCGTTCACGGTCTTCCAGACCCCGCCGGAGGCCGTCGCCACGTAGTAGGTCCCGTGGTCGGTGGGATCCACGGCGAAGTCGGCGACGCGTCCCGAGGTGAGGGCCGGTCCGATTTCACGGAGGGCCATGCCCCGGAAAGTGGAGGCGTTGAAGGGGTCGTCCTGGGCCGCTGCGTCGGCGCCCAGCGGTGCCAGCAGCGCCAGGAGGGAGAGAGCGAGGGCGAAGGGGAGCATCCTCATGGTTCCTCGTGCGGATCTGGGGTCTGCAGGGGTAGATTCTCCAGCCCCCCGGGGATGAAGTCCCGGGGGGCTGGCTGAAGCCTGCTGCTTGTGGATGGGTGAAAGATCGGGAGGAGAGCCCCGGAGCGCCAGGCCGTGCGAGCCTCTCGCGATGCCGCCGCTTCGGAGCGGAGGCCCGGTGATCCGTCATCCCCGGGCGGGAACCTCCGGCCCCTAAGAGCCCTCGATCTGCTCCTCGATGGAGGAGAGCCTGGAATAGATGTCGCGGATCTTGCTCTTCATGGTCTTTATCCGCCGCGAGTCTTCCTCGCTGCTCCACTTGGGCTCGTGAATGGAGAAGATCTGGTGGTTGAGGTCGTCCAGGAGGGCCCGGGCGTTGCTGCACCAGCTCTCGGTGCAGTCCATGGGCATCTCCGCGGCCTCGCTCACCGTCTGCTCCATCTTCTGCATGGAGGCGAATAGGTTCTCCATGTAGCTGTGCCAGGCATCATCCATGGGGGCATATACACCGCCCTGAATGGCATCATCAAGCTTGCTCATTTCCGTCGCTCCGGATTGGGTTTCACCAGTTGATTCACCAGCGGGTACAGGGCCCTTCGAAAGTTGTTCCCATAGGCTAGGCTTCCCGGCACCCCCGGGCAAGGAAAATGGGGTGAAGCCGTGCCCGCGGATGTGGTTTCCCCCGGCTCCTCTCTTTCCGTATCTTCCCCTGTGCCGAGCCCCCGTCCACGGGGCCTTCGATGCCAGGAACCCTGGCCGAAGCCAAGCCGACCCATTTACCCCCAGGCCATGAAGACGATCATCGAGCCCTTCAAGATCAAGGTGGTGGAACCCATTCGCATGACGTCCCGCAACCAGCGATTGGCCTTCCTCCACGAAGCCGGATACAACGTCTTCAAGCTGCGGTCCGAGGACGTCCTCATGGACCTCCTCACCGACTCCGGTACGGCGGCCATGAGCTCCCAGCAGTGGGCCTCGGTCATGGGTGGAGACGAAGCCTACGCCGGGAGCCCTTCGTTCTTCCGCTTCGAGGCCGCGGTCCAGGACATCTTCGGGTTCGACCACGTGATCCCCACGCATCAGGGCCGGGCCGCAGAGCGGATCCTCTTCACCACCGTATGCCGGCCGGGGCACGTGGTGCCCAACAACACCCACTTCGACACCACCCGGGCGAACATCGAGGTGACGGGGGCCGAGGCCGTGGATCTTCCCGTGCCGGAGGGGCTCGTGCCCTCCAGGGAGCATCCCTTCAAGGGGAACATGGACCTGGCCAGGCTGGAGGAGCTCTTCGAGGACGTGGGGTCCGAGGCCATTCCCCTCTGCATGATCACCGTCACCAACAACACCGGCGGCGGCCAGCCCGTGTCCATGGCCAATATCCGGGGCGTGTCCCGGCTCTGTCGGGCCCATGGGATTCCCCTCTACATCGACGCCTGCCGATTCGCCGAGAATGCCTACTTCATCAAGCTCAGGGAGGACGGCTATGCCCATCGGTCGGTGAAGGAGATCGTCGGGGAGATGTTCTCCTACGCCGACGGATGCACCATGTCCGCCAAGAAGGACGGGCTGGCGAACATCGGCGGCTTCCTGGCCACGAACGACGGCAAGCTGGCTCAGCGGGAGAAGGATCTCCTCATTCTCACCGAGGGGTTCCCGACCTACGGCGGGATGGCCGGCCGGGACCTGGAAGCCATCGCCGTGGGACTCCAGGAGGTTCTCCACGAGGATTATCTGGAATATCGGCTGGCCTCCATCCGGTACCTGGGGGAGCACATCGCCGCCGTGGGGGTTCCCATCGTCCAGCCCCCGGGAGGGCACGCCGTGTACATCGACGCCGCCGCCTTCCTTCCCCACGTCCCTCCGTCGGAGCTGCCGGGCCAGTCGGTGGTGGTGGAGCTGTACGTGGAGGGGGGGATCCGGGGAGTGGAGGTGGGGACGGTCATGTTCGGCCGGACCGACCCCGAAACGGGGGAGGAGGTCCCGGCGGCCATGGAGCTGGTCAGGCTCGCCATGCCCCGGCGAGTCTACACCCAGAGCCACGTGGACTACATGGTGGAGGCCGTGGTGGAGACCTACCGGCGCCGGGAGGAGATCGGGGGATTCAGGTTCAACTACCAGGCCGATACCCTCCGCCACTTCACGGCGGGCTTCGAGGCTCTCTACCGGGTAGGGGGATGAGTATCCTCCAGGGCCTGACGGGGATCCTGCGTCCTGCGTAGGTTTAGAAGAGTGGACGGGTTTTCGCAGGGGTGCTCCCCCCCAGGATGACCCTTCGGAAACAGCTACGAGATCACGAGGGAAATCGGATGAACGTGACCTTCTCCCGGACCCTGATGTGGGTGCTCCTTGCCTCTCTTCTGCCCGTCGGAGGAGCGGCGGGCCAGGACCTGGAGATGCTGGGCAGGTTCCACGGTACCCGGCCGCCCCAGGCCTACTACGACCTGAAGGCGAAAGACCCCCTGGCCTTCCAGTTCAATCGTGCCTTCTTCGGCCTGACCCTGAAGGGCGGGGACCTGCCGGGTCTGAGGATCCGGGGGCCCATGACCGAGGATGAGGTGGCTTCGGCGCTGATTCGCATGACGGCGGAGGGCCCGCGGGCCTCGGCGGTGACGGGGACCATCGACTTCCCCCTCATTCTGGGGCTCTACTCCGACACCCCCGACCCGCCACTGGGACTCACCCGGGCCGACGTCCAGGCCGAGTACTTCGACGGCCCCCAGGCCAATCCCGGCGCCGTGGGTACCATCCCCGACTTCTACGGGGAGATCTCCCGGAACCTCATCACCATGGGGGGAACCACCTACGACTGGCAGCAGACGGGCCTCACCGGCGCCCAGGTGGCCGGAGGCGAGGCGGGGACGGGAGACGAGTCCCGGACCTCCGAGTACATCGTCAACATCCTGGAGGCCCTGGACGACGGGAGCGTGGACTGGAGCCAGTTCGACAACGATGGGGACGGGTACGTGGACGTGCTCGCCGTCATGCACCCCACCCAGGGGGCCGAGTGCGGCGGCGGATCGGATGAGGAGCGCTACAACCGGGTCTGGTCCCACCGGTGGGCCCTCCGGTATGCGGCCCATTGGCAGGGGAGTTCCTGGGCGGATCCCTCCAGGGCCTCCACAGTCGTATCCGACGGCGGTTACATGACCTCCACTCCGGCCCCCGGGGGTGGCTTCATCAAGATCGACGACTACATCATCCAGGGGGTGGTGGACTGCTCCACCCTCAATCCCAACACCATCGGGGTGGTGGCCCACGAGCTGGGCCACGCCTTCGGTCTTCCGGACCTCTACAACACCGGGGACACCTACAGCCACTCGGGCATCGGAAGCTGGGGCCTCATGGGCTCCGGGTCCTGGGGGTGCGACAGCCGCACCCCGGGCAGGCCTTGTCACATGAGCGCCTGGAGCAAGGAAGCGCTGGGGTGGGCGGATGTGGAGGTGCTGGCTCCGGGCACCGACCCGGCCAACCTCGTCCTTCCCCCCGTCGAGAACACCGGTAAGGTCTACCGCATCGACGCCGGGGACGGCTCCGACGAATACCTCCTTCTGGAGAACCGCCAGCGCATCAGCTTCGACGCCAATCTCTACGAGCCGGGTCTCCTGATCTGGCACGTGGATCCCGCCGTCGTGGCCCGCCGGTACGGCGTGAACGCGGACCGTTACCATCTGGGGGTATGGCTCAGGCAGGGGGATGGGCTCAACGAGCTGGCCCAGAACAACGGGGGCCGTGGGGATGACGGCGACCCCTTCCCGGGTAGCTCCATGAACACCGCCTTCCATGCCGGGTCGAATCCGGCGGCCCTCACCCACCCCGGCGGCGCCTTCGGGGCCACCCTCACCGGGATCGAACAGGTGGGGAGCGACATGAGCTTCATGGCCTATGCCGGGTACCGGACCCTCACGCTGCAGGTCCAGGGGGTAACCGACGGGACGGGGCTGATCAGCGTGGATGGGACGGCGGCGCCCTCCGGGGTCTGGGCTTACCCTTCGGCTCCCTACCAGACCCATACCATTTCCGCCGCGGCGGGGAAGGAGACGGAGCCAGGGGTGAGGTTGCCCTTCCAGGGGTGGACGGACGGAGCCCCCAGGGTTCGGGAGTACACGACCTCCATGGACGACGCCACCCTCACGGCCACCTACGGCGGCCGGGAGGTCCAGGTCGATGTGGAGCTCACCAGCCCGGTTCCCGACCAGGTCCCCGGAACCATCGAGTTCACGCCCGGGGACGCCGAGGGCTGGGTCCCGGAGGGCCAGGAGGTGGCGGTTACCGCCGTGCCCACCACCGGCTTCGGCTTCCTGGAGTGGACGGGGGCCCTGGCCGGCCAGTCCAACCCCGCCACGGTGACCGCCAACGGACCCGTGGAAGCGGGAGCGACCTTCGAGGTCACCTTCTCGGCCCAGGCCAACCAGACGGAGTTCCAGGTCCCGGCGGCCACCCGGGCCAGCATCCAGCTCGTGACGGAGAACGCCAATACCCCGGTCACCTGGAGCATCGCCTCGGGGAGCGTGCCCGACCTCATGGTCTTTTACACCACCGGCCTCATCGCCGGCTCCCCCATGGTCCGCGGGACCTTTCCCCTGGACCTGCACGTTCACGACGCCCTGGGGCTGGAGGATGAGCTCTCCGTCACCCTGGAGGTGGTGGATCCACCCTACACCCTGGAGGTTCTGGCCTCCCCCTTCCTCCTGTCGGGGACGGTCCTGACCAGCAACGAGAGGATCTACCTGGACAACGAAGGAAACCGTAACGGCCTCTACGATCTGGGGGATCTCCGGGCCTACTGGCTGAGGAATCCGGGCATGACGGTGTCCGGGCCGGTGGGGGATCTTCTCGGTGGGCCGATACGGGGCAATCCACCGACGCCGGGACCGGACCACGGACCGGGTGACCAGGACGGAAAGGAGGAAGGATCATGAGGGGCGTGTCGAGCAGGATGGGGCCGGTACCGCTGAGTAAGAGGGGCGGAAGCGGAGTCCTCCTCCGGGGAGTCGTGGGACTGATGGTGGCCGGGGCGATTCTCTTCGGACCGACGGGGTGCGACTCGGGACCCAGTGGTCCCGGAGAGCTCAGCGGGACGCTGGACATCCCCGGGACCCCCCTGGGCGGAGTGGCGCTGGAGGTGACGGGACCGGGGATCGAGAGCTTCTCGGGTGCCGGGGGAACACGGGTGCTCTGGGCTGCCACCGGTCAGCCGGATACCTACCGGGTCGTGACCCTGAACCAGACGGGCGGTCCGGTCCGCTTCCAGGTCTCGGTGCAGGACGTGGGGGCCGACAAGCCTCGGGCTCTCATCGTGAGCCTGGTGGATGCCAACAACGGAGCCCTCACCCTCACTGACGAGTACACCGTGAGCTTCACCCGGTAGCGGCCTGGCTTGCCCTTGCCTGCTTCAACCTTCTCCCCCGAGTGTACCGCGACAGTGATTCTGCGGGCAGGGCCTCCGGGCCCGAGAGGTGCTGAGAACGGATGAGTGAGGTCAACGTACTTCTCGTCGATGATGACGAAGAGTTTTCCAGGGCCCTCGCCGAGCACATCCATGTCTGGAACGTCAACTGGGACGTGGCAGCCACCGGTGAGGACGCGGTGGAGAGGGTGGAGCGGGATCCTCCGGACATCATGGTCCTGGATCTGAACCTCCCGGGGATGGGAGGCCTGGAGATCCTGGACAAGGTGAAAGCAGAGCTTCCCGGACTGCAGATCATCATTCTCACGGGGCAGAAGTCCGACGTGGTGGAGGTGGAGGCTCGGCGTCTGGGAGCCTTCGACTATCTTCGCAAGCCCGTTCAGATCGACGATCTCATGGCCGCAATCCGGAAGGCGATGACCGCGATCCCGGGCTGACGTCCCGGTCTCCTGTTCCCCGAGGCCCATGCGCACCTTCCGGCCCCGACACGCCCGTCAGAGTCCCGAACCAGCTCCATAACGAGGATGAACGCATGTTCCGGCACAGGCTGATCTTTCCGGTCTCGGCACTCGGTTTGGCCCTGGCCCTCGCCGTCGCCCCGGCATGGGGGCAGGATGCCCCGGGCCTACGATTCGAGGAGGCGGTCCAGGCCTGGGACCAGGGGCGCTTCATCGATGCCATGGAAACGCTGGAGGACCTTCTCACGCCTCCGGACGGGAGCGGTCTCACCCGGGAGATCGCTCTCCTGACGGGGGAGCTCCATCCGGTGACGGAGGTGGCTCCCGACGGAGGGGCCGTGCGGTGGAGCCCCGATGGACGATACCTGGCCTACGAGGAAGGACGGGGTCCGGCGGCCATGACCCATGTCCTGGCGGCGAGGGACCTGACCCCCGTGGCCGCGGCACCGGGGTTCGGCCTCACCTTCTCTCCCGTGCGGGCCCGGGCGGCCTACCTCCAGGTCGCCGAGAGCGAGGCCCTGGCGGCCGGGAGGGAGCGTCTGCGGGAGGAATACGGTGGAGGGGACTGGCGTAGCCGGATGCTGCTTCGCAGGGCATTGGCCGAGCTCGAGACCCGCTTTACGCGCATCACGGTTCTGGATCTGGCTACGGGGCGGACCGAGGAGCTGGATACCGAGGGGGTGGTCGTCCGGGAGCTTCTCTACGGTCCGGAGGGAGACCTCTACTTTGTGGGCGTGGACGAGGAAGCCGCAGGCCGGACGCAGCTCTTCCTGGTGTCTCACGGCGGGACGCTGGTTCCCGTGGTCACGAGCCGAGGCGCCATGGAGGAGCCCATGATGGCTGCAGGGGGGACGGTGGTGGTCTACGGGGAGGATGAGGGCATGACCGTCCTTTCCGAGGCGGGCTCCCGGCGCCGCACCACATTGGAGGGCGATTCCCCCGTGCTCTCCGGGGACGGAAGCACCCTGGCCTTTCTCTCCCGGGGGCCGGAGGGGGACAGGGTCTCGGTGGTGGACCTGGCGGTCCCGTCCCCGGCGGGCTGGGCGCCTCGGGTGGTCGCCGAGTTGCCCTTCCCGGTCTCGAGCTCCTCTTCCCGGTCCTGCACGGCCTGTCCCCGCCGGGGAGGGATGGCCCTCTCCCATGACGGCACCCTCCTGGCCGTCCAGGGGATGCCCCGGGAAGACTGGGAGATCTTCCTGGTTTCCACCGCGTCTTCCTCCGGTGGAGAAGAAAACGCCCCCCGGCGTCTCACCCGGGAGATCCAGCACGATCTCTATCCCGTCTTCCTTCCGGACGGACGGCTTCTGGCCATGAAGGGGGAGGGCCGGCACCGGCGCTCCCACCTCTACGACCTGGAGACGGGGGAGGTCACCTGGCTCTTCAGGAACAACACCCTCCGTACCGTGGCGCCGGAGTACGAGTGGGCCCCGAGCCCCGACGGCTCCAGGCTCCTCCTGGTGGCCGAGCGGGACGGAAACACCGTGTCTCCTGAGCGGGGCGTCTACCTCATGGACCTGACGCGGGAGGTGAGCCGGGAAGAGGTTCTGGCACGCATCCGGGACAACCTGGCCGCGGAGCGGGACCTCAGGGCCAGAGCCGAGGCCATGTACGGGCCCCTGAAGGCCGAGATCCGTGGGGTCCTGGACCGGGTGTCCATGAGCCGGATCTTCCGGGACGAGGAGGCCCTCTTCCAGTTCGGCTCCAAGTTCATCACCCGTCCGGGGAACCGGATGGCCATGGACTACCTGGTCCGGGAGCTGGAGGAGGCCGGGTACGGGCCGGAGCTCCAGTGGTTCGAGGCCCGGGGGGTGGAGACGGCCAACGTCATTGCCCGCATTCCCGGCACGGTGAGCCCGGAGGTGGTCTACGCCGTCAGCGCCCACTTCGACTCCAACAGCCGGAGCCCCGGGGCCGACGACAACAACTCGGCCACGGTGGGCCTCCTGGAGATGGCCCGCGTGCTGAAGGGCCATCCCCTGCCCGCCACCGTGGAGATCGCCTTCTTCACCGGTGAGGAAGCGGGGCTTCTGGGGAGCCGGGAGTACGTCCGCAGGGCCGTGGAGTCGGGCAAGGTCCTGGTGGGGGCTCTGAACAACGACATGGTGGGCTTCGCCGAGGACCACAGGCTGGACAACACCATTCGCTACTCCAACGAGGGAATCCGGGACCTTCAGCACGGCGCGGCCATTCTCTTCAGCGAGATGGTCCTCCACGACGCCGAGTACTACAAGAGCACCGACGCGGCGGCGTACTACGATGCCTACGGCGACATCGTGGGCGGGATCGGCTCCTATCCAATCCTGGCCAATCCACACTACCACCAGTCCCACGACGTCCTGGAGACCGTTAACCACCGCCTGGTGACGGAGGTGGCGAAGGTCACCATCGCTTCCGCCATGCTCCTGGCTTCCAGCCCCTCCCGGATACGGGGTCTGGAGGTGGAGCGGGACGGCCCCCGGATCATCGCGAGCTGGGAGCCGGCGGTGGAGGAGGACGTGACGGGGTACCGGGTGGTCTGGGGCCCGGAGGGGGGTCCGCCCGAGGGCATGGTCATGGTCGAGGAGCCCAGGGCGATCCTACGGGACGTGCGCCAGGACCGGGTGATCTCGGTGAAGGCCGTGAACGAGAGGGGGATGGAGGGATGGGACCGGGCTCGGGCGCCCGCCGGCGGGTGAGGTCCGTCAGTCCAGGAGCCCTTCGGCCAGGTGCAGGCTCCTGGCGATGGCCTGATCCATGTCGTAGTAGCGGTACTCCCCGAGTCTGCCGCAGATGAGGGTGTTCTTCTCTCCCTCGGCCAGCCGGCGGTACTCACCGTAGCGCTCCCGGTTGTCGGAGCTGGGGAAGGGGTATTCGAAGGCGTCGGGATTGTCGGGGTCGAAGGGGACTTCGGTGGTCAGGACCGTGCCACGGACCCCCTCACGTTCCCCGGGCTCCATCATGTGCTTCCACTCGATGGTGCGGATGTGATCCCCGTCCCGGGGATGGGGATTGTTCACCTGTCCGCAGGGCTGGGCCTCGTCCACGTCGGGGTGGTGCTCGTGGGTCCGCCTCTGGCTCCGGTAGCGCAGGCGTCCCAGGGAGAAGCCGAAGTATTCGTCGATGGGGCCGGTGAACACCAGGTGCCTCCGGTGCCCGATCTCGCTCTTCCGCTCCAGGAAGTCCCACCCCGTCCGCACGGGGATGCCCGCCAGGAGGTTCTTCATGAGGGCCTCGTAGCCCCCCCGGGGAAGTCCCTGGTGCTTCTTGGTCATGAGGCGGGGATCGTTGTCCATCCGGACGTCGAAGCGCCGTGCGAGACCGGCTTCCAGCGTGGCCGGATCCACCCCCCACTGCTTGCGGGTGTACCCCTCGACGAAGAGCTCGTAGGCCTTCCGGGGCATCATGGCCAGGGAGGCTTCCTCGAAGTTGGCCGGCTCTTCCTCGTAGGCCGGGGCCCAGCCTTCGCCCAGGAGGTCGGCCAACGTGTCCGTGCCCAGGGGCCAGCTTACCAGCCTTCCCTCCACCCGGGTCATGACCCGGGCCTCGTAGGGATAGAATTCGGCAAAACGACGCACGAAATCCCAGATCCGGTCCGATGACGTCCGGAAGTAATGGGGGCCGTAGGTGTGGACCCGCACGCCCGAGGGATGGAGCGCGTCGTGGACGTTCCCGCCCAGGTGCTCCCTCCGCTCCACGACCAGCACCTCCCGGCCGGCGTCGGCCAGAGTCCTGGCGATGACGGCGCCGGTGAGCCCGGAGCCCACGACGAGGTAGTCGACCTTCACCGTCTCAAGCCTCCCTGAACTGCTGGAGGAAGCGGAGGACGGTGAGGGCATCGCCGAAGGTACTGGCGATGCCGAAGGAGATCCGGACGGCGCCGGTGCTCTTCCCGTCGATGCACTGCTGGAACTCGTCCAGCGTCATCCGGTTTCCCGAGCCCACCAGGCATCCCACGATCTCCTCCTTCTCGAGTCCCAGGGCCATCTCCCCTGCTCCGGGGTTGCAGAAGCACCCGGTCCGAAGAGAGATCCCCCACCGGTTCGCCCGCTCCTCCACCTCGCTGTGCCCGATATGCCCGCATTCGGCGTCGTAGACGTTCAGGGCAAGCGTTCCCCCCCGGCCCTCCATCTCCACCGGCCCGTAGATCCTCACGACCCGCTCTCCGTTGCCGTGCCGGAGCTCCATGAGTTCCCCCGCCAGCCAGCCCGTGAGAGATCGGACCCTGTCGTGGATGGTCTCGATCCCCACTTCGTCCAGGAAGTCGAGTCCTATCTCCACCGCCGGGAGGCTGGTGTAGTTGAGCGTTCCGTCTTCGAAGCCCTCCGAACCCGGGGAGAGCGTGTGGCTCTCGGCCAGGACCGACGCCCAGGAGATGGTGCCCCCGGCGAACCAGGGCCGGTGGAGCTTGGCCAGGGCGCTCCGCCGGGCCAGGAGGGCGCCCACGCCCGTGGGGTACCCGAACATCTTGTAGAAGGAGAGGGTCACGTAATCGGGGTGCCAGCGGCCCAGGTCCAGGCGGTTCGTGGGCACGAAGGCGGCGGCGTCCAGGAGGACGTCCCACCCCATCTCCTGGGCCTCCTCGATCCACTGCAGGGGGTGCTGGACACCGGAGAAGTTCGACTGGGCAGGAAAGGCGAAGAGGCGGCCGCTACCCTTCCCGCCGTCCTGCAGGAACCGGTGCAGGGTTTCTTGGGACACCCTCAGGTCCGGGGGCTCCACCGGGACGTAACGGACCCTGGCCTTTCGGACCCGGTCGAAGGCCCGGATTCCCACCACCGAGTTGTGGTTGTCGAAGGTGAGGAGGAGTTCGTCGCCCTCCCCGAAGGGATAGGATTCCCCGACCAGCTTCAGTGCGCCGCTGGCGTTGGAGGTGAAGATGAGGACGTATTTCTCAGGATCGGCGTTGAAGAACTCCAGGACCCTGCGTCGGCAGCGGGCCACCCCTTCGGTGGCCACCGCGGACGTGGGATTCGTGGAATGGGGGTTTCCGAGGACGGAGGAGGTCAGGAAATCCATGTGCCTCCGGACCTGGGAGTCCCCGTAGAGCCCGCCCCCGGTGTAGTCCACGTAGGTGTGCCCCATCCGGTCCAGGCGGGCGAACTCCCGGTCTCTGAGCTCGTCGATGGCCGACGTGCCCTCGTACCCGGGGAAGAGCTCCAGAAAGCGTTTCTCTTCCCGGGCCAGCTCGTCGGGGGGAATGGGGGGGCGGCTGGGGGACATGAACGGCCTCCTCGAAGCTTCGGATCAGCGGTCGGGGTTTCCCGGGGCCTCGGAGGCCTCCGGAGGCGCGATGCCCGGGGACCGTCGAATTTGCCAAGAAAGAGGCGAGGGTGAAACCCCCCGCTCCGGCCCGGCTACCCGGTCCGGTCACCCGGTCCGGCCACCCCTTGCGGCGCTGAGGGTCCCGACGCCATCCTCACCTTTCGTCATCCGATCCCTGTTCCGCAGGGGTCCTTTCCAGGAGGCATTCCATGCTTCGCTTTCTCTCCGGCTCTCCGGGCCCTCTGGCCCTCTCCGCCCTTCTCCTGAGCGGGGGATTGGGCGCCCAGACCCTCCCCGGTCTCACCGCCGACCTGGAATGGAGGAACATCGGTCCGGCGAACATGGCCGCACGGGTCACGGACATCGAGGCGGTGGAGGGAGATTTCGCCCGGGTCATCGTCGCTTCGGCCTCCGGGGGGCTCTGGCTTTCTGACAACGCCGGCACGACCTGGGAACCCATCTTCCAGGACTACGGGACCGGGAACATGGGGGACCTGGCCATCTTCCAGCCCGATCCGGACATCATCTGGGTGGGGACCGGGGAGTCCTGCACCCGGAACTCCATCGGGTGGGGTGACGGGGTCTACAAGTCCACCGACGGTGGAAAGACCTTCCGGAACATGGGGCTGGCCGACACCCACCACATCAGCGAGGTCCTCGTCCACCCCACGGATCCCGACATGGTCTACGTGGCTTCCCAGGGGCACCTCTGGGGCCACTCGGGGCAGAAGGGGATTTTCAAGACCGAGGACGGGGGAGAGAGCTGGACGGAGCTCACCAACGGGCTTCCAGCGGGAGACACGGGCAAGATCGGCCTGGCCATCTACCGGCAGAACCCGGAGATCGTCATGGCCATCGTGGAGCACGGCTTTCAGCCGGATCGGGGCGATGAGGCCTACGAAGACATGACTCGCCTGGGCACGGGCATCTACCGGTCCGAGGACGGGGGTGCCTCCTGGTCCTACCTCAACAGATACAACAACCGGCCCTTCTACTACTCCCACATCTACATCGATCCCACCGACGAACAGCGGGTCTACGTGTTGGCCGGTTCGGCCCAGATCTCCGAGGACGGAGGGCGGACCTTCGATCGATCCCTCCAGGGAATCAGCGGGGACTTCCACGCCCTCTGGATCAACCCGGACAACTCGGAGGAATTCTACGTGGGCAACGACAAGGGCTCCTACGTGACCTTCGACCGTGGCCACCACTTCATCATGTTCGACAACATGGACATCGGGGAGTTCTACGCCGTGACGGTGGACAACCGGGATCCCTACTGGGTGTACGGGGGGCTGCAGGACAACGGGAACTGGGGCGGGCCATCCAACAGCCGGGACTGGAACGGCGTCCTCAACGACCACTGGTTCAAGTTCCACTCGGGGGACGGGTTCCACACCACGGCGGACCCCGACGACTGGCGAACGGTCTACACCGAGTCCCAGGGGGGGAACATCCGGCGCCTGGACGCCGTCTTTCGTCAGCAGGGCAAGAGCATCACCCCTACGCCGGAGACCATCATCAACTTCGACGAGGTCATGCCGGACTACGAGGGTGGGCCGGGCCGTCTCTCCCGGGACCGCTTCCGCTTCAACTGGTCCGCGCCCCTGAGGCTCTCCCCCCACGATTCCCGGACCCTCCTCTTCGGCGGCAACTACTTCTTCCGGAGCACCGACCGGGGAGATACCTGGCGCATCATCAGCCCCGATCTCTCCACCGCCGACCCGGAGCTGACGGACCCCGAGAGCGGCGGTCTCACCCGGGACGTGACCGGAGCCGAGACCCACGCGACCATCCTGACCCTGGCCGAGTCTCCCGTGACGCCGGGGATCCTTTGGGCGGGCACCGACGACGGCCGGGTGCACGTGAGCCGGGACAACGGCGGGACGTGGGTGGACGTGGGCGTGAACCTCCCCGAGCCCCCCCGGGGGCTGTGGGTGAGCCGGGTGGAGCCCTCCCACTTCCACGAGGGCACGGCCTATGTGTCCATGGACGGTCACCGCTCCGACGAATTCAGCCCCTGGATCTTCAAGACCACCGACTACGGTGGAAGCTGGATCCGGATCTCCGGCGGGATCCCCGACGGGAACCCCATCTACGTGTTGCGGGAGGATCCGGTGAACCCCAGCCTCCTCTATGCCGGCTCCGAGTTCGGCGCCTTCGTGTCCGTGGACGCCGGATCGAGCTGGGACGAGTTGGGAGAGGGGCTCCCCACCGTGGCGGTCCATGACCTGGTCATCCATCCCAGGGAGAGCGACGTCATCGCCGGCACTCATGGACGGAGCGTGTGGATTCTGGACGACGTGAGCGCTCTGCAGCAGCTCTCCCCGGAAGTGAGGGCAGCACCCCTCCACCTCTTCGAGCCGAAGGTGGCCACCCGGTGGCAGGGCATCAGCAGGGGCGCTACCCGGGGTCACAAGCTCTTCATGGGTCGAAATCCCCTCACCATTGATCAGCAGGATCCGGGGAACTCGCCCAGGGAGCTCCAGAACTCGGCGGCCATCCACTTCTGGCTGGCCTCGAAGCCATCGGGGCCGGTGACGGTGGAGATCGCCAGCCTGGACGGAGAGCTGAGGGCCACCCACGACGTCCAGGCCCATGCCGGCGTGAACCGCTGGTTCTGGGATCTGAGCTTCGATCCTACGGAGGAGGAGCGGGAGGCGTACCGGGAACGGATGGCCGAATTGGAGGCCCGTTACGGTGGGCCGTTGCCCTCCCGCTTCACCCGGGGAGGACCCAGGGGCGCGGAGGCCGAGGCGGGGAGCTACCGGGTCCGGATCACCGCCGACGGACGAACCGTAAAAGGCACCCTGGCACTCAGGGATGATCCGGGTGTGGTGGACGTTCTTCCCAGCGTGAGGTGAGCATCATGACCACGGCGACCTGGATCACCATGATCGGCATCCTCTCCTTCATCTGGGGGGGATTCACCCTGGCCCTTCGAAAGGCCATCCGGAGCGAGTCGGAGAAGGGTATGGAGTCCACCGACTAGCAGCGGCGCCGGGAAAGGGGGGGGGCACGGCGCGGTACCCGCCCTCCCGGGCGGGAGCGACCCTCACCCTCCGGGGCTGGCGTCGGCGATGACGTCCAGGTTCGGGAGCATGACGATCTCGATGCGCCGGTTCAGCCGCTTGCCCCGAGGGCTCTCATTGTCGGCGATGGGATCGAATTCCCCGTAGGCCGCTCCCGACAGGGTCTCGGGGGGCACGCCGTTGTCCACCAGGAGCTTCACCACCGAGAGCGCCCGGGCTGCGGACAGCTCCCAATTGCTGGGGAACTCGGCCGTGGAGATGGCGTCGTCGTCGGTGTGGCCTTCTACCTGAAATTCCCGCCCCTCGATGGCCTCCAGGACGTGGGCCACGGCCCCGATTGTCCTGCGGCCTTCGGATCCCAGGGTGGCGCTTCCCGAGGCGAAGAGGATGTCCTGGGGAAGGTTGATGACCATGCGGCCCTGGGCGATGGACACGCTGAGCCGGCCGGCCTCGATCTGGTCCCTGAAGCGGCGCAGGACCTCCTCGTAGATTCGCCGGGTCTCCCTTACCTCGGCCTCGATGGCGGCCAGTTGATCCAGGCGGTTCTGAAGTTGCTGGGCCTCGGCGCCGGTGGCGTTCAGCAGGTTGTTGAGCCTCTGGATCTCCAGATCCAGCTCGGTGATCCGCTCCTGGGCCCTGAGGTATTCCCTCCTGGCCATTCCCAGCTCCTCGATTCGTCCCTCCAGCTCTCCCTCCATCTCCCGGATCCGGTCCCGGAGGCGGGCCTCCCGTTTGGCGGCCCGGTTCCGCTCCTCCTCCAACTGATCCCGGTATGCCTCCACCTGGGACCGTGCGGCCCGGAGGTCATTCATGGCCTCGTCGTAGGTGCCCGAGCGGACGCAGGCGGACGGGAGGAGGGCTAAGGCCAGGGTCCCGAAGAGGAGGACGGGGGAAGCGTTGTTCCGTGGCCTCGAAGGGCTCTTCGTTCGATTCGAGGTGAGCATGGTCTGTCTCCGTCGGCTCCGGATCCTCTGGGACCCGGGCGGGTTCGGTCGTCCGTCCTGATCTTCGAAAGGTAACCGGGTTGGTGCAAGGTGGAGACCGGGGCCGTGCCCCGGCTTGCCCCCCGCTCCCCTTTCCGACACCTTCCTTCGACTCCGGAAATCCACGGTTCTGAAACCCCACACGGCCCCGGCTGCCTCGTGCCCAAACGCACCGACCTCGAGTCCATCCTCATCCTCGGCTCCGGCCCCATCATCATCGGCCAGGCCTGCGAGTTCGACTACTCCGGCACGCAGGCGGTCCGGGCCCTCAGGGAGGAGGGGTACCGGGTGATACTGATGAACTCCAACCCCGCCACCATCATGACGGATCCGGATCTGGCCGACCGGACCTACATCGAGCCCCTGTCTCCGTCCTGGGTCCAGAGGGTCATCGAGGCGGAGCGGCCTGGCGCCCTCCTCCCCACCATGGGAGGGCAGACGGCGCTGAACCTGGCCATGGAGCTCCACCAGCGGGGATTCCTGGACGAACAGGGTGTGGAGCTCATCGGCGCCAACGCCCGTTCCATCCGGATGGCCGAGGACAGGGAGGAGTTCACCAAGGCCATGGGCCGCATCGGCCTGGAGGTCCCCCACGGGGGCTTTGCCGAGACCATGGACGAGGCCATGGTCATCGTGGAGGACACAGGGTATCCGGCTATCATCCGTCCTTCCTTCACGCTGGGCGGGACGGGGGGCGGGATCGCCTACAACCGGGCGGAGTTCCAGGCCCAGGTGAGGAAGGGGCTGGACGCCAGCCCCATTAACGAGGTCCTCATCGACCGTAGCGTCCTGGGGTGGAAGGAGTACGAGCTGGAGGTGGTGCGGGACGGGGCGGACAACGTCATCATCGTCTGCTCCATCGAGAACGTGGACCCCATGGGCGTTCACACCGGGGATTCCATCACCGTGGCGCCGGCCCAGACTCTTTCGGACGTGGAGTACCAGGGCATGCGGGACGCGGCCATCGCCATCATCCGGGAGATCGGGGTGGAGGCCGGGGGCTGCAACATCCAGTTCGCGGTGAACCCCGAGGACGGGGAGATCCTGGTGGTGGAGATGAACCCCCGGGTTTCCCGCTCTTCGGCCCTGGCCTCCAAAGCGACGGGCTTTCCCATTGCCCGGGTGGGTGCGAAGCTCGCCGTGGGATACCGCCTGGACGAGCTCCCCAACGACATCACGAAGACGACCCCGGCCTCCTTCGAGCCGGTCCTGGATTACGTGGTGGTGAAGCTTCCCCGCTTCGCCTTCGAGAAGTTCCCGGAGGTGGATCCCACCCTGGGCGTCCAGATGAAGGCCGTGGGGGAGACCATGGCCATCGGGCGCACGTTCAAGAGTGCCTGGCAGAAGGGCTTCCGGGGTCTGGAGATCGATCGGGCCGGCTGGGCCGTGGGCGCCTCTCTCCAGGATGACGGCCTGGAGGCCGACGACTCCGAGACCCTCCTGGCGGCCCTCCGCCGTCCCACCGCCGAGCGGCCCTTTCAGCTCAAACGGGCCCTGGAGGCGGGGATTCTCCCCGAGGAGATCTTCGAGGCCACCCACATCGATCCCTGGTTCCTGGACCAGCTCGCGGAAATCGTGGAGATGGAGGGGTGGTACCGGGAGCTGGAGTCCGTGACCGAGGCCCATCTCAGGCTCATGAAGCGGGAGGGGTTCAGCGACGCCCAGCTCGCCGGCCTCAGGGGGGAATCGGAGGACCGGGTGAGGGAGCAGCGTCGGGCCTGGGGGATCAGGCCCACCTACAACGTGGTGGATACCTGCGCAGGGGAGTTTCCCGCCGCCACGCCCTACTTCTACTCCTCGTACGAGTCCGAGAGCGAGTCCCACCCGTCGGACCGCAGGAAGATCGTCATCCTCGGGAGCGGACCCAACCGCATCGGACAGGGGATCGAGTTCGACTACTGCTGCGTCCAGGCCGTCATGGGGCTGAACGACGCCGGCTACGAGACCATCATGGTCAACTCCAACCCCGAGACGGTGTCCACGGACTTCGACGTCAGCGACAAGCTCTACTTCGAGCCCCTGACCCTCGAGGACGTCCTGGAGATCATCGAGCTGGAGAAGCCGGAGGGGGTCATCGTTCAGCTCGGAGGACAGACGCCCCTGAAGCTGGCCGGAGCCCTCGAAAAGCTGGGGGCTCCCATCCTGGGAACGTCGGTGGACGCCATCGACCGGGCCGAGGACCGGGAGCGCTTCGCCGGGGTCTGTGGAGTCGTGGGGGCGGAGGTGCCCGACAACGGTGTGGCCACCAGCGAGGAGCAGGCCCTGGCCGTGGCCCGGGCCGTGGGATATCCCATCCTCGTCCGACCCAGCTACGTCCTCGGCGGGCGGGCCATGGAGATCGTCTACGACGAGCCCTCCCTCAAAGGGTATTTCGAGCGGGCCGTCCGGGCGTCGCCGGATCATCCGGTCCTCATCGACTCCTTCCTGGAGGATGCCTTCGAGGCCGATGTCGATGCCCTTTCCGACGGAACCGATGTGGTGATCGGCGGGATCATGCAGCACATCGAGGACGCGGGGGTCCACTCCGGCGACTCGGCCTGCGTGCTTCCCCCCTACCTGCTGGGGGCCGAAGAGATGGAGGTGATGCGGGAGATGACCCGCAAGTTCGCCCTGGAGCTGGGCGTGGTAGGGCTCCTGAATGTCCAGTTTGCCATCCGGCACGGAACGGTTTACGTCCTGGAAGTGAATCCCCGGGCTTCCCGGACCATCCCTTTCGTGGGGAAGGCGACGGGTCTGCCCCTGGCCCGCCTGGCCGCCCGGGTCATGGCCGGTGAGAAGCTGGCGGAGCTGACGGTCCCGCCGGAGCCTGCGGTGCCGGGGGTGGCGGTAAAGGAGGCCGTCTTTCCCTTCAACCGCTTCGAGGTGGACACCCTCCTGGGGCCGGAGATGCGCTCCACCGGAGAGGTCATGGGCATGGACGATTCCTTCGGCATGGCCTTCGCCAAGGCGTCGAAGGCTTCGAACAACGCCGTGCCCCTGCATGGAGGGACCCTGGTGGTGAGCGTGAACGATGGGGACAAGGCCACGGTCACCCCCATCCTCCGGCGCTTCCATGACATGGGGTTCGAGATCCTGGCCACCCGGGGCACCCATGAGTACCTGTCCAGGTTGGGGATTCCCTGCCGGCGGGTGTTCAAGGTGGGGGAAGGACGCCCCGACATCGTGGACGGGATCGTCTCGGGTGAGGTGGGGCTCCTCATCAACACCCCTCTGGGCAAGAGGTCCCAGTACGACGACTACGCCATGCGACGGGCCGCCATCGCCCACAACGTTCCCTATCTGACCACCATGTCGGCAGCCAATGTGGCCTGTGATGCCCTCCTGGCTCTCCGAAGCCGGACCCCCACGGTGAGAGCCATCCAGGATCGCATCACCGGAGCGAAGGATTCCTAGCCATGTCCGGACCCATGCCCACGGGCTTTTTCCTGCATCCCGCCTCGTCCCTCCACGATCCCGGATGGGGACACCCCGATCACCAGGGACGGCTCAGAGCCCTCTCGTCGGCCGTGAGCAAAGACATGCTCGCCCTTCACGACAAGGTTGCCCAGTCGGAGGCCCGGTCCGCCACCGAGGAGGAGCTCCTCAGGGTCCACACCCCGGAGCACCTGGAGCTCATCCGGAGCACGACGGACCGGGCCCTGGAGGAGGAGCGCTCCATTCCCCTGGACTCCGATACCAGGATCTCCGGGGCCTCCTGGGATGCGGCGGTGGGGAGCTGTGGTGCGGTTCTCTCGGCGGTGGAGGCCATGGACCTGGGGCACATCCGGACGGCCTTCGTGGCGGCCCGTCCTCCGGGCCACCACGCCTCGGCGGATCGGGCCATGGGGTTCTGCCTCATGAACCACCTGGCCGTGGGGATCCGGTTCGTCCAGGACCAGGGGCTGGCCCGGCGGGTCCTGGTCGTGGATCTGGACCTGCATCACGGCAACGGGACCCAGGAGATCTTCTACCGGGACCCGGAGGTGTTCTATCTCTCCCTCCACCAGCACCCCCACTTTCCCGGAACGGGGCGAAAAGAGGAGAGGGGCGAGGGTCCCGGCGAGGGAACGACGCTGAACGTCCCGCTCCCACCCGGCGCCTCTCGTGACACCTACGAAGGGAGCTTCATGGCCGCCATAGAGGAGGTTCGCCGGTGTTTCGAGCCGGAGTTCGTCTTTCTCTCCGTGGGCTTCGACGTTCTGGGTGGGGATTCCGGGAGTGGGTTCGGGCTGGGGCCCGAGGATCTCCATCGGTTCACCCGCGTGGTCATGGAGCTTGCCGATGATACGGCCGGGGGCCGCATCATCTCGGTCCTGGAGGGGGGGTACGCCCTCGACACCATCGGGGCCGGCGTCGTGGAGGTCGTGCGGGCCCTGGCCGGGCTCGAATCGAAGGTAGGGGGGTAGTCGCAGACGTGGTTTCCCGTGTTCGGGGGGCACGGAGTCGTGGCCCTTTCAGAGGAAACCAGGGTAGATTGTCCTGGGGCATCGGCCCAGGTGTCACCCGTATTCCCAAATCGAAGGTGAGGAGTCTGGTCGGGTCATGAAGCGTAGTCTGTACCTTTGCTTGTTTGTCGTCCTCCTCTCCGCAGGAGGTGTGGGAGCCCAGGAACGTCCGCGGTTGGACGAGCCCATCCAGCCTCATCCCGAAGGGGAGGAGGCCATCAACCGGATCCGCTCTCCCTATTGTCCGGGACTCATGCTGGAGGTCTGCCCCACGACTCAGGCCAAGCTCCTCCGGGACACCATCCAGATGATGGCCTGGGAGGGCGCTTCCTCCGACAGCATCCTGAGCTGGATGCTCGCCACCCACGGCGAGGAGTACCGGGCGGTGCCCGAGGCCAGGGGGAGCGGCCTCTGGGCCTGGGTGATGCCCCCCCTTGCGCTCGTCGCCGGACTGGTCATTGTGACGTTGGTTCTCAGGCACTTCCGGGCTCGAACGGAGGAGTCACATTCCCCGTTGGAGGAGTTGTCGGAGGAAGACGAGTCCGAGCTCGAAGCCGCCCTGGAGGAGTTGAAATCCTCGGAGGAGGTTCCTTTCTGAGCACCGACCCCGAAGTCGGAACGCAAGACGAGGAGGGGACCGGATTCCGGTCCCCTTCCATGTTGGACCTGGTGCGCCTGAGCCCCCTTCGGCTCTTTCCTCCCGGGGGCAAGGAGCTGTATCGCCAGATTGCCCTTCTCACGGAGCTCTCCCCCGGCACCGAGGTCCTGGCCGTGCCCAGCGGGAAAGGCGTGTCCCTGGAGTACTTCGTCCGGGAGCACGGGGTCCACGCCACCGGGGTGGAACCGGATCCCCGCCTCATGGCCGAGTCCGAGGCCCACGCCAAGGAGGAAGAGCTTGGTGGCTCCCTGACCTTCCAGTCCGGGAGCCCCGGGGACCTTCCCTTCCGGGACGAGACCTTCGACGTGGTCCTGGGGGAGGTGGGACTCACCGCGAATGTGGATCCCTCGACGGCCATCCTGGAGCTGGTTCGGGTGGCCAGGCCCGGGGGCCGGGTGGTGATCATCCAGTTGGTCTGGAAGGCACCGGTGGACGACGACAGGAAGGCCGTCCTCTCTCACCACCTCGGCGCCAGGCCCCTCATGGCCGTGGAGCTCCGCCGCATTCTCAAGAGCGCCGGTGTCTCGGATCTGCACACCGAGGACTGGACCGACGATGAGACCGCGTTCAGGGGCCATGGCAAGAAACCCTTTCCGGACTTCGCCGAGCTCTTCAGCCTTTCACAGAAGCTGGGCGTTCTGCGACGGGCCTGGAGGCGTTGGGGCTGGAGGGGCGTACGAGCCCTCTTCCAGCGTGAGGCGGAGGTACACCGGCTCCTCACCCGGGAGCGGATCCTGGGGCTGAACCTCCTGGTCGGGGTGAAGGCCGGGGAGACCACAGCGGAGAACCCTTCCCACTCCGAAGAGGAAGGGGAGGAGGCGGATGAGGATCAGGGCCAGACGTCGGATCTCCCTCTCTTCAACGCCGAAGCAGAAGAGGAGTAGAGGAAGCCGGTGGGAGGATCCCCTGGGTTGGTCGAAGTCGCTCTTCCCCTTCCCGTCCATCAAACCTTCACCTACCGAGTCTCCGGTTCTGAGCCCCTTCCGGGCACGAGGGTCCTGGTTCCCTTTCGCCGGCAGGAACGGATCGGTTGGGTTGTGGGCACCGGGGGAGGGAAGGGCCTGTCCCGGATCCGGAGCGTTCTGGACGTCCTCGAGACCGAGCCCTCGGTTCCTTCGGAGCTCATGGAGTTGGCCCGCTGGATGGCCGGGTACTATGTGTCCCCCCTGGGCCTGGTCCTCAGGACCATCCTTCCCGCGGTCCTCACCGACTCATCCCGGGACTACCTGAGCACCTCCGGTGGCGATCCCTCTGCCGCCGACTCCCGGAGGGAGAGAAAGCTCCTGGAAGCTCTGGCGGAAACCGACGGCCCCAGATCCGTTCGATCTCTCCGCCGGGACCTGGGCATGGGATCCGTGTGGCCCGAGATCCGGGCTCTTTCGGCCCGGGGCCTCCTCCGCCATGAGACCGTGCCGCCCCGGGATCCCCCGGTGCGCACCCGGAGGGTTGTCCGCATCACCACCTGGGTTTCGGATCTGCAGGCCAGGGACGAGGCGTTTCGGCGGGCGCCCCGTCAGAGGGAAGCCTACGAGCTCCTGGAGAGTGGGGGGGGGACCACCGAGCTGACCCATCTCCTGGAGCAGGGAGGGTTCAGTCGCTCGGTGATCAAGGCCCTGGAAGACAAGGGCCTGGTGGAGGCCTTCGATGAAGAGGTCCTGAGGGACCCTTTCCGGGAGAGTCCCCCGGAGCCGCCGGCGAACCACCCGCCTACCCCTCACCAGACCTCCGTCCTCTCTTCCCTGCGGGAGCTCCTGGAGGAGAAACGACCCCCTCCCGCCCTCCTCCACGGCGTCACCGGATCGGGCAAGACGCTGGTGTACATCGAGATCCTCAAGGATGTGGTACGGGACCGGGGCCGGGGAGCCATCGTCCTGGTCCCGGAAATCTCCCTCACCCCCCAGACCGTGTCCCGATTCCGGGCCCATTTCGGGGATCAGGTGGCGGTGCTGCACTCGGGTCTCTCCGACGGTGAGCGCTACGATGCCTGGAGGCAGCTCAGAAGGGGCGAGAAGCGCATTGCCGTGGGGGCCCGGTCCGCCGTCTTCGCCCCCGTCGACGACCTGGGCGTGTTGGTGGTGGACGAAGAGCACGACGGGAGCTACAAGCAGTCGGAGGGCCCCCGCTACCACGGTCGGGACGTGGCCGTCATGCGTGCCGCAAGGAGTGGAGCCCTCTGCGTTCTCGGGAGTGCCACACCCTCCCTGGAGAGCTGGCAGAATGCCCGAAAGGGCAAGTTCCGGCTCCTGTCCCTGCCGGAACGGGTGGGGGGTGGGACTCTTCCTCCCGTGGAGGTGGAGGATCTCAAGGAGCTCTGGAAGAAGCGCAGGGAGGGGGGCGGGGGGTCGGGAAAGGACCCGGGCCGGGGGGTGCTCTCCCCGAGGTTGGTCCAGGGCATCCGGGAGCGGCTACGACGATCGGAGCAGGTTCTCCTCCTTCTGAATCGCCGGGGGTATTCCTCCTTCGTTCAGTGCAGGGAGTGCGGGGAGGTCTGGCGCTGCCTTCACTGTTCGGTTTCCCTGACCTTCCACCGGGTCACGGGCCGCCTCCTCTGCCATTACTGCCGTCACGAGGAGCCCCCCCCCACGCGGTGCCTCCGCTGCGGCTCCGAGGACTTGGGCTTCAGGGGACTGGGCACGGAGCAGGTGGAGCGAATCGTCACCGAGAGCTTTCCCGGGGCCCGGATCGCCAGGATGGACGTGGACACCACGTCCCGGAAGTGGTCCCATCACGAGATCCTGGGCCGCTTCGGGCGGGGGGAGGTGGACATCCTCCTGGGCACGCAGATGATTGCCAAGGGGCTCGATTTCCCCCGGGTGACGCTGGTGGGCGTGGTCAACGCCGACGTGGGCATCCATCTTCCGGACTTCCGCGCCAGCGAGCGGACGTTCCAGCTCCTGAGCCAGGTGGCGGGCAGGGCCGGGAGGGGGACCCTGGCCGGCGAGGTCCTGGTTCAGACCTCCCTGCCGGATCATTACGCCGTCAGGGCGGCCCTGAATCACGATTACGAGGGCTTTGTCGGGAGGGAGCTGGAGGAGAGATCGGAACCCACCTACCCGCCCCTGACCCGGCTGGCCAACGTGGTCTTCAGCAGCCCCTCCGAGGAGGACGCCGCCGCCGAGGCCGAGCGGGCAGCAGCGTGGCTTCGCCGGATCCTGGCCCGCCGAAGCCCGGCTCCGGAGGTGGTGGGCCCGGCTCCGTCCCCCATCGAGAAGCTCCATGGCCGCTGGCGGTGGCACTTCCTTCTCAGGAGCCCGTCCCCGGGCGTTCTGGGATCGGCCCTCACCGACCTTCAGCAAGGATTCACGCCCCGGGGACGGGACGTTCGGATGATCTTGGACCGGGATCCCGTTGCCCTCCTCTGAGCACACCACTCCCCCCCGGAGCCGCCCTTTCGAGTGAAGGGCAGGGGCGTACACCCCTAAGTCGCCGTCGCCTCGTGGCCGACTTGTTGCACAGATTCATATTGCATGGGACATTCGCCCCGAATATTATCCGAACAAAGTAGGCGTCTCGGGGTCTCTGGTCCCCGACGGCAGATCGTAGCGTCTCGGGGTCTCTGGTCCCCGACGGCAGATCGTAAGAAACGGACCCCCGTGGTGCCGGGGTCCCGAAAGAGGTGAGTCGCATCCATGGGGTGCCTGGCATTAAACGCTTCCTTTGAGCCGTTGACCATCGTCCCGGCTCGTCGGGCGGTGCGGCTCGTTCTGGACGGAAAGGCCGAGATCCTCGAGGTGGACGGGGAGAAGGCGTTCCGCTCGGAGCGGGAAGAGGTCCCCTTCCCCCTGGTCATCCGCCTGGTTCGCTTCATCCATGTGCCCCGGAGGTTCCGGCGTCAGGTCACCAACACCTTCCTCTTCGCCCGGGACGGCTACTGCTGTCAGTACTGCGGCCGGCACCGAAGCGAGTTGAGGGGCCGTCAGTTCCTGACCCGGGATCACATTCTTCCCATCTCCCGGGGTGGGGGAAATACCTGGGACAACGTGGTCACGAGCTGCTCTCCCTGTAACAACCGGAAGGGCAACCGACTGCCGGTGGAAGCCGGGCTCAAGCTTCTTTCCACCCCCACCGAGCCGAACCACGTCCATCTGGTATGGGCGGTGAGGAGGCTGACGCCCATCCAGGCCAAGTACATCGGGATGTTTTACGGGGAGGATACGGTAGCCTTCCTGAAGGCCAATCGAAGCAGGATCTCCTGAGCTCCTTCTGCGGCTCGTCCCTGAGGGCGGCCCCTCAATCCTCCAGCCAGGCGTAGGGCCGCTCATAGAACTGTCCGTATCCCCGGACGATGCCCTGGGCCGTGTACTCCTTCCAGGCGATGATCCATCCCCTCACCGGGTCGTCCCTGACCTCGTAGGAGAACCTGGGATTCTGGGAGCGCTCGGCCAGGAAGCGGGCCAGCGGCGCGGGCAGATTGGGAACTCCCTCCACGGCAATCTCCCCGGGTTCGTCCAGGAGTTCTTTGCTGAGTTCGGACTCGAAGAGCTTCAGCTCCCGGATGGCCCCCTCCACGGAGTTGGTGATTCGGCCGAAGCTCTCCGATGTCCCACTCCCCGTCCGGTTCCGGAACTCCCGGAGCAGGGTGAGGGTCGTGGGGGCGCTCAACTCGTCGAGAACCTCCTGAAGCATGCTCAGGAGGCGCTCCTGGATGCGCAGGAGTTGAGAGAACTCCCTCAACGCTGATTCCGGCGGTCGACCGTCTCTAGCCATTCCGATTCTGCAAAGGGTTCATTCTGCAAAGGGTTCGGTGCGGGCCCCACCCAATCTATCGGCGTAGGAAGAAAGGGGAAACAAATATTTCTGCCCGAGGGATGTCCGGTCCTCTCAACGGGACGGACTCCTGAGGCCGATCCGGGCGTCCACGGCCATACCTCCGCTCTCGAAGACGAGGAAGGGATTCAGGTCGAGCTCCACGATACGCTCATGGTCGCCCACGAGCTGGGATACCCGCTGGATGACTTCCGCCAGGGTCTCCAGATCGGCCTGGGCCTCCCCACGGACCCCCTGCAGGAGAGGCAGACCCCGGATGGACCGGATCATCTCGTCGGCGTCGGTCCGGTTCACCGGATGGACCCGGAACGAAACGTCCCTCAGGGCTTCCACGTAGATGCCGCCCAGGCCGAACATGAGGACGGGGCCGAAGCTCGGATCCGTGCTCATCCCGATGATGGTCTCCCGTCCGTCCGGGCGGAAGCTCTGGACCAGAACCCCTTCCAGGTGGGCGTCCGGATGGGCTTCGCGTACCGATCGCAGGATCTCCCCGTAGGCCTCCTCCACCTCCTCGGTGGAGCGAAGATCCACCTTGACCCCCCCGGCGTCGGTCTTATGGACCACGTCGGGAGAGAGGATCTTCAGGACAACGGGCAGGTCCAGCTCTCCGGCAGCGGCAACCGCCGCCTCCCGGGAGTGGGCCACCCGGTAGGGGATGGTGGGAAGCCCGTAGGCCTGGAAGACCTTCAGAGCCTCCACCTCGGTGAGCTGGGTCCGGCCGGCGTCGAGAGCCCTGTCCATGATTCCCTCCACGGTGCGTCGATCCACCGCGAAACGCTCGGGCTCCATCAGGGGCCGCTCCCTCCATGCCCGGTGGCGATTCATGGCCGCCAGGGCCCGGGCTGCGGACTCGGGAAACATGTAGGCCGGGATGCCCACATCATTCAAGTCGGCCCGTCCTTCCGGGAGTCCTTCCCGCCCCATCAGCACGGCCAGCACCGGTTTCTTCAGACCCTCATCCACGGCGGCCTTGATGCTCGCGGCAATTTCGGTCTGTCTCACCCCCAGGGGGGGGACGAAGGCGGCAATGGCCGCATCCACGACCGGGTCCTCCAGCACGATGCGGAGGGCCACCTCGTAGGATTCGGCCGTGGCCGAGGCGATCATGTCCACCGGGTTCCGGACCGATGCTTCGGCGGGAAAGATCTTCTTGAGGCTCTCCTGCGTGCGGGGAGATAGCTCCACCACGTCGAGGCCCTGTTCCTCGCATGCATCGGCGATGATGATCCCCGGGCCTCCGGCATTCGTGACGATGGCCACACGGTTTCCTCCCGGGAGGGGAAGATCCTCGAAGGCCATGGCCAGGTCGAAGAGCTCCTCCACCGAATTGGCCCGGAGCACCCCGCACTGGGCCAGGAGGTCGTCGGTGGCCAGGTCCGCTCCGGCCAGGGCCCCGGTGTGGGACGATACCGCCCGGGCCCCGGCCTGGGTTCGTCCGGACTTGACGACGGCAATGGGTTTCTTGTGTGAGATCCTTCGAGCCAGGGGAATGAAGTGCTTGGGGTTCCCGAAGCTTTCCAGGTACATGAGGATGATCTTCGTCCCCTCCTCCTCCTCCCAGTACTCGAGGAGGTCGTTTCCGCTGACGTCGGGCTTGTTCCCCACGGATACGAACTGGTGGATTCCGATTCCGTATTCGGCGGCGTAATCGAGGATGGTGACCCCTAACGCGCCGGACTGGCTCAGGAAGCTGGTTCTGCCGACCGGAGGCATGGTGGGAGCGAAGGTGGCGTTCATGCAGACCTCCGCCGAGGTGTTCATGAGCCCCATGCAGTTGGGTCCCACCAGCCTCATGCCGTACCGGCGGACCACGCCCATGAGCTCCTCCTCCAGCCTGACACCCTCTCCTCCCACCTCCCGAAACCCCGCCGAGATCACCACCACGCCCCGCACCCCTTTCTCCCCGCATTCTTCAACGACGCCCAGAACCAGCTCCTTCGGCACCACGACCACCGCCATGTCCACGGCCTCGGGAAGGTCCGAGACCGAGGGGTATGCGGGGATGGAGTGGACGGCCCTGGCGTTGGGATTGACAGGGTAGAGGGTTCCCTGATAGCCGTGCCGGAGGAGATTGTCCACGATCTGATACCCGATGGTGCCGGGATTCCGGCTTGCGCCGATCACCGCTACGGATCGAGGGCGGAAGAGGGGGTCCAGGGACGGTGGCATGTTCATGAATTCCAGGGGTGGACGGCTCCGACGGGAAAGGGAAACCTGGATGGAAGGTACCCCTCTATGGTGAGGCTCTACAAGTATCGCCCCGAGTCACCGCCTCCTTGAAGTCGTCTCCGGCACGGGTAACCTTGAAGGGGGATGGTGGAGGGTGGGGTGGAGGTGCGAGCTCGAGAGGAGGTGCGGAATGGACCCGAAGAACCAGGAGGAGGGGCGACGCCCCACTCCCGTCCGGAAGGTGATGGAAGCGGAGGGGGAGGAAGAGAAGGGGCCGGCTCCCCAGACGCACCGCATCATCGAGGATTCAGCCTCGGACGGGGAGTGGGTGGTGAGGGTGGAAGGGCGCTCGGGGGGTGGGGTGCTCCCGCTCCGGACCATTCCCCTCATGGAGCTCACTTTTTCCCGACTCGAAGAACCTGACAAGCCTCTTCGGATGGCCACTTCCCGGGGTACACATCTGGAGGGTTTCCAGGATCAGGAGCTGTTGGTCCTCCTCCGTTCGGCCCGGCCGTATCGGTCTCCCATGAAGCGCCCGTCCGAAGAGGAACGACGGAAGAAGGGGCGACTCCGCGGGCGACGTTCCGGTGACTGATCTCTTCCATCCGGCTCACTCCCCCTGAATGGAAGCCTTCCCAGGAGCGTGTCGCATCAACACGGCCCCTGTCCTCCATGGAATACACTCCCGGGGCGATTCTCTTCCACCGGTCCGAGCTATCTTCCCTTTTTCCAGAGACTTGCACAATCCACCCGGCCCGGCATGCCTGCTGCTATAAGGATGGAGTCTCTGCTCGACTGCGGGATCCGGTGGAGACCGGGTCTCAACTCACCGGTGGAAGAGGACTATGCTTTTCAAGGGCCGTGTCGCAAAGGACAAAGAAAAGACGTCGGGGGAGGGATCCCCCGGGATCTTCGTCACCGATGATCCCGGCCGGCCTCCGGCCCCCGACGCGGGCCCCCGGATCTCGGCCTTCATCTGGGGTGGAAAGGTCCCCCCGGCCCCGACGTTGCCCTATGGGCGTTGGAAGGGCGCTGCATGAGGCGGTCCGGCTGACGGCCAGGCCGTCGGTCCCCGTCTTCTGCCTTCCCGCCCTCCATGAAGCGGCTCTCCCCCGGGAGCCGCTTCTTTTTTGCCCGATCCCTTTTCGTCCGATCCCTTTTCGTCCCCTCCTTTCGCAAAGCCTCTTTAACGAATCGGGTGCCGGGAACTCCAATGCAGTAGAGGGGAGCCTGATCAGGTTTCCCCCGACAGGAGGAGAAACACCGAAGCGGGGTGGCGGAGATCCCCCCGGCAACAGAGGAAGGACGGTTCGATCATGTTGAGGAAGACGAAGGGCATGGGATGGGTGATGGCGTTGGCCCTGGCCGGCTGGGTGGCTCCGGCCCAGGCCCAGCTCGGTGCCGGGCGGCCGGGGGTTGCCGGCCCCCACGCCGGCGGGTCGCCGGCCATCGCTCTTGAGCACCAGGAGGAGTTGGAGCTGGACGGAGACCAGGTGGCTCAGCTCGAGGAGTTGCAGGCCGCCCTGGAGGCCGACGTGCTACCCCTCGCCGAGGAGATGAAATCGCTTCGGGAGCAGATCCGGGAAGGCGAGGTGGCACGGGACGATGGATTCCGTCGCATGGAAGCACTGCGGGGGCAACTCATCACCGCGGCTGCGCCCCTCAGGGGGCGGGTCCAGGAGATCCTGACCGTGGCCCAGCACCGCCGGCTCCAGATGCTGGTGCGGCAGGGGCGGCCCGGATTCGGACGGGCCGGGGCCATGCGGGGCTCGCCCCGGGTCCGTGGTGGCGGAGCGATGCAGAGGGGAATGGGCTTCCGGGGCCGCCCGGGACAGATCCGGGGCTTTCGGGGGATGAGAGGCATGCACCGACCCTTCATGGGAGTGGGGCGCCGGCCGGGCCCGGGCCTTCCCGGAGGGCCGGTCGGGGAACTCCCTGGCTCCGGCGGGTTGTAGTCTGAGGTAGTTCCACAGGACCTTCGCGGCCGGGCCCGCATTCGGCCGGGGGCCTGCGGAGTCCTTTCCGGAGCCGGGCGCTGGTCGGAAGCGGCACCCACCCGGGTCCCGGGTGGGTGTCTTCTTACGGGCGGACCCTCAACAAGAAGCCTCATCGCCGTGTCAAAGTAAGTGCATTGAGAGAGCTTTCCGACGGGGAGTTGGTGAGTCAGGCCCTCAGGGGCGAGACCGAGGCCTACGGGATTCTCGTCACGCGCTACATGCGTCCGGCCTACCTCGTTGCCCTCTCGGTGTGCGGGAACCCGGAGGATGCCGAAGACGCGGCCCAGGAGGCCTTTCTGGTGGGCCTTCAACGCCTGGAGGACTGCCGGAATCCGGATCGGTTCGGAGGCTGGTTCCTGACCATCGTGAGGAACAGGGCCCGGAATCTTTTGCGGAGGGAAAGGATCCGGCGGACGGAAGAGATCACGCCCGAACTCTCCCCGGGAAAGGGTGGACCGGAGGAGGACCTTGGACGACTCGAGATCCGGGAACAGCTCGAGGAGGGGCTGCAGGGGCTGCAGGAGGTTCGGAGGGAGGTGCTCCTCCTTCACGACCTGGAAGGTTGGAAGCACCGGGAGATCGCCGAACGGCTCGAGATCCCCGACGGAACGGTTCGATCGCATCTCCATTTTGCCCGGAAGCACCTCCGGGAACGGATGGCGAAGATGAGAGGGGTTGTCCCCTCGGAGGAAGAAGAATGAACGACGAAAACGGACGTCTTCCCCTGGAAACCCTGGACCCGGGGCGCTCGGATCCCGGCTTCTGGGTCCGGTTCCATCTCCGGGTCATGGAGCGGGCCCGTGGGGAGCTGGCCCGGCGCCGACTGGAAGCCGAGCCCACCATCCCGGAGATCGTCTTCGCCTGGAGGCGGACCCTGATTCCCGCCGTTCTCATGGCGGCGGCCCTGGCGGCCATCCTCCTCGTTGGAGATCCGGAGCCGGTGGGCGCGCCGTTCCCCCTGGCCCTGGAGGAGGTCCTTCTCGAAGACCTTGCCCAGGAGCCCATCCCCACCGTTCTCGGTCGGGAAGCCGAGCTGGACGAGGTCGCATTCCTGGCCGGCATGGAGAGATTCTGACGTGATGCTCGAGCGCAAGGCCAGAACCCGGCTGGTTACGGCCCTCCTCCTCCTCCTCGTGCTTGCCTCCGGGTTCGCCCTGGGCCTGGCCGTGGAGCGGCGTGTCCTGGCCGAGGGGGTCTCCACAGGAGCGGAATCGGGAGAGGAAAAGGAAGACGAGGGGGAGGAGGGGGAACGGAGTGGGGAGGAAGGGGCGTCCCGGAGCCGGAGCCTCATCGTGGAGCAGGTGGGGCTGTCGGAGGCTCAGAAGGCTCGGGTGGACTCCATCGTAGGGGAGTTCAGGACCCGCATGCGGAGCCTTCACAAGGAGTTCGACGAGGCCTATTCCGCCCGCTACCGGGAGATCCTCGAGGACACGCGGGACGAGATCAAGGCGGTTCTCAGCCCTGAGCAGAGGACGGCCTACGACTCCCTCCTGGTTGAGTGGGACAGGCGAAGGGCCGAGAAACGAAGAGACGACTCTTCGGATTCCGGCTCCTCGCGGGAACGACACTGAAGACGGGTCAGCATCACTCGAGGGAGACACGCGTGAACGACATCATCATCCGAACCGAAGGACTGACCAAGGACTACGTCCTGGGCGCCGAGACCGTCCGGGCCGTGCAAGGGGTGGACCTGGAGATCCATAGGGGCGAGTTCGTGGCCATCATGGGGCCCTCGGGAAGCGGAAAGTCCACCTTCATGAACCTGCTGGGGTGTCTGGATACTCCCACCGCCGGTGAATACTGGCTCAACGGCACGTCGGTCAAGGAGCTCAGCGACGACGAGCTGGCGAGGATCCGAAACCGGGAGATCGGTTTCGTCTTCCAGACCTTCAACCTGCTTCCCAGGGCCACGGCCCTCCACAACGTCGAGCTCCCCCTCATCTACGCCGGGATCAAGTCGAAAGAACGACGGGTGCTGGCCCGGGAGAAGCTGGAGTTGGTGGGGCTGGGAGATCGGATGGACCACAAGCCACCGGAGCTCTCAGGAGGTCAGAGGCAGAGGGTGGCCATCGCCAGGGGCCTGGTGAACAATCCGGCCCTCCTTCTGGCCGACGAGCCCACTGGAAATCTGGATTCCACCACCGGAAGCGAGATCATGGAGACCCTCACCCGACTTAACGAAGAGGGCCAGACCATCGTCCTGGTAACACACGAGCACGACATCGCGAAATTCGCGAAGCGACAGGTCCACCTCAGGGATGGACTCGTCGAGAGGGACTTCACCAATCAACACGCAGGAGCCCAGTCATGACCTCGCCGTCCTCAGCCCTCCGAAGGATCGCCTACCCGGGTGCACGGAGGACCCCAAGAATAAAGGGAACCCATGGGTTCCTGGCCTGCATGGCCGTGGGCGCCGTGGGACTGGCCCTCAGCGGTTGCGGCCGGGGTGAGGCGTCGGAGGTCGCGCCCGTCCAGACCACCGAGGTGGTCCGGCAGAACATGCGCATCACCGCCGAGGCCACGGGGCAGGTGGAGCCCATCCGTCAGATGGAGGTCAAGTCCAAGGCATCGGGAGAGGTGCTGCGACTCCACGCCGACGTGGGGGACGAGGTCGAGCCCGGGGCCCTCCTGGCGGAGATCGATCCCCGGGACGTCCAGAACAGCTACAACCAGGCCCAGGCCGATCTGGTGGTTGCCAGGGCCCGGCTGGACATCTCCGAGGCCCAGTTGGAGCGTTCCCGGCAGCTCCTGGAGGCGGGCGTCATCACCCAGCAGGAGTTCGAGAGCCAGAACCTGGACTTCGCCAATGCCCAGGCATCCCTGGTGAAGGCCGAGACCAACCTGGAGTTGGCCGAGCTCCGCCGCTCCGACGTGACCATCCGGGCGCCGGCCGCCGGGACCATCCTCACCCGGAACGTGGAGGAGGGGACCGTCATCCAGTCGGCTTCCTCGAATGTATCCGGCGGGTCGACTCTCTTTTCCATGGCGGACCTGCAGGCCGTGCAGATCCGGACCCTGGTGGACGAGACGGACGTGGGGCAGATCCGGACCGGGCTGGAGGCCTCGGTGGAGGTGGAAGCGTATCCGGGCCGGGTGTTCCCGGGAGAGGTGCAGAAGGTCGAACCCCAGGCCGTGACCCAGCAGAACGTCACCATGTTTCCCGTCATCGTCACCCTGGACAACCGGTCGGGACTCCTCAAGCCCGGGATGAACGCCGAGGTGGAGATGCTCCTGGTGGAGCGGCCCGGCGTCCTGGTCGTGCCCAACAATGCCGTGGTCACGACGACGGAGATGGCTCCGGCCGCCTCGGTTCTGGGGCTGGACCCGGAGAAGCTGGAGCTGGATCGCTCGGTGTATTCCCGGATGGCGGAGGAGGCCGGCCTCCAGGGGGTGGCCATGGGCCGCAGGGGCGGCGGTGGCGCCGGCCGGGCCGGTTCCGGTGCGCCGGCTCAGGGAGCCGGGCCCGAGGGCGCGGCGGCCGAGGGCGCGGCGGACTTCAGGGCCCGCATGGATTCCCTCCGGACCAAGGTGGAGCGGGGCGAGATCGGCCAGGACTCCCTGGACGCCGTCCGGTCGGCCATGCGGGATCGTATGGGTCGGGGAACGGGAGCGCAGGGAGGCTCCGTTCAGCTCCAGGAGAGCAATCCGGCCCTTTCCGGCCTCCTGAACACCTCCGCCGCTCCCCGGCCCGCCGTGGCCTTCGTCATGCTGGCCGACTCCACCCTGGAGCTCCGCCCGGTCCTCATGGGGGTGAACGACTGGGACAACACGGAGATTCTGGCGGGACTGGAGGAGGGCGAGCAGGTGGCCCTCATCGGCGTCGCCCAGCTCATGGCCGAGCAGCAGGAGATGATGGAACGGATGAGGGGACGGATGCCCGGCATGGGCATGGGCCGGCGGTAGGCGGAGACGGCCGATGATCGGTGAAAAGGGCTCCATGCTCGTGACGGAGATCATCGCGGTGGCCCTGGCGGCCATCCGCGCCAACGCCCTCCGCTCGGTTCTCACGACCCTGGGCATCATCATCGGGGTGGCCGCGGTCATCACCATGGTCTCCCTTGGTGAGGGGGCTCAGCAGGACATCCAGGAGCGGATCCAGGGAATGGGGACCAACGTCCTCTCCATCTCCCCTCAGCGGCAGCGAGGGATGGGTGGGGTGAGAACCGGCTCCGCCAGGCTCTACCCCGACGATGCCGTGGCTCTCCGGGACAACTCCGGGGGGCTCCTGAAGGTGGCCCCGGAGACCTCCTCGCGCTTCCAGGTGACGTACCTGAGGTGGAACGACAACCTCACCATCTTCGGGACCTGGCCCGAGCACTTCGAGATGAACAACTACGAGTTGGCCCACGGGCGCCTCTTCGACCAGGGAGAGATCCAGGGCCGGCGGCGGGTTGCCGTGCTCGGAGCGGAGGTTCCCTCGAGGCTGGGCGAGATTCCCCCACAGCTCCTCCTTGGACGGAGCATCCAGATCCGGGGCTTGACCTTCGAGGTCATCGGCATCCTGAAGACCAAGGGATCGTCCACCCCGTGGATGAACCCCGATGAGCGCGTCTACATACCCCTGTCCACGGCGCTGTACCGGGTGATGGGTGGGCGGGACTACCTGGGCGGCATCTCGGTCCAGGTCCCGAGCCCCGAGCTCATGGACCAGGCCTATGCCGAGATCGACCGGATCCTCAGGAGGGAGCACCAGATCCTGCCCGGAGAGGAACCGGACTTCGAGATCCGGAATTTCGCCGACCTCATGGAGACCTTCGAGGAGACGGCCCAGACCTTCACCTTCCTCCTGGCGGGGATCGGTGGGGTGAGCCTCCTGGTGGGCGGGATCGGGATCATGAACATCATGCTCGTGAGCGTCACCGAGCGGACCCGGGAGATCGGCGTCCGGAAGGCCATGGGCGCCACCCGGTCCAACATCCTCTTCCAGTTTCTGGTGGAGTCCCTGGCTCTCTGCCTCCTGGGCGGCCTTCTGGGGGTGGGTGTGGGGTGGGGGGGCGCGGCCTTTCTGGCCCAGATGGGGGGGATGAACACGGCCGTGGCCATGGACTCGGTCCTCATGGCCCTGGGGTTCGCCGCCGCGGTGGGGCTCTTCTTCGGGATCTGGCCCGCCCGGAGGGCGGCCCGCCTGGATCCCATCGAGGCCCTCCGGTACGAATAAAGCAACACCCTTTGAAGGGTTTGAAGGGGCCGCCCGCCTGAAACAGGAACGGGCCGGGAGGCTCAGCGCCGGATCACCACCTGGAGGGGCTCGCCCTTGCGGATGACACGAAGGCGGATGGGTCCCTCGATGGCGCTGACCATGAAGCGGAGGTCCGTCAGGGTCCTGATCTCTTCCCCCCCCAGGCGGACGATGACGTCCCCGCCCTTGAGCCCGGCTTCGTGGGCCAGGGTCCCCTCCACGACCTGGGTGACCAGGACACCGTGCTCCACCCCGCCGAAGTACTGGGCGAGATCGGGATTCAGCGCCTTGATCTCGGCTCCCATGATGAAGCTCTGCCCTACCATGACCGGGGACCTGTAACGGTCCTTCTGCTCTTCGAAGAACCGTTCCACTCGCTCGGCCTCCTGGAGGGCCTCTTCTCGATTCTCCTCGCCCCGCTCTTCCTGGAGGGCCCGGAGCCGGCGGCCTTCCATGAACACCAGCTCCTGGCGGGCCTGGATCTCGGCCCACTGCCGCTGCATCTCCTCCTCGCTGACCTGCCGGAGACGCTCGGTGAGCTCGGCCTGCTCCTCCAGGAGCTGCTCCTCCCTCATGCGGAGTGCCCGAATGCGGCTGTCCGTTTCCAGAGCCTCGTCCAGGTTCTCCCGAACCGAGGCCCTCAGCTCCGCCCGCCGTCGGGCCTCCGCCCGCCTGAGCTCCGTGATGGACCGCCTCAGCTCGCCGAGCTCCCGTTGAATGGAATCGGCGGCCGGAGTCCGGACAAAGAGGGTGGGGAAGGGAACCCCCGCGCCGGGAAGGGACTCCAGGCCGACGAACGGCGCCACCTGGAGGCTGTCGGGGAAGGAGCCAGAGAAGGTATAGGTCCTCCGGACGTTGACGTCGGTCAACCCATGGCGAGGCACGATGTGGATGCTCACCTCCCCCTCGGGGTTGGTCCTGATGCCGGTGATGCTCAGGCGTAGCGAGTCCATTTCCCTGAGGATGGCCCCCTGGAGGGTGTCCAGCCTCACAATCATCTCTTCCGGAACGGGCCTTGCCCAGTTGCTCCGGGCGGGCCTCCGGGCAGCCTCCACCAGGACCTCCCTGGCCCTTCCGTTCCGGGCGATGGTCATGCGGACCAGGTCCCCCGGCTCCAGGGTGGTGCTGAGTCCGTTGAACACCCGGCGGGAGATGGGTTGTCCGTCCAGGTGGGTGAGGGTGTCCCCCACCCGGATGCCCGCCGCCCGGGCCGGGCTCCCCTCCGCCACGTCGGTGATGACCACCACCGTGCGTTCCTCCTCTCCCTGGAGGAGGAGGGTGTAGTCGAAGGTGATGCCGATCCATCCCGCCGGGCGGGGCCCGGGCTGCCAGGTGACCTCCTGGCCCCCCACCGCCCCCCCCATCGCCAGCGGGGTAAGGAGAAGGACCCGGATCGTCTGCTTCCACTTCATCGTCGTTGCCCTCGATTTCCTGCTCATCTGACTGAATGGGCTAGAAGGCTCCATCTCCCGAGGTGAGGGACGTGGTACGGAGCAGAGCCTCCCGCTCCGCCATGGCGCTCACCAGCACGCCGTTCACGTAGGGATCCGCCGGCGCCTGCTGAAGGGCGGCCCGGCCGGCGGCCACGATGGCCTCCACCGCCGCGAAGCGGGCGGCCGGATTCCCGATGTAGCCGGGCTCCCCCTGGGCATCCATGATCTGCCGATACTGGAGGAGGGCGTCCATGTACTGCCGCTCCGCGACCCGCACGACCTGGGCGGCTTCGGCCAGATTCGAGACCGGCTGGGACCGGGCGCCCACGGGGACGAGCTCCCTGCCCGCCGGGGGCTCGCCCAGGGCGAGCTGGTCCAGGGGGTCCGGTGTCAGGGCTCCCGAGCCCAGGGCCGCGCCCCCGAGAAAGAGGATGAGGGCCGCTGCGGCCTGAACCCATCCCTTCCTCCACCAACTCGAGGCCTTCCACGCCAGACCGCTGGACCGGATGAGGCCCTCGCTCACCAGTCGTGCTTCCAGGGCCTCCCAGTCCCCCGGGGGCGGCCGAAGGTCCGGGAGGGCTCCCGTGATCTCGGTCTGCTCTCTCAGGGCCTTCAACTCGCCCTGGCAGATCCGGCACTCCTCAAGGTGTCGATCCTCCTCGGGGGAGGGCGCTTCGCTCACCAGACGCGCCAGAGTTTCCGTTGTCAGATGCCCCATGCTTCTGCTCCTTCTTCACCTTGCTCTTCCCCGGCCAGTCGGGGCCGAAGGATGTCTCTCATCTTTGCCCGGGCCTTGAAGAGCTGTGACTTCGACGTGCCCGCGGTTACGCCCAGAACCTCGCCGATTTCCTCGTGCGTGTACCCCTCCACATCATGGAGGATCAGGACCTGTCTCATCCCTTCGGGTAGCTGGTCCATGGCCCTCTCCAGCAGGCTTCCCAGGAGGGCATCCCCCTCCTTCGGAGCCACCGGCACCGCCTCGGGCATGGGACCTTCCCGCTTCGCGCGCGTGGACGCCTTGCGCATGGCCTGGAGGGCGGAGTTCACGGCGATCCGATGAAGCCAGGTCGAAAACCGGGCATTCCCCCGAAAGGTGGGAAGGGCCCGGATGGCCCGGATCCAGGCTTCCTGGGCATAGTCCTGGGCCAGGTCGTCATCCCCGGCGATTCGCCGCACGACGGCATACACCCGTGGCGCGTACCGTTCATACAGAGCCCGGACGGCGGTGCCGTTTCCCTCGCATGCATGCCGAATCAGTTGGGCTTCGGTCATTCTCCGCCCTTGTACGAGCCCGTCATGCCGCGTCTCCCGTCGCCGACAGGCTTCTCTTCGTTGTGTCTCTTAGATCCGGACCGGGGCGAGAAGGGTTGCCTCCGGCACCGACGAGGAGGGGAGTCCGGGCACCCTCTTACCGCGTCCACCGATAGTGGAACCCCGGCAGGGGGATGAGACGGTCCGTGGGCGGCGTCTCGTCCCGGGGGTCCCTACGGCGAACCCAGAGGGCCCGATTCAAAGCCAGGTCTCCCCCGAAGTGGTGCCCGGCCTCCAGATTCCACTCCGCGCCGATGGGCGCCCGGGCAACCAGGGCCACCCCCGTCTGTTGCTCGGGTCCGTGCACGGGGGACGCGACGGCCCAGAGCCCCGCTCCGGCGTAGGGCCTGAAGTCGCCGGGACCGAAGTATTGCTTTCCCACCAGGGAAACCGATAGATCCCTGAAGGTCCACGTCCCTATATTGAGCTCCAGGCTCCGGTCGCCCCAGCGGAACTCGAAGATTCCGCCGATCAAGCTGATGCCGCCGAAGCTGATCCCGACCCGCAGCTCGTCGGGTCCGGATGCGGAGGCGCCGGCTCCCTCGGGGAGGGCCACCGTCAGGGCGAGGACGAAACCGAAGATACGGGGTAGGGCGCGCATGGATGATCAAGAATACGCACGACGGTGGTCCCGGGGCCAGCGTGGATGTCCACGGCGGGTGAGGTCCGGCGCCGTCGCGTGGCTTCGGCCCGGCCTGGTCATCGCGGCCGTCTTCCTCCTCCTTCCCTCCTGCCGTGCTCCGGATCACCCCCCCCTCCGCCCGGCCGAGCTGCCCGAGGGAGTGGTCGAGGCCGTGGGCCCTGCCACCGTCCGGTCCCTCTCTGCCGGGCCGGGGGTGACCTTTTTCCACCTACGGGCCGTGGAGGGGCCGTGGGCCATCCACCTTCTGCGCCTGGACCTGGAGCGCTGTGAGCTGGGGCTTCAGGTGCTCAGGGCGCCCAAGCAGGACGACATGGCGGGGGGGCGGAGTCCGGTGACGGCGATGCTGGAGGGGTGGAGAGAGGGAACACACCGGGAGGTCGTCGCGGGAGTGAACGGCGACTTCTTCACGCCCCAGGGCCTCCCCGTGGGTACGGAAGTGGTGAGCGGCGACGTTCGCCGGGTGGGAACCCGACCCGCTTTCGCGTGGCGCCCGGGACGGGATCCCTGGATGGGGGTTCCCGAAGTTCTGGCCGATACCGCCGTCATGGTGGGGTGGGTCGTCCCGCGGGATCGGGCAGACGGCATGAGCCAGGTCGTGGGTGGGTTTCCCCTCCTCCTTCGGGGTGGTGAGCGGGTGGGGGACCTGGGTGTGGCCAAGCTGCCGGGATTTTCGGGGGCACGTCATCCACGCACCGCGGTGGGCTACGATGCCCGGGAAGATGCGCTCTGGATCGCCGTGGTGGACGGCCGGCAGCCGGGCTACTCCGATGGCATGACTCTGCCCGAGCTCACCCGCCTGCTGGAGGAGCTCGGCGCCTGGGAAGCGGTGAACCTGGACGGGGGAGGCTCCTCGGTCATGATCGTGGAGGGGGTGGCTGTGAGCCGCCCCTCGGACGAGGCCGGTGAGCGGCCGGTGGTCAATGCTCTGGCCGTGGTTCGTAGCGAGGAGTTCTGCCGGCGGACGCCATAGAACGGAGGCTCGTCGCAGGGCGAACCGGTCTCAGCCCGTCCCCATGTCCGGCCCCCAGCTCTCCCCCGTCCAGCACATCTCCCAGAACTGCCACTCGTACCGGCTCGACACGACGAAGAGCTCCGTCAACCGGGCCTCCTTTTCCTCGGTGATTCCTTCGGCCAGGCGGTCGAGTTCGTCCCGAAGCCGGTCCCTGGCTTCGGCGAACTCCCGGGAGGCGTACTGGTCGATCCAGTCGGCATACCGGGGATCCGGAGGGCGGGGTCCCCGGGCCAGGGAGCGGGCCAGGTCCACGTATCCCCAGGCACAGGGCAGCAGCGCCGCCAGGAGCTCCATCATGTCCCCGGCCGCTGCGGTCCGAACCAGGAAGTCCGTATAGGCCCGGGTCGTGGGCCACATGGGCTCGGCTTCCAGGGCCTCCCTGGAGATTCCGAAGCGCCGGGCGTAGCTCCTGTGTAGCTCCATCTCGGTGTTCAGGGTCAGGTCCAGGACCGAGGCATACCAGGCCATGGAGTCCAGGCGATGGGCTCTGGCCGTCGCCCAGGCGAAGACCCGGGCGAACTCCTTCAGGTATCGGTAGTCCTGGAACACCCACCGTTTGAACCTCTCCTCCTCCAGCGTTCCGTCGGCCAGGCCGCGAACGAAGGGGTGCTCCCGCTGGGCCGCCCAGATGGGGGCCGCGGCGGCGTGGAGGTGGTCGGTCAGCTTCATGGGACGTCCTTTCC
>CAYXGM010000002.1:6803-131423 GCA_964464555.1 uncultured Gemmatimonadaceae bacterium | reverse complement strand
GCGGATCAGGGACCACGCGGCGGTTGCCCACGGTCCGGAGCGGTGGCGGGACCACCACCCGGCCCCCTGCGGCCCGGAGCGGATCAGGGACCACGCGGCGGTTGCCCACGGTCCGGAGCGGTGGCGGGACCACGACGCGGCCCCCTGCGGCCCGGAGCGGTGGGGGTGCCACCACGCGGCCGCCTCCCCGGACAACGACCCCTCCCAAGCGCCGGACCACCGGAGGAGGCGGCGGGGGCGGTTAGGATGCACGGGGCGTCCCTCGGACCGTGAGGCCGAGGCGACGGGGAGGGAGGCCCACCCCGGAGGCGACTCCCCGGTGTGGAAGCTGAAACACCCTTTTTTGGAGCCCGGCGGAGATGATTCCGCCGGGCTCCTCCTTTTCCGGGGCCCTTCCGGGGAGGAGGTGCGATGACGCCGCCTTCCAGCCCTCCCCGCCGCCGATTACCTTTCTCCCTCCGACGTCCGAACCCACGCCGCTGAACCCCGGGGCCAGAGTGCGCATCGATCCCGTTCGCAACTTCTGCATCATCGCCCACATCGATCATGGGAAGTCCACCCTGGCAGATCGCCTCCTGGAGCGCACGGGGACCCTCCAGGAGCGGCAGATGCGTGAGCAGGTGCTGGACACCAACGAGCTGGAGCGGGAACGGGGGATTACCATCAAGCTCCATGCGGTCCGTATGGACTACCGGACACGGGACGGCCGTAGCTATGAGCTGAACCTCATCGACACGCCGGGTCATGTTGACTTCACGTATGAGGTTTCCCGCTCCCTGGCGGCGTGTGAGGGAGCCATCCTGGTGGTGGATGCCAGCCAGGGTGTGCAGGCCCAGACCCTCTCCAACCTCTTTCTGGCCCTGGACGCCGATCTGGAGATCATTCCCGTCCTGAACAAGATCGATCTTCCCGGTGCCGAGCCGGAGCGGAGGCGGGAGGAGCTCGCCGACCTTCTCGGCGTCGACCCCGAGTCGGTCCTCCTGGCCAGCGCCAAGGAGGGAACGGGAATCGATCCCATTCTGGAGGCTGTGGTGGAGCGGATCCCTCCCCCCGAGGGCTCCGTGGAAGCTCCCCTCCGGGCCCTCATCTTCGATTCCTATTATGACCAGTACCTGGGTGCCATTCCTTCCATCCGGGTCGTGGACGGCACCGTGAGGGCGGGGATGACCGTCACCTTCGGTAATGTGGAGGGCCGCTACGAGGTGGATGAGGTCGGCCATCTGATGCTCGGCAAGGTCCCCCGGGACGAGCTGGGGCCCGGGCAGGTGGGATACCTGGTGGCCGGAATCAAGGAGGTGTCCCGAACCCGGGTGGGCGACACGGTCATGGATGTGGACGACCCGGCCCCGGAGCCCCTTCCCGGCTACCAGGATGTCCACAGCATGGTGTTCGCCGGACTCTACCCCACCGACGCCGGCGATTACGAGGATCTGAGAGATGCCCTGGATCGCCTGGTGCTGAACGACGCCAGCCTGCACTTTGAGCCCGAGACCTCGGCCGCTCTGGGATTCGGGTTCCGGTGTGGCTTTCTGGGCCTCCTGCACATGGAGATCGTCCAGGAGCGGTTGGGCCGGGAGTTCAGCGTCGAGCTCATCACCACGGTTCCCAACGTGGAATACCACGTCCGACTCAGTGATGGAGCGGAGTTCACCGTCGAAAACCCGGCGAGTCTCCCGGATCCGGGCCGTATCGAGGAGATCTCGGAGCCCGTCGTGAGGGCACGGATCGTCTGCCCCGCGGAGTACATCGGGAACGTCCAGAAGCTCTGCCACGACCGCCGGGGTGTGTTCGCGGGCATGGAATACCTGGATCCGAAGCGGGTGGAGCTGGACTACGAGCTGCCTCTGGCCGAGATCGTCCTGGACTTCTACGACCGGCTCAAGTCCGGCACCCGGGGTTACGCGGGCCTGGACTACGAGTTCCTGGAGTTCCGGCCCGCCGACCTGGTCCGGTTGGACATCATGGTGAACGGGGAGCCGGTGGATGCCTTTTCCGTCATCATCCACCGGGAAGAGGCCTATGTGTACGGTCGAAACATGGTGGAGAAGCTGAAGGAGTTGATTCCGAGGCAGCAGTTCGAGGTGGCCCTTCAGGCTGCCATCGGGCCCCAGGTCATCGCCAGGACCAACGTGAAGGCCATTCGAAAGAACGTGACGGCCAAGTGCTACGGGGGCGACATCACGCGTAAGCGGAAGCTCCTGGAGAAGCAGAAGGAAGGGAAACGACGGATGAAACAGGTGGGTTCGGTGGAAATTCCCCAGGAGGCCTTCCTGGCCGTCCTCTCCCTGGGAGAGTGAGCCGTGGAGGTTTCCGTCATCGTCTCCACGTACAACCAGCCCGCCTGGCTGGGAAAGGTACTGTTGGGGTATTCTCACCAGGATTGGACGGGATTCGAGCTCATCATCGCCGATGACGGATCCGCCGAGGAGACGAGGGATCTCATCGCCCGGTTCGCCGCGGAGGTGCCCTTTCCCGTTCGCCATCTCTGGCATGAGGATCAGGGATACCGCCGGTCCAGGATCCTGAATGCGGCCATCCTGGCCTCGAAGGGGGCGTATCTGGTGTTTTCCGACGGAGATTGCATTCCCCGGAGGGACTTCGTGGCGACCCATCGGGAGATGGCTGAAGAAGGACGGTTTCTTTCCGGTGGCTCCGTCTATCTCTCCATGGGCACGAGCAGGGCCATTCAGAAGGAGGACATCCTCACGGGCCGATTCGCCGATCCCGGGTGGCTGGGGAGCCGGGGCGAGTCCCTGGGGCGCCATGCCCTCCGGTTGGTGAATCGAGGCTGGAAGGCTTCTTTGCTGGACCGCCTTACGACCACCAGGCCGACCTGGAACCTGAACAACGCATCCACCTGGCGGGAGCCCCTTTTCGCCGTCAACGGGATGGAGACGGAGATGCAGTACGGCGGAGCCGACCGGGCTCTGGGGTCCCGGCTGGAGAACCTCGGGCTTCGAGGCAAGCGGGTCCGCTTCAGGGCGGTGCTCCTCCACCTGGATCACGCCCGGCCGTACAAGACGCGTGAATCCATCGAGAAAAACAAGGAGATACGGCGCCGCATCGTGCGCAATCGGGAGATCCGGGCCCGGAACGGACTCTCCGAGCTGCACGGGGAGAAGCGTGCAGCCGGCATCCTGGAGCTCGGACCCGGGGGAGTGAAGGGGAGGGAGCCTGCGTGGGGACCCATTCCCGCCGCCAAGGCTGCAGGGGCGACGGTGACTGCGGCGGGAAAGGAGTGAGCATGATCGGTGGGCGGCGGTGGATCGTAGGGGTGGACATCGGGGGTACGAACATCGTGGTGGGCCTCATCCCCATGGAGGGTGGAGCTCCCAGGGGCCTCCGACGTCTTTCCACCCTTTCGGAAAACGGGGCTGCGGATGTGGTGGAAAGAGTGGTTGGAGCCGTCGAGACCTCCATGGAGGAGGTCCTCGCCGAGGAGGGGGGCTCCAGGGAGGATGTGGCCGGGATCGGGATAGGGGCTCCCGGGCCCCTGAACCGGGAGTCGGGGGTTTTGCTGGAAGCTCCCAACCTGGGATGGCGGGATTTCCCCTTGCGGGACTTGGTTTCCGAGCCCCTAGGGTTGCCGGCCACCCTGGACAACGATGCCAACTGCGCCACCTTCGGCGAGTGGTGGATGGGGGTGGGGCAGGGGGTGCCCACGCTGGTGGGGCTCACCCTGGGCACGGGAATCGGTGGGGGCCTCGTGCTGAACGGGGAGCTCCACAGGGGCGCCTCGGACGCCGCCGCGGAATTCGGCCATACCACCATCGATTCCACGGGCCGACGCTGCAAATGCGGCAACTACGGCTGTCTGGAAGCTTACGCCTCGGGTCCCAACATTGCGGCCCGGGCCGTGGAGGGGATCGAAGCGGGGATGGAGTCGGTGCTGGTGGAGCTGGTGGAGGGAGAGCTGGACCGGATCACTGCGGCTACAGTCTACGAGGCCGTGGTCCTCGGAGACGAGTACGCCCATGAGGTCATGAAGGAGACGGCCAAGTTCCTGGGGGTGGGGATCGCCAACATCGTCAACGGGCTCAACCCCGACGTGGTGGTCATCGCCGGCGGGGTCACCCGAGCCGGGGAGTACCTCTTCGGTCCGCTTCAGAAGGAAGTCCGGCGTCGTGCTTTCAGATCCGCCGTCGATGCCTGCCGCATCCTTCCGGCAGCTCTTCCCGAGACGGCGGGCGTCATCGGAGCGGCGGGTGTCTTCAAGAAGGACACCTTCGGTCACGTTTGAGGCTGGGGCGTTGACCGGGACCGAGGGAGCTTCCGGAGAGGCCATGAGCCAGAGGCCTCGTCGCATGGGAGTGCTGGGTACGCTCGTCTGGGACCGGATTCTTCGGCGGGATCTGAGGACCGAGCCCGTGGAGGAGTGGGGAGGGCTTTCCTACGCCCTCGAGGCCATGAGCGTGGCTCTTCCCGAAGGCTGGGTGGCGGCCCCCATCATCAAGGTCGGGGAGGACCTGGCCGAGGATGCTCTCCGCTATCTTCGATCCATTCCCAATCTGGAGGGCGAGTTTGGGGTCCGGGTCGTTCCCTTTCCCAACAACCGGGTGGAGCTTCACTACCGGAACCAGATCCGTCGCCTGGAGAAGATGGAAGGGGGGGTGCCCCCGTTTTCATGGGAGGAGCTGGAACCCCTTCTAGCGGAGCTGGACGGCCTCTACGTCAATTTCATCACCGGATTCGAGTTGGGGCTGGAGACCGCCCTGCGCATGAGGGAGGCTTTCGACGGCCCTCTCTACGCCGACCTCCATTCCCTCTTTCTGGACATCACGGGGCAGGGATACCGGGTTCCCAGAGAGCTCCCGGGCTGGGGCGCCTGGCTGAGGAGCTTCGATGCGGTCCAGATGAACGAGGACGAGTTCGAGCTCCTGGGGCGGTCCTGGGGAGACCCCTGGCGACTGGCGGCGGATACCGTGAGCCCCGAGCTCAAGCTCATCGCGGTGACCCTGGGGGAGCGCGGCTCCGCGTACGTGGCATCCCCGGATTTTGATCCGGATCCCCTGGCCTGGCCCGATTCCCGCGCCAGCCTGGGTCGGGGTGGGCCCACCCGGAGCGGCCGGGTCGCCTCTCCCACGGGTCCGCTGAAGGGAGATCCCACTGGATGCGGTGACGTGTGGGGAGCTACTTTCCTCGGACACCTGCTGACCGGGGCCACCCTGGAAAACGCCATGGCATCTGCCAACCGGCTGGCGGCAGAGAACGTGGAGCATCGGGGTGCCCGAGGGCTGCACCGTCACCTCGGCCGTGTTCGCCTCGAGAGGGGAACGGATGATGGGAGCGCCGGGTCCCTGACCGGTCGTGGAGGCACCTGAACCCACTGGAGACACCTTGCACATCATACCCGTTCCGGGAAACCTGGATTTCTTCTCCTTCGACCAGTTGGCCGCGGATCTCCTGAAGGCAGAGGGTGAGAAGGTCCTCTTCGATGCCCGTCATCTCCGGTGGGTGGACCCGGGCGGTGTCATCGGCCTTCTGGCAGCGGGCACGGTGGCCCGGGACCATCAGGGTGAGCCCCCCCGACTCCAGATCCTGGATTCGGCGGAGGTGACCACCTACCTGGCCAGAATGCAGTTCTTCCAGGCCGCGGAGAGAATCTTCGAACTGGACATCCGGCCTCCTCGGCGCTCCTGGAACAGCTCCGATGTCCTCCTGGAGATCACGCCCATCACCACCAACACCGACATTCACGCCGTGGTGGATCGGGTGCAGCAGCAGGCCGGAACGATCCTGGCCCGGCGCCTGGACTATCCGGTTTCGGCCGTGGTCCAGTTCAGTGTGATCCTCTCCGAGGTGTGCCAGAACATCATCGAGCACGCCGAAGCACCCGGCTGGGTCGCAGCCCAGAGCTACAATTGGGTGAAGCGGCTTGGCCGACAGGTCCTGGTCCTGAGCGTCTCCGACGTCGGAAAGGGGTTCAAGGGCTCCCTGGCCGACACCCATGCGGCTCGATTCGGTGATCGGTGGGGGGATGCCACGGCGCTGGAAGCGGCGTTCATCCACGGATTGACCCGCTTTCCCGATTCGGGCAGGGGCCAGGGGATCCAGCAGATACGCAAACAGGTCCGCCGCTGGGAGGGTGCCATCTCCATCCGGAGCGGAACGGCCCGGATCGCCGACGTGCCCCCCTGGGACGATTCGCCACCCCTGAAAGAGGGCCTGCCGACCTTCCCCGGTGCTCAGATCCACATCGTTCTGCCGGCCCGGGAGCCCGACCATGGGTGAGTACGGCGTCGATCCTGTCTCCATCGACGTGGGTCACCTGGTGAGGCGGAACGTCGCTTCTCTCTACTCCTCCCTGGTGACCCGTCCCACTGGCCAGGCCGTACGCCTGGCCATCGAGAACGTCCTCTCCGAAGAGACGGGGCCGGCAAGCCTTTCGGTGGTGGACTTTTCCCAGGTGACGGTCATGGATTTCTCCTGTGCCGACGAGGTCGTGGCCAAGCTCCTCCTCCGGTACCTGGCCGGAGACCGCCCCAAGGAGGCTTTCTTTCTTTTTCGAGGCATCCGGGAGCTGCACCGCGACCCCATCCAGGCCGTCCTGGAGCGCCACTCCCTGGCAGCGGTGACGGAAACGGCTTCGGGGGGGTTCGAGCTACTGGGTGCCAGGACCGCGAAGGAGGAAGGCGTCTGGCGGGCCGTGGAGGAGAGGGGAAAGCTGCGGGCCGACAGAGTGGAAGCTCTCGTTTCCGAGGGAGTGACGACAGAGGCTCTGAATGCCCTGGTTCAACGCCGGGTGATCTTCCTGAATCCGGTGAACGGGGATTATCAGGCTCTCAGCGACCTGCTCGAGGACCTGGCCTGATTCCCCCGTCGTTTCTACTTTCGTTGCCCACAGCCGTTCGAACCACGTCACTCGACGACGGTTCCGGCCGTTCCGGACTTCAGGAGGTCGTACATGGGGAGCAAGGCGCGCGGAGGGCCCCGGAGGGGGATCTCCACCCAGGTCATCCACTCAGGTGAGACCAGCCGAGTGCCGGGCGACCCGGTGGTTCCTCCCCTTGTCCAGAGCTCGACTTTTTTCTTTTCCGGCTCTCCCGAGGATCCCCCGGAGCCCAAATACACCCGTTACGGAAACAACCCGACCCAGACTGTGGTGGCCGAGAAGATCGCGGCCCTCGAGGGCATGGATGCCGGTCTTGTCCTGGCATCGGGTATGGGGGCCACCGCCATGACCCTTCTGGCCCTCCTGCGCACCGGGGACCACCTCCTGGCCTCCCGGCATCTCTACGGGGCCACGCGCCGGTTCATGGCCGAGGAGCTTCCCCGACGTGGAATCGCCACGACCCTGGTGGAGCCCGAGAGCGGAAGAGGCTGGCGGCGGGCACTGACCGACCAGACCCGGGCCCTCTTCGTGGAGATCCCCACGAACCCGGCGCTTCGCATCTACGACCCCAGGCCCATGGCGAAGCTGGCCAAGGAGGAAGGGATCTCTCTGATCGTGGATGCCACCTTCGCTTCCCCGGTGAACCTTCGCCCGGCGGAGCTGGGGGCCGATGTGGTGATTCACAGTGCCACCAAGTACCTGGCCGGCCACTCGGATCTGGTCGCGGGTGTGGTGTCCGGCAGCCGGGACCTGGTGGAGGAGGTCCGGGAGATGCTTCGCTACTACGGCCCGGCCCTGGATCCCCACGGCGCCTGGCTCCTGGATCGAGGCCTCAGGACCCTCGCGGTCCGTATTGCCCGTCACAACGAGAACGCCATGGCCCTGGCCGAGTGGTTCCAGGAGCAGCCCGGCGTGGAGAAGGTGGTCTACCCCGGTCTGCCCGACCACCCCGATCATGAGCTGGCCAGGGAGATCCTGGACGGTTTCGGGGGAATGCTGGGCATCCAACTCGAGGGTGGCGGACCGGCTGCGGATGCCTTCTGCAGGGGCCTGGACGTGGCTCTGGTAGCTCCCAGTCTGGGAGGTGTGGAAACCCTGGTCTCCCAGCCCCGCTTCACCTCCCATCGGGGCCTGTCACCTCAGGAGCTGTCGGCCGACGGGATCCCCGAGGGCTATGTGCGCATCTCGGTGGGGATCGAGGATGTGGACGACCTGAAATCCGATTTCCGGGAGGGGCTGAGGGCCGCGGGAAGGAACTGACGGCTGCCGGCCGGCTTCCGGCCCGCACCTTGGCCTTCCGGGTGAGGTGGGGGGCGAAGAAGGCCGGGAGCATCAACGTGAAAGAAGGGCCCGGGGGGCATCCCCGGGCCCTTCTTCCTTCCGTCTGCCGTTCCTGCTTTCGACGGGACGGAGATCGGGCGGCGACTACTCGGAGTCCATGAAGGGATACAGGTAGTCGGTGGGAGGAACGAAGGTCTCCTTCATGGTCCGGGCCGAGACCCAGCGCAGGAGGTTCATCTTGGAGCCGGCCTTGTCATTGGTGCCGCTGGCCCGGGCTCCTCCGAAGGGCTGCTGACCCACCACCGCACCGGTGGGCTTGTCGTTGATGTAATAGTTCCCCGCAGCGAACCGGAGAGCTTTGTTCGCCTCCAGGATGGCACCCCGGTCCCGGGCGAACACGGCGCCGGTGAGGGCATAGTCCCCCGTCCGGTCCACCAGGTCGAGGGTCTCGGACCACTGGGCGTCGGGGTAGACATAGAGGGTGACCACCGGCCCGAAGATCTCGTCGATCATGGATTCGGTATCGGGCTTCATGGCCCGGATGATGGTGGGCCGGATGAAGTATCCCTCGGCGTCGTCGAAGTCGCCGCCGGCCACGACCTCCGAATCGGGGGACTCCTTCGCCCGCTCGATGTAACCGGTGATCTTGTCGAAAGCGGCCCTGTCGATGACCGCGCCCATGAAGTTCTCGAAGTCCCGAATATCGCCCATCTTCATGGCCTCGGTTTCCCGGATGAGGTCATCCCCCATCTCGGCCCAGAGGCTCTCGGGCAGATAGATGCGTGAGGCCGCGCTGCACTTCTGTCCCTGGTACTCGAAGGCGCCCCGGAGGATGGCCGTCATCAGGGCCTCGGGATCCGCCGACGTGTGGGCGATGATGAAGTCCTTTCCGCCGGTCTCTCCTACCAGCCGGGGGTAGCCCTTGTAAGTGTCGATGTTCTCTCCCACCGCCGACCACATGCTGTTGAAGACGGGGGTCGAGCCGGTGAAGTGCACACCACCGAACCGGGGGTTGGTGAATACCTGCCGGGTGATCTCGGCGGAGTTCCCGGTGATGAAGTTGACGACGCCCGGGGGCATCCCGGCTTCCGCGAAGATCTGCTGGATGTAGTAGCTGGAGAGGAGAGAGGTCCGGGCCGGCTTCCAGAGGACGGTGTTGCCCATGAGGGCGGGGGCGCTCGGGAGATTGCCGGCGATGGAGGTGAAGTTGAAGGGCGTGATGGCATAGATGAAGCCCTCCAGCGGACGGTATTCCACCGAATTCCAGATTCCCCTGGAAGAGATGGGCTGTTCCTCGTAGAGCTCCTCGGCGAATGCGGAGTTGAAACGGAAGAAGTCGATGAGCTCCGCTGCGGCATCGATCTCGGCCTGGTGCGCCGTCTTGCTCTGCCCCAGCATGGTGGCGGCGTTCAAGGTGGACCGCCATGTGGTGGAAAGAAGCTCAGCGGCTTTCAGAAGGACGGCCACCCGGGCCTCCCAGGGCCAGGCCGCCCACTCCTTGTGGGCTTCCTGCGATACGTCGATGGCCCGCTTGATCTCGTCGGGCCCTGCCCTGTGGTACTTTCCCAGGACGTGGCCATGGTCGTGGGGCATGACGACATCGGCCGTGTCTCCGGTCCGGATTTCCTCTCCTCCGATGACCAGGGGGATGTCCAGGACCTCGTTGGCCATCTCGGCGAGCTTGGCCTGGAGCTCGGCCCTTGCGGCACTGCCGGGGGCGTAATCGAGGACGGGCTCGTTGATGGGCTCGGGAACGCGCAGCTTTCCGCTCATGATCGCTTCTCTCTATGGTGGCGTGGTTCTCTGATGGGTCGTGACTCCGTTGTCAGCGCAGGAGGGGCTCCTGGCATCGGGTGGTCCGACGATGTCGCTCCTCCTTCAATGACGGATCGGGATGAAAGGTACCAAAAAAAGACGGGGAGGCGAAACCGCCTCCCCGCCCACATCGGTTTGCGCCAGCCCTGGCGCACAACGCCGAGGGAGGCGCCGCAACCGCGAGGCCATATCCATGCGGCGGAGCCGGAGCCCGGCCCCCGGCTCTCAGCTCATCCAGAACCGGGTCTTGGAGAGGGTGTCCCGGAGCTTGGACATCCCGGACTGGGGGACGGGTCGGTAGCTGTAGTAATACTGCAGGTAGTAGCTCTCCTCCGGCGTGGACGTCGCCACTTCGTTGAGGACCGCTCCGAACACACGCACGCCGATCCGGCGGAGCTGGTCCACCGAGCGCTCGGCGGCCTTCTGTTCCGTCTCTCCGGAGCGCAGGACCACCACGACACCGTCCGCATGGGCTCCCAGCACAGAGGAATCGGTTACCGCCAGGATCGGCGGGGAGTCCATGACCACATGGCTGTACTTCCCCTGCAGCTCGTCCAGGAGCCGTTCCATGGCCTTGGAGTTCAGGAGCTCCGAAGGATTCGGCGGGAAAGGCCCGGAGGGTAGGAAGTCCAGGTTCGGCAGCACATTGGGCCGGATGGCCTCCCGGATCTCGGCGTCGGCCACGAGCACGTTGGTGAGCCCCGGCTCACGAAGGATGTCCAGGGCTCTGTGGAGAGCGGGGCGCCGGAGGTCCGCGTCCAGGAGGAGCACCCTCTGACCCTGCTGGGCCATCATCACCGAGAAATTCAGGGCCGTGGTGGATTTTCCCTCATTGGGACCCGGACTGGTGAAGAGCACCGTGCGGATGGGATCGTCCTCGGTGCTCATGAACATCAGGTTCATCCGGAGGTTCCTGTACGCCTCCGCTGCCGGATCCAGTGGATCCAGAGCCACTACCAGGGGCCCGCTCCGGGGCAGAGGCTCCCCACGCTCCTCGGCTTCGGCGATCCTGCGCAACTTGGGAATGATGCCCAGGACCGGGATGCCCAGGAAGGCTTCCACATCGGCGGTGGTCCGGACGGTCCGGTCCAGGTATTCCAGGAAGAAGGCGGCGCCGGCTCCCAGAATCAGCCCCAGGAGGGCGCCCAGAAGGATGTTCATCCGCCCTCGGGGATCGATCTCCGTGGACCCGATGGGGCGGTCCAGGATGTCCACGTAGGGCTCGGCGGCGGCCTCCAGGATCCTGGCCTGCTGGAGCTGGGAGAGGAGGATCTGGTAGGAATCCCTCTCGATTTCCTGCTGTAGCCGAAGCTTCTCCAGCTCGTTCTCGAGCGCCGGGAACGCGCGCTGCCGCTCCCGAAGCGCCGCTTGCTGTTCGGAGAGATCCTCCAGTCGATTCTCCACGACCCGGAGGCTCACCCGCAGCGCTTCCAGGAGGTCCTCCTCCCGCAGCCGAATCCGCTCCTGGACCGCCAGGGCCTGGGGATGGTCCCGGGTGAGTCGTCGCTCGGTGAGGAGGGTCCGAAGCTCCGACTGGTCCTCCTGGATTCCTCCGGTCAGCTCGAAAATCAGGGGATTGACCCCTCCGGGAAGCTCCGCCTCCATCTGCACCAGGTCCATGGCGGCCACGCCTTCCCGGTCGATCCGGTGGACCCGGTCGGAGAGGACGTTTCGCTGGTCTTCCAGGCTCCGGATCTCCTCCGTGAGGCTCTGTATCTCGTTCACCAGTCTCCGCTCCTGCACCGAGAGATCGGTGAAGGCCCGGGACTCCTTGAACTTCTGGATCTCCTCAAGGGAGGTTTCGAGCTGGCTCCTGGCCTGGGAAAGCTCCTGCTCGATGAAGGCCACCTCGTTCCGGGCCGCCGTGCTGACCTTCCTCTCTCCATAGGCCCTGAGCGCCTCTGCCGCCTGAATCAGAATCTGGGGGGCGAGGACGGGGTCGTGGGAGATGTAGGAGACATCGATGAGGTTGGTGAGCTCACGGGGAACCGCCGAGATCCTGCCCCGGACCATCCCCACCGCCGCCTCGACAGGGAGAATCTGGACGCCGTAGGTCCGGTCTTCCCGGGGGGGAGACTGGGGCACGAAGCGGGCAAAACCCACGTCCATGGGCTGGCCCACGGCTCCCGAGGCGATCTCGGGTCCGCCGGGCCGTGCGAAGGTTACCCGTTTCCCGCTGCCGTCGTACCTGAGCTCGAAGCTCTCCACCGGGGCCTCCGGGCCGACCGTGGCGTTCCTGAAGAGGTCGGAGTGGACCAGGTCCTGGGAGGTGGGGGCCAGGCGTAGCCCCAGGGAGTCCACCACGGCCAGAGCGATGGTGCCGGAGGTGAGCACCTGGATCTCCGATTCGATGGGATCGACGTAGATGTCCATCCCCGAGATCCGGGCCGTGGGGTTCATGGCTCGTGTTCTGGCCAGGGGGTCGTTTACCTGGATGGAGAGATCGGCCCGGTACTGGGTGGTCTGTCGGGAGACGGCCCAGATGGCCGAGGCGGTGGTGACCGCGAAGATGATCAGGACCAGCCACAGGCGGCGAGAGATGATCTGCCAGTAGTCCGCAAGATGCGGAGAAATGCCCGCACCGTTCGACTCGAAATCACCGTACGGCTGTCCGTAGGTTTCTTGGTCCATGAATTGGGGGGGGCGGTTTTCGGCCGCATGCCTGGATCGAGTGAGGGCACCGCATCTTCCTCCCTGCGGGACCCGGGAGCGTCACATTATGAAATTTCCGCAAAGTTTTCCCGAAAATCAACACTGATCCCCGGGTAGGGACGGGCATGCGTGGGAGAGAAAGGGCTCCTTCCCGTCCCGATCTCTTGCGACCTGTCGGGGTAGACCGGGGAGTGGACGAACGGGGCTCGTCGTTCTACGATCCTCAAGAGCCTTTCCTTCAAACGAGAGAATCATGACCAACGAACAGATGAAACGAGATGTGTTGGCGGCCCTCGCGGGGGTCTCGACCACGTCCGACGCAGATGTAGTGGCCAGGGGCCAGGTCCAGAACCTGGAGTTGGACGAGGACGGCACCGTGCGCTTCTCCTTCTTCATGGCGCCCGACGATCCGGGTTCGCTGGTGAAGGACCTTCGGGAGGTCGTGGAGGCGGTGGAGGGCGTGACGGCGGCCAAAGTGAACGTCCAGCTTCCCCAGGCCCCGCCTCCCCCGTCCCCCGGGCCTCAGCCCGGTCCCCAGGCGGGACCGCAGCCCGGCCTTCAGCCGGGCTCCGTGCCGGCCCCCACCCCCCAGCCGGACCTCCTCCCGGGGGTGGGGCGGATCGTTGCCGTGAGCTCCGGAAAGGGGGGCGTCGGGAAGTCCATGGTGGCCACGAACCTGGCCGCCGCCCTGGCCAAGACGGGTAGGAAGGTCGGGCTCCTGGATGCCGATGTGTATGGCCCCAACATCCCTCTCATGTTCGGCGAGACCGGGCGTCCCGGTGTCGTGGGAGAAGAGGGCGATGAGCGAATCGCGCCTCTGGAGGCCCACGGGGTCCGCCTCATGAGCCTGGGCTTCATGCTGGACCCGGAGCAGCCCGCCATCATGCGGGGGCCCCTCATCTCCGGGATCCTCCGCCAGTTCCTGGAGCAGGTGGAGTGGGGCTCCCTGGACTACATGGTGGTGGACATGCCCCCGGGGACCGGTGACGCCCAGATCTCCCTGGTGCAGACCATCGACATCGATGGCGCCATCATGGTCACGACGCCCCAGTCCGTATCCGTGGGGGACGTGCGCCGGGGGGTGAAGATGTTCGAGAAGGTGAACACGCGGGTCCTGGGAATCGTGGAGAACATGAGCGGGTACGAGTGCCCCCACTGCGGCGAGACGGTGGACATCTTCGGGAAAGGTGGCGGAGAGGATCTGGCCGGCGAGATGGGACTTCCCTTCCTTGGACGCTTTCCCCTGGATCCGGAGGTCCGGCGGAGTGGTGACGAGGGAACCCCGGCCGTGGTGAGCAGGCCCGACTCCCCTGCCGGGAAGGCCCTGGACCAGGCGGCCCTGGAGCTGACGAAGATCCTGGAGGGATCGGAAGAATGACGTCGGGATTCCTCCCGCCGCCCACGCGGGAGGAACTCCTCACCCTCCCCCTCCACGAGCTCCTTCGGGACTACCCCGAGCTGGGGCCGCTCCTGGAGCTTCCCAGGGGAAGGGAGGGGGAGCTGGGCTGGACGACCCTTCCGGAGAGCCTCGTGGTCCGGGCCCGGGAGGTCCTGGGTTGGCGGGGCGCGTCGAAAGGGGGGAGTGGATGAGGAATGAGGGGGTCGCTCGAGCGGCGGGGTAGGGAGGGACGTCAGCCCTCGTCCAGCCACTTCTGATCGGCGGCGGAGATCTTCCTCTTGCCCGACGCCCGGTCGATGAGCTTCAGGACCACCCAGCCGACGAACATGATCGGGGCCACCTTGAAGAGGAGGAAGCTGGCCAACCCGAAGGTGAGGGAAAACACCGCGCCCAGGATCGAGAGCACGATCCCTGCGGCGACCAGCGTCACCAGGCCCACAGCCAGAAACGTCAACAGCGTACCCATAAAAGTCTCCTTCTCGAACGAGTCCTCAGCGGACCCAGACTACGTCGATGCTCCCGAATGCGGCGTCCACGTTGACGGTGACCCGGTACCGGGCATCGTCCCAATCCAGTGAATAGTAGGAGCTTCCCCGCTTTACCAGCCCTTCCGAATCCAGGGATGTGAGGAAGGTATCCTTGATGAGCCGGACGCCCAAGCCTTCGGGGAAACGGAGCTCCAGGGCTCCCAGGCCCATGTCCACGCTCACCTCGGCATCTCCCTGCCAGTCCCCCCGGAAGTCCAGCACCACCTTTCCCACCCCGGCGTCCACCGTGATCCTCTCGGCGTTCAGGTTCCCCAGGCGGCGTACGTGGAAGTCGGCGGCGCCCGCCTCGAAATCGGCCTTCTCCATACGCACCGGGTTGGGCCGGGAGATGTCCACCCGGGATTCCGAAGCGCCGGTGGAAAGGTCCAGGCGGGTCATCCGGAGGCCTCCCAGATCCACGTCGGCCCGGACCGCTCCGAACTCCAGGTCCAGGTCCATGGGGACGGACCGGGTGAGGGAAAGATCCATCTCCTGGGACTCCTTCTTCCTCCAGCGAATGCCGCTGCGGATGCCCTCGACACCCAGCTTCAGCCGCCGTCCGTCGAAGTCGGCCACGGGCTCGAAGGAATCCTCGTCGTACCGCAGTTGCATCCTGTAGAGCAAGCCCTCCTCCCCCGGCTGGATGTTCAGCCGTCCGGCTCCGAACCGGATGTGTACGTCCACCGCATCCTCTCCCGAAAGCTGCCTGGACATGGTGACCGTCCGCCAGCTCTGGGCGGAGGCCGCCGTGGCCGATGCCGCAAGGAGAGCCAGGGCCAGAAGAGAAGTCAGGGAAGGGAAACCCTTACGCATGGTCTTCCTCGGTTTCGTCCGCGTGGTCCGGAGCTTCGTGTTCCGCCTCCGGGGTGGGTTCGGATTCCGTGGGTTCGGGATCGGAGGGTCCGCCGGTGTCCGCACGGTAGAACTCGTCCTCGAACTCGTAGTAGGACTCCAGGGGCCGGATCTTACCCCCCCGGGTCAGGAGGACGGCACCGAGCCCCACGGCGAGGACGGCGAAGGTGACGGCGGAGCCTACGAAGGCCAGAAGACCCTGGAGCAGGTCCAGACCCAACACCCGCACGAGGTTGGAGGCGATACAGGGAACGAGGAGCGCCCCGATCCCCGCGATCACGGTGTAGAAGGTGTTGGATCCCCGGATCCATTCCAGGCCCCTGTATTCCTGCTCCGCCACCCATTCCCCCACGTTTCCCGCCACGGCCAGATACCCCAGGAGGCCGGCAACGCCCGCCGCGATGGGGAAGAAGGGGATCCAGGCCAGGAGGACCGGGATGCCCACGATGGAAACGGCCAGCGCCACGATCCCCAGCACCCATACCGGGATGAGGAGGAATCCGCCCGCCAGGCCCACAACAGCCGACCGGGCCGGAGCCCGGCGGGCCGTGGCCGCCACGACCTCGAAACGGTCCCGGGCGAAGTGCACCGTGAGGACACCCAGAACGGAGAGGACCAGGAAAGTCACCAGATTCTCCATCAGCCCGGCCAGCGCCTCCCCCAGGCTACGGAGGGGGCTCAGGAAGACGTTTCTGGAGTGTCGCTCGTCCCTGACCATCTCGGACCGGACCTGCCGGCGAATCTCCTCCTCCAGGTCTTCCCGGATCTCATCCAGGGTCTCACGTTCCAATGCAATGGAGGAGGCCCTTTCCAGCTCCAGGAGATCTCCTTCCAGCTCGCCTCCCATGGAACGGAGACGACCGTCGCTGATGCGGAGATCCCCGGTGATACGGCCCCCTTCCAGGAGTCGGGCTTCACCTCCCACGAGGATCACGTTCCCCCGGATCGTCCCCGCCAGCTCCAGGTCACCGTCCACCAAAATGAGGGTCCCGTCGATCTCCTCTCCTGTCTCCACCGTGACGTCTTCTCCCACGCGGACGGCAAGAGACTCGAGCTCGATGCCCTCCACGGCCTCGGCGAGACCTTCGAGAGCGTCCCTCCGACTCAGGAGCGCGGTGATGAGGCTCTGTTCGCCCGGGAGGTCAGAGACGAGCTCCTGGGCGGGCGGGGCGTCCTCCTCCTCTTCCGGGAGGCTCAGACCCGCCTCCAGGGAATGGTCGAGGAGAAGGGCGATCTCCTCCGGCTCTCCGGAGAGTCCATCGGGGGGGGTCCATTCCACCAGGGCCCGGGCCAGAGGACCATCGTCCAGGGCGATGACCTCTCCCAGGAGGGAGCGCCATGCCAGATCCAGCGCGTCGCCACGGGCGTAGCTTCCCACCGCGTCCCCGTCTACGAGGACCTCGTCTTCCCTGAAGGCGATGTCCATGCCTTCTCCGTTCTCGAACTCCAGGCTCAAGGACGCTTCCCGCCCCGAGACGGCAATTTCATTGGAAATCACCGTTCGGAGCTGAGCCTCCGCTCCCGAAGGAAGAAGGGCGAAAAGGGCCAGGATCCACCCCAGGATGAGCCGATCAAATCTGTGCACGCGCATAGCCATCATCCGAAGGAGCAACAATGAGGTTCCGGTGAAGAACCCAGAGAGCACCGGCGCTGAGCAGCGAGAAAACGAGCCCTCCGGCTCCCAGCAGGAGAGGAGACACGGCTGCTGCTTCCGCCAAAGAGTAGAGGCGGAAGAGCGTTGCGCTCTCCAGCAATCCGTCCTTCACCAGGGTGAAAAGGCCCGTCAGAACGGCCGAAGCCTTCCAGTACGAATAGGTTGCCAGGGATTCGAGGGTGATGATGGAGTTGGAGAACACCAGGTAGATCAGCGCCGCCATGGTGATGGTGGGCGCCGACGCGACCCCTCCCGCCACGGCCCATCCCTTTCGGGTCCGGGGCAGGGCCGTCCGGATCCCTGCCAGGGCCCGTCCCGCTGCCCGGGCGCCCCATCTGGCCGGAGCCGGTGTGGGAATCCGGACCCGGGCCATGACCCGGGCGCTGAATCCCGCAGAGGGCGCGAGGCGATCCAGGGATTCCAGGGCACCGAAGACCCTCTCCCATCCCTTCACCTTCTCCCGGCACCCGTCGCAGACCTCCAGATGGGCGCCGGTGCCGGCGGCGTGCCTCCGGGGAAGGAGACCGTCCAGGTAGTCCTGGATCCTCTCCGGGGGGAGGTGGGCTTCGGGTCGGGGGGCACCGGGCATCCGTTCCTCCAGCCACCCGCGAACGCGTGCGCCCAGGGGTCGTCGGGTTTCGATCCTGGACATCACCGCCCGGGTGAAGCCCGGATCCGGTTCCACCTGGGGGAGCCCTTCCAGTTCGGAAAAGAGGAGGGACCATTCCTCCAACTCGCTCTGACAGTGGGAACAACCCGAGAGGTGCTCCCGAACGACGGCTTCCTCCCGGGGAGAAAGTCCTCCGTCCAGGAACTCCTGGATCTGTTCCGAGGTCAGATGCCTCATGTCACCGTTCAAAGCCACCGATCTCAACTCCTGTTCTCGGTTGCATCCCACTACGGGTTCCAACCCCCCGATGTTTCAACGTTTTCCACACCTGGCTACCCCCTTTCGACCATCAGGTATCCACGTGGGCCAGAAGCCCTTTAAGCTCTCCCCGGGCGCGGTGCAGATAGGTCTTCACCGTCCCCAGGGGGAGGTCCATGATTTCGGCGATTTCATCGTAGGTGTAGCCCTCCACATGACGCAGGAGCACGGCCGTCTGGTATTCGGGTCTCAGGTGCCCGATGGCTTCTTCGATCTGGCCCCCGAGCTCCCTGGCCTCCACGAACTGGTCCGGCGCCTCCTCCTGGGACTCCACGACCAGTCGGGTCTGGGCCTCTTCGTCTTCGTTCCTGGCATGCGGGGATCCGTCAATGGACACCGTCTCCAGCTTCCTCTTCCGGAGGTGGTCGATGGTGTGGTTGTTGGCGATCTTGAAGATCCAGCTGCTGAATTTGTACTTGGGCTTGTAGCTCCCGATGGCGTTGAAGGCCCGGATGAAGGCCTCCTGGGCCAGGTCCTCGGCCAGCGTCCTGTCCCGAACCATGCGGTAGATGAGGGAAAAGAGGGGACGCTCGTACCTGGAGAGGAGCTCCCGGAAGGCCATTTCACGGCCCTTCGAGGCCAGTGCCGCCAGCTCCTTGTCTTCCAGCTCGGCGTAGTTCACGAACGATGGTCCCTCTGTGGTGTCCCGGGATCCCGGAGGGCACCCCGTCAATTCAGTTCATTCCGGCCGGATCCGGGGTTGCCGTCCCCTTCCCGCGGTCCGCTCCCACGGGTTCTGTCCTACAAGTATGGAACCCGGAGGGGCTCCAGGGTACGGTCTCCTTCAACCTTCTCGATGCTGCACTGGCCTTCGGGGCCTCAACCCCCCATCCTCCGCAGATGCAATCACGGCACCGGAACGTATGAAGATGGCACAGGACGGCCTACCCTCCCAGGGCCGGGAGCGGGAGATGCAGGTGCGGAGGATCTTTTCCGAAATCGCACCGCGCTACGATCTCCTCAACCATCTCCTGAGCCTGAATGTGGACCGGAGGTGGCGCCGCAGGGCAGTGGACTGCCTGGACTGGGAGAATGCCCCTTCGGGGCGGTACCTGGACGCCTGCGCCGGCACCTTCGATCTGGGGCTGGAACTGGCGGGACGGAAGGGATTCGGGGGCTGGGTCCTGGCGTCGGACTTCGCTCAGCCCATGCTGGCGCAGGGGGCGGACAAGCTGGAGAACAATCCGGTGATCCCCGTCTGTGGGGATACTCTCCGTCTTCCCTTTCCCGACGCATCGTTCCAGGGGGCCATGGTGGCTTTCGGGGTGAGGAATCTCTCCGATGTTCCCCGAGGCCTCCAGGAGTTCGCCCGGGTCCTCGAGAAGGGCCGAAGGCTGGTGATCCTGGAGTTCACCGAGCCCCCGAATCCCGTCCTACGCTTCGCCTACCTCTTCTATTTCCGGCGCATCCTCCCCCTGGTGGGGAGGGTGGTGTCGGGCCATCCGTGGGCCTACACCTATCTGCCCGAGTCAGTGAGGGAGTTTCCCACTCCCTCCCGGCTGGCGGAGCAGATGCTGGAGGCCGGCTTCAGCGGAGCCGAGTGGGACTACCTCAGCGGGGGCATCGCCGCCCTCCACGTCGGCGTCCGGTGAGGTGAGTCCCCGCCTGGCATCGTCCACGTCCCAGATGCGGACCGGGCCCAGCACGTCGGGTGGCAGGTCGAAGCGGTCCGGGTCCCCCAGGATGAGGATGACCATGTCGTCCATATCCACGTTCTGCCGAAAGACCCTACGGACCTGAGCCGGACTGACCCGCTGGATTCCCTCGATGTAGCGCTGGAGCCAGTCCTCGGGCATCCCCAGGGCCAGATAGAACATCTGCCGGGAGACGATCTGGGCCGGGTCCTGGAAGTTGAACACGAACCCGTTCACGATCTGGTCGATGGCCCGGTCCACCTCCTCCTCCTCGGGCTCCTCCAGACGCATCTCCCGGAAGGTTTCGAGGATGAGCTGGATGGCGGCCACGGTGGACTCGCTCTTGGTCCGCGTGATCGCCCCCACGATCCCCTCGTACCGGGCCGGAGTGGTCCAGAGGGAGGAGGCGGTGTAGGCGTACCCCTTCTCGGTCCGGACCCGGGTGACCAGGCGGCTGTTGAAACCACTTGCCCCCAGGATGGAGTTTCCGATGCGGCTGGCGAAATAGTCCCATTCGGCGCTCTGGGAGATGCCCCCCGGCTGAGCCATGACCACGGTGCTTTGATTCAGGTCCCGGGGAATCAGAAAGACGCCCCCTTCCCTCCTCATTTGAGGGTCCCGGGGCTCACTGAGCGGTTCGGCGCAGGCCGGCCACGGCTGCAGGATCTCTTCCAGCAGGGGCCGGATGCGGGACCATTCGGTATCGCCCACCACGCCCAGAATCAGGTTGCCGGGACAGAAGATCCGCTGGTGCACCTCCTCGAGAGCAGCGACGGAGAGTCGCTCGGGGGTGAGGTCCTCTTCGGTGAGCTCCCACCCGATGGGGTGATCTCCGAACATGAGCCGGTTGAACTCGGTGAAGGCCAGCCGCGCGGGGTCGTCCTTCCTGCGCCGGATGCTCTCGAGCTGGCGCCCCCTCCAGATCTCCACTTCCAGAGAGTCGAACCGGGGCTCCCTGAGGATCTCTCCCCAGAGCTCGACGGCCGGCTCCAGGTGCTTGGTGAGGGTGTTCAACCGGCTGGAGGCACTCTGGCCTCCCCCACCGAAGGCCACCTGCAGGGCGTGGAAATCCAGGAGGAAGTCCACCGAGTCGGGGGGAAGGTTGATGGTGCCACCGGCCCTCAACAGGCCGGGGAGGGCCGTGGTCGCGGCATAGAATTCCCGGGGAAGGAGGGAGTAGCCGCCCTTGAAACGGGCATACACGCTCACCAGGGGGAGGGAGGGGTCCCGGAGGAAGAAGACCTGGACCCCGGAGTCCAGCTCGTAGCGCCGGGCACGGGGCGGATCGAAGGTCAACTCGTCGAACTCCAGCGCCATGGCCGCCTCCCGGCCGATCTCCTCGGGATGCTGAGCCTCCAGGCTGCCCGCCGTGATCAGCGTTGCCGAGAGGATGACGAGACCGGGTACCCGGAGTACGAGACGCCCGTTCATATCCCGCCGCCTTCCTGCTCGTCGTCGGGCTTCACCAGGAAGGCCACGGTCCTGCCCTCCTTGGTGAAGTAGCGACGGACCACCTTCTGAACATCTTCGGGCGTGACGTCCTGGATCTTCCGGGGATAGGCGAAGGTGGACCTCCAGTCCCCGGTGAGTGAGGCGGACCCGGCGATCTGGATGGCCAGCCCGAAGTTGGAGCGTAGACGGCGGATCTCCGCCGCCTCGAGTTGGTTTCGCACGCGTTGGAGCTCCCGGTCCTCCGGGGGCTCCTCCTTCAACCGCGCCAGCTCCTCGTAGATGGCTTCCTCCACCTCTTCCACGGTGTGGGGAGCCATGGGCGTGGCCTCGAGCATGAAGAGGCGGGGGTAGAGCTGTCCGGGGCCGATTGTGGAGACCACCCCGGAGGCCAGGCGATCCTCCTGAACCAGGCGCCGGAAGAGCCTGGAAGCCCGTCCACCCGTCAGGATGGAGGTGAGCATGTCCAGGGCCGGGGTGTCTTCGTGGGCGGCAGGGGGAACCTTCCAGCCGATGCGGAGCATGGGCTCGGCGTCGAAGACCACCTCCACCCGGCGCTCTCCCCTCTGCTTCGGCTCGAGGGCCCGGAGGGTTGGGACCGAATCGCCCCTGGGGATGGGCTCCAGGTAGTCGCGGGCCCACCGGAAGATCTGGCCCGCCTTCACGTCTCCCACCACCACCAGGACCGCGTTGTTCGGGCCGTAGTAGCGGCGGAAGAAGCTCTCGACGCCGGGCCGGGTAAGCCGCTGGATATCGTGCATGTACCCGATGACCGGCTTCCCGTAAGGATGGACGTGGAACGCCGAGGAGAGATGGGCTTCGTACAGGAGTCCGCCGGGGCTGGTTTCCAGGCGCATTCGCCTCTCTTCGGCCACCACGTCCCGCTCGACGTAGAACTCCCGGAACACCGGATTCAGGACCCGGTCGGCCTCCAGTGGAAACCAGAGGCGGACCCGGTTGGACGGAAGCTCCACGAAGTAGATGGTGGCCTCGGCGGTGGTGGCGGCGTTCAGGTTCCGGGCCCCATTGGAAGTGAGGATGGCATCGAACTCGTTGGAGGTGACGAAGGCCGAAGCCACGTCTTCCAGGGCCCGGATCCGGCCCCGGAGCTCCTGGATGCGGAGGGTGTCGGGGTGGGGCTGGTCCTCCTCCACCAGGATGGAGTCCTGGAGCAGGTCCATCTCCACGAAGAGGGGGACCTCCGCAGCGAAGTTCCGGGTGCCCACCGAGGTCGTTCCCTTGAAGAAGAGGTGCTCCAGGAAATGGGCTATGCCCGTTTCCCCGGGTGCCTCGTTTACGCTCCCGATGCGGTACTGGACCACGAAGGAAACCGTGGGGGCCCCGGGCCTGGGGAGTACGAACACACGAAGCCCGTTGTCCAGGGTATCGACCTGCACCGGAAGGGTCGCCCCCGGGATCTCCTGGGCTTCCAGGGCCGGAGTCAGGGCCAGAAGGCAGAGGGTCAGGATACGGATGATTCGACCTCGGGTTGGCATCGGGGACACAAGAACGCTGATCTGTTGGCGAATACGATTCGCCGGATCGGGCCATTACACGCCGGACACGGGTCGCCCTCCCTCCCGTAGACCTGGAGGCTGGGGGCGAAGCCTCCGCTTTCGCCCGTGGTCGTTCGGTAGTCCCTCAAAGTCGTGCCTCCGGCTTCGATCGCGTCTCGGAGAACGGAGCGGAGTCCCACCAGAAGGGCCTCCGACTCCCCGGGGTCCAGGTCGCACGCCTTTCTGGCCGGATGGATGCCCCCCCTGAACAGCGCCTCGTTTGCGTAGATGTTCCCAACCCCCGCCAGACGACTTTGATCCAGGAGCCAGGACCGCACGGGGGACCGGGACGTTGAGAGTGCCCGGTAAAAGAGGTCGGGTGTGAGGGTGGGATCCAGGGGCTCGGGGCCCAGTCGCCCCGACTCGGCCTTCCATTTCTCGGGGGAAAACCGGAGAAGATGACCGAAGCGCCGCACGTCGTCGTACCGGAGGTACCCCCCCGAGGAGAGGAAGAATTCCACGGCCAGGTGATCGGGCGGGGAGGCGTTCTTCCCCGAGTCCGAGAGGAGGAGCCGCCCGGTCATCCCCAGATTGACGAGAAGGAGCTGGGCCGGATCGAGGTCCATCACCACGTTCTTCCCCCTGCGGCGGACCGCGAGGATGGTGGATCCGACGAGCTTCGCTGTGAACCGATGGGGGGATTCACGGAGGATGTCGGATCGAAGGACCCGGACGTTCTCCATGGCCCGGCCCCGGAGGGCGGGAGCCAGCTGGCGCACGATGGTCTCGACTTCGGGGAGCTCGGGCACGGTTCACCGGAATCCTGGATGGTTACGGCCGGGTCGATCGCTGCTGTGCTGGCAGTCCCGGGAAGCCCGGCCGGGTTCCGGTGGGGCTCCGATCAGCTCAGGGCTTGTCCCTCTCGTCTCTGGCGAACTCCCGCCAGCCGATGTCGGTGCGGAAGTACTTCCCCTCGAACTCGATGGCTTCGGCCCCCCGGAGGCTCCTCCGGGCTGCGTCGGAAAGGGTGGCCCCCACTCCCGTGACGGCCAGGACCCTTCCTCCCGAGGTCCTGAGACCCAGTTCGTTCGTCTGGGTTCCGGCGTGGAAGACCGTCGTGGCCGGGTCGTCGGACAGGGCGGGCGGGATGGTGATCACCTTCCCCTTCTCGTAGCTGCCCGGATAGCCCTCGGAGGCCAGAACCGTGGTGACGGCTCCACCCTCCAGCCACTCCGTGGCCAGGCCGGCGACGGAGCCGCCCCGGGCGATGGTCCGAATGGGCTCCAGAAGGGAGCTTTTCATGAGGGGGAGCACCGCCTGGGTCTCCGGATCTCCGAAGCGACAGTTGAACTCCACCACCTTGGGGCCCTGGCCGGTGAGCATCAGGCCGGCGTAGAGGAGGCCCCGGAAGGGGGCCCCGTCGGCTTCCAGCGCCCGCAGCGTGGGGAGGAGTATGGTCTCCTTTACCGTATCCACCAACTCCGACGTCGCCACGGAGACAGGACAGTAGGCGCCCATGCCCCCGGTGTTGGGACCCGTGTCGCCCTCTCCCACCCGTTTGTGATCCTGGGAGGGGAGAAGGGTGAGGACGTCCTTTCCGTCGGCGAGGGCGAAGACCGAGAGCTCCTCGCCCTTCATGCATTCCTCCACCACGATGGTCGAGCCGGCGTCTCCGAACCGGGCATCCTCGAGCATGGACCGAGCGGCATCCAGAGCCTCCGGCACCTTCTCGCAGACGATGGCACCCTTCCCGGCGGCCAGACCCGAGGCCTTCACCACGATGGGGGTGCCCCTCTCCCTGATGTGGGCTGCAGCGGAGGGGAAATCGGTGAAGGTCTCGAAGTCCGCAGAGGGCACTCCGGCACCCTTCATCAACTGATTGGCGTAGGCCTTGGACGCCTCGATGCGGGCTGCTGCGGCGGTGGGTCCGAAAACCGAGAGGCCATCGGCGGTGAACCGATCCACGATGCCCGCTGCAAGGGGGGCCTCCGGACCCACCACCGTGAGGTCGATCTCACGGGAGGTGGCCCAGGCCGCCAGGGCGTCGATTTCCGCCGGATCGATCTCGACGCTTTGAGCCAGCTCCACCATGCCCCCGTTGGGCTGGGTGGCGAAGAGCTCTGCCGAGGGGTCGTCCTGTTTCAGCTTCCAGAGGAGGGCGTGTTCCCGTCCTCCGTTTCCCACCATGAGGATCCGCATACCGTTCTTCGGGGCTGAAGGTGTGAGGGTCGGGTCCGTTCCCCGTCGCCCGGGCAGGAGAGATTACGCCGAAAAAGGACGGGATGTCAAAAGGGGGCCGGCGCTGGTTTTGCCGACCCCCCTTTCCTGTGACGACCCGGATTCCCGAGGCTACCGCTTGAAACCGCCCATGAAGCTCTCGCCCATGCGCCGTGCGGCGTCGCTCATCTGGTCCACCATCCCCTTCGCTCCGTCGGCGTAGGCCCGGGCCGCCGCCTCCAGGTCTTCCTGATAGGCGGGGTCCGGGTCGCCCCTCCGGCTGTACTCGCCCCGGAGGATCCGGTCGTACTCGCCGGATTCGATCCAGGTGCGGATCTCCGACACTCGCAAGGTCCAGAAGGGATGCGTCGTGGCCATGAGGTTCAGGACCTTGTAGACCTGGTCGGCCACATCGCCCCCGGTCCTGTACTCCTCGGCCTGGACGATGAACTCGTCCAGGTTCGATTCGTCGGCATCGCCGCCTCCGGCCATCTTCAACATGGCATTCATGGCGACTTCCGGATCCTGGACGGCCAGGAGGCCGGCCCGATCGCTGGACAGCTCGCTCTTGCGGTACCACTCCAGGAGAGCCACCAGCACGGCCCGGGCGGCGATCCCCACAATGGGGAATCCCATGCTCGCCAGGTTGATGAGGAGAACGGTCATGGTCCTGTAGAGCACGTGGTCGCTCATGATGTGACCCAGCTCGTGCCCCAGGATGTAGGCCAGCTCGTCGTCGTCCAGGAGACGAATGGTTCCCGAGTTCATGATGATGAACGGTTCGTCCATCCCATAGGCCCCGGCGTTCACCATGGGCGTCTGGGAGACGAACAGGTCGTAGTCCCGGTCCGGGTCCAGGGTCTTGCAGACCTCCCTGTAGATGGAGGCCACCTTGGGGAACTGTCTCTCCGACACCTTCACCGCGTTGGCCTGAAAGGCCAGGCGGATGGGCTTCTCCCCGAAGAACCCGAACATGGTCCGGAGGACCTGATCGAAGACCGGGATCTTGCGTAGGGCCTGGAGGGCGGCCCGATCCGCGGGGTGCTCCCAGGACCTGGACGAGATGTCCGTGAGGACCCTCTTGGCGCGGGCCTCCTCGTCCCGGGGCTCCTGGTCGTTCCCCCTCGTTTCCTCGCTCATGGACGCCGACTCCTGGCTTGGTGTGATGAATGGATGGATGGGGATACCCGGGCCCGCCGGGTCCCGGAAACCTCCCCTGCAATGTATCCTCCTACGCCGGGTGGGGGAGAGAGGTTTCATCGCTCCCGGGGCTCCGCTAGCTTTGCGGATCCGGCGACTTCTCACGGCCGGTCCTGGACTTCAACGATCCGTACGTCGATGCCTATTGTCTTTCCGCCGGGGCTCATGGTCAGCGTTTCCGGCTTCCGGGGCAGGGTGGGAGATCCACTGACCCCCGAGTTGGTCACCTCTCTTGCTGCCGGCTTCGGCGCGTTCCTCAGGGAAGTGGGGGAAGGCTCCACCGTCTTCGTGGGACGGGATTCCAGAACCTCGGGGCCCATGATGGTTCGGGCCGCCTTGGCCGGTCTCCAGTCGGTAGGATGTGACGTCGTGGAGCTGGGTATGGTGCCCACCCCCACCCTCCTTCTGGCCGTGGAGGAGAAGGGCGGCGCCGGAGCCATCGGGGTCACCGCGAGCCACAATCCCGCCGAGTGGAATGCCATGAAGTTCGCTTCCGGCGAAGGGATGTTCCTGGACGGGGAGACCATGGCGGACTTCCAGACCTACCTTCAAGAGAAGGACCCGCCCCGGGCCTCGTGGGAGGCAGTGGGCTCGGTGACGAGAGACGGGAGTGCCGTGGAGCGGCACCTGGAGAGGATCCTCACCCTTCCATTCGTGGATGTGACGGGCCTGAAGGACCGGGGGTTCAGGGTGGCCCTGGACTGCGTGCACGGCGCCGGAGGGGTGATGATGCTCCAACTCCTGGAGGCCCTGGGATGCGAGGTCATCGGCACCGGAATGGAGCCCCACGGGCGTTTCCCCCGGGATCCGGAGCCCACGGCGGAGAACCTTGGGGAGCTGGGTGCACTGGTGCGTTCCTCCGGGGCCGAGATCGGGCTGGCGGTGGATCCGGATGTGGATCGCCTCTCCCTGGTGGACGAGGCCGGGGAGGCTCTCGGGGAAGATTTCACCCTGGCCCTGGCCGCGGCGGCGGTCCTGAGACGGAGCCCGGGCACGGTGGTGACGAATCTCTCCACCAGCCAGGTGGTGGAGGATGTGGCCGGGGCCCATGACAGCCGTGTGGTCCGGGCGCCTGTGGGGGAGATCAACGTTGCCCGCAGGATGCAGACCGAGGGAGCCGTGGTGGGAGGGGAAGGCAATGGGGGTGTCATCCTCCCCGACCTGCACCACACGCGGGATGCGCCTCTGGGCGCGGCATTGGTTCTGCAGCACCTCCTGGACGAAGGGCTCGCGGCGTCGGCCGCGGCCTCCCGCTGGCCGGGCTACGAGATCATCAAGAGGAAGGTCTCCTTCCCCAGGGAGGCCCTGGAAGGGGCCTACCGGGAGTTGAGGGACGACCTCTCCCCCCCCGACACCGACACCACCGACGGCCTTCGGATGAGCTGGCCCGAAGAGCGGGTCTGGCTGCATGTTCGGCCCTCGGGCACCGAGCCCGTGGTGCGCCTCATCGCCGAGGCTCCCACCGGAGCCGAGGCTGCCTCCCTCCTGGACCGGGCCGCCGGGGTCCTGGAAGGGGTGGCCTGAATACGACGACACGGGCCGGGGAGCTCCCCGGCACCGTTTTCCGGAAGCAGGGACCTGTATGTGTGGAATCGTAGGATATCTGGGACCCCGGGATGCAGTCCCCATTCTCCTGGACGGCCTCCGGAGGCTGGAGTACCGGGGCTACGACTCGGCGGGGATGAGCATCCTGGGGGGAAACGGAACCCTCTCCACCCTCAGGCGGACGGGGAAGATCAGTACTCTGGAGGGGGCCCTGAAGGAGTCCCCCCTCCCGGGAACGTGCGGAATTGCCCACACCCGCTGGGCGACGCACGGAGCGCCCACCGAGGTCAACGCACATCCTCATGTGAGCGGGAACGGCGACATCGCCCTGGCTCATAACGGGATCATCGAGAACGCGACGGTGCTCCGGAAGCAGCTCCGGAAGCTGGGCTACGAGTTCAGGAGCGAGACCGACACCGAGGTGGTGGTCCACCTCATCGACGAGGCCTTCAACGAGAACGAGAGGCTGGAGGACGCCGTGGCCGCCGCTCTCCTGCAGGTGGAGGGCGCCTACGGGATCGCCGTGGTGAGCAGCCGGGATCCGAACAAGATCGTGGCCGCCCGGAACGGCTCCCCCCTCCTGTTGGGCATCGGGAAGAACGCCGAGTACCTGGTGGGCTCCGACGCCGCGGCGCTGGTGACCCACACCCGGGATGTGGTCTACCTGGCCGACGGGGACGTGGCGGTCATGAACGGGGGCCGTTACTGGACCTTCCACCTGGAGAGTGGGGCCGTGTCCAGGCCCATCCACCGGGTGACGTGGGATCTGGGTGCCATCGAGAAGGGTGGCTACGACCACTTCATGCTCAAGGAGATCTTCGAGCAGCCCGACACCCTCAGGGATGTCACCCGGGGGCGTCTCCTCCCCGAGGAGGGGTCCGCAAGATTGGGGGGAATCACCCTCCCCGACTCCGAGCTCCTCAAGATCCGGCGCGTCGTCATCACCGCCTGCGGCACCTCCTGGCACTCGGCCCTCCTGGGTGAGCTCATGCTGGAGGATCTGGCCCGGATCCCCGTGGAGGTTGAGTACGCTTCGGAGTTCCGGTACAAGAACCCCATCCTGGACGACCGGACCCTGGTCATGGCCATTAGCCAGTCCGGGGAGACGGCGGACACTCTGGCGGCCCTGAAGGAGGCGAAGCGCAGGGGCGCACTCACCATGGGAATCGTGAACGTGGTGGGCTCCAGCATCGCACGGGAGACGGACTTCGGCGTCTACCTCCACGCAGGGCCGGAAATCGGCGTGGCATCCACCAAGGCCTTTACCAGCCAGGTGGCGGCCCTGGCCCTTTTCGCCCTCTATCTGGGACGGCGCCGCCAGCTCTCCATCGATGCCGGACATCGGCTCGTGCGGGCTCTGGAGGATCTTCCGAACCAGGTGGATCAGGTGCTGGAGCTCAACGGAGAGATCCTCGTTCTGGCGGAACAGTACGCCGGGGCACGGAACTTTCTCTATCTGGGTCGCGGATTTCAGTTTCCGGTTGCCCTGGAAGGCGCCCTGAAGCTGAAGGAGGTGAGCTACATCCATGCCGAGGGATACCCGGCGGCGGAGATGAAGCACGGTCCCATCGCCCTCATCGACGAGGACATGCCCGTGGTCTTTCTGGCTCCCTCCGACGCCATCTATCCCAAGGTCCTCTCCAACATCGAGGAGGTGAGGGCCCGGCGGGGAAGGGTCATCGCCGTCGTGAGCAGGGGAAACGAGGAGATCCGGGACAAGGTGGACCACGTGATTCCCATTCCCGGCACCCTCCCTTGCATCCTCCCCATCCTCTCCACGGTCCCCCTCCAGTTGCTGGCGTACCACATGGCCATGATTCGCGGATGCAACGTGGATCAGCCCCGGAACCTGGCCAAGTCCGTGACGGTGGAGTGAGGTCGGGGGAGGTCTGCGGAGCCTTGATGAGGCTCGAAGAGATTGAGTGAGCTTTGGCGAGAATGCGGGAGGTCGTGTGAGAGTCGTGCTGCAGCGAGCATCGGAGGGGACCGTCACAATCGACGGGGAGGTGACGGGAGCGATCGGTGAGGGACTCGTCCTTTTGGTGGGCTTCGCCGAGGGGGATGAGGAGGACGCCCTGGTCTGGATGGCCGACAAGATCGTGGGACTTCGGGTCTTCTCCGACCAGGAAGGAAAGATGAATCTCTCGCTGAAGGACGTGGAGGGGGATCTCCTGGTGGTGAGCCAGTTCACCCTCTACGGCGACACGCGGAAGGGGCGGCGGCCCAGCTTCGTGAAGGCGGCGCCTCCCCCGGTGGCCGTTCCCCTCTACGAGCGGTTCCTGGAGCTCCTGAGGGAGCGGGCGCCGGGGCGGGTGGAGAGCGGCGAGTTCGGGGCCATGATGGACGTGGCCCTGGTGAACGATGGCCCGGTGACCCTGGTCCTGGAGCGGTAGGGGAATATGGGCGCCCCGGCACGGAACGGGACTCCGGTCCCGGACGCGGCCCCTGACCTGGAGCGTGCCTCCACCGCTCCCCCTCTCGTATTGGCTTCGGCTTCCCCACGGCGGGCCGAGATCCTCCGCCGGCTGGGGCTCGCCTTCACCGTGGATCCATCCCACGTCCCCGAGACCGGGGAGGAGGGGGAGACAGCCGAGGCCTACGCTCGGCGTCTTTCCCGGGAGAAGGCCGCCGAGGTCCTCGGGCGGCACCCCGGGGCGCTGGTCCTGGCCGGGGACACGGTGGTGGTTCTGGACGGTGAGATCCTGGGGAAGCCCGGAAGCGAAGGCGAGGCAGTGGAGATGCTCCTGAGGCTCGAGGGCAGGACGCACACCGTCTTCAGCGGTCTGGCCCTGGGGCTTCCCGGCGGGGAGATCCTCACCGGGGTCCTGGGCACCCGGGTCACCTTCCGCTCCTTCCACGAGTCCTTCGCCCGCCGGTACGTGGAGACCGGGGAGCCCATGGACAAGGCCGGCGCCTACGGGATCCAGGGACAGGGGAGTGCCCTGGTGAAGGAGATCCAGGGCGATTATCAGACCGTGGTGGGCCTGCCTCTTCCCCTCTTCCTGGATCTCCTGGAGGAGGCGGGTTGGCATTTCGAGTTCGGGCGACTCATCCCCAGGGAGGAGGCCACCCCGTGACCGACGACGTCCTGTCCAGGATTCCCCGCCCCGTGACCTGGTGGGAGGACGGGGAGGCCATCCGGATGCTGGACCAGACCCTCCTCCCCGGCGAGGAGCGCTACCTGAGACTGGAGAGGGTGGAGGAGGTGGCCGAAGCCATCAGCTCTCTTCGAGTCCGGGGCGCGCCGGCCATCGGCATCGCCGCGGCCTTCGGGATGGCGCTGGGGTTGAAGCGACGCCTGCGGGAGGGGATCGACGAACCGGAGCGGGGAGGGGCTCCGGGCTCGGCGGGATCGGATGGGGACGGGGAGGACCCCTGGACCGCCGCGTTCCTCCGGGATCGGGAAATCCTGGCCGGTACCCGACCCACGGCGGTGAATCTGGAGTGGGCCCTGAACCGGCTCTCGGAGGTGTATGCCGGCGCCGACGGCGGTCCCGCGGCCCGGGCAAGGGCCGTCATCCGCGAGGCCGGCCGCATCGCAGAGGAAGATCGGGAGCTCTGCCGCCTCATGGGAAAGCACGGGCTGGAGGTGATTCCCGAAAAGGGAGCCGGCATCCTGACCCACTGCAACGCCGGTGCCCTGGCCACCGGGGGGATGGGAACCGCCCTGGCCCCCATCTACACGGCGGCCGTTCGCGGCATTCCCGTGAGGGTTTTTGCCGACGAGACCCGCCCCCTCCTCCAGGGTGCGCGCCTCACGGCCTGGGAGCTCAGCCGGGCCGGAGTGGACGTGACGGTCCTCACCGACTCCATGGCCGGAGCCCTCATGGCCGCCGGCAAGGTGAACCTGGTCATCACCGGGACGGATCGTGTGGCCGCCAATGGGGACGTGGCCAACAAGATCGGAACCTACGGGGTTGCGCTCCTGGCCCGGGAGCACGGGATTCCCTTCTACGTGGCCTCTCCCCGGAGCACCTTCGACCTCGCGTCCGCCGGGGGGGGCGAGATCCCCATCGAGGAGCGGGCCGCCGCGGAGGTCCGGGGCTTCCAGGGGCGGGAGACCGTCCCTGCCGGAGTGCCGGTCTGGAACCCGGCCTTCGACGTGACGCCGGCTCACCTGGTGACGGCATTCATCACCGACGGGGGGATCCTGAGGCCCCCCTTCCCGGTGGCCATCGCCAAGCTGCTGGACAGGGACGCCCCGGCGGAGTAGGAAGACCTCACAGAACCGAACTCCCCGGGCGCCGGGGGGGCGGGAAGGAAGGGAGCATGAGCCAGACCCCCTCCGTCCTGGCCATCGACCAGGGCACGACCGGAACCACGGCCATGGTGTTCTCCCAGGACGGTCGCATCCTGGGCCGGGCCTACTCCGAGTTCACCCAGCACTTCCCCCGCCCGGGCTGGGTGGAGCACGATCCCCTGGAGATCTGGACGGTGACCCGCGCGGTGTGTCGGGAAGCCCTGGCCGAGGCGGCGGCGGAGGGAGAGTGCCGCAGCATCGGGATCACGAACCAGCGGGAAACAGTGGTTCTCTGGGACCGTGAGACGCTGGAGCCCGTCCACCGCGCCATCGTGTGGCAGGACCGCAGGACTGCCGCTCTCTGCAGGGAGCTGAGGGAGGCGGGGGTGGAAGAGGAGGTGCGCACCCGATCCGGTCTCCTCCTGGATCCCTACTTTTCCGGGACCAAGCTCACCTGGCTCTTTCGGGAGCACCCGGAGCTGGCCTCCCGGGCACGGGCGGGAGAGCTGGCCATGGGCACGGTGGACAGCTGGCTCATGGCCAGGCTCACCGGAGGGGGGGTCCACGTAACGGACCATACCAACGCCTCCCGGACCCTCCTCTACAACCTGGAGAGCCGGGACTGGGACCCGGTTCTTCTGGATCTCCTGGAGGTGCCCCGGGAGATCCTCCCCGACATTCGACCGTCCTCGGGCTTCTTCGGACACGCATCGGGGGACGAACTGGGCCTGGACGCGCCCGTCGCCGGGGTGGCAGGGGATCAGCAATCGGCCCTCTTCGGCCAGGGATGCTGGAGTCCGGGCCTGGCCAAGAACACCTACGGAACCGGGGCCTTCCTCCTCCTTTACACCGGGGACAAGACCGTCCCGTCCAGGACCGGGCTCCTCACCACCATGGCCTGCGACCCGGAGGGGCAGCCGGCCCACGCCCTGGAGGGCTCCATCTTCATCGCCGGTGCGGCGGTCCAGTGGCTACGGGACGGCCTGGGGATCCTGGAGTCGGCTTCCGAGTCCGAGACCCTGGCCCGAAGCGTGAAGTCCAACGAGGGCGTCTATTTCGTTCCCGCCTTCGTGGGTCTGGGCGCCCCCCATTGGGATCCGGAGGCCAGGGGAACCCTGGTGGGCCTCACCCGGGGGACCACCCGGGCCCACCTGGCCCGGGCGGCGTTGGAAGCCATGGCCTATGCCACGGCGGATGTCCTCCGGGCCATGGAATCGGATTCCGGGGTCCCCGCAAAGGAGCTCCGTGTGGACGGCGGTGCGGCGGGCAACGATTGGCTCATGGGCTTTCAGGCCGGGATGTTGGGGATCCCCGTCCGGCGTCCGGCCCTGGTGGAGACCACCGCCCTGGGGGCGGCGGGGCTGGCGGGCCTGGCCCAGGGGGTGTGGAGGTCGGGCTCCGAGTTCCTCTCGGCCCAGGGGGAGGCCGCCCTCTTCCAAGGGACCATGACGGGGGATGAGCGGGAGACCAACGCCGCAGGGTGGCGCCGGGCCCTGGCCGCCACCACCGCCTGGTCCCGCTGGGAGGAGGGGAGGGACGAAAATGGCTAGGGATACCGGTGGAGGACGGGACCGTGTGCCGGGGGCGTTGGGTGCCGGCGCCGGAGCCTCCGGGGAGCCGCCCATCCGCATCTCCGTGGTGGGAGCGGGCCGTGCGACATCCGAAGAATACGAGATGGCCCGGCAGGTGGGGGCCGCAATCGGAGAGGTGGGCGGCGTGGTCGTGACCGGCGGCCTCGGGGGAGTCATGGAGGGAGCCTCCAGGGGATGCGCGGAGGCCGGAGGCATGGCGGTGGGCATCCTTCCGGGATCGGATGCGGGGGCGGCCAATTCCTGGGTCCAGCTCCCCCTGCCCACGGGGATGGGTGAGGCGAGGAACGCACTGGTGGTCCGGGCTGGTGAGGCGGTGGTGGCGGTGGGTGGGAAGTGGGGCACCCTGTCGGAGATCGCCCTGGCTTGCACGATGGGACGAAGCGTCATCCTCCTGGGGACCCCGCCGGCGGAGTTACCCCTGGATCGGGCACGTTCGGCCCGGGAAGCCGCGGCACGGGCATTGCAGGTTGTGATCGCCGGGCGACGGGGTGGATCGGCGGGCCTGGATGACGGTCTCGATCCCCGTTGAATCCCGGAAGACGGGTATTCGGGCGGATGGACGGGAGGGAGGGGAACCTTCCCCATGAAGGGGGTTTCCAGGGGATGGCCGGGACCGGATTGGGTGGATTGAGGGGTGGATGAATCCCGGTTAGATTGTCTCAACCCGGAAAAATTTTTGCCGGAATGGGTTTCTGAGAGAGGGTGGGAGCATGAAAAACGGTCGGTTCTTCGTGGGGTTGGTCGGGGTCGCGCTGGTGGTGAGCTACCTGGTCTGGACCGGTATCAGCGACAGCATGGTCTACTATCTGACGCCCACGGAGCTCATGGCGAAGATCGACGAGGATCCATCCTTTCATTCCGTGGGGGTGAAGGTCAGCGGCAAGGTCGTGCCCGGATCCTACAGTCGAACCGATGAAGGGCTCACCCACGTCTTCAGGGTCCGGGACATTGAGCATCCCGACGTCACGTTCCCCGTGGAGTACAGCGACGTCCTTCCCGACACCTTCACCGACGAGATCGAGGTGGTGCTGGAGGGGCGTTTCGGGGAAGACGGGGTCTTCCAGGCCAAGACTCTCCTCACCAAGTGCGGGAGCCGCTACGAGGCCGCTCCCGAGGAGCTGGCACACCCCAGCGAAGTGGAGATCACCGAGTGACGGCCCTGGGCGAATTCGCCCTCTGGATCGCCCTCCCCGTCGCCTTCTGGGGGATGGTGATGGGCTTCGTGGGGGGGTACCAGAAGCGGGGTGACCTGGTTCTCAGCGGGGAGCGGAGCATCCACGTCGTCTTCGGGCTCCTGGTGGTGGCCTCGGCGGCCATCGTCTATGCCTTCCTCACGGACCAGTTCCAGTACTGGTACGTTGCGAACTACTCCAACCGGGAGCTGGACACCTACTTCAAGTTCAGCGGCCTGTGGGCAGGCCAAAGGGGGTCCCTGGTTTTCTGGGCCGTCCTCCTGGCCTTCTTCTCCTCCCTCACCGTCTTTCAGAACCGGAAGCGGAACCGGGAGTTCATGCCCTACGTGGTGGGGGTGCTCCAGGGCATTCTGGGCTTCTTCCTGGTGGTTCTCCTCTTCGCCAATGTGAATCCCTTCGAGCAGTTGGGCTTCACGCCGGCCGACGGGGCGGGGCTCAATCCCCAGCTCCAGAACTACTGGATGACCATCCACCCCCCGGTCCTGTACCTGGGCTTCACGGCGTTCAGCATCCCCTTCGCCTTCGCCATGGCGGCGCTCCTCAAGGGTCGGACCGACTCCCGTTGGATCCTCCTCACCCGGAGGTGGACGCTGGTTTCCTGGTTCTTCCTCACCAACGGGATCATCTTCGGGATGCGGTGGGCCTACGAGGAGTTGGGGTGGGGAGGCTACTGGTTCTGGGATCCGGTGGAGAATGCCTCCCTCCTGCCCTGGCTCACGGCCACGGCCTTCCTCCACTCCATCATGATCCAGGAGAACCGGGGGATGCTGAAGGTCTGGAACATGAGCCTGGTGCTCCTGACCTTCCTTCTGACCATCTTTGCCACCTTCCTCACCCGGTCGGGGCTCATCGAGTCGGTCCACAGCTTCGCCCAGAATACCGAGATCGCCCTCATCTTCCTGGCCTTCATGGGGAGCATTGCCGCGGCGGCCCTGGTTCTCATCATCTATCGATTGCCGGGCCTCAAGGCCGAGAACCAGATCGAGTCCTTCCTTTCCCGGGAGGCGGCATTCCTCTTCAACAATCTCATTCTCCTGGGGGCGGCCTTCGCCGTGCTCTGGGGGACCATCTTTCCCCTGGTGAGCGAAGCCTTCACCGGAGAGCAGATTGCTGTGGGACCGGCCTTCTTCAACCGGGTAAACGTCCCCATCGGGCTCATTCTCCTGGCCCTCACCGGGATCGGACCGGTCATCGCCTGGCGAAGGGCGACGAAGCGTAACCTCAAGCGAAATTTCACCTGGCCCGTGGCCGTCGGCCTCGTGACGGCCGTTGTCCTCTACGCCAACGGGGCCCGGGATGGCTGGGCTCTCCTTACCTTCGGCATCTCGGCCTTCGTCCTCACCATCGTGCTGGTGGAGTTCTGGAAGGGAACCCGGGCCCGGGCCCGCATCGAGGGAGAGGGCGTCCTTCCGGCCATGGCCCATCTCATCGGCAGGAATCGCCGGCGCTGGGGCGGATACATCGTGCACGTGGGTGTGGTCCTCATCTTCACCGCCTTCGCCGGCTCGGTCTTCGACCAGGAGGTCAGAAAGGCCATGAGTCCCGGCGAATCCGTAAGCCTGGCCTCGCCCTTCGGGCATACCTACACCCTGGTCTACGAGGGAATCTCCTCTTCCAGGGAGGCCAACTTCGATCGGTGGGTGGCCCTCATGACCGTCCAGCGAAACGGCGAGCGGGTGGGAGCCCTGAGCTCGGAGCGGCGCTTCTACCGGGTGAACGGTCAGATGGTCACGGAGGTGGGCATCCGCTCCACGCCCCTGGAGGACCTCTACGTGATCCTGGGAGATGTGGAGGACTTCGAGGGAATCGTGGCCAACGATCCCGGGGCCCAACGCATCGTCGCCGATGTGCAGATCAACCCCCTGGTGGGTTGGATCTGGTACGGGGGGATCATCATCACCATCGGCTCCCTCATCGCCCTCTGGCCCGGTGGCGAGGTTCGACGTAGGGTTGAGGTCGGGTCTAAAGAGGCTCCGAAAACCGCCCCTGCAACGTGAGCCCGAACGGCGTCATGAATCCAGGTGCCAGCTTGTTGTCCCGTAACGGTCGGGAATCTCGTCCATGGTGATCGTCGCAGCCCTCTTCCTCGTGGGCATCGCCGTCTTCATGATCCTTCAGCCCATCATCGCCGGCCGGGAGGCTCCGGAATCCGGCCTCGCAGACGAGCCCAGCGAGGCCCAGTTCCGGAAGCGGGTGTCCCTGCTCCAGCTCCGTGACGTGGAGTACGAGTACGCCATGGGCAAGCTGGGGGAGGAGGACTACCAGGCCCTCAAGAAGGAGATCTCCGCCGAGGCTCTGGCGGCCATCCGGGCCGAGAAGGCGGAGGCGGGGGGACCGGAGGCCGAGGACACCGCCGGAGCCGAGGTCGAGCTGGAGGAGGAGATCGCCCGGGTTAGGGCCAGCCTGGCCGAGGGCCCCTTCTGCTCCGACTGCGGCCAGCGGAACCCCTCCGGAAGCCGGTTTTGCGCCGAGTGCGGGTCTCCCCTGAAGACCCCCGAGCCAACCGGAGCGACCTGAGGCCACCTGCAGCCCATGGATTCCTCCTCTCCCGAACCATCCTCCCTGGGCCGGCCAACCGGCCCTTCTTCTCAGGATGCCGGTGCTCCGGGGACGGGCCGGGGAATCCCCTTCTCTCAAGAGGGTGTACCGCCGGGAGAACGAGGGCCCGGGCCTGAGCCGGTCCTGACGGCCCGGGGGCTGGTCCGGGAGTTCGGGCCCCTGAGGGCGGTGGACGGGGTGAGCTTCGAGCTCGGGGCCGGACAACTCATGACGGTTTTCGGCCCCAATGGGGCGGGGAAGACCACCCTTCTCAGGATCCTGGCCGGGGGACTCAAGCCCCAGGAGGGGGAGGTGGAGCTCCGGGGACGAACCATGATGATGGGAGACCCCGAGTGGCATCGGCGCATCGGCGTCCTTTCCCACCAGTCCTTCCTCTACGGCCACCTCACCCTGGAAGAGAATCTCCGTTTCTTCGGACGTCTCTTCGGTCTCCGGGACCTGGACGAACGCATTCCCGTCCGCCTGGCCCAGGTGGGGCTGGAGGAGCGGGCCGAAAGTCCGGCCCGGACCCTCTCCCGGGGGATGCGGCAGCGGCTGGCCCTGGCCCGCACCCTCCTCCACGACCCCGACTTCGTCCTCCTGGACGAACCGTACACCGGGCTGGACGCCCACGCCGCCGCCGTCCTGAGAGGCGTCCTCACCTCCCTCAAGGACGGTCACCGGACGGTGATCCTGGTGACGCACAACCTCACCCAGGGGCTGGAGCTTGCCGACCGGGTGGCCATCCAGGTCCGTGGACGCTTCGTGTATCAGGATGACCGGGCCGCCGTGGACGGGGACGGCTTCGAGCACTTCTACCGGGAGCGGGTGGAGGGGAGGGCGTGATGGAGTACCTCCGCCAGGTCGGCGCCATCGTATGGAAGGACGTGGTGGTGGAACTCCGGACCCGGGAGCGCATGGCGGCCATGGGGGGATTCACCATTCTCGTGGGCATTCTCTTCAACTACGCTATCGACCCCACCGTGGTGGAGCCCCAGGCCATCGCCGCCGGCCTCATCTGGATGACCATCATCTTCGGGGGAATGCTGGGCCTTGGCCGGACCTTCATGCTGGAGGAGGAGGAAGGGGCCTTTCAGGGCGTTCTCCTGAGCCCCATTCCCCGGGACGCCCTCTTCCTGGGTAAGATGGTGGCCAACTTCATCCTCCTCACCGCCGTCACGGCCCTGGTCTTCGCCGTCTTCGCCCTCTTCTTTGGCCTGGAGTTCGGGGGGCACCCCGTCGCCCTTGCCGGGGTAGTGCTCCTGGGGATTCTGGGGTTGGTGGCCACGGGAACGCTGTTCAGCGCCATCAGCGCCCGGACCAGCATGGGCGATACCCTCCTGCCCATCCTCGTCTTCCCCCTCCTGATTCCTGTGGTGATCTACGGGGTCACGGCCACGGCGAGCCTCTTCGCCGGACTTCCCGTGAGTGAGGTGGACGGGAACATTCGCATGCTGGGAGCGTTCGCCCTGGTGGCCGTAGCCGCCGGAGCGGTTCTTTTTCGGTACGTCGTGGAGGAGTGATGAGTCCGAGCATTCGACGGACCGGGGCGGTCCTGGGGGTCCTGGGGATCCTCGCCACCCTGGTCCTGCACTGGATGGTCTTCTTCTGGGTATCCACGGAGCGGACCATGGGCGTGGTCCAGAGGATCTTCTACATCCATGTGCCCGCGGCCTGGGTGGCCTTCCTGGCCTTCGGGGTGGTGGCCGTGTGCAGCGCCGTCTACCTCTGGCTCAGGGACGAGCGGGCCGACATGGCTGCGGTGGCGGCGGCGGAAGGCGGCATCCTCTTCACCACCATCGTTCTCCTCACCGGCCCCCTCTGGGGGAGGGTGGCCTGGGGGACCTGGTGGACCTGGGAGCCCCGCCTCACCCTGACCCTCCTCCTCTGGTTCATCTACGTGGGGTACTTCCTGGTGAGGGCCTCCACCGACAATGCCGAGCGGGGGAAGCGGTTCGCGGCGGTGGTGGGCATCGTCGGTGCCCTGGACATCCCCCTCATTCACGTCAGTGTCCAGTGGTTCCGGTCCCTCCACCCGGCGCCGGTGGTCATGAAGCCCGAGGGGCCCAGTTTGGCCGGAGACATGCTCGCGACCCTTTTTGTGGGGCTCGGAGCCTTCACCCTCCTCTTTTTCTCCCTCTTCCTCTACCGGTACGGGCTGGAGAGATCAAAACAGGCTCTGGCCCGGAGGGAGATGGCCGCCGACCTCCCGGCCCAGCCCCAGGGAGTCACGACGTGAGGGGCCCCGGGGGGGGAGGAGGGCATTCGCATCGCTAGGGGATCAAAGAGGGCCGGGAGCCGGCCCATGGACGTATCCCGGGTGAACCCGTCCCTCGTCGTGGAATCGAAGGGAGAGATACGCATCGTGACCAGAAGCCACACCCCACCCGCCCGGACATCGGGCCGGGCACTCGTTCTCCTCGTCCTGGGCCTCCTCGTCCTGGGCCTCGGCCCCACCGGACTTCTGGCTCAGGGCGGTCTGGCGGATCCCCAGGCCATCGCGAGCCAGAACCTCAGGGGCTACAACCACATGTTCATCGCGTACTTCATCGCCTGGGCCATCATCCTGGGTTGGGTGGTGTCCATCGCCAGGCGACTGGGTCGGGTGGAAGAAGCGTTGAAGGACTGACCTCTTTTACCGAGAGGGGCCCAGCGCAGCGGTCGGTTCTCCTTTCCATCCCTTTTTCCGGCTCTTGCCTCGGCGCAGCCGATGGTCCGGCGGCGAATCCCTGCCCCCGGCTTGGGTGAGGTCTCCCTCACCCTTATGATGTCCTCTGCTCCCCTGTCACGGATGAGGAGGTGAGGATGTCCGACCCCATGGTGGATCTTCGGAGCGACACGGTGACCCGGCCCTCCCCGGCCATGAGGGAAGCCATGATCGGCGCGGAGGTGGGGGATGACGTGCTGGATCACGATCCCACCACGCTGGCCCTGGAAAAGCGGGTGGCGGAGGTTCTGGGAAAGGAAAGGGCCCTCTTCTTTCCCAGCGGCGTCCAGGCCAACCAGACGGCGCTGGCCGTCCTGGGCCGGCCGGGAACGGAGGTGGTCTGCGAGGCCGGTGCCCACATCTTCAACTACGAAGAAAGCGCCGGGGCCGCCCTCTCGGGTCTCCAACTCCACCCCGTGCCCACGCCGGACGGCCTCCTGACCCCCGAAGCGGTGGAGGGCGCCATCCGGCCCCCCTCACCTTACGCCCCCGTCACCTCTTTGGTGGCGCTGGAAAACACCCACAACAGCGCCGGAGGGAAGATCCTCCCCCTGGAGACGGCCCGGGTCATCCGTGAGGTCGCCCTGGGCCGGGAGCTCCCCCTTCATCTGGATGGAGCCCGCCTCTGGCACGCCTGCGCCGCAACGGGTCACGCCCCTTCGGACTACGGCGCGTTGGCTGAAACCGTCATGGTCTGCCTTTCCAAGGGGCTCGGGGCGCCGGTGGGGTCCCTTCTGGCCGGCTCCGCCGAGCTCATGGAGAGGGCCTGGCGGATCCGGCGCCGGCTGGGAGGGGGGATGCGCCAGTCGGGCATCCTCGCCGCCGCCGGGCTCTTTGCCCTGGAGCACAATCGGGATCGCCTGGAGGAGGACCACCGGAGGGCCCGGGAGCTGGCCCGGGGGGTCGTGGAGATGGCGGGACTGACGGCCGGGGTTCCCGACACCAACATCGTCATGATTGACCTGGAGGATCCGGACCGGACGCCGGCGGAGGTTCTGGAGAAGCTGGCCGGTGAGGGCGTTCTCATGGTGCCGTTCGGGCCCAGGCGCCTCCGGGCGGTGACCCACCTGGACGTGGACGACGACGGGATCGGTCGTGCGCTGGAGGCCCTGGAGAAGGTCATGGGACCTGGGGTCGGTCAGGCTTCCAGGTAACGCTCCAGGACCCGGTTCGTGGCGTCGAGGACGGCCATCACCGCCCCCCTGGGCGTGTCCTCGTCGGCACAGGGGAAGGCGCCCAGGAGTCGTAGGGACTCTCCTTCCACTCCGGCCCTGACGGAGACCACCACGATCCAGGCATCGAAGGCTTTGACGGCCTTCGCCCCCCTCAACTCCAGCTCCACCATCCCCTGGACGGACCCGGCAGCGGCCTCGAGGGCTGCCTCCGCCGCCGCTCTCAGCTCGCCCTGGAGGGTCTGGGTGCCCTCGGCCACGCCCGAATAGGTGCGCCCGCGGGTCCATTCGGTGCGCACCTCCACCCGACAGCGGCCGTCGGGGAACCGCTGGAGCTGAAAATCGTCGAAGCGGAGGCGTCCGCGACGTAGTTCGTCCACGTGCAATGAAGCTCCCGTGCCGGTGTGAGTGAATGGGGAAGGGGGGGTGCTCTTCCTGCTCCAAGATGGCCAGACCCCGGAGGGGCAATCAAGAGATTTGTTACAGTGGCGCCGAGGGGAGTCTTCCGAATATCATGTGGCCGGAGAAGAGCCCCGAATGACCACTGCCACCTCCTGGAGGCTGCATGATCCGCGATGACATCATTTCCGAGGCAGCCGAGGCCCGGCACCGGGGCGCCCGGCTTTCCTTGTCTCCCGTTCTGGTCCTCCTGCTGGTCTTGACGCCCCTTCCCGCCGCCGCCCAGGAGCGGGTGGATGAAGCGCTCCATGGCAAGCTCCAGGCCCGGGTCGAGGCCTTCAGGGGGGACGTGGGCATCTACGTCCGCCATCTCGAGACCGGGGCCACGGCCGCCCTGAACGCCGATACCCTCTTTCCCACGGCCAGCATGGTGAAGGTGCCCCTCCTGGTGGGCCTCTACGACCATGTGGACCGGGGCCTCCTGGATCTGGATGCCCGCTTTACCTACCACGACTCCCTCTTTTACGGTGGCGGGGACGACATCGTCAACAAGCTGCGCCCGGGGGAGGAGGTGGCCCTCTCCAAGCTGGCCTTCTTCATGATCTCCATCAGCGACAACACGGCCAGCCTCTGGATCCAGGGTCTGGTCACCGGCGCCGACGTGAACCGCTGGTTGGCCGGGCACGGGTTCGAGGGGACCCGGGTGAACTCGAGGGTGGAGGGCCGGGACGACGACTGGGAGATCTACGGGTGGGGGCAGACCACCCCACGGGAGATGGCCGAGCTTCTGGTCATGATTCGTGAGGGCCGGGCCGTGAGCCCGGAGGCCTCGGAGGACATGTACCGGACCCTCACCAACGTCTTCTGGGACAGCGAGGCCCTTTCGGCCCTTCCCCCCACGGTCCAGGTGGCGTCCAAGCAGGGTTCGGTCTCGGCGTCCAAGTCCGAGGTTCTTCTGGTGAACGCTCCCTCCGGCGACTACGTCCTCTGCGTCATCACGAAGAACCAGCAAGATCGGGGGTATGCCGACGATAACGAGGGCTACGTGCTCCTCAGGGACGTGTCCCGCACCGTTTGGGAGCACTTCGAGGGCGGATGAGGGAGGGCCAGCTCGTGCGGGTCCGCCGCCCGGGCCCGGGCCCGGTGGGGAACGACTTCGTCGGGGGTCACGGGAGCCGGACCTTGAGCTTCCTTGCAATGGTGGGTAGAAAGCTGAGGAAGACCAGAAGAACCCCGGAGACGGCCATGCGGATGAAGGCGTCTGTGGAGGCCTGGGTCGATCCCTCCAGGAGGGCGTCGGCGAACATGGTGTAGACGAAGGTCCCGGGGATGATCCCGATCCCTGTGGCCAGGGCGTAGGCCGGCCAGGCCAGCCCTACCAGCCCACCCCCGAAGTTCAGGGCGTTGAAGGGGACCACTGGAATCAGGCGAAGGGTGAGCATTCCCCGGAACCCGTGCTCCCGCACGGCCCGGTCCAGGCGCTCCATGGCAGGCCACCGGTCGGTTTTGTCGCCTGCGATCTGCTCGATCCCGTCCCGGCCCAGAAACCGGCCCAGAGCGTAAGCGAGGTTGGCCCCCAGGACCGCCCCCAGCCAGTTGAAGAGCGTTCCCCACCAGAGTCCGAAGACGGCTCCACCGGCCAGGGTGAGGATGGTCCCCGGGATGGCCAGCCCCACGGCGAGGGCGTAGACGGGAACGAAGACGAGGGGCGCCAGGGTGGACCCCCGGAGGATCTCGATACCCTGACGGATCCCGTCCCGGGAGAGGTACTCCCCCAGGGGGGTGAAGCGTGCGGCCAGGAGACCTCCGGCCACGATGACGACGAAGGCCAGGAGCTTGAGGAGCCCCCGGAACCTGCCTCCATCCTCCTCCGGTGCCGGGGCCGATCCCGGGTCGGCCTCGCCCGGGAGGACCGCTGGGAGTCCGCCACCCTTTCCTTTTTCTTTCCTCAGGTCAGCCATCGAGACCACCTTTTTCAGGATCTTCCCTCCCATGCGAGACGTGGAGTGGCGCCTCGGTCATCAGGTGAACCCTTTTCCCGCTCTCGGGGTTCCGGAAGGCGGTCCCAGCGGAGCATGGCCCGGCCCGAGGGCCCCCCCCACCTTAGCAGTGGACGATGGGGGGACTTTCGCTTTCTCTTCGGGTCTAGTACCTTGCATGCCGTGGCGCGTGAAGGTCATGATCGTCGCGCCTCGCCGAAGGTAGCGGATGATTCCCCCGCCGGCGAAATCCACCACCCCAGGAGATGAGGACATGTCCACGGCGGAGACCAGCGAACAGAAGGAGAAGGCGCTTCAGACGGCCATCACGCAGATTGAGCGCTCCTACGGGAAGGGCGCCATCATGCGCATGGGTCTGGACGGGGCGAAGATCCAGATCGACGGAATCTCGACAGGGGCCATGAACCTGGACTGGGCCATCGGGGTGGGTGGAATTCCCCGGGGACGGATCACGGAGGTCTACGGCCCTGAATCCAGTGGTAAAACCACTCTCTGCCTTCACATTATCGCCAACGCCCAGAAGGGGGGAGGCGTGGCGGCCTTCGTGGACGCGGAGCACGCCCTGGACGTCCAGTATGCCAGGAAGCTGAAGGTGGATGTGGACAACCTCCTCGTCTCCCAGCCCGACACGGGGGAGCAGGCCCTGGAGATCGCCGAGGTCCTCATCCGCTCCAACGCCGTGGAGGTGGTGGTGGTGGATTCGGTAGCTGCGCTGGTTCCCCGGGCCGAGATCGAGGGGGAGATGGGGGATTCCCACGTGGGTCTCCAGGCCCGGCTCATGAGCCAGGCGCTCCGTAAGCTCACCGGCGCGGTGAGCCGCTCCAACACGTCGGTGGTCTTCACGAACCAGATCCGGGAAAAGATCGGGGTGATGTTCGGGAACCCCGAGACCACCACCGGTGGAAGGGCCCTGAAGTTCTATGCCTCCCTCAGGCTGGACATCCGGCGAATCGGCGCCATCAAGGACGGCCAGGACCTGGTGGGGAACCGGACCCGGGTGAAGGTGGTGAAGAACAAGTGTGCGCCCCCCTTCAAGCAGGCCGAGTTCGACATCCTCTACAACGAGGGCATCAGCCACCTCGGTCTTCTCATCGACCTGGGCGTGGATCACGAAATCGTCTCCAAGTCCGGTTCCTGGTACTCCTACGGGGACATGCGCATGGGGCAGGGGAAGGAGAATGCCAAGGAATTCCTCGTTGAGAATCCCGACATCACCGGGGAAATCGAGGAGCGGCTCCGAGTGGCCCTCCAGATTCCCGGGGCCGGGGAGGAGGCCGAGGAGGACCTCGGGGGCGGGGACGACGCCGATTGATTCACCCGATTCCGATGCCGGGGGGCGTCTGAGGGGAAATTCAGGCGTTCCGGCGGCGGATGGGCCCCGATCCCGGCGGGAGGGGCTGATCCGGTGGGGAACAGCCGGGGATAACGGGGGTCCGAGTCTTCTCGGACCTCCCTTTTTTTTCTCTTCCGGATGGGGTTGTTCCGTAGGATTCCGTCGGTTGAGGGCTTCCCCGAAATCATGCTATACTGAGAGCTTGACTCGGGCCTCCCCGCCCGGCCTCGAATTCGGACCATCCAGGATGCAGATGAACGCCAGCGAAGTTCGCCAGCGGTTTTTGGATTTCTTCGAGAAATGGGACCATCGCGTGGTTCCCAGCTCCTCCCTCGTTCCCGCCGAGGACCCCACTCTCCTCTTCACCAACGCCGGGATGGTCCAGTTCAAGAAGGTCTTCCTGGGGCTGGAGAAGCGGGACTACGTGCGGGCGGTGACCTCTCAGAAGTGTGTTCGGGCGGGGGGAAAGCACAACGACCTGGAAGAGGTGGGGCGGACCGCCCGGCATCACACCTTCTTCGAGATGCTGGGGAACTTCTCCTTCGGGGACTATTTCAAGAGGGACGCCATCGACTTCGCCTGGACCTTCCTCACCGTGGATCTGGGCCTGGATCCGGATCGGATGTATGCCACGGTCCACCACACGGACGACGAGGCGGCGGAGCTCTGGGAGGACGTGGTGGGCCTCCCGCCCGCCCGGATCTACCGGCTGGGCGACAAGGACAATTTCTGGCAGATGGCCGATACGGGACCGTGCGGCCCCTGCTCCGAGCTCCACTACGACATGCGCGACGAGGGAGAGCGGGGCGGGGAGCTGGACGCGGCGGACTTCGAGGAGCTGGGCGAAGCGGGCGTCTTTCTGGAGCTCTGGAACCTGGTCTTCATGCAGTACGACCGGGACGCGGAGGGCAATCTCAACCCCCTTCCAGCTCCTTGCGTGGACACCGGCGCGGGTCTGGAGCGAATCGCCGCCGTCCTCCAGGGGGTGTCCACCAACTACCACACCGATCTCTTCATGCCCCTCCTGAATCGGGTGGGGGAGCTGGTGGGGCGGCCCTACGAAGCCGATTCGGATGAGGGGACGAGCTACAGGGTTCTGGCGGACCATGCCCGGGCCGTGGCCTTTCTCCTGGCCGATGGGGTCTTCCCCTCCAACGACGGCCGGGGCTATGTCCTCCGGAGGATCCTGCGCCGGGCCGTCCGGCACGCGTGGATCCTGGGAAAGAGGGAGCCGACCCTGGCGGACGTGGTGGAGACGGTCATCGAAGAGATGGGAGACGTTTATCCCGAGCTCGTCACCCGGCGGGAGCACCTGCTCAAGACCACCCGGGCCGAGGAGGACCGCTTCCTGGTCACCATCGAAGGGGGCCTGTCCCGGTTCCAGGAGCTGACGCCGGACCGGGACGATTTCCGGGCCGGAGGGGAGCCCGAGATCCCGGGAGAGGAGGCCTTCCGCCTCTACGACACCTTCGGCTTCCCCCTGGACCTCACCGAGCTCATGGCCGAGGAGAGGGGCTACACGGTGGACGAGAAGGGCTTCCGGGAGGCCCTGGAGGCCCAGAGGGAGCGGAGCCGGGCCGATCGCGCCCGGGCGGAGCTCTCCCTGGACTTCGACGAGACCATGGAAGGCTGGGTGGTGCTGGAGAAGGGCGAAGGGGAATTCGTGGGGTACGAGACCCGGGACGTGAAGACGGAGGTCCTGGCCCTGGATCCCCGGGGGGAGTGGCCGGGCCTTCAGTTGAAGGAAAATCCGTTCTACGTGGAGGCCGGCGGGCAGGTCTCGGACATGGGGCGGGTGACGGGTGACGGGTGGACCCTGGAGGTCCGGGAGGTTTACCGGGTCGACGGAAGAGCCGCCGTCCGGGGGCCGGTGGTGGAGGGGACCCTTCCTTCGGCGCCCACGTCCCCCATGTCCGTGCGGGCCGTGGTGAACGAGAGACCCCGCCACGACACGGAGCGGAACCACACGGCCACCCATCTCCTCCACGCGGCCCTGAGGGAGGTCCTCGGCGAGCACGTGGTGCAGCGGGGATCCCTGGTGGCCCCGGACCGGCTGCGCTTCGATTTCGCCCATACCTCCCCCATGACCCGGGAGGAGCTGGACCGGGTCGAGAAGAAGGTGAACGAGGGAATCTGGGCCGATCATCCGGTGCAGATCGGGACCCTCGCCTATGAGGAGGCCGTGGATCGGGGCGCCATGGCCCTCTTTGGAGAGAAATACGGGGATCGGGTGCGGGTGGTGGAGGTGCCCGGCGTCAGCCTCGAGCTGTGCGGGGGGACCCACTGCGGGCACACGGGAGAGATCGGCCTCTTCAAGATCGTCTCCGAGACCGGCGTGGCCGCCGGGATCCGGCGCATCGAGGCCTTCACGGGCCCCGGGGCCTTCTCCTATCTCCGGGAAAGGGAAGAGCGTCTGGAAGAGGTGGCGGGGATCCTCAAGGCCAACCCCGATAATGTGCCGGGCCGTCTCGAACAGCTCCTGCGGGAGAAGACCGAGCTGGAGGATCTCCTCGAAGAGCTCAGGAAGGGAGGCGGCGCAGGGGAGGTCGTGGTGGCCGAGGAGACGCTGGACGTGGGGGGTGGGAGCGTGCAGTACAAGGGCATCCGACTCAAGGCCCGGGACCCGGAGGATGTCCGAAGCTGGGGCGACGGCTACCGGGCCGGCGGCCCCCGGCGGGTGGCCGTGGCGCCGGCGGAGCTCCCCGACGAGAAATTCTCCCTCTTCGCCTTCGTATCCGACGATCTCATCAACGAGGGGATCCGGGCCGATGCCGTGGTTCGAAGCGTTGCGGGCCGAGTCGGCGGACGGGGAGGGGGCAGACCCCACATGGCCCAGGCCGGTGTCGGGGATCCGTCCGGCTTGGAGGAAGCCCTCTCCGCCGGCCCGGAGATCATCCGCGGCCTCATGGAGGAGGCGTCGTGACCCCCGATGCATCGATGGGGAGATACGAGGCCTGGCTCCAGGAGCGGGACCCGGACGTCCCTGCTCCCCTCCTCGATATGCTCCTGGAGGGTGGCGAAGTGGAGCCGGGTCCCGGGGAGCTGAGCCGGAGTGGTGAGGTGGCCCTGGCCCGTGCCCTCAACCATCCGGGTGGGGAGCGGGCCGGGGCCTTCCACCTCCTGGTTGCCGACGCCCTCATCACGTACGCCTGCGAGGAGACCGCCGACACGCCGGATCCACCGGCCGGGCTGAAGGAGATCCTCGAGGGCCTCGGAAAGCGTCTTTGTCCGTGAACCCGGCTCCTACCGGACTCACGGATCTCCATAACCATCTGGTTCCGGGCGTGGACGACGGCGCCCGTTCCATGGAGGACAGTCTGGAAGGCCTTGGCCGCCTCCGTGACACGGGCGTGAAGAGGGTGGCCACCACCCCCCATCTGGTAGGGAGCCTGACCCGGGATTCACCGGCCCTGGAGCTCCGTCTCCAGGAAGTGGAGGAGGCGTGGAAGGCCCTTCGCACGGAGGCCGCGGCCGCCTTACCGGAGCTGGAGCTCGAACGGGGATACGAGGTCATGCTGGATGTGCCCGATGCTGACCTCTCCGATCCCCGCTTGCACCTGGGGGGGACCTCCTACGTCCTCGTGGAATGGCCCGGACTTCGAGTTCCCCCGGGGACCTCCCGCGTTCTCAACCGTCTAGTGGAGAGCGGGGTCCGACCCGTGGTGGCCCATCCGGAGCGTTACCGTGGCATGGACCGGGAGTGGACCCTTCCAGGCGAATGGAGGGAGAGCGGTGCCGTCCTGCAGGTGAACTATGGTAGCCTGGCGGGGCGCTACGGGGACGAAGCCCGGGAGCGGGCGTTGGCCTTTCTCGAACGGGGGTGGGTGGACCTCCTCGCGTCCGATTTTCACGGACGGCCTCATCTCCATCTCTTCGTGGCCGCCGCGCGGGAGGTCCTGGAAGAGCTGGAAGGGGGAGAGCAGTTCGACACCATGGCCCGGGTGAACACGGCCAGGGTTCTCCGGGACGAGCCCACCCTGGACGTTCAGCCGGTAGCGGTGAAACAGGGGGTGTGGGAGAAGGTCCGATCCCTCCTTCCGGGAGGGGGAAATGGCTGAGGGAATCGAAATGGACGGAAATGCGGTTGGACGACATCTGCGTGAGCTGGCCGATCTCGCCGGGGAAGTGGCCCGGACCATGGCTCCCGAAATCGGCGCCCTGGCCGAGCTGGTTCTCGGGACCCTGCGGCGGGGGGGACGCCTCTTCTTCTGCGGGAACGGGGGCTCGGCCGCCGATGCCCAACACCTGGCCGCCGAGTACGTCATCCGTTTCAGGGAGACCCGCCGGGCACTCCCGGCTCTGGCCCTGACCACCGATACCTCCGTGCTGACCGCAGGAGCCAACGATCTGGGATTCGACGCCGTGTTTGCCAGGCAGGTGGAAGCTCTGGCCAGGGAGGGGGACATCCTCTTCCTCCACTCCACCAGCGGGGAATCGGAGAACCTCCTCCGGGCGGCGGAGGCGGCCCGGAGTCGGGGCGTCACCACCGTGGCCCTCCTGGCCAAGGGCGGCGGCCGCCTGGCCGGTCTGGTGGATCGGGCCCTGGTGATTCCCACCCGGTCCACGGCCAGGGCACAGGAGCTCCATCTGGCCCTGGGCCACATCGTGTGTCATATGGTGGATGAGGCGATCACGGCACAATCCGAGGAAGCAGGGAGCACGACATGAACGGGGAGTTGCTGAACCTCCTGGATGAGAGCCGGAGGAGGGAGAAGGAGCAGACTCTTTTCTATCGGGGTCTGGCGGTCCTGGCCGAAGAGACGGGGGAGGAAGCCACGGCGGAGCGGCTCAACGGCCTGCACGCCGACGAGCAGCACCATCTCGCCAGACTCACGGCCAGGGTCCTGGAGCTGGACGGCGAGGCGACCCGGTATGCCGGATCTGCCGAGCTTTCGGATTCGCTGGATGGTTGGGAGAAGCTCGCAAGGGCGAGGGAGGCCGAGGAAGTGGCCTGGTACCGGAAGGTGCTGGAGGCGCAGATGGACGACGGGACCCGGATGCTGATGGAAGAGATCCTGGAGTCGGAGGTCCACCATGCCCGGGAGCTCCGGGGAAAGTGGGTCTCGGCCTGAGCCGGCAATGGAGGCGCGAAACATGAAGGAGTCGATAGGATGAGCGGACTACTGGATCTGACGGGGAAGAACGCCATCGTGACGGGCGGATCCCGGGGCGTCGGGAGATCCACGGCCCTGTTGCTGGCCGAGGCGGGCGCTTCGGTGGGGATCGGGTACCGGAGCCGGGAGGAGGACGCCATGGCCACGGTGGAAGCGGTGCGGGCCCGGGGGGGGCACGGATGGGCCGAGGCCGGGGACCTGGGAAGGCCGGAGGATGCCAAGCGCCTCTTCGAACGGGGCGACCGGGAGTTCGACGGGTTGGACATCTTCGTCGGCAACCACGGGATCTGGCCTCCGGAGAGCATCCCTATCTCGGAGATGACGGACGAACACTGGCGCCGGACCATGGATGCCAATCTGGATTCCATCTTCTTCACCACGCGGGAAGCGGCAAGACGCCTCAGGGACGATGGCCGCATCGTGCTGATCAGCTCCACGGCGGGACAGCGGGGCGAGGCCTTCCACGCCGACTACGCCGCCAGCAAGGGAGCCATGATCTCCATGGTCAAGGGGCTCTGCGTGGAGCTGGCGCCCCGAGGCATCACGGTGAACTCAGTGGCCCCGGGATGGATCGATACGGAGATGGCCGAGCCGGCCTACGGGGAAGGGGGCAAGGAGGCCATCGCCCGGACCATTCCCATGGGGAGGATCCCGCCTCCGGAGGACATCGCCGGGCCCATCGTCTTTCTCTGCTCCGAGCTGGCCCGCCACATCACCGGGGAGATCGTGAACGTGAACGGGGGAGCGGTCCTGGTCGGCTGATGGACGTCAAGCCCGAAGCTCCCGGCTACGTCCACTGGGTCACCCGTACCCTGGAGGAGGAGGGCTACGAGACCTGGGCCGTGGGCGGGGCCATCCGGAACACTCTTCTGGGCCTCCCCTCGGGGGACTGGGACCTGGCCACCCGGGCCCCACCGAAGGTCGTGCGGCGCCTCTTTCCCCGCACGGTGCCGGTGGGCGTCGAGCACGGCACCGTGGGGATCCTGACCCGGGATCGGACACTCCTGGAAGTCACCACCTTCCGCCGGGACGTGGAGACCTTCGGTCGCCACGCCGTGGTGGAGTTCGCCGACACCCTGGAAGAGGATCTTGCCCGCAGGGACTACACGGTCAACGCCGTGGCCTGGCATCCGATCCGGGAGGAATTCCGTGATCCCTTCCGGGGAAGGGAGGACCTGGAGGCCCGGGTCCTCAGGACCGTGGGCAAGGCCGAAGACCGTTTTTCAGAGGATTACCTGCGGGTCCTCCGGGGCCTCCGTTTCTCGGGACGGTTCCGCTTTCAGATCCACGAAGACACGTGGCGGGCCCTCTGCGCCTGCACGGGGGAGCTGGACGTCCTCTCTCCGGAGCGGGTCAGGGAGGAGCTCATGAAGGTCCTGGCGGAAGACGCCCGCCCCTCCGGGGCCCTGGCGCTCTACCGGGCGGCGGGCGTGCTGGGAGCCCTTTTCCCCGAGCTCGCAGCCGTGGAAGGCCACGCTCGCCCGGGTCGCGACGAGGACCTCTGGGTCCACTCTCTCCTCCTCACCGACGCACTTTCCCGGTCCCGACCGCTCCGGCGGCTGGTGGCCCTCCTCCAGGGGCTGGGGGTTCCGGAGATTCACGGAGACGCGCCCGGAGAAGAGGGGCGCCTCCGGGCACAGGAACGAGCGGCGGCCCTCCTCATTCGCCTTCGTTTTTCCAATGCGGAGATCCGGGAGGTTTCGGAGCAGGTCGGGGTGGGACTGGAACCTCCCGTGGGTCTGGAGGAGCAGGCCGCCCTCCGGAGGTGGCTGCACATGGCGGATCCCGACTGGCTTTCCCACCTGGCCAGGATCTGGCTGGCGAAGGCCCGCCTGGATCGCGCCCGGTGGGGAAGGGAGCCCGATTCGGTGCTGGCCGTGCTTTCCCGTCTCAGGGCCCTGATTCGGGAGGGCGTTCCCCTGAAGATCCAGGATCTGGCCGTGGACGGACGGGACCTCATCGGCATGGGCCTCAAGCCCGGCCCCCATTTCGGTGAGCTCCTTTCCTTCCTCATGGAGCGTGTCCTGGACGATCCATCGCTGAACCGACGGGACCGACTCCTGGCCCTGGTTCAGGAGCGCCTGGAGGGGGAGGGATAGGAATGACCGAGCTGGATCTCTTCCGCGAAGACGAGGAGGCCGACGCCCCCCTTGCCGCCCGGGTGAGACCCCGGACCCTGGAGGAGTTCAGGGGCCAGGAGCACCTCCTGGGGCCCGGGAAGGTCCTCCGGGCCATGCTGGATCGAGGGGAGGTGGGGAGCATGATCTTCTGGGGCCCCCCGGGCTCCGGAAAGACGACGCTGGCCCGGCTCCTCGCTTCGGGTACCGATGCGGCCTTCGAGTCCTTCTCGGCGGTCACGGAGGGCGTGGGCCGGGTCCGGGAGATCATCGCCCAGGCCAGGGAACGCCAACGCACGTCGGAGCGAAGCACCATTCTCTTCTGCGACGAGATCCACCGATTCAACAAGGCGCAGCAGGACGCCTTCCTTCCCCACGTGGAGGACGGCACCATCGTCCTCATGGGAGCCACCACCGAGAATCCCTCCTTCGAGGTCGTCCGTCCCCTCCTCTCCAGGGCTCCCGTCTTCGTCCTGGAGCCCCTTTCCCCCGAGGACCTCACGGTCATGCTCACCACGGCCGTGCAGGACGGGGAGCGGGGGCTCGGGGAGCTGGAGCTCAAATGGGACCGGGAGACGCTGAAGATCATGGCCGTGGAGGCCGACGGGGACGCCCGTCGGGCGCTGGGGATCCTGGAGGGGGCTGCCAAGTTGGTGGGTAGGGGCGGAACCCTCACCCCGGACGTGGTCAGGGAAGCGGCCCAGTTGCGATTCGCCGTTTACGACAAGGCCGGAGAGGAGCACTTCAACCTCATCTCGGCTCTCCACAAGGCCGTGCGGGGGAGCGATCCTGATGGAGCCCTCTACTGGCTGGCACGCATGCTGGAGGGGGGTGAGGATCCCCTCTACCTGGCCCGGAGGATCATTCGCATGGCCACCGAGGACATCGGCCTTTCGGATCCCGAAGCCCTTCGTATGGCCCTTGCTGCACGGGATGCCTACCACTTCCTGGGGTCCCCGGAAGGAGACCTGGCCCTGGCCCAGGCCGTCCTCTACCTGGCCACGGCGCCCAAGTCGAATCGGGTCTACCTGGCCTGGAAGAACGCACTGGGAGCGGCCAGGGAGACGCCGGGCGCCCCCGTTCCCCTTCACATCCGGAATGCCCCCACCTCCCTCATGAAGGAGCTGGGCTACGGGAAGGGGTACCAATACGATCACGACGCGCCGGACGGGGTGGCGTCCCAGAGTTATCTTCCGGATGTCCTCCGGGGGCGCGTGTTCTACGAGCCGGGGCCCTTCGGCCACGAGGCCACCGTTCGAAAGCGACTGGACTGGTGGGCCAGAAGGCGCGGCGAAAAAGGAGAGGAATCCGGCCCGGAGGGGTCCGGGGAGGAGGGTTCCTGATGGGGCCCTTGAAGTCCCGGTTCTGCTCCGTTGACGGGGATCCGGCACCGGGGCTGCAGGGTACACAGAAAGGACGAAAACCATGGAAGAGGGAGTCCAGACAATGAACATCCTACGCCTGCCGGCTCGTCGGAGCAGAGTGCCGTCCGGACTCCTCTGCCTCGCTCTTCTTCCTCTCCTCTCTGCGTGTGCCAGCCTCTTCGCCATGCCGAAGGTGGAGATCGTCGGGGTGGAGCTGGCTTCCCTGGGCCTGGATTCGGGAACGGCGGAGGTGACCCTGGAGGTGACGAACGAGCGGAACCGGGCCATGAACCTCAGAGGTTTCCTCTATGAGTTGGAGGTCCGGGGCTCGGACGAGGGGGGGGAGTGGTTGAAGCTGGCCGACGGGTTCCACGCCCGACATCTCGCCCTCTCCGGGGGAGAGTCCAGGGAGGTGGTCGTTCCTGTGACCTTCGAGTACCGGAGCCTGGGGGGCGCACTGCGGAGCCTCCTTTCACGGGGGGAGGTTCCGTACCGGATCAGTGGCGAGCTCTGGCTGGGCAGTGAAACGTCCGGGCTGCATGTTCCGTTCAGGAGTGACGGCGTGCTTCGGCCATGATCTTCTCCAGTCCTGCACACCCTGGGAGATTGTTCATTTTTTCCGGAGAGCGGCACCATTCCAACCCAGCTCATTGACAACCGGATGCCGGTGGACAAGGCGGTTCTGGTGGGAGCCCCCCTTCGAGGCTCCGATCCCCGACGGACCGAGGAGCATCTGCAGGAGCTCAACCGGCTTACCGCTACGGCGGGAGGCGAAGTGGTCTCCGTTCTTCAGCAGAAGATCGATGCTCCCAACCCGCGCTATTTCATCGGAGATGGCAAGGCCCGGGAGCTGAAGAGGTTGGTGAAAAGCACCGGGGCGGATCTGGTCATCTTCGACGACGAGCTCTCCCCGGCCCAGGGGAAGAATCTCGAGGACCTGGTGGACGTGAGGGTCATGGATCGGCCCGAGCTCATCCTGGACATCTTCGCTACGCGGGCACGGACCCGGGAAGCCAAGATGCAGGTGGAGCTGGCCCAGCTCGAATATCTCCTCCCCCGGCTTCGGCGCATGTGGAGCCACCTCTCCAGAATTCGCGGCGGCATCGGGCTCCGGGGTCCCGGTGAGACCCAACTGGAAACGGACCGGCGTCTCATCGGGACCCGCATCGCCGATCTGAAGTCCAAGCTGAAAGATGTGGCCCGGGCCCGGGCTGTTCAGCGGAGGAGGCGGGAGGTGGAGTTCCGGGCCGCCCTGGTGGGCTACACCAACGCCGGGAAGTCGTCCCTGCTCAGGACCCTCTCCGGAGCGGACCTCTTCGTGGAGGATCGTCTCTTCGCCACCCTGGACTCGGCGACGAGGATGGTGGATCTGGGTTCGGGCCATCAGACCCTCGTCACCGACACGGTGGGATTCATACGAAAGCTTCCCCACCACCTCATTGCTTCCTTCCGTTCCACGCTGGAAGAAGCCAGGGAGGCGGACGTTCTCCTCCATGTCATCGATGCCTCGGACCCGGATTGGGAAGAGCACAAGGAGGTCGTGAACCAGGTTCTGGAGGAGCTGGAGCTCACCCACCGACCCCAGATCCTGGTCTTCAACAAGACGGACCGCATGACCCATGAGGAAGAGGACACCCTTCGGACCCGTGTCAGAGCTATGGATCCCACGCCTGCGGTTTTTGTTTCCGCTCACCAGGCCGGTACCCTGGAGAAGCTCAAGGAGGTTCTGAAGGCTCGTATCCGAGCGCGCCTGAGCAGGCTTCTCATCTCGGTACCGGCAGGGGACGGGGAGGCTCTGGCTGCTCTGCACCGGGAGGGGGAGGTGCTGGGTCAGAGCGAGAACGGAACCCGGATGGAAGTGGAAGTCCGGTTGCCCGAAGCATCCCTGGGACGGCTTCAGGGCCGGCCGGGGGTCGAGATCCGGGAAGTGGGCTGACTTCCATGTCCGAGCGTCTCTTTTTCGTGGGACCCGGTCGGGCCGGCCTGTCCCTGGGGTATGCACTGGCGCAGGAGGGGGCCGTCGCGGATCTGGTCTACTGTGGAAGGAGGCCCGATCCTCCGGCCCATCCCCTCTTCATCGACGGCCTCGCCCGCTACGTCTTCGGCCTCGAGAAACCCGAACCGGGAACCACGGCCCTCATTCTCTCCGTCCCCGACAACGTCCTCCCCGAGCTCGCCATGGCCCTGGCGGCCCATGGCGACGCGCCTCCGGGCTGCGTGGCCTTCCATCTCTCGGGGGTGACGGGGACCGATTCCCTGGCACCCCTCCACGGTCGAGGCTACGGAGTGGGCACCCTGCACCCCCTCCAGACCCTGGCCGACCCGGTCCTGGGGGCCGAGCAATTGAAGGGCATCGTCTTCGCCATCTCCGGGGAGCCCCCCGCCGTCTCCGCCGCTCGTCGGATCCTTGCCCATCTGGGATCCCGGGCCGTCCAGATCCCCGTGGCCCGGAGACCCCTCTACCATGCGGCCGCCGTCCTGGCCTCCAATTGTCTCTCCGGGCTCGTGGGTGCGGCGGGACGTCTCATGGCCCAGGCGGGAATCCCCGAAGATGAGGCGTTGAACGCCATCCTTCCCCTGGCCAGAGGAAGCCTCGAGAACCTGGAACGGCTGGGTCCGGGCCGGGCCCTCACCGGTCCCATTTCCAGGGGGGACGTGGAAACGGTTCGACTCCACCTCCGGGCCCTGGAGCCCCGGGAGCGATCCGTGTATGCTGCCATGGGACTCGAGATCCTCGAGGTGGCCCTCGAGGAGGGATTGGATACGGATACAGCAGAGGGGCTCAGAGAGCTCCTGGAGAAGGAACGATGAGACTCTATGTGAACATCGACCATGTGGCCACGGTGCGGCAGGCCCGGCGCACCGACGAGCCGGACCCGGTCCGGGCCGCCGTCCTGGCGGAGCTGGGAGGCGCCCACGGGATCACGGTCCATCTTCGGGAGGACCGGAGGCACATCCAGGATCGGGACGTACGGCTTCTCATGGAGACGGCCAGGACCGGGGTGAATCTGGAGTTGGCCGCTTCGTCGGAAATCCTGAATCTGGCCTGCGAGTTGAAGCCCCTCCAGGCCACCCTGGTCCCGGAAAAACGGGAGGAGGTCACCACGGAAGGGGGCCTGGATCTGGGATCGGCGGAGAACCGGGGGGAGTTGAAACGAGCCGTGGAGCGGCTCGAAGAAGCGGGAGTCCGGACCTCCCTGTTCGTGGATCCGGGGGAGACCGCTCTCCATCATACGCTGGAGATCGGCGCCACTGCCGTGGAGCTCCATACCGGGGAGTATGCCAACGCCGAGGGGGCCGAGCGGGGACGAGAGCTGGAGCGGCTGGCCCGAGTCGCGGGGAAAGGCGTTGAGTTGGGGCTCGCCGTCCATGCGGGCCATGGACTCACCTACGAGAACGTCATTCCCGTGGCAGCCATCCGGGAGATCGAAGAGCTGAACATCGGCCACAGCATCATCTCCCGGAGTATATTCGTGGGACTCGACGCCGCCGTGAGGGAGATGGGTGACCTGCTCAGGAGGGCGCCGGAGACGGTGAAGGAGCCCGGTCGTTGGATCGACCCCATGGGTTACTGATCATGCGGCGGACGGTGCTGGGGCTCCTCATCACCGGCGTCCTCCTCTGGTGGCTCCTCAAGGGTGTGGACCTGGTGGAGGTGTGGTCCGAGATCCGGAACGGGAATTTCTGGCTCCTGGGTCTCGCGGTAGCCATCGCCACGGGGACCTTCTTTCTGAGGGCGCTTCGGTGGAAGGTGCTCCTGGATCCCTCCCACTCGGGGACCTCCCTTCGCTCCCGATGGGCGGCCGTGAACATCGGGTTCATGGCCAACAACCTCCTCCCCGCCCGCCTGGGGGAGTTCGTCAGAGCCTACGCCCTGGCCCGTCTGGAGCCGATTCCGGTGAGTGGCGCCTTCGGTTCCCTCGTCGTCGAGCGGTTCCTGGACGGGCTCATCATCGTCCTCTTCCTCTTCGTGGCCATGGCGGCCCCGGGCTTCCCCGCCGAGGGCTCCCTGGGGGAGTTGGCGCCGGTTGCCCAGGGCGTGGCCCTTACCCTGCTGGTCCTCCTCCTGGTGATGGTGCTCCTCCTCCTCTTTCCCAGGACGGTCGTCGGATGGGCGGAGAGGATCGCCACGCACCTGCCCCAGTCCGCGGCCCGGTTGGTCGTCGATGCCCTGGAAGCGTTTCTGGACGGACTGAAGGTCTTTCAGAAACCGGGCCCCCTCCTGGTGGCTTTCCTCTGGTCGGTGGTGGTATGGGCCTGGCAGACGCTGGCGTTCTGGGTGGGCTTCAGGGCCTTCGGTATCGACGTGGGCTACGACACGGCACTCTTCGTGAATTCGGCCGTGGCCTTTGCCGTATCCCTTCCGGCCGCTCCGGGCTTCTTCGGTACCTTCCACCTGGGGGTACGCCTGGGACTGGGCGTGTACGGGATTCCGGCGGCCTCCACCCTGGCGTTCGCCTTCGGATTCCACCTGGGCGGGTTCATCCCGGTGACCCTCATCGGCCTCTACTACGCCACCCGCCTGGGGATCTCCGTGGAGGAAATGGGGAAGAGCGAAGAGACGGTGGAGGAGGCCGTGGAGAGGAGGCACCCGGAGCCCATCGCGAAGACGCTGGAGGATGGACCGGATGGGGACTTCGGTGGGTGATCTCCGTCTCGGCGGAACCGGGGAGCCTTCGGAAAAGGAGCCCATGTGCTGACGATCCGTGCACCGGCAAAGGTGAACCTGGCCCTCCGGGTCATGGCCCGGGAAGAGTCGGGATTCCACCAACTTGAAACGCTCTTTGCGGCCCTGGCCTTCGGTGACGAGCTGACCCTCGAGCGGGGCGGGCAAGGCGTGACCCTGGACATCGACGGCCCGCCCATGGGATCACCGGAAGACAACCTGGTCTACCGGGCCGCCCGGGGTTTTCTGACCCGAGGAGGGATCGAAGAGGGGGTGAAGATCCACCTGAAGAAGCGCATCCCCATGCAGGCCGGTCTCGGGGGCGGATCGTCCGATGCGGCTGCCACCCTTCGGGCCATGGACTACCTCTTCCCCGGGGCGGTGGCTCCCGAAGAGCTCACGGCGATGTCCCGGGAGCTGGGGTCCGACGTCCCCTTCTTCTTTTCCCCCTCCCCTCTGGCCCTGGCCTGGGGAAGGGGAGATCGGGTGACGCCTCTTCCGCCCCTCCCCTCGGCCCCGACGCTCCTGGCCCTTCCCCCGGTAGGCATGGAAACCCCCCGGGCCTACGGACTCCTGGCCCGGCATCGGGAAGAAACCGGTGGACATCGGGTCGCCGGGCTCCTCTCCCTCGAGGATCTCTCCCGGTGGGAAGGCGTGGCCTCCTTCGCCGCCAACGACTTCGAGGACGTCATCTTCCCCGTTCACCCTCTGCTCGGACGCCTTCGCACCGCCCTGCAGGGCACGGCCCCACGTTTTTCCTTGCTCTCCGGGAGCGGAAGCGCCCTATTTGCCGTCTATCGGCATGAAGGGGAAGCCTCGGCTGCCCTGGATCGGCTCCGGGCCGCCTTTCCCGAAACCCGCTTCATCCTGACGCGTACTCTCGAAAGGAGGCCGGAGCTTCCCCTTCCTTCCGGGGGTTGAATCCGAGCAGGGTTCGGCGGTACGATTCTCATAGCGAGCTCACTTTCATGGCCCGTCGTCTAATGGCAGGACACCGGTCTTTGGAACCGGCGGTGGTGGTTCGAATCCACCCGGGCCAATGGTCCTTCGTTCTCCTTCTCGTCACCGCATGGGGTGTGGTCCCATCCCACGCTTCCTCTCAGGCCCGTCGGGATCCCGGGGGGCGGGCGTCCTCCGTCGTCCATCAGGATTCGTCGGAGCTCCGTAACAGGGCCCGGGATGCCCAGAGGGGGTTCGAGCGCCTGCACCGGAGCCACCTCTATCCCACGGACGAAGACTGGTCGGGAGGGGGGTGCGACGAGCAGATCGGACGGATCTGCCTGCGCTTTCAGGGCGGCGTGGACTGGGAGCCCGTGGAGGAGGCCCCGGAGGTCACGGAGGCTCGAGATGAGCTCCTGGGCACGCTGGCGCAGGTCGGCGAGGCGATCCCCGGGGACCACTGGGTGCGGGGTCAGCGGGTGCGGTACCTGGGGGACGTGGGGCGCTGGAGGGAGGCGGAAGAGGTGGCTCGGAGCTGCGTGGCCCCTCCCGGCTGGTGGTGTCAAGCCCTCCTGGGCTACGTCCTGCACCGGGGGGGGATGCCTGCCGAGGCCATGGTGGCCTTCGAGGCGGCGCTGGACGGCATGAGCCCGGATCGGGCCCGGGAGTGGACGGATCCCTCCGTGCTGGTGGACTACGCCGTGGAGCGGTGGCTTTCGAGTCCCGGCCAACTCACCCGGGAAGAGGCTCGGGAGCGGTTCTGGCGGCTGGCCGATCCCCTCTACCTGACACCCGGAAACGAGCGGCTGACCGAGCACCTGGCCCGGTGGTTCGGATCCGAGCTCTACGACGACGCGTCCACGACCATGGGACTCTCCTGGGGCAGGGGCTTTCGGGAGATTCTGGTGCGGTACGGTTTCGTGGCCGGATGGGAGAAGACGCGCCCGCGCATGGGGGATATGGCCACCGGGAGCGTCGTGGAGCATCACCACCCCGATTCCCGGGGGCTGCTTCCTCCTTTCGAGGCCCTGGAAGATCCGAGTGCCCTCGAGGAGGGGGCCTGGATACCCGAGGACGAACGACCCATGAGTGCCAGTGCGCCGGTCCGGGCGCCCCTGGTGGCCCGAGGAAGGGCTCAGACGGCCGTCCTCCGGCGAGACGGGGACCTCCTGGTCGTGGCGGCGTACGGAGCACCCATGGACACGGTGCTTCACCGGAGGCGGCCTGATCCCGCCGAGTCGAACCAGGAAGGCTCGGGGGACGCAGGAGGGGAGGACGAAAGAGTCAGAGGACAGCCTCCGCCCTGGGCGCCGCCTGCCACCGGACTCACCAGCGACACCCTCTCCGGTCTCTTCCTGGTCCCCGACACGGGGGCATGGGCACCCTGGGCCGCCCTGGGCAGAGGCGCTCAGGGGGTTCTGACCCTGGAGGTGCCGCCGGGAGGGTACCTCGTGAGCCAGGAGCTCTGGAACCCCTCGGGACGATGGGGAGCCCGGGTCAGGCACGGCGTGGAGGCCGAGGCCGTGCCCCGGGATGTGCCCACCCTGTCCGACCTCATCCTGGCCGGGGCGGTGGGGGGGCTTCCAGAATCCCTGGATGAAGCCTTGCCCGGGATGCTCTCCACCACGGTGCTTCCCGCCGGCGAGACCGTTCGGGTGGTCTGGGAGGTCTACGGACTCGGGCGGCGCAGGGAACCGCTGAGCTTCGAGATCAGCGTGGTGGAGGCGGAGACGGGGCTGATTCGGCGCGCCTTCAACCGACTCGGTCTCTTCGAAAAGGACCCCGCCCTGACCCTCTCCTGGACCGAAGGCGGCGACGACGCCCTGGGACCGCTGCTCAGAGCCGTGGATCTGGATCTGCCCCCGCTGGATTCCGGTCAGTATCTTTTGCGCCTCGAGCTGGCGTTGCCCTATCGAAGTAAAGTGTTGTCGGAGCGGCGGATAACCCTCTACTGACCGTGTCTTCCTTCCTATTCGAGACATTCATCACGAGTTGACTCCCTCCGGGCTCGTCTCTAGATTGGCGCGCTGTCACAGGAAGTGGTTTGACCCGGCAATTCAACGGTAACGTCCGATGGACGACACCCTTCAGCGCGGGCCGATGCTCCTCCTCTCGGGCCGGGCCAACCGGCCCCTGGCCGAGGAGATCGGCGAGTTCGTCGCGAAATCCCCGGATTCCGCGACGATTCGGGACTTCGCAGATGGGGAGATCTTCGTAAGGATCGACCGGAACGCCAGGGGGCGGGATGTGTTCATCATCCAGCCCACCGCGTCCCCGGGGGACCAGATCCTGGAACTCCTCCTCCTCATCGATGCGGCGAAAAGAGCCTCGGCCGCGCGGGTGACGGCTGTGACTCCGTACTACGGATACGGTCGGCAGGACCGGAAGGATCAGCCCCGGGTAGCCATCGGCGCGAAGCTCATGGCCAACCTGATCGTGGCGGCCGGTGCGGATCGACTGGTGGGGATCGACTTCCACCAGCATCAGATCCAGGGATTTTTCGACATCCCCGTGGACCACCTGTACGCTGCCCCGGTTCTTGTGAGGTATTTCCGGGACAAGGGGCTCGACGACGTGGTGGTCGTGGCGCCGGATGTGGGATCCGCAAAGATGGCCCGGGGGTACGCCCGTCGGCTCAAGGCCAGCTTTGCCATCATCGACAAGCGTCGCCCCGCGCCCAATGTGGCCGAAGTCGTCAATGTGGTGGGAGAGGTGAAGGGAAAACAATGCCTTCTGGTGGACGACATGGTGGACACCGGAGGAACACTGGTGAACGCCGTTCGGGCCCTCTGTGATCGGGGGGCGGAGGAAGTCTACTGCGCTGCGTCCCACGCGCTTCTATCGGGGCCGGCTGTGGAGCGGATCAAGGATGCGCCGCTGAAGGAGTTGGTGGTGACGAACACCATCGACATTCCTCAGGAGAAGCGCTTTGAGAAGCTGCGGGTGCTGTCCGTGGCCGGGCTCCTGGCGAATGCCATTCAATACATCCACTCGAACGAGTCGGTGAGTGCGCTCTTCGAGATTTCGGACGACGACTAGCACTCCGAACCAAATGATTTTCAGGCCTGGTCTGGGCCGGCCCGGTGGACGGTCGGCAGCGGGGCCTCCACCGGATAGCGAGAACGAGGAATGCGACAGAATATCGAGTTGAAGGCTCTGGACCGAACCGAGACCGGGAAGGAGGCGGCCGTCAAGCTTCGTGCCGAGGGCCGCATCCCCGCCGTGGTCTACGGCAAGGACATGGAAACCCGAAACCTCACCCTGGATGTCCAGGAGACGGAGTACTTGTTTCAGCGGATCTCGGTGGAGAACACCATCGTGAACCTTCTCGTCGAGGGTGAGAAGGAGCCGATGCAGACGCTGATCCGTGAGATTCAGGCGTACCCCGACAAGGCCGGTCTCCTCCACGTCGATTTTCTGAGGATCCAGAAGGGTGTCGCCGTGGAGTTGGAGATTCCGGTGAGCCTCGAGGGGATCCCTGTAGGCGTGAAGGAATCCGGCGGGATCCTGGAGCAGACCATCAACGAGCTTCGGGTGAAATGCATCCCGGCCAAGATTCCGGAGGTGATTTCCCTGGACGTGACGGGGCTGGGCGTGGGAGATGCCCTCCACGTCTACGATGTCGACCTGGGCGAGGGCGTGGATCTTCTGGTGGATGCGGAACGCACGATCTGCTCGGTCCAGATTCCGAAGATTCTCGAGGTCGAGGAAGAGGAAGAGGAAGCCCTGGAAGCAGAGCTCGAGGAGGCCGAGGAAGAGGGCGAGGTTCCTGCCGAGGGCGAGGAAGAAGGGGAGGCCGAGGAGGGCGCCGCAGAGGACAAAACGTAAGCGGCCCGGCCGTGAAAGTGGTTGTCGGGCTCGGAAATCCCGGACCCGAATACGATGCCACCCGCCACAACGTGGGCTGGTGGCTCCTGGACCGCCTGGCCTACGATTGGGATCTTCCCACCTTCGAAAAGGTGGAAAAGGCCCTGGTCACGGAGGGTTCCAGAGGAGCGGAAAGCTATCGGCTCATGAAGCCGGTCACCTATATGAATCGGAGCGGCCAGGCCCTCCTGGCCCTGGCCTCCCTCCCGGAGTTCCGGTGGGAAGACGATCTCCTCGTTGTAGTGGACGACGCGGCCCTGGATGTGGGCCGCGTTCGTTTTCGGTCCGGGGGCTCTCCCGGTGGACACAACGGGTTGAGGTCCGTGTCCCGGGCCCTGGGCTCCGACGACTATCATCGCCTCCGCATCGGAGTGGGGCTGTGTCCCGAAGGCACGGACCTCTCGGACTGGGTCCTTTCGCCCATGGATCCGGACGACGAAGATGTAATCCTCGATCTTCTTCCCGAGCTGACTCGGGGAGTGGAGGTCTGGGGAGAGAAAGGGATGGACGAGGCCATGAACCGGTACAACCAGTGAACCTGGTGGCTCCCGGTTCAGAGGCCGGTTCCCTCCCGGCACCGGTCCCGACGACCATGCTTTTTTTTTTCGTGAAGGTGTTTAACCTGAGTCGAGTTCAATCGGGTAGAGTTCAACCGTTAAAACGGGAAAGCGTCGCCCATGAGTAACCTCATCAACCTGACCGACTGGACGTGGATCATCGGCCTTCTTGGGTTGGCCGTGGCCATGTTCATCTACACCTACGTCAAGAGACAGGATTCCGGCACCGATGCCATGAGGGACCTGTCCGACCAGATCCATGACGGAGCCATGGCCTTCCTCCGAAGGGAGTACACCTTCCTTCTGGCGTTCGTGGTGATCGTCGCCATCCTTCTGGGGTGGGCCATCAGCGTCCATACGTCCATCGCCTACATCGCCGGTGCCTTCAGCTCCATCTGCGCCGGCTTCTTGGGGATGAAGGCGGCCACGAGGGCCAACGTCCGTACTTCGGCGGCGGCCAACGACCACGGTCCGGGGAAGGCTCTGCGTATCGCCTTCTTCGGCGGCGCCGTCATGGGGCTGGCCGTGGCCTCCCTGGGGCTCTTCGGCCTCGGCATCTTCTACTTCATCTACGCTGCCGGTGCGGTCGCGGGGACGGATCAGCTCCCCAACTTCAGTGAGATCATCGCCGGCTTCGCCATGGGTGCCAGCTCCATCGCCCTCTTCGCCCGTGTGGGCGGAGGCATCTACACCAAGGCCGCCGATGTGGGCGCCGACCTGGTGGGGAAGGTGGAAGCCGGGATTCCCGAGGACGACCCCCGCAACCCCGCCACCATCGCCGACAACGTGGGCGACAACGTGGGCGACGTGGCCGGCCTGGGCGCCGACATCTTCGAGTCCTACGTGGGCTCCGTGGTGGCCACCATGGCCATTGCCGCCACCTCCGCCACCCTGGCAACCACTCCCGTAGAGGGAGTCGCCCTTCCCATCCTCACCGTGGCCGTCGGCCTGGTGGCCTCCTTCATCGGGATCTTCATGATGAAGGTTCTGGAGCGGACGGATCCCGCCGGAGCCCTCAGGAACGTCACCTTCATCGCCGCCGGGCTCTTCCTGGTGGCTATGTGGTTCGTGGTGCAGGCCGTGGGCGTGGAGATCGTGGATGTGGACACGGGGAACATGCTTCCCACTTCCGGGCCCTTCTGGGCCATCCTGGCCGGTAGCCTCGTGGGGATCTTCATCGGGTTGGTGACGGAGTACTACACCGCCGCTGGGCCCATCCGCAAGATCGCCGACGCCAGTGAGACGGGACCTGCCACGAACATCATCAGCGGCCTCGCCATCGGGATGGAGTCCACGGCCGTTCCCATGGTCCTCATCTGCGTGGCCATCTTCATCTCCTTCGAGACGGCCGGCCTCTACGGCATCGGAATCGCCGCCGTGGGCATGTTGGCTACGGTGGGCGTGACCATGTCCGTGGACGCCTACGGTCCCGTGGCCGACAACGCCGGCGGAATCAGCGAGATGGCGGGACTCGGCCCCGAGACCCGGGCCGTCACCGACTCCCTGGACGCCATCGGAAACACCACGGCGGCCATCGGTAAGGGCTTCGCCATCGGGTCGGCGGCCCTCACGGCCCTGGCCCTCTTCAGCGCCTACGGCTCCAAGGTGGGGCTGCAGCAGACGGGCATCGACCTGGTCAACCCCCTCGTGGTCATCGGCCTCTTCCTGGGCGGGATTCTTCCCTTCCTGGTGGCGGCCTTCACCATGACCGCCGTGGGGAAGGCGGCTCAGGGGATGGTGGAGGAGGTTCGCAGGCAGTTCCGGGAGATCCCCGGGATCATGGAGGGAACCGGGAAGCCGGATTCGGCCCGCTGTGTGGATATCTCCACGAAGGCCGCTCTCCGTGAGATGGTCCTGCCGGGCCTCACCGCCGTCCTGGCGCCGGTGATCGTCGGGTACTTCCTGGGTGTGGAGGCTCTGGGTGGAATGCTGGCCGGAGCCACCGTAACCGGCGTCCTCATGGCCCTCTTCATGGCCAACGCCGGGGGAGCCTGGGACAACGCCAAGAAGTACATCGAGGGTGGCGCCCACGGCGGTAAGGGGTCCGAGCCCCACAAGGCCGCCGTGGTGGGCGACACCGTGGGTGATCCCTTCAAGGACACCTCCGGGCCCTCCATGAACATCCTCATCAAGCTCATGAGCGTGGTCTCTCTGGTCCTGGCCCCCTGGTTCGTCCGGGTCCACGAGATCGAGGTGAGTGGGGTAGCCATGTGGATCACCGAGATGGTACAGAAGATCTTGGGCTGAACGCCGCTGGTGGTCCCCGCAGGACGGGAAGGGTCCGGTTCTCTCGGGAGCCGGGCCCTTCTTTCGTCCTCCCGGCGCGTTGCCGGCCTCCGACGACGAGGCCTGGAACTCCGTGGGGGCCCCAACCTTCTCCGTCACGGTTCCGGCGGGAGCCGGGGGCGACCCCTCCCCCTTTCCGCAACACCCTCCTAGACTGGTTGGGAGCCCATGCTCCCGCCCGGGGGGGACCCGGTCCGAAACGCCGAAAGGAGCCCATTCGTGTCCAAGGATGCCACCTTCGAGAACGCCCTCGCCTTCGCCCGGGATCTCATAAGGATCCCCTCCCCGTCGGGGGAGGAGGAAGCGGTGGCAAAGCGAATCCTCCTGGAGATGGAGGAGCTGGGGTACGAGGAGGTCCGAACCGACGGTGTGGGGAACGTCATCGGGATCATTCGAGGAACGGCGGGCGGGGCTCCCGTGATGCTCAACTGCCATCTGGATGTGGTGCATGAAGGGGACCCCGAGAGCTGGGAGCATCCTCCCTTCAGCGGAGCCGTGGCCGATGGGTTCCTCCACGGGCGGGGGGCCATGGACATCAAGGGCCCCCTGGCCCTGCAGACCCACGCTGCCGCAGCCCTGCGGGGCACGGCGACGGGGGACGTCATCGTGGCCCACACCGTCTTCGAGGAACGGGGGGGATGGGGGATGGACGCCCTTTTGGGTGCCATGGAGGTGGAACCTGCAGTCGTCATCATCGGCGAGGCCACGAAGGGGGATATCACCACGGGTCACCGGGGTCGGGGGGAGCTGGAGGTCGTTCTTTCGGGCGTGGCCGGGCACGCCAGCGCCCCGGAGCGGGCCAGGAATGCCCTGGACCTGGTCCCTCCCGTCCTGGGGGCCGTGGACGATCTGGCCCGGGATCAGCCCACGGACCCGGTGCTGGGGCCGGCCTCCCTGGTAGCCACGGGGATCCGGTGCCTTCCGGACAGCCCCAACGTGATCCCCGACGAGGTGGTGGTGGTGGTGGATTGGCGGGTCCTCCCCGGGAGCACCAACGAGACGCTGGTCGCCTCCGTCCGGGAAGCCGTCGGCCGTCGCCTGCCCTCCGTTCCCTCCGGGATGGGGGTGGAGGTCAGAATGGCCCGGGAGGTGCAGACCTCCTATACGGGAAGGACCGAGGAGAGGGACCTCTTCTCTCCCGGGTTCCTCATGGACGGGGACAACCCATTGATCCGGGCGGCGGCGGAGGCGGTGGGCTCCAGGAAAGGGGAGGGGCCGGCCAGAGTGCGCCCCTGGACCTTCGCTACCGATGGCGGGTGGAGCTGCGGGATCTACGGTGTCCCGACCCTCGGGTTCGCCCCGGGAGAGGAACGCTTTGCCCACACCAACACGGAACGCCTGGAGTTGGAGGAGGCCAGGTGGGCCTTCTCCAGGCACGGGGACCTCATCCTGGCCCTTCAGAGCGCCCTGGGTACAAAATGACGAGAGGGGAGCCCTTGGCGGGCTCCCCTCCGGTCGAATTGGCCTCCAGCAGCTTGTTCGGGGACCCTCGCTCCGGTCCCTTCACCCTTGTTCCCCGTCAGGACATGGGAACGGGCTGATAGAGCCGGCCCTCCACGCGCTCGAAGATCTCGTCCATGGACTGACCCACGATGGTGAGGCCGTGGTTCTTCAGCCCCACGACGGCTTCGGGGGGGACGGGCGCCTCACGGACGATGTCTGCCACGGCGGTCCCCAGCTCCATGGTGCCGCAGGGATAGTTGAACTCGGTGGAGGGGGCCCCGTCCATCCAGGCGTGGACGTGGAGGATGGCGCCCACCTCCGGGTGTTCCCGGTAGATCATCCAGTGCTCGATGGCATCCACCGAAACCCGCCGGGGTTCCACCTCCGGGGGCACGCTCAGGATCATGGCGTTGTTCTCGGGATCGTAATCTTTCACCAGGAGGATGTCCCTCCCGATCTCCTCCAGATTGGACTTGTCCACGCCCGACGCGCTCATCCAGAAACGGGATTCGTCCAGTCGCGCCGAGAGATTCCCGTAACTCAAGCCGCCGATCCCGTAGAGGAGCTTCAGGTGTCTCTGATCCCGCTTCGAGAGGTACTTCTCCATGGGGAAGGGGGTGGGAAGGAGGTTCAGCTCGTCCAGCTTCCGCCCCGCCCGGGAGATCTGCTCGGTAATGGCGTCCCCGTTCCAGAGCTCTTCGGGCAGATCCGTCTCGTAGACGTTGTTCAGAACCAGCTTCGAGGTGGCCAGGGGGCGAATCCGGGCATAGACGGCCCGGAAATAGTCTTCCTTGTTCTCCCCACCGCCCACTTCGTAATGCCCCTGCTCCGGTGTAACGAAGTGGACCCGGGGCAGGGGGTCCCCTTCATCCACCAGCCCGACGAGAAGGTTGCTCAGGGAGCGAACCAGTAGGGGATAGCCCTTCTCCATCGGTCCCCCGAAGGGCGGTTCGACCTCCGTTACCGAGACCACGAATACAGCCTGGGCCTTCCTTCTGAAGGGTTTGGGCTTGTCCCGGTCCACGAAATTGATGACCAGCGACGCCTCCTCCGGGTCATCCTGGAGGGTGTGCCCGGCCTCTTCGAGAACATCCCGGAGCCCTGAGCGAAACCACTCGAATCGCTCCTCATCCCCAAGGCCCACGAAAGAAAATTCCATAGTCAGATCCTGGATCGAGGGAGGACGTGCCGCGTGATCAAATCCCGTCGGGCCCGTCGGATCGAGTAAACTAAAGCCCAGGGGAAGCCCCTTGTGATCGTCAGGGACCGGCCCCGGGCACGATGAGGAGTCAAGGTGGGTCATGGGGAGCTTCCCACGCAACCCTTTGAAGGGGGGACCTGAGCAGGACTCGTTTCGCCGGTGGGCGAGGGTGGAAGGGGTGTGTTTCCGAGGAGGGCCTTGTCTTTCGGCTTCCCCTTCCCACCGGCGGTTCCCTGAACGGGCGTCATCCCTTACCGTGGGACCGTGGCCGGATTCCCAGGGGGGAGGTCCCCTTCGAATGGGAGGATTGACACATGCTCAAAGTCGGGATCGTGGGGCTGCCCAACGTGGGAAAGTCTTCCCTCTTCAACGCCCTGACCGCCGCCGGGGCGCCGGCTGAAAATTATCCCTTCTGCACCGTCGATTCGAATGTCGGGATCGTGGAAGTCCCCGACGAGCGGCTGTCGGTCCTCCACCGGATGACAGGGGTAGCGGACCGGGTGCCCACCTTCATCGAGTTCGTGGATATCGCTGGACTGGTGGAAGGCGCCTCCGGGGGAGAAGGTCTCGGGAATCAGTTTCTCGGAGAGATCCGGGAAGTGGATGCCCTCGCCCATGTCCTCCGGCTCTTCGACGACCCGGACGTCACCCACGTGATGGGTTCGGTGGACCCCGTCAGGGATCGGGACGTGGTGGAGACGGAGCTGGCCCTGGCCGACCTGGCGACCGCGGAGCGGAGAATCGAGAAGGTCGAGAAGAAGGCCCGCTCGGGGGAAACCGACGCCATCCGGGAGATGGAGCTCCTGGAGCCCCTCCATGCGGCCCTCTCGAGAGGGGAGTCGCTCCGCACCCTCGCTCCCGGGAGTGAGGAGTTGGTCCTTGCCGGGGAGCTGGGTCTCCTCACCGCCAAGCCGGTGCTCTACGTGGCGAACGTCGGCGAGGAGCAGTTGAAGGGAACATCCGGTGGCCCAGCCCCGGAACGACTGGAAGCGGCCCTGGGCGTGGGGGGAGCGCCCGGGTCCCGGGCACCGGACGAGTTGGTGCGGATTTCGTCGGCCTTCGAGGCCGAGCTGGCCCTGCTGGATCCGGAGGAGAGAGGTCTCTTTCTGGGAGAGATGGGCGTGGAAGAGGGAGGTCTCGAACGCCTGGTACACCGGGCCTACCGGCTCCTGGACCTCATCACTTTCTTCACCTTCAACGAGAGAGAGGTTCGGGCGTGGACCCTCCGGCGGGGAGAGACGGCCCCCACGGCTGCCGGGCTCATCCACAGCGACTTCCAGCGGGGGTTCATCCGGGCCGAGACCATCCGGTACGAGGACTTCGTGGAGGTGGGAAGCCTGAAGGAGGCTCGGGAGCAGGGGCTCCTTCGCTCCGAAGGGAGGGAGTACGCCGTGGCCGACGGGGACATCCTTCTCTTCCGTTTCAACGTATGACACGACTCCCACCGGGGCCTGCTTCCCGGGGGGATCTTGGTCAGAAACGGTGTTTTCGCTACAATTTATATTCTGTTCATCCCGCTCCATGAAAAGGATGGAGCCCGTTCTCACCACGGTCCGAGGGAAAATGACGTGAGACTCTACGAAGTAGTCTATATCTTCGATGCCGCCATGGACGAGGCCGGCATCAACAAGAAGCTGGATACCTACCACGAGCTGGTGACGGGACAGGACGGGGAGGTCACCGCCGTGGACCACTGGGGCAACCGCCAGCTTGCCTACCCCATCGATACGCACAGGACGGGCTACTACGTGGTGGCCCAGTTCAAGGGCGAGCCCGACGGTCTTCCGGAATTCGAGCGAGCTCTGAAGCTGGAGGAAAGCCTTCTGCGCTACCTGGTGGTGCTGAACGAGGGGGAGCCCACTACGGGGATGTCCATTCTGGCGCCCAGGCCCATGCAGGCCAGCGCCTCCGACGATGACGATGATGACGATGTGGGTCCGGACGATGAGGAAGATGAGGAGGACGGGGACAGCCCGCCGGAGTTCTCCGGGGGCCGGGGCCGGCGTCGGAGGGTCGAAGGGCCTCGCATCGAGCTTCTCAACTACAAGGACGTGGCGACCCTCTCCCGCTTCCTCACGGAGTCGGGCAAGATCCTCCCCCGCCGAACTACCAAGGTCACGGCCGGCTTCCAGCGCCAGTTGGGCAGAGCCATCAAGCGTTCTCGCTATCTGGCGTTGCTGCCGTACATCCGGGACCACGAGGCGTAGAGGGGTATCGCGAAAGGGGGGAGGGCAGCGCGTGGAGAACCCGGGCTCGGTATCCGGAGGCGGGTGGCTTCAGGCCCTCGGCCTCATGGGGATCACCGGGGCCCTCTCGGTCCTGAACCCCGGGGTGCTGGTTGCCGTCCCCTTCGCCTTCCTGGTCCTTGCTCGGCCCGAAAAGGGGTGGGTGCCGACGGCCATCAGCGTTCTCGCTCTGATCCTGGTCTTCGGCGGGGAGCCGACCTCCGGCATCTGGTATCTGGAGCGGGGTTGGGCACTCCTCCTGGCCGGATGGTTTCTGGCTGTGACCCTGCGTTGGCCCCGGGAACCGTTTCTTCCTCGAAGCCTCGGGGCCCTGGCCGGCTCGGTCCTGGCCGTGGCTCTTCTCTTCTGGGTCCGTCCCGGGGATTGGCTGGTGGTGGACTGGATGGTGACGTCACGCATGGAGGAGGGGATGAGCGCAGCGCTGGAAGCTGCGCGGATCACCATGGGGTCCGGCGCCGTCCCGGGAGCGTTCGAGGAGAGGATCCTGGAGGCCATGTCGGTTCAGACCCGGATCTTTCCGGCCCTCCTCTGTCTCGGGTCCCTCTCGGGTCTGGGGCTGGCCTGGTGGATCTTCCAGCGGATGACCCGCAACGGGGACGAGAGCTTGAAGCCGCTGAGGGAGTTTCGTTTCAACGATCAATTGATCTGGGTGCTGATCGTGGGACTCCTGGTCCTCCTGGGGACCTCCGGGCTCGCAGCCAGGCTTGGAACCAACGCCGTCGTGTTCATGGGGGCACTCTACGCCCTTCGAGGTATCGCGGTCGTCCTTTTTTTGAGCGGAGGAATCTCCTTTTTAAGTGGTTTCCTCTTCGTGTTGGCAATGGTGTTCGTAGCGCCGCTCATCATCGGTGGCGCATTCATCATCGGGCTGGGTGACACCTGGCTCGACCTGAGGACCCGGCGGGGGGAGCCCCCCCCCGCATAAGGCCCCAAGGAACAGAGAGATCCGACGACAAGGAATGAATCCATGAAGCTGATCCTTCGCCAAGCTGTGGAGAATCTAGGAGAGCCGGGGGACGTGGTGGACGTGGCTCCCGGATACGGCCGGAACTTCCTCCTTCCCCAGGGGCTGGCCTACGAGGCCAGCGAGGCCAACATCCGGCGTCTGGAGGAAGAGAAGAAGCAGGCCGAGGAGAAGACCCGCCGCGACTTCCTCGAAGCCAATCGCCGGGCGGCCCAGCTCGACGGGATGTCCCTGACCTTCCATGCCCGGGCTGGGGAGGATGGGAAGCTCTTCGGGTCCGTGACCTCCGCGGACATCGCGGATCGGGCCGGCACGTCGGGGCCCGACTTCGAGATCGACCGGCGGCAGGTCCTCCTCGATGAGCCCCTCAAGGCCTTGGGCACCTACAACGTGACCATCCGCCTCCATGCCGAAGTGGAACGGGAGATCGAGGTCCGCGTGGAGAGGGAAGAGGATTGACCGGCGATCCCATGGAGAATGCTGAGCAACTCCCGGGGGAGCCCTATTCCGACTACGTGGTTCAGGCCGCCGAGCTGGCCCTGGAGCGAAAGGCACAGGATGTGCTCATCCTGGATCTGAGGGGCATTTCCTCCGCCACGGATTTTTTCGTCCTGGCCACCGGTCAGTCGGACATCCAGGTGAGGGCCATTGCCGAGCACGTCAGGGACGAGATGAAGGCTGCGGGGAACCGGCCTCTGAACGTGGAGGGGCTGGACCGGGCGCGTTGGGTCCTCATGGACTTCGTGGACTTCGTGGTGCACGTCCTGCATCCGTCGGCCAGGGATTTCTATCAGTTGGAGCAGTTGTGGGGAGATGCACCCAGCCGGGCCGTCTCCCCCTGAAAGGACCGGCCCTCCGGTCTCCCGATCAGGGGGGGACCGGAACCGATTGCCCCCCAATACCGGCGCACATTACCTTCTCGATGAAGGCGGGGCCGGGGATCCCCGGGTTCCCGGGTCCCTCCCGAACCTTGTCACCCATCCTCCTTCTGGGGTCCCATGGCCGATGACATCGTGAGTTGGCACCTTTTTGATGTGGAGTCCGGACAGGTTCCGGAGGGGACCTCTCCTTCGATCCTCCCCGGGGGTGGGGAGGGACGCATCGTCGTTCTGGCGGCTACCCCGTTTGCCCAGTCGGATGGCTGGGCGAGCCGAGCGACCGTTGCCATCGCCGAGGACTGGGCCCGGAAGGGTCTCAGGGTGTTCCTCATGGATCTGGGTCTGGAGACACCTTCCCTCCATGAGGTTCTGGGCCTCTCCAACGACGAAGGCGTCTCCGATGCCTTCCTCTACGGGGCTTCGGTACAGCACATCGCGAAACCGGCCCTGGACGACGCCATCTTCTTCGCATCGGCCGGTACGGCGGCAGGCGACCCCGAGGAAGTGCTGGGACACTCGCGCTGGAACGACCTGGCGGGCGGGTTTTCCGAGGCCGATGCCACCCTGCTTCTCTTCCTTCCCACCGACATCCCGGGTTCCGGGAAGATCCTGAGCAGGGCCACCGACATCATCTTCTTTTCGGCCCAGGGAGAATCGGCGGATGCGCATCTAGGGCCGGCCTCCGTCAAGGTGGTGTCTCTCCTGGGTCCCCTGGGCTCTCCCCCCGAGGAGATGGCCCCGCCGGCGGAGCCTCCCGATTCCGGGGAGGCGGCGGCCGTCGCCGCGCCGGGAGCCGAGGATCTCGATCTCGGCGCGGGGGAGGAGAAGGATCCCGGGGAATCGAACTTCGACTTCGGCGGCGACTTCGAGCTGGCCGAAGGCTTCGGGGAAGGCGATCTCCTGGAGCTGGAGGGGGAGGACGAGGAGACGGCGGAGGAGGCTTCTTCCGGGGAAGGTGAGAGCACCTTCGACCTGGAGGGTGGGCTGGACCTGGTCGGGGATGAGGGGGCGGAAGAGGAGGAGGTCGTGGAGGTCGAGGGCGTTGAGGAGGAAGCGGACCATGACCTGGCCCTCGGATCGGGTTTCACCGGTGAGCTCGAGCTGGAGAGCACGGCCATCGAGGAGGAGCCCGAGCCCGGCCCCGAGACCCCACCTGACTTCGGTGCCGACTTCGTGGACTTTCCCGACGACGATGAGCCCGGGGCCCCTGTGGCCGAAGAGGGCGGGGACGAGAGCGAATTCGGAGGAGACCTGGTTCAGGGACCCGATTTCGGCGGCCCGGCCCCCGGGGTGGAGGATGCGGTCGAAGAAGGGGAACGTACGGCGGAGCCGACAGTGCAGGAGGACCGGGTTCCGGGGCAGGGGGATGAAGCCCCTGTCGGGGAGGAGGAGCCCGAAGCACACCGCCCCGCCCCCAAGCGCCGCCGGCCCCCGAAGAAGAAGAAGCCCGTGGGGCTCTATCTGGGCCTCGCTGTGATTCTGGCCGCTCTGGTGATGGTCGGAGGCACGGCCTTCGGCTTCCTGAACGTGCCCGGACTCACGGTGCTTCAGGAATACACGGGCTCGGTGCCCGATCCGGCCCTTACACTCCCCGGGGCTCAGCCCACCGGCCCGGTCCTTCGCTATTCCCTCGTCCTCTTCGACGACTACGGCGAGGGTCGCCTGAGCCAGGCGGCGGAGATGATGAGTGCCCTCAAGGATACCCGTCCCGACCTCCTCTTCCTCCTCGCCCCCGAGCGGGTGGAGGGTGAGACGATCTTCCTCCTCCTGGCCGGACCCGCGGCGACCCCACTGGATGCGGAGAACCTCCGGACTCCCCTGGGTGAGGTTCTGACCCGGGAAGACCCGGACTCCTGGGAGGTTCGGGAGACTCCCCGAGCCTTCTACCTTGGAGAACGGGAAACGCTGGAAGGGGCCAGGGACTACCTGGCCTCCGTGGAGGCCGAGGGGCTCGATGCTTACATCCTCCGAACAACCTTCGATGACGGTTCGGAGGCCTTCATGGTCATGTCCGGAGCCTACGAAGGTGTCGAGGATGCCCGCCGCCTCCAGATCATCCTTCGGAGGAGCGGCTTCCTGGATCCCCCCCTCATCGAGCGGCGGGGCATCGTTCCCGAATGAAGCTCAAGGGCCTCAAGCTCCAGGGGTTCAAGTCTTTTCCGGACCCCACGGAGATCGATTTCCATGACGGCATTACGGCCATCGTGGGCCCCAACGGGTGCGGGAAGTCGAACATCGGCGATGCGATTCGCTGGGTTCTGGGGGAGCAGCGTCCCACGGCGATCCGGGGCGCGAAGATGGAGGAGGCCATATTCCAGGGGACCGTCAGCCGGCGGCCCGTAAACAGGGGATACGTCTCCCTCGTGGTTTCCAACGAAGACGGCGCCCTCCCCGTTCCCTTCGAGGAGGTCGAGCTGGGTCGAACCGTCTACCGGGACGGAGGGAGCGACTACGCCATCAACCGGGCATCCTGTCGGCTCAAAGATGTCCTGGATCTCTGCCGTGACACGGGTCTCGGGGCCAACGCCTACGCCATCATCGAAAACCGGATGGTCGATGCCATCCTCTCGGACCGGGCCGAGGAGCGCAGGGGGCTCTTCGAAGAAGCAGCGGGAATCGGACGCTACAAGGATCGCCGGAAGGCGGCGTTGCGGCGCCTGGACCGGGCCGAAATCGATCTTCAGCGCCTGGACGACGTCATCGGGGAGGTTCAAACCAAGGTCCGGTCCCTGGCCAGACAGAAAGGGAAGGCCCAACGTCACCAGGCTCTCCGGGATCGACGTCTGGCCGTCGAGGTCGCCGTGGTCCGAAACGAGCTGGACCTCCTTCGGACCCGGCTCCGGGAAGTTGAACGGGAGCTGGCGGGAGACCGGGAGATGGGAGAGGGACACCTGGCGGAGCTCCGGGCGTCGGAGGCCCAGTTCGAGACCCTGAAGATCAGGCAGGTAGAGGCCCAGAAGGCCCGGAGTGAAGCCGCCCAGGAGGTCGATGGCCTGCGTCAGGAAGCCGTCCAATGGGAGCGGGACCTGGCCGTGGCCCAGGAAAAGGCCGGCTATGCTCGACGTCGCATGGGCCAGATCGTCGACGAGAAGCGGGAGTTGAAGGCCCAGCAGGAGTCGGTGGAAGGTGAAAGGGCCGAGCTGGAGACCACGCAGAATGTCCTTACCGGTGAGCTGGAGACCCTCACCGAGGAGCGTGAGGCCAGGACCGAGGTGGTCCAGGATGCCCGAGAAGCCCTGGAGGAAGCCCGGGGGGCTCTGACGGGGGTGGAGGGGAGACTCCGGGATCTGGCCCGCCGCCAGGCTCACCTGGAAGGAGAGGTCTCATCCGCCGAGTCCCAGAGCGCGGAGTTGAGCCGTCACCTGGAGCGACTGCAGAGGGAGATGGAGGATGCCACCCACTCCCTCGCCGATCTCGAGAGCCAGGGGGACCTCTTCGCGGACCAGGTGGTGCAGTTCCAGGCGGCCGTGGACCGGGGTCGGGGAGCGGTGGAGAGTGCCAAGGAGCGGGCGCGGAACGCCAGGGAAGCCCTGAACCCGGCCCGGGAAGAGGAGGTGATTGCGAAGGACGCCGTCTCGGCGCTGAGGACGCGCATCGAGACCCTGGAAGGAATGGAGGAGAGCAGGGAGGGGCTGGAGCCCACGGTGAAGGCCGCTCTGGAGCTGAACGACACGGGGGTTCTGGGGACCCTGGGCGACTTCGTGGGAGGAGACCCGGAGGTGGTCCGGGCCGTGGAAGCCTTCCTCGGGCCCCTTCTCCAGGGTCTTGTCGTGGAGGGAGGGGACGTGGTGGCCCGCCTCGGGGAGTGGTACCGGAAGGAGTTCGATGGACGGGGAGGGCTGGTCCTGCTGCCTCTGGACCGGCTGTCCTCCGAGATTTCGTCGGAGTCAGGCACCCTCCTGGACGCCCTGGAGTTGCGGGAACCGGGAGGGCAGTGGATACGGTGGATCCTCGGTTCCATGGACCTGGAGTCGGCCAGGAGCCCTTCCGAGGTCGGGGCCGCCGCCGGGTTCCTCTCTCCCTCGGGGCTTGCTGTGGATGCCCACGGGATCGTCCGTCTGGGCAATCCACTGGGAAGCTCGGGTATCCTGGAGCGGAGGGAGCGGACCAAGCTGCTCCGGGAGGAGCTCCGGGAGGCGTCGGAGCGGCTGGCGTCGGCCGAAGCTCGTCGGGAGGAGGCGGAGGTCGAGGCCGCCGGGGCGGAAGAGGAACTGGAGGAGGCCCGGGAGGCCCTGAGGGGTGAAGAGGATGCCCACCGGTCCGCCATGGCCCAGGCCCAGGCTCAGAGCGATCGTCAGTCCAGGCTCGACCGACACCAGGAGGAGCTCGCCCGGCAGATCGAGGGGACCCGCGCCTCTCGTGAGCGTGCGTTGGAGCGTGGAGAGGGAGCACGGGAAGAGAGGGCCCTCATCGAGGAGGAGATGGAGGGCCTCCGGGAAGAAGAGGCCTCGGCCGGAGCCCGCGTCGAAAAGGCTCAGGAGCGCTGGGAGGAGGCCCGTGCCATGGAATCCAGGGTCACGGTGGAAATCGCCCGTAAGGAAGCCGAGCGGGACCGACTCCTGCAACGCCGGCAGGACCTGGATGCGGCCCTGACAAGCGCCGGGAACAGGCTCGACGCCCTGTATGCCGAAGAGAAGGAGCTGAAGGAGGAGGAGGAGTGGGCGGTAGCCCGAAAGGCCGAAGGGGAGACGGCCCTGGCCGATCTTTTCGAAAAGCGGGATGCTGCGGATGAAGAGCTCCGGAAGCGGGACGAGGCGGTGGATCGAATCACCGCGTCCCTCCAGGATGCGGAGCGGAGGGTGCGGGATGCCCGTTTGGCCGAGAGGGAAGCTCTGGACCGACGGCACCGGCAGGAGTTGGAGCAGAAGGACCTGGTGGGCAAGATCACGGGAATACAGGAGAGGCTCGAAGGGGAGTGGGGGCGCCCTCTGGAAGCCCTCCTGGCCGAAGCCGAGCCTGTGGAGGGCGACCGCGAGGAACTGAGGGAGGAGCTACGGGAAATCGTCCTCAAACTCGAGAAGATCGGACCCGTGAACATGTTGGCGGTGGAGGAGCATCAGGAGGAGAGCGCACGCCTCGAGTTCCTTCTGGAGCAGCGCGAGGACCTGAGGGAGGCCCGGGACGACCTCAAAGCCGCCATCCGGCAGATCAACGAGACGGCCACGCAGCTCTTCGAAGAGAGCTTCGAGAAGATTCGGGAGAACTTCCGGAGTACCTTCCAGCGGCTTTTCCAGGGCGGCGAGGCCGATCTCTGGCTGGAGGAGGGAGATGACCCTCTGGAATCCACCATCGAGATCCACGCATCGCCTCGGGGCAAGAAGACCCAGCGCATCGATCTCCTTTCGGGCGGGGAAAGGGCCCTCACGGCCCTGAGCCTCCTCTTCGGCATCTACCTGGTCAAGCCGAGTCCCTTCTGTGTTCTGGACGAGGTGGATGCCCCCCTGGACGAGTCGAACATCTACCGGTTCATCCGCCTCCTTCAGGAGTTCAAGAACCAGACTCAGTTCATCGTCATCACCCACAATGCCAGGACCATCGAGGCTGCGGACTGGATCTACGGGGTGACCATGGAGGAGCCGGGCGTGAGTCGAATCGTGGGAGTCCGCCTGGAGGATGCGCTTCAGGTCAGCGGTCCGGCCCCGTAGCGGCCACGTTTTTCTCATTTTCCTCCCCGTCCTCCTGGGTGGGGGAGGGTCCTCTGTGCCTCCCGGTCTCCAGGACGGGGAGGATGGACGGGTCCCTCCACGGGGCACCCTGTCGTCTCCCTCTCCGGTCTGGGTGTTCCTGACCCGGGAGGCGTGGGAAGACCCGGGCATCGTCCAGGCCTTCCAGGCCCGGGGGGCCAGGATCCGGACCCGTAGCCGGCTTCTCCGGGCCCTGAGCCTCGTGCCTCCGGCCTCGGGCCCGGGGAAGCTCTCCGACATCCCGGGAGTCCTGGAGATCCGTCCCGTAGGCAAGCTCCACCCGCCCGGGGCCCCATCGGTTGCCCTGCCGACCGGGCCCGGCGTGCCAGGTCGAACGGCGGCGTGGAGATCCACTCCCTCCGGACAGCCGAGGCCGGTGCCTGAAGGGGAGACCCTTCCTGCCGATTCGGCCTACGGGGAGCTGGGACCCTTCCTGGACATCCTGGAGATCCCCCGGGCCCACGAGTTGGGTTTCTCCGGTGCCGGGGTGCGAATCGGCATCCTGGACGGTCTCTTCATGGAAAACCATGGGGCGTTCCGTTCCAATCAGCCCCTGGCGGTGAACGATGTGGTGGACGGAGACGCCTCGGTGTCCCCCGGACCCGGCCAGCCGCTGGAGGCCGCCGCCCACGGCACCGCCCTCTGGTCTCTTCTCACGGGGAACCTGCCCGGTTTCATCCGGGGCGGCGCGCCGGAGGCCGGGATCCTTCTGGTCCGCATCAGGGAGGGCGATGTCCTGACGACTGCCGACGAGGACCGGTGGGTGGCGGGGCTGGAATGGCTCCTGAGCCAGGGCGCCCGAATCGTCCTCTCCGGGGTCGGGTTCCGGGTGTTCCCGGACTCCGAGCACGACATCGGGGATCTGAACGGGGACATCACCCCCGCCACCCGGGCGGCGGACCGGGCGGCCCGGCAGGGCGTCCTGGTCGTGGCACCGGTGGGGAACGCCGGCCCCGGGCTCCAGAGTCTGGAGGCGCCTGCCGACGGGGACTCGGTTCTGGCCGCCGGGGCCGTGGACCCCACGGGGTCCCGCGCTTCCTTTTCGGCCCTGGGGCCGACTGGGGACGGGAGACCGAAGCCGGATCTCATGGCCCCGGGCGAGGACGTTCCGGCAACAAGTCCCTCCTCCGCGGAGCCGGTCCCCGTGAGCGGTACCGAATTCGCAGGGGCTCTTCTGGCCGCCGCAGCGGCCCTGTTCGTGGAGGCTCACCCGGACCGGGGCCCCATGGAGGTGCTGGAGGCGCTCCGCTCCGCCTCGAGGCCCGAGACCGAACCCTACTCGGGCGTCCCGTGGGTTGCTTCGGCGATCCTCTTTCCCGAGGGGGTGTCCGTCCACCCCCTGCAGGCGGTGGGAGAAGATGGGACGGTCACCAATCTCGGGCCCCGCTTCCGCTGGGACGTTCCCCTTCTCAATCCCCTGGCCCTTCCGGTGACCTTCCGCCTTCAGTTCGCCGAGGACCTGCATTTCCAACGACCCCTCTGGGCCGACTCGGTGGTGGGCACCTTCGCCCGTCGTCCTTCCCGTCCCCTCCCCCCTCGCTCCACCCTCTACTGGCGGGTGGAGGCGAGCTCGACCCAGGGGATCGTCCGGCGCTCCGACGTTCGCGGACCCCTGGAGGTCTCCGACTGGGTGAGCCTGGACGTGCTGAACGATCCGGCCGGAACCCAGCTCACGGATCCACAGCCCGAGTTTCGCTGGACGGCGTTGGAGCTTCCCCCTCCCCTCGGACCGTTCAGCTACGAGCTTCAGATCGTGTCGGACAGGGGAGGGGAGCCGGTGGAGAGCTTCCAGGGTTTGTCGGAGGAGCGCTTCACCATGCCCGAGGCGTTGCCCTTCAACGAGCCCTTCCGGTGGCGTGTCATAGCCCGGGCTCGAGAAGGCTCCGTGGATACCGTCACCAGTGCCGGTCCCTTCGTGGTCACGAGCGGTGCCAGCCCGCCCGTTACCATTCTCTTTCAGAATTTCCCCAATCCCTTCCCCAATCCGGAGGTGGCCGGGGGAAACGAGACCCGGATCTGGTTCGACCTGGCCCGGGAGTCGGAGGTGGATCTGGCGGTTTTCGACTCCCGGGGGCGGCTCGTGCGTCCCCTCATCCCGGGACCGGGCTGTGCCCCCGTCCGCTTACCTCCGGGCCTGTACGGAAGAGAGACTGGACCGTCCGCCGATCCCTGTCTGGCCTTTTCCTGGGACGGTCGGGATGACAGGGGTATTTTCGTTTCCCCCGGGATGTATCTCCTGCGCTTGAAGGCCGGGAGCACGGAGACCATTCGTCGCATGGTGTTCCGCCGATGAAGGTGTGCATTCTGGGGTCCGGCACCCTCCTCCCCGATCCTCGACGTGGATCTTCGGCCCACTGGCTCGAGGCAGGCGGCGTCAGGGCCATGTTGGACTGCGGACGGGGGGCTCTGGGCACCCTGGCTCGCCTGGGTCTGAGCTGGCAGGAGACGAGCCATCTCCTCCTAACCCATTTCCATACCGACCATGTCGGGGAGGTGGCACCCCTCCTCTTCGCCCTGAAACACGGCCTCGACGAACCGCGCACCAGCCCCCTTCGGATTCTCGGGCCCAGGGGCACCGAAGGGTTTCTCGAGAGCCTGGCCGCCGCGCACGGCGACTACGTTCTGAACCCGGGATTTCCCGTGGAAATCCTGGAGATGGCTCCCGGAGACTCGGCTTCTCTGGGGGGGACGAACCACCGGATGGAACCTGGTGGCCCGGGCCTGGATCTCCGGACCCGGGATACCCGTCACACCGAAGGTTCCCTGGCCTTGAGGGTGGAGGGACCTGCCGGAAGCGTCGGATTCACCGGGGACACCGGGCCGGTGCCCGGCCTGGGCGCCTTCTTCAGGGGGTGCCGTCTCCTGGTCGCGGAATGTAGCCATCCCGACGGATGGGAGATGGAGACCCACCTGACCCCCTCCGAGCTGGCAGGGCTGGCGGAGGAGGTACAGCCGGAGCTCCTGGTGCCGGTCCACACCTATCCTCCCCTGGACCCGGCGGCCCTCCCGGACCTCCTGGGAAGAGCGGGGTATGGTGGACAGGTGCGTACCGGGACCGATGGCCTGACGGTGGAGCTCCTGCCGGGGGAGTTGAGGGTGGCGGATGCCTTCGGGGAAGGCGGGGTATAGACCCGGGACGTCGACGCTGGTAGTCTCAACCGGCATCGGACGGGGGAGGACAGGGTCTTCTCCACGTTTGCGATCAGACTTTTCCAGACAGGTGAGCGCGACATGCTCGTGGTGATGAAACACAACGCGTCCAGTGACGAGATTCGTCATGTGGTCGACGTGATCCAGGAGATGGGCTACGAGGCCAGGCCCATTCCGGGGCGACAGCGGACCTCCGTGGGACTCATCGGAAATGACGGGCGAGTGGAGCCCAATCTCTTTCAGAGCCTCCCGGGCGTCCTGGAAGTGATTCCCGTCAGCCATCCCTACAAGCAGGTGTCCAGGGAGTGGAGGGAAGAGGACACGGTGGTGGAGCTGGACAACGGGACCCGTATCGGCGGGGACGAAATCGTGCTCATGGCGGGGCCCTGCGCCGTGGAGGGTGAGGAGCAGATCCTGGACCTGGCCCGCCTCCTCGCCGCCACCGGAGCCACCATCCTTCGGGGGGGAGCCTTCAAACCCCGGACGTCCCCCTACTCCTTTCAGGGCCTGGGGGTGGAGGGACTGAAGTTCCTGGCCCGGGCCAGGGAGGAGACGGGGATGGCCATCGTCACCGAGGCCCTGGACGTGGAAACAGCGGATCATGTGGCCGAGTACGCCGACATTCTCCAGGTGGGGGCCAGGAATATGCAGAACTACCCCCTCCTTCGAAAAGTCGGACGTATCGGAAAGCCCATCCTCCTCAAGCGAGGCCTCTCCGCCACCATCGAGGAGCTCCTCCTGGCGGCGGAGTACGTGCTGGCCGAGGGCAATCCGCAGGTGATCCTCTGTGAGCGGGGCGTGCGTAGCTTCGATACCCAGACCCGAAACCTCCTGGATCTCACGGCTATCCCGGTGGTGAAGGCCCTCTCCCACCTCCCCATCATCGCCGACCCCAGCCACGGGACGGGCGTTCGGGCCAAGGTGACGCCCATGGCACGAGCCGCGGTGGCCGCCGGGGCCGACGGAGTGATGATCGAGGTGCATCAGGATCCGAACCACGCCCTCTCCGACGGGGCCCAGTCCCTGTATCCGGAGCAGTTCCAGGAGCTGGTGTCTCAGATCCGGATCATTGCCAGGGCTATTGGCCGGGATATGGCTACGATATTGGGAGACTGACGCCCAACGTCCCCTCGACCCATCCTCCCGCCCGCGGCCCACGTCCATCCTGGACTATTTCCCGGGCCGGGTCTTCTGACGGAGGAAGCCCGGTCTTCGGGAGCCGACCGGGAGCTTGCTCTGAAGAAGGACGTGGTGGGACGGTACGGGGAGGACCTGGCTGCGGACTATCTCCGGTCCCGAGGATGGACCATCCTGGAACGGAACCTCCGGCGGGGAAGGGGAGAGATCGATCTGGTGGTCTCCCGGGGGGGCGTTCTGGCCTTCGTGGAAGTCAAATGTCGCTCTTCCGCCGTCTATGGACATCCGCTGGATGCCATCTCTCCGTCCAAGCGGGAAGAGATGGCCAGGGTTGCCCGGAGTTGGTTGGAGGATGTGAGCCTTCCACCGGGCACGGGTCTCCGCTACGACGCCGTGGCCGTCACCCTCCACCCCGGGAGCGGTCCCGAAGTGCTCCACATCCCCGACGCCTGGCGGTGGTAGAGGCTCCGAAAACCCCTGATATCCCTTGACTTTCCACCGATTCCACCTTGACGGTCCCCCCCCTTCAAGGGTAACTTCAGGCGTGTCCCAGGTCCGCAGAGCGAAAGCCCACGAATCCCGTCAGGACCCCGCAGGTAGCAGCGGTAAGTGCGGTGATCGTTGCTGCGGGGTGCCTGGGGCACTTTTTTATTGACCGTATTCCATCGTCGACGTCGCACACCAACACCACCGGGTCCCGTTCCTGTGTCCCATACAGCCCTCGCAAGAAAGTACCGTCCCCGACGCTTTGCCGAGGTGTCGGCCCAGGAACATGTGTCCGAAACCCTCCGAAGGGCCGTCTCCGGGAATCGGGTCGCCCACGCCTACCTCTTCTGCGGTCCCCGGGGAGTGGGAAAGACGACGCTGGCCCGGGTCCTGGCCATGGCTCTCAACTGCCCCAACCGGGACGACGACGGGGAACCCTGCGGAAGCTGCGAGAGCTGTGTCCGCATCTGGGGAGGACAGACGGCCCTGGACGTGGTGGAGATCGATGCGGCCTCCAACCGGGGGGTGGACGACGCCCGTGAGCTCAGGGAGCGGGCCATGTACGCTCCCTCCGAGGAGGGGCGATACAAGGTCTACATCCTGGATGAGGCCCACATGCTCACCCGGGAGGCATGGAACGCACTCCTGAAGATCCTGGAAGAGCCCCCGTCCCGGGTGATCTTCATTTTCGCCACGACCGAGCCCCAGAAGATCCAGCAGTCGGCCTCCCCCATCCTTTCCCGTTGTCAGCGCTTCGACTTCCGCCGCATCGGTGCAGGGGACATCACCCGGCGACTCCGGGAGGTGGTGGAGGGGGAGAGCGTCCAGGCACCGGAGGAGGCCCTGCACACCATGGCCCGCCGGGCCGGAGGCGGGATGAGGGACGGGCTCTCCCTCCTGGACCAGGTTCTGGCTCTCACCGGGGGCGAGATCACTCAGGAAGCGGTGAGGAGCGTCCTGGGGCTCGTGGAGGAGGAGCGCTACCTGGAGCTTCTGGACATCCTCTGCAGCCGGACCCACCACCGGGTGTTCCCCTTCGTCGAAGCACTCCTGGAGGAGGGCTACGACATGGTGGAGTTCCACCGGGGCCTCATCGACACCCTCCGGGATCTACTCCGCCTCTCCCTGGGGGAGGATCCCGACGCCATGGAGCTCAGGGAGGATCTGGTGGAGGCCTTCCTGGACAGAGCCTCGGCCTTCTCCCCCGGGGACCTGGTGCGAATGCTGGCTCAGGCTACGGAGCTGGAGGCCACGGGAAGCCTCCGCCGGAGCGCCCACCCACGTCTCCTCCTGGAAATGCTCCTCCTTCGGTTGAGCTATCTGGACCGTACCCTGGAGCTGGAGGCCCTGCTGGAGGGGCTGGGGGGGGAGAGAGCGGTTCCCCGGGAGGCGCAGCCGGCGTCGGGCTCCGCCGTCAGCGGGGGAGTTCGGGACGCTTCCGGCGTCCGGGCCGGGGAATCGGAGCCATCCGTTCGGGCGCCGAAACCGGAGGAATCGACCGGGGAGGCTGCCGGGGACGAAAGCGCAGAATCCCTTACCGGCGCCTGGGAACGGCTTCTGGAGTCCCCTGAGCGCCTTCCCCGTGGAATCGTTCCCTTCCTGAGGGCTTCCAGGGCCGAGGCCTCCGGAGACGGGCTTTTGATCCTCTTCGTGCATCCGGGACCGGGGCTGGAGCGTCTTCAGGATCCCGCCGTCCTGAGGGCCGTGAGGGATGCCCTGGCCCCCCTGGCTCCGGGGGCCTTCGAGTTCGAGATACGCCCTGCCGCGGAAGACGAGTCCCCTCGGACCAGGATTACCGAGGAAACGGTGAAGAGGGGGCGCCTCCAGGAGTTGGTGGAGAAGGAACCGACTCTGGGAGAGGCGGTAGAAGAACTCGACCTCGAGCTCCTCGATTGACCTCGGTCTTTCCGCGTCCACCCTTTTCCCAATTCTCTGCCGGTATCGATGACATGAACGGAAATCTTCAGCAGCTAATGCAGATGGGTCAGCAGCTCCAGGCCAAGGTCGCGGAGCTCCAGGAGAACCTGGAATCGAAGGAGCTCTCCGCGTCGGCAGGGGGCGGAATGGTGACCGCCACGGTGGACGGAAAGGGTGGCATCAAGTCCGTTCGCATCGACCCTACCGTGGTGGATCCGGAGGACGTGGAGATGCTCGAGGACCTGGTGCTGGCCGCGGTCTCCGAGGCCCAGAACAAGGCCCGGACCCTCTACGATGAGGAGATGAAGAAGGCAACCGGAGGTCTGCCCATGCAGCTCCCGGGGTTGTTCTGAGCTCAGGAGCGGCACCCGCCGGCATGTCCGTCATCGACGACCTCACCCAGGAGCTGTCCCGGTTTCCCGGAATCGGCCCGAAGACCGCTCTTCGCCTGGTTTACCACCTCATGAAGCGACCCAAGGAGGAGGCCCACCGGCTCTCCCGGGCCGTTCAGGAGCTGGCGGACCGGATCCGGCCCTGCCGGGTGTGCGGGAACTTCAGCGAGGGGGAGCTCTGCCGGGTCTGCTCCGATCCGGGGAGGGACCGGTCCATCATCTGTGTCGTGGAGGAAGCGTACGAGGTCGGGGCCATCGAGAACACGGCCCGGTACCGTGGCCTCTATCATGTTCTGGGGGGCCACCTCTCTCCCCTGGACGGTGTCGGTCCCGGCGAGCTGAACCTGGAGGGGCTTCTGGGGCGCATACGATCGGCGGAGGAAGAGGTGGAGGAGGTCATCGTTGCCACGAACGCTTCGGTGGAAGGAGAGGCCACGGCCGTGTACCTTGAAGATGCGGTCCGCCCCCTGGGCCCCAGGGTCACACGCCTGGCTCGCGGGATCCCGGTGGGAAGCGACCTGGAGTACGTCGATGGGACCACCATCGCTGAAGCTCTGGCAGGACGAAGGGAGATGGAGGGCTAGATCCGATGAACACCAGTTGGAAGACGGCGGGTATCACCCTCCTGGCCGTTTCGGCTGCCGGGGCCGTCATGGCTCTGGTCGTTCGAGACCAGATGGACAGACATCAGAGGGAGCTGTTCAGTCCCAGCCCGCTGAAGCGTCTGGCCTGCCTCGGACATATGGCCCGGGCCGAGGCGACGGTGGCCAACATCAATCTCCTGAGGGACTTCGTGGCCTGGGAGCCCAAGAAGCTCCTGAGAAACCGGGCACAGGTGATCCTCCAGCGCATGGAGAACCGGGTGGAGAGCCGACGATCGGGATCCTAGCACGGAACCTTGCCTTCAGCCCAGGTAAACACGAGTTTATGACCTTGGTTCCGTCCCTCGGGCCTTGCGGGGGCCGGTTTTCTAGGTCCCTGCGAGAGAAACGGGAAGCTCGCCCCTTGACTGCCGAATGTTTCCTGCTGAGCGGAGCGTAGAGAGATCATGTCGATGATCAACTACGCTAGCCGGGAAATCAACTGTAAAGTTGTCTATTACGGGTCCGGTCTGGGCGGCAAGACGACCAACCTGGAATACGTCTATTCCCGGGTGAATCCCGACACCAAGGGAAAGATGATTTCCCTGGCCACGGAAACGGAGCGGACCCTCTTCTTCGACTTCCTTCCCATCGATCTGGGTGAGATTCGAGGGTTCAAGACCCGGTTCCACCTCTATACCGTGCCGGGCCAGGTGTACTACAACGCCAGCCGTCGCCTCATCCTCAAGGGTGTGGACGGGCTGATCTTCGTGGCCGACTCCCAGCGGTCCCGCCTCGAGGCCAACATTGAGGCCATGCACAACCTGTACGAGAACATGGAATCGTACGGGTACGACATCGAGACCATCCCCTTCGTGATCCAGTACAACAAGCGAGACCTCCCGGACATCATGTCCGCGGAGGAGCTTCGCCAGGTCATCAACCCCATGGGAGTGCCGGATTTCGAGGCTATCGCCATCGAAGGGGATGGCGTGTTCCAGACCCTCAGTGCCGTCAGCAAGCTTGTCGTCAAATCCCTGAGCTGAGGCGCCCATGGCCCCCGGCCGTCTCAACCTCCCCAACCTCATCACCATCGGCCGGATCCTGGCCTGTCCCGCCGTCTTCTTTCTCGTCCTGGTCCCGTCGGTGCCTCTGCGTCTTACCGCCTTCATTCTCTTTCTTACGGCGGCCGTCAGCGATCTCTGGGACGGATATCTGGCCAGGAAGCGAGGGTTGGTGACGGATCTGGGGAAGCTCCTGGATCCCCTGGCCGACAAGCTCCTCCTCGTGGCCACCTTCATCCCCTTCTATCTCCTGTCCCACGGTGACGGGCCGGTGGGGGAGATGCCCTTTTTGGGCCCACTTCCCCTCTGGGTCGTCCTGGTGATCTTCGGACGTGAGCTGGCCATCACGGCCCTCCGGAGCTGGGCCGCCCGTCGAGGGGTGGTCATTTCTGCCGGAAAGTCGGGGAAGTACAAGGCCTTCATCCAGAACCTCTTCATCGGAGGACTCCTCCTCTGGTATCCCCTGGAGATGCTCTCCATGGAGGAGGGATGGCAGGGCGGGCTCTGGAGCTTCTGGACGTACCTTCACGGTGGGTGGATTGCGGTGACCCTCGGCGTCGCCCTTCTTCTCACCGTCTTCTCCCTGGGCGACTACCTCTGGAAATACCGCAGGCTGGTGGGGGTCGGAGCCGGATGACTTCGATCCGGACCCACACGCCTCCCCTGGCGACCCTCGTCGGCGTGGGGGACGAGCTCCTGTACGGCGAGACCGTGGACACCAACGGCTCCTGGCTGGCCCGGGAGCTTTCGGAGTTGGGCTTTCTGGTCCGGGGGCGACTCATCGTGGGAGACGACCTCCGGGAGATCGGGGGGGGCGTCCGCCGCTCCCTGGAAACCGGGGCCGTCGTGGTGGTGACCGGTGGACTGGGGCCCACCCCGGACGACATGACCAGGGAGGCGGTCTCCGATCTGCTGGAGTTGGAGTTGAAGCCGGATCCCCGCGTTCTGGCTCCCATTCGGGAGCGGTTCCGGGCCAGGGGGATCGATCCCATGCCTGCCAATGCCCGGTCCATGGCCCTGGTCCCCGAAGGGGCGACGGTTCTGGACAACGCCCTGGGCGCGGCGCCCGGGCTGGTGTTGGAGACCGAGGAGGGGCTCTGCATCCTCCTGCCCGGCGTCCCCAGGGAGATGCGGCAGATCTTCAGGGACGGGGTGGCTCCCTTCCTGGCCCACCGCCTGGGGGACGCCCTTCGTCCCGTGGCCCACCGGGTTCTCCACACGGCCGGTATACCCGAGTCGGTACTCTCGGAGTCCATCACCGCATCGCTCCGGAACGAGATGGGACCCGTGGCCGTGGCCTTCCTTCCCGACGTCAGGGGGGTTCGGTTGAGGTTGACGGCCAGGGACGCCCCGGATGAAGAGGTGGCCCGAAAACTGCTGGACCGGGCCGAGGCCTCCCTGAAGCCGATTCTGGCTCCCTACCGCTTTGAGGCTCCAGAGGGGGAGCTCACCCGGGCCGTGGGCGAAGCCCTCCTTTCCTCCCGTCGACACCTGGCCACGGCCGAGAGCTGTACCGGTGGTCTCATTGCCAAGCGTCTCACCGACCAGCCCGGAGCCTCTGAGTACTTCCTCGGGGGGGTCGTGGCCTACGCCAACGAGGTGAAGAGTGAGGTCCTGGGCGTGGGAGAAGATCTCCTGGCCTGCGAAGGTGCCGTGTGCGCGGAGGTTGCGGAAGCCATGGCTCTGGGAGTGGCCCGTGCCTTGGGCGCGGAGGCAGGGGTCGGCGTGACCGGTGTGGCGGGCCCCGGGGGCGGAACCGCCGAAAAGCCGGTGGGGACGGTCCACTATGCCGTGGCCGTGGACGGAGATGTGAGCTCCCGCCGGGAGCGCTTCAGCGGGGACCGTGAGATGGTCCGGGAACGCTCGGCCCAGGCAGCCCTCTTCCTCCTCCTCAAGGAGCTCACCAAGCCATGACGTCCCGGGTGCCGTCCAGAGAAGGGGAAGGGACGGGCGCCGGCGGCACCAGGCTGGCGTGGCGGGTCTGGGAACCGCCCCCATCCTCCCCTTCCGTCAGGGGGCGGCTGTTGCTGGTTCACGGCCTGGGAGAGCACTCGGGACGCTACGATACCTTCGCCCGCCTCCTGGCTCGCAACGGCGTTCCCGTCTTCAGCTTCGATCTCAGGGGTCACGGGCGCTCCCAGGGCCCCCGGGGCCATGTGCGGGACTTTTCCCTCTTCCTGGACGATTTGAGAGCCATGGAGGGCGTCATGGAGGGGGAGTTGGTACATCGGTCCCCCCGATTTCTCATGGGTCACTCCATGGGTGGGCTCATCGCCCTCCAGAGGCTTCGGGAAGGCCCTTCCTCCTTCGACGGAGCGGTCTTCTCCGCGCCCTGGCTCGCCACGAACCTTCCTGGGTGGGTGCGAAGACTGGGTCGTTGGCTGGGGAGGCTTTTCCCCGGGCTATCGGTGTCCAGCGGGACCTCTCCTGAACGCCTCACCCGGGATCCGGTCATGATCCGGGAATTGAAGAATGACCCCCTGGTCCACCGAAGGCTTTCGGCCCGGCTCTTCAGAGAGGCCGAGGAGCTCCAGGCCAGGATCCTCTCCCGGCCGGGCCTCCCGCCTCTGCCCTACCTCTTTCTCATCCCTACGGGAGACGTAGTCGTCCGGCCCAGGGTCACGGAATCCTTCGCACGGGGAATTGTGGGAGATGAGATTCGGATCGAAGTTCTGGAGGAAACGGCCCACGAACCATTGAACGACTTGGGCCGAGAGGAGGTTCGCGGTAGAATCCTTTCCTGGCTGCTGGGGGAAACGGATGTGGGGGGAAACGGCTCCGGGCTTCAGTTGTAGAAAGAAGACGGTGGCCGGAACCCGAGGCGGAGGGGGCGGCCGGGGCGGGACATGGCTTTGGTGTTGAATCTGAACCCACCGATCTTCGTATGACGGAAGAGATGAGCGCTGAACGACGAGTGAGAGGCGGCGAGGGAATGGATCCTCCGGGGCTGGAGGATGCGGAGGACGCCGGGAAGCACGAAGGCCCGGAAGGGGAAGGAGCCCCCGGCCCGGAGCTGGAGGTTCCGGCTTCCGGAGACGGCGCCCTGCCCGGGGAGGAGGATCCTCCCGGGGAGGCGATCCAGGGCAATTCGGATGCCGGAGCTGAGGACCCCGAGGCCGTCCTGAAAAGGGACCTGGGGGTGGCCCAGGAGGAGTTGGGCCGGCTTCAGGACCAGCACCTCCGATTGGCGGCGGACTTCGAGAACTACCGGAAACGGGTCAACGGGGAGCTGGCCGGGCGGTGGGACCGGGCTCAGGCCGAGCTGGTTTCCGGGCTGCTGGAAGGGCTGGACGATCTCCAGCGGGTGAGCCAGTTCACCAGCGAGGACGCCTCGGTGGAGACCCTGGTGGAAGGCGTGGACCTGGTGGAGCGGAAGATCCTGAAAGCCCTCACCGATGCAGGGCTGGAGGTTCTGGATCCCCTGGGCGAGGTCTTCGATCCCAACACCATGGAGGCCATGATGAGGGTCCCCACGGAGCCCGACGGGGAAGAGGGGACGGTCCAGCAGGTGCTTCAGAAGGGCTACATCTTCAAAGACCAGTTGGTGAGGCCGGCCCGGGTGAGCGTCTACATGGACGACGAATGAGAACCCGGGTCGGGGTTTCTGCGTCGATGGAAGGCTGAATGGCGACGGCAACGAAAGACTTCTACGAGATACTGGGCGTAAAGGAATCCGCCTCCCAGGCCGAGATCAAGAAGGCCTACCGGAAGCTGGCGAAGGAATTCCATCCGGACGCCAACCCCGGGGATCCCCAGGCGGCAGAGCGCTTCAAGGAGGTCGGTGAGGCCTACTCGGTTCTCTCCGACGAGGAGAAGCGAAAGCAGTACGACCAGATGAAGCGGCTGGGGGCCTTCGGATTCGGAAAGGGGGGCGGGGGACGGGGCCCCTTCCAGAGGGCTGGACCGACCTCTGGCTTCGGGGGAACCGCACCCGGGGGAGGGAGCTTCTCCTTCGAGGATCTCTCGGGCTTCGGAGGCGGGATCTCCGACCTCTTCAGCACCCTCTTCGACCGGGGGAGGAGAGAGCCCGGCCCCGGCCCCAGGGGACCCCGCCAGGGTCGGAACGTCGAGTACGTGGTGGAGGTCGGGTTCGAGACGGCGGTGAGGGGGGGAAGGGTCACCATCAACGTTCCCATCACCGAGGAGTGCGCCACCTGCGGCGGCTCCGGTGCTCGCCCCGGAACCACCACCAGGATCTGTTCCGAATGCAAGGGCACCGGTACGGTCTCCTTCGGCCAGGGGGGCTTTGCCGTGAAGCGACCCTGCCCCGCCTGTATGGGAAGCGGGACGATTCCCGAGAGTCCCTGTCCGGCCTGCGACGGCACGGGAACGCTGCGGCAGCAGAGGAAGATCCAGGTTACCGTGCCCAAGGGTGCCGACACGGGAACCAAGGTTCGACTCACGGGACAGGGGGAGCGGGGATCCAAGGGGGGTAAGCCCGGTGACCTGATCATCACCTTCAAGGTCAAGCCCCACCGCTTTTTCAGGCGGGACGGAATGGACCTGGAGGTCACCGTCCCCATCAACATCGCACAGGCCGCCCTGGGCTCGAAGATCCGTGTCCGAACGGTGGACGGAAAGAAAGTGATGTTGAGGATTCCCCCGGGGACCCAGTCCGGCACGCGCTTCCGGATCCGGGGGCAGGGTGTGGAGAAGGGTGGACGGGTGGGGGATCTCTTCGTGGAGGTGAAGCTGGAAGTCCCCGAGGATCTGACTCCGGAGAGCCGCAAGCTCATGGAGGAGCTCGCCTCCACGGCCGAGCTGAAATACTGAAGGTGGGTGAAGCACCCGGCTCGCCGTCCCTCCTGAAGCGGCTCTGTCCGGGCCCGTTTCTCAGGCGATTCGCCCGCCCCCGAGCAGCCGGTCCCCCTGGAACAGGACGCCGGACTGGCCGGGGGTGACGGAGAGCTGAGGGGAGAAGAAGCGGAGATCGAGGACCTCACCCTCTCCCGGCTGCCTCGCCTCGATGCGGGCCCTCACCGCCGGGGCCCGATGGCGGATCTGGATCTCCACCTCCGTCCCCACCGGAGGAGCCGGGGCCAGCCAGTTCACATCCTCGAGTCGGAGTCCCTCTGCCTGAAGCTCCTCCCGTCCACCCACCACGACCTCTCGCGTGGTGGGGCGGATCTCGAGGACGAACATGGCTTCGGGAAATCCCCCGGGGAGCCCCTTTCTCTGGCCCACGGTAAAACCGGCGTATCCCCGGTGTTCTCCCAGGACCTCCCCGTCCGAGCTCACCAAGAATCCCGGCTTCAGGGCCGGATGGCGAGGCTCCAGGCGCCGGGTCAGGAGATCCCTGTAGTCCCCGGAGGGCACGAAACAGATCTCCTGGGATTCCGGCTTGTCGGCTGTGACGAGCCCCCGGTCCTCGGCCATTCGCCGGACCTCTTCCTTGGTCAGGGCTCCCAGGGGAAAGTGGAGGGAGGGAAGGGCGTCCCGGGGCAGCCCCCAGAGGAAGTAGGCCTGGTCCTTCGAGGTGTCCATGCCTCGGAAGAGAGCCGGCTGGTCTTCCCCGTCCTGCCCCACCCTTACGTAATGCCCCGTGGCGATGCCCTCGGCGCCCATCTCCCTGGCTCGCTCCAGGAGGTCCCGGAACTTGGTGAAGGAATTGCACCGGACGCAGGGGTTCGGGGTTCGCCCCCGGGCATACTCCTCCACGAAGTCGTCGATGACGTCCCGGGTGAAGGCCTCTTCCACATCGTGGACGGTATGGGGGATCTTCAGGGTCCGGGCGACGGCCCTGGCGTCCTGGACCCCTTCCAGGCCGCAGCAGCTCCTGGCGTGGGCCGGCGTCCCGGTGTAACAGAAGGTCCGGAGGGTGGCGCCCACCACCTCGTGGCCTTCTTCCACCAGGAGTGCGGCGGCAACCGACGAGTCCACGCCCCCGGACATGGCCACCAGGATCCGGCTCATGGAAAAGAGCGCCCCCCCTCAGAACGTAGAGACTGGCAGGGTGCCCAGGGTGGACACCGAGAGGGTCTCCCGGGTCCAGAAGGGCTCCCCGTAGGCCACCCGAATCAGGGATCCGGCCCTGGCGGCCTGAGCCCTCATCTGCTCCTCGAAGGACCGCTTCCCGCCCGGAAAGATCTCCCCGGCCTGGGTCACCTCGGTGAACTGGGACCCGTAGGCGAAGATGGCTTCCAGCTTCCGGTCCATCTGGGAGGTGATGTCCAGGACGAAGGAGGGCTTCTCCGGATCTTCCCGAAAGGAGAGGGCGTGGATCACCTTGTGGGGTCGAAAGGCCTTACCCGGAGCCTCGAAATTCCGGAGTCCCGCCAGGTAGGAGGCGTCGTACGCCAGCTCCGCCGCCGCCCGGTGGTCGGGGTGCCGGCCCTGGAGCCAGTGGGTCACCACGACGCTGGGACGGAGCTCCCGGAGGAGTCCGACCACGACCCGCCGGGCGTCCGGATCGTTCCTGAGTCGGGAGTCCGGGAGGCCCGCATTGCGCCGGACCGATAGGCCCAGGATATCCCCTGCAGCCTCCGCCTCCCTGGCTCGGAGCTCGGGGGTGCCTCGGCTCCCTGTTTCACCCCGGGTCAGATCCAGGATGCCCGTCCGTTCTCCCGCTTCGGCGGAGCGGATGAGGGCTCCGCCGCAGAGAAGCTCCGCGTCGTCGGGATGGGCTACGACGGCCAGAAGATCGAGAGGTTCCATATATCGGGGTCCGGCTGTTGAGAAATTGACAGAGTCCACGGTGCTGGGCAGAGTCCAGGTAACCCCATGCCCGGCCCCGGGTTCCGGTATCCGGTCATTCGTAGCGCAGAGCGTCCACCGGGTCCAGCTTCGAGGCCCTCACCGCGGGCAGGAGCCCGAAGAGCATGCCTGTGAAGAGGGCCATGGTGAGGGCGGCTGCCACGGACCAGAGGGGAATGGCCGCCGGAATCGGCGTGGCCGATTCCACCGCATTGGCCGCCAGGGCTCCGACGATGAGCCCTCCGGCCCCGCCCAGAAAGGTGAGGACGCCCGCTTCCACCAGAAACTGCCAGAGGATCTCCCGGCGGGTCGCACCCACGGCCTTCCGGATCCCGATCTCCCGGGTCCGCTCCGTAACCGAGATGAGCATGATCCCGATGACCCCCACCCCCCCCACCATGAGCCCCACCGAGGAGAGGGCCAGCATGACGATGAAGAACACCCCCGTGAGCTGGTTGAAGAGGTCCACGAGCTGGTCCGAGCGGACGAGGGCGAAATTGTTCTCCTCGCCGGGCCCCAGGCCCCTGAGGGTCCTGAGAAGGCCGATGACCTGGTCCTGAACCTCCACCTGGGGAATGCCCTCCTCCGGAACCACCAGAACGCTCAGAAACGTGTCGTTGGCCCGGAGGCGCTTGAGAGCGGCGCTGTAGGGGGCCACGGCAAAGTGCCGGACCACGTCGGAGAAGACATTCTCCCCCGGGTCGAACACGCCCACCACGGTGAAGAGCTCGTTTACCCCCCGGCGCCCCGTGGTGACCCGCACTCGCTTTCCGATGGGGTCCAGAGTGCCGAAGAGGGATTCGGCCAGGGGCCGGGAGACGACCAGGACCGCCCTGGACTGCTCCACTTCGGCGGGTATGAAGTTACGCCCGTCCCGAAAATCGCCGATGGTATAGGCCGGCCAGCCCGCCGAGTTTCCACTGGCCTGGACTCCCGTGACCCGCTCTCCCCGGTAGTAGATGGTGAGATTCATGTCGAAGTCCACGATGGCCTCCCGGACGCCGGGGAGCCGGGCGATCCTCTCGGCCTCCAGGGGCGAGATCTTCGGCTTGTTCCACCAGGGGGGGCGCCCGGAGCCGTCGTGGACGATGCGGACCTGGGTCATGTCGAACCGGGTCACGATGAAGTTCTCCGGCCCCGAGGATTCGAAGGCCTCCAGAATGCTGCTCCGGATGCCGGTGATGAGAGCCGCCATGGTCACTACCACGGCCACACCGATGGCTACGCCCAGGATCGTGAGGCCGGCCCGGACGGCGTTGCCCCTGATGGCCGCCAGGGCGATACGGACACCCTCTTCCAGGGTTCCCAGGAACCCGCCGTTCCCGTTCAGATCGGCTCCTCCGCGACCCTCACTCATAACGCAGCGCATCCACGGGATCGAGCTTCGCGGCCTGGGCCGCAGGGTAGACCCCGGCGGCCATCCCCACCAAAATTCCCAGGGCCACCCCCATGCTCACCCATTTGGGAGCCACCGCCGCCGGGAGGAAGGAGACGGCGGCCACGATCCAGGTGAGCCCGACGCCCACCAGGACCCCGAGGAGGGCCCCGGTCCCCGAAAGGGTGGCGGACTCGATGACGACCTGGACCACGATGTCCCGCCGCCGGGCGCCGATGGCTTTCCTGACGCCGATCTCCCGGGTCCTCTCCATGACCGACACGAGCATGATGTTCATGATGACGATTCCGCCCACCACCAGGGAGATCCCTACGAGCCCCGGCAGAGCCATGAAGAGGATGGTGCTGATCCGGTCCCAGAACTCCAGGGAATCCTCGGCGGTCTCCAGCTCGAAGTCGTTGGGCTGGGTGGGCCTGAGACCGTTCTCCACCCTCAGGATAGCCTCGATCTCCGTCATGGCCGGGCGGATGTCGTCCGGGTCCAGGGTCTGGACGACGATGTTGTCCACCACGCCCCGGGGGTTCACCACGCTCCGGATTGGCGACCGGGCCGGAGCCAGCGCCTGATTGTCCATGGAGATGCCCAGGAGGGAGCCCTGTTCTTCCAGGACGCCGATGACCCGGTAGGGGAATCCCCGGATGCGGACGGTGCGGCCGATGGGGTCCAGCTCCTGGAAGATGACGTCCGCCGTGCCCTCGCCCAGGATGACCACCGGAACGCCCCGTTCGGCCTCCTGGGAGGAGAAGGGCCGCCCCTTGTCCACGTTGAGGCTCCGGATCCTGAGGAGCTCGGGAGAGACGCCGGAGATGAAGACGTTCTCCACATTCCGCCCGTTGTCACCCTCCAGGGTGCCGCCCATCCGACTCTCCACGCCGACCAGGGCGGGGATGCTCAGCCTATCCCGTATGAGCCCGGCATCGTCGAAGGTCAGGCGCCGACGTCGCCTCCAGGCCCGCCACTGCTCGCCGTCGGTGTCGATCTGGACCGAGGGCGTCCGGGTTACGGTGATGGTGTTGAGCCCGTAGATCTGGCTGGCGAAGTCCACCTTGATGTACTGGTCCAGCCCCTCCACCACGCTCACCACGACGATGAGGAACATCACCCCGATGATGACGCCCAGGAGGCTGAAGAAGCTTTTGAGCTTCTCCGTCCTGATCTGGTTCAGGGCAAGGAGCACCCCCTCCCAGACGTTCATGGGGCCCGCAACCTCCCGCCGGGGAGCCCGACGGCGGCGGAAGACGCCATCAGGAGCCCTCCGCCTCCCCTCCGCCCGGCGGTTCGGGGCTCCTGGCGTCCAGCTTCACCCGGGAGTTTTCGGCGGCCTGCACGGCGTCCCCGTCGGCCAGGTCCCGGATCCTCTGGTAGGGGCCGGCGACGACGATCTCCCCGGGCTCCACCCCCGAGAGGACCTCGAAGTATTCCTGCCCGGTGATCCCCACCTCCACCGGCGTGAAGTGGGCCACCCCGTCCCTGACCACGAAAACCCCCTCGATGTCCCGCACCTCCTGACTCCGGGCCAAGGGACCCCCGGACCGTTCCTGTTGCCGGCCGGCTTCTTCTTCCTCCTCCTTGCCGGCAGGCGCTGGATCGTCACCCTCCTCCTCTTCAGGTTCCCGGACGGTAAGGGCGATGATGGGAACGCTCAGCACGTTCTCCCGGACGGCGGTGATGATATCGGCGGTGGCCGAGAGGTCCGGCCGGATGAGGACACCCGGATCCATTAGGGTGATGACCACTTCGAAGTCGATGGCGGCGGCCTGGCCCGTCCCCGCCGTCTGGGAGGGGGGAACGATGGCGCTGTTGCCGATCTCCGTCACCCGGCCGGCGAAAATCCGGTTCGGGAACGCATCCAGCTCGATGACGGCGCTGTCTCCCGGAGCGATCTCCGGCACGTCCGTCTCGTCCACCTCCACCACGGCCTCCACCACCGAGAGGTCGCTGATTGTGAGGATGAGGCTCCCGGGGTTGTTCATGGTTCCGATGACCACCGTTTCCCCCTCCTCCACGTTGAGCCGGGTCACCTTCCCGGAAATGGGGGCCCGGATGATGGTCTTGGCGAGGTTGTCCTCGGCTTCCTTCACGGCCGCCCGGGCCTGGGACACGCCGAACTCCGCCGCCTCGAAAAGGGCCTGGCCCACGTCCCTGTTGGTTTCGGCGTCCTCCAGTTGCTGGCGGCTCACCAGGGTGGAGTCCCGGGCCCAGAGGGCTCGGGACCGGTCGAAATCCCGCTGGGAGCGTATGAGGTTCGCCTCCTGCTGGGCCACCTGGGCCTGAGCCTGCCGGAGGCTGGCCTGGGCCCTGGAGACGGCGGCTTCGAGCTGGCTGGGATCGATGCGGAGGAGCACCTCGCCCCGGGTGACATCATCTCCTTCCTTCACGTTCAACTCGATGACCCTGCCCATGACGTCGGCGCTGATGTCCACGGCCCGTCGGGCCCGGATGTTCCCGCTGGCGGTGACGGTGGCGACCAGATCCCGCCTGGCCACCTCCTCCAGCCGGACCTCCACCCCTCGCTCCCGACCCTGGACGAAGGCCATGGCCGCTGCGGCTCCGAGAATCACGACCACGCCCACGCCGATGAGGATTTTTTTTCCTGCGGTCATTGATCTATGCCTTTCCGGGCCGCCTCATGGCGTCCGAAGGGAGGTTCCAACCAGGCTCTCCAGGCTGGCCAGAGCATCGTGGTATGCGTAGACGGCGGCGAGCCGCTCCCGGTCCGCTTGCGCCTTGATCGTCTCGGCCTCGACCAGCTCCAGGAAGGTTGCGGCGCCCAACCGGTACCGCTCCTGCGCCAGTCGGAGCTGCTCGTCGGCCCAGACCTGGTTCTCCTCCTCGATGAGGGCGGCCTCGTAGGCCGTCCGGAGGTTGGCGAGACCGCTGGCGATGTCGGTCTTGAGCGCCAGCTCCTGACTCCTGAGCTGATGGCGGATGTCCTCCTCGGCGACCCGGGCGGCCTCCACGTCCCGCTGGCGGCGAAGCCCCTGAAAGATGGGGATGCTGATGGAGAGGGAGGCCGTGGGCGGCTGGCGGGTGAAGTCGAAGGGAAAGGCGTCGTTCTGGTTCACGATGGCCTGCCGCTGGACCTCGGTGAAGAGGAACCGGGAGCAGTCCTGGGTAGGGAGGGGTTCGGCCAGGCGTCGATAGAGCTCGTTCAGCGACTCGCACTGAGCGACCTGGGAGAGGGAGGAGGATTGGGCCTGGGCGACCAGAAATCCGGGGTCCGAAGCCTCCCTGGCAAACCCGCTGGTGCCTGCGGAGAGGGAGACCGTCGGGAAATAGGCCGCTTTGGCCATCCTCACGGAATATTGCTGGGTTTCCAGCCCCGCCCTCAGCCCCCGGAGGGAGGGGTTGGCCTCCAGGGCCGTGGCGATGAGCTCATCCTCCGTCCAGCCGGGCTCGGTCAGCCCGAAGGAGGAGGTGAGCCGGAAGTCGGCCTGGGGATCCAGCCCCATCTGCTGGGCCAGGCGGAACTTGGCCGTGCGAACCCCGTTCTCGCTGGTGAGGACCGACACACGAGCCCGGCCCACGGCCACTTCGGCCTGCCGGATGTCCATGGGGGTCCCCGATCCCACCTCCATCTGTCCCTCGGCCAGCCTCAGATTTCCCTGTGCCCTCTCCAGCTCCTGGAGGGCCAGGGCCCGCCCCTCTTCCTGCCGGAGGACCTCCAGGTAGGTCTGGGTGATCTGGAAGGCCGTCCGGGCACGGCTGGTGGCCCCCTCGGCCACCTTGGCCGTCCTGTCGGCCTTGGCCTGGGGAATGGCCAGGAGCACCCGGCCGTCGATGGTATAGGAGAGTCCCAGCCGGTAGGAGGAAAAGTAGTAGGACGGCTGATTCGTGAAGCCCAGCTCGCTCAGCGTGATGCTTCCGAACTGCTGCTCGCCGGGGCCCTGCCAGGACAGGCTGGAGCTGGCGTTGGCTCCGGGGACCAGGGCCCCGTAGGCCGCTTTCAGATTCCAGTCGGCGATCTCGGTGTTGTTGAGATCGGCCTGGAGCAGGGGTGCGTTCCGTCCGGCGATCCGGACGGCTTCCTCCAGGGAGAGCTCCGAAGGCACCGCCTCCTGCGCACTCAGCTCCTCTGCCGGTGAAAGAACTGCAAGAACGGCCGCAGCGACGACCGTGAACCATCGAATGGTCATCGGGCTCTTCTCCCGAAGGGGGGGCGCGAAACACACGCTCATGGTCTCCTGGCTCTACGTGCCCGGAATGGGCACTGTTTCAGGCGTTTCCGGGGCTCCCGCACGTACTCGATCATGGGAGATACGGCCCGGGGGCCGGTCGTCTTCAAACGGGGGGATCGGAGCATGCTTGAGGGGTGCATGCCGGACCCTGGCCCATCAGGAAAAGCTCTCCCGTTCGGCTCGGTATCCCCGGTCCGGTATCTCCACCGCCAGGACCCGGTTCTGCTCGTCGAGCCAGACGTCCCGGGTGCTCTCGCTTCCCTCCAGCCGAAAGTGACGGGCCGAGTGGAGCCTGTCGGCCACCTGGATCTCCGCCGTTCCCAGGAAGGTGAGGGTCATCCGGGTCTGGAGACCGTCCCTGGGGGACAGCACCGTGAGGGAAACGGCGCCCGTCTCATCCAGGTGCGGGGTCAGGAGGTAGTGGTGGTGGGCCACACCCCGGTCCAGGAGAACCGATCCGGGCCCGGCCCGGAATTCCCGAAGCTGTTCCCCCGCTGAAGAGATGACCCGGGACTGGTAGCGGGAGTCGGTCAATCCAAGGTAGATCTGCGTGTTCACGGCTCCCTGGGCCTTGATCTGATAGGTGGCCACGGCCATCTCGGGGCCCCTGGCGTCCAGAGCCGGCGCCAGGGAGAGATCTCCGTCTTCCCTCTCCATCTCCACCGAGCCTCTCAGGATCACCCGGGCCTGGGATCCCATTCCGATCCTGCGGATGGAGAACTCCTCCCGGCCTGCGGGATCACCGTTCAGGTAGAGTCGGAATGCACCTTCGTCCAGGACGATGTTCTGGGCCTGGAGGGGCGTCAGGATCGAGAGAGCGGTGATGATGAGTCCGGACAGAATGGGGATGCGCATCACGGCCATGTTCCATGAGAAAGGGGGTTCGGTCATCCGGTTTCTTTCCTACCCGTTCCGGGGGGGGATGGTCCTGAAAGGATCTCCCTGACGGATTTCACGTATCGAAGATAGACGGCTTTTCCCTTTTCTGAAGAGGCTCGGGAGGGAAAGCCCAGGACGCCCCGGGAGCCGGGTGGGGGTGTGGGGATTCTGCCCCGGGCGTAGTTTTCAGCGGTACCCTCGGGTGGAGGCACGTCCGTGATCTGGTTTTCCAGGACCAGTTGTGGTGCAAGGTGCAGGACCAGGGAGGTTTCCAGCTCGCCCCCGTGCTCCCCCCGGGGGTCGGCCGCCAGGATGTCTCCCGTCTCCAGGGCCAGGAGGTTCACCACGGTTGTTCCGGCGGAGGAGGTCATGGCCATGAGGAGGGCGTCGAGGTGAAGGTCGTGCCGATGAGCCGTGAGAATGAAGAACTCGCGTATGCCGTGGTCTTCCCAACGGGCCAGAAGCTCGTTCAGGGCCCGATGGAGCGTCTTACGCTCCAGGCCGGCGGCTCCGGCATAGGGCCGAGCCTTTTTTTCGTGCACGCCATAATGGAGCGTGGGGGCCAGCAGGGTTCTCGTCTCCAGGGAGACGGCCTCGGCCACGGCTTCCACGATCAAGGTGTTCGTTCCCAGGGGGAGATGGGGGCCGTGTTGCACCAGAGCTCCCACCGGAACGATGAGGCGAGGGTTTCGGGCAAGGGCCCGGGCCGTCACCGGCCAGGGGAGGCGGTTCAGGGCCCATGACCCCGATGGCTCGTCGAGATCCTGCGCCGACCGGATCGGTTCCTCTCCTGTTCTCATGGCATGTCCTCTTCCTGGGAATTCTGGGCCTTCTGGCCTGGACCCGGTGGCAGTGGAGTCCCTTCCTCCTGGTCCCGGCGGCGGCGGTGGTGATCCATGCCCACCGTTCCTCGCCCCCGCGGAGGCTCTTTTCGGTCGCAGCACTGGTCCTCCTGGTGGGAACCCTTCTCGGCTTCGTTGCCCATGGCAGGATTCTCCTCCTGATTGGGGGTGACTCGGAATCGCCGGACCGGCAGATGGCCGCGGATTCCGTGGTCCTTACCCGACAGTTCAACGCCCTCCTCGAGGCCGGGGACCGGGCCCTGGAAGAGGCCCTTTCCCTTCTGGCAGAAGAAGAGCTTTCCGACCCGCAGGAAGAGTTGTCGGCCATCCGTCGGCGGCGGGGCGTCACGGCCCTGGCCCTCTACGACGCCCGGGGCAGCCCCCTTTCCTGGGTCGGTGTGCACCGGGGGGTCGTGCCCTCCGAAATCCGGTTCGCCGAGGCTCCCTATGCCTTCGCCGGCGGGCCTCTCTTCCGCTATCTGTACTTTACTGCCCGGGACCGCGGTGGGGGAGGGACAGCCATGGCGGCCATCCTGCTGCAAGCCAACCTTCCGGGGGGGGTGGAGGGAGGTGGATTCGCGTCCCGGTTCCTTGAGGAGACGGGCCGGGACATCGAGATTGCCCTGCCCGATCGCGTCACGGGTTCAGTCATCTTTGACCTGGGATGGGAAGAGGAGCCGCTCCTGAGTGTGGCTCTCAGGGACGAGCGGACCGGAGGTCTGTGGGGTGCCCGGGGTAGGAACCTGTTGATGCTGGCAGCCCTCGCTGCCTTCTTGAGCTGGGGATTCCTGGTCATGGGGGGACGAGGGTTGGCGGGCCACCGCCTGGGAAGCGCGGTCTCCCTTCTTGCCGGGGCGGCCCTTTTTCCCCTTCACGACCTCTGGGCCGGAGCCGGCATCACCTCTCCCGCCCGATTCCTCCTGGCCCTGGGGCCTCTCGAGCTGACGCTGGGACGGATCCTGATCCTCCTCCTCGCCCTCGGACTCCTCTGTGGGATCTTTCGGCCGGCGCGGCTCTATCGCCTCCCACCCCTGGTCACGGCGGTCGGCCTGGCCCTTTCCTTTCCTCTCCTGGATGCGCTCCTCCGGGCCGGGCCTTCCTCCACCCTCCTTTCCCGGGGCGTCGCCGGGTGGATCCCCTACCAGGGAACCCTGGCCCTTCTCCTCTCGCTGGTGGCCTGTATGGCCTTCGGGTCGGGGGGGGAGCGAGAGTGGAAGGGGATGGGACGCTGGCTCCTCCCGGGTTCCGTGTTCCTGGCTCTTTCCCTCTCCCTCCTGGGAGGGCACCTGGCCCGGACGGGGCCGGGACTCCCCTCCTGGTTTCTCCTGACCTGGGGAGTCCCCGCCTACCTGGCGGCCAGGGGACTCGACGGCACAGGAAGGGGGCGCACGGCACTGGCCTGGGTCCTGGCCGCCGTCCTGGGGTCCTCGGCGGCTCTTCCCGTGGCCTGGGGCACGCAGATCGAGGGACGGTTGCAGGAGGGAGAGGCCCTCTTGAAGGATCTGGGGGGAGAGCCCGACCCGTACCTGGAGTTCCGCCTCCACCGGATGGCGGAGGTCGCCGACTCCCTGGACGGGATCATCTCCTCTCCCGTGGAGCTCCTTTATGAAACCTGGGCCCAGAGCAGCCGGCAGGGAGATCCCCTCCCCATGTGGATCACCCTCTGGGACCCCTCCGACCTGCCCAGACCGGACCTCGCCATGGGCGTCAGGGGCACACGGCCCCAGGTGGCCCGGAACTACCTGGATGTGGTCCGGGGATTGAGAAACCCCCTGATCCGGCACCTGGGCTCCGTGGATGCCCGGTACGTCCTCCTCGTGCCCCTGGAGAGGGACTGGGTCCTTTCCGCCGTGGTTCCCCCGCGGGGGCTCTCCTCCCTCTCTTCGCCCCTGGGGCCCATCTTCGCCGCCACGGATCAGCCGGGATTCGAGCCGGAAGGGTTGATCCCGGCGCCGCCGGAGAGGGAGGGTGTGGCGGAGGTTCGCTGGGAGTACAGAAAAGAGGGATGGAGGGGGAGTTGGCCCCTCACCTTCCAGGAAGGGACCTATCTGGCCCGGGAGATCGTCGTTCTTCCGGGGGCCCTCCACATGGTGGCCAGGGGAACCCTTCTCCTCTTTCTCGATCTCGTCCTCATCCTCCTGCTCTGGGGGATGGGACGGGTCCTCGCCCGGGGACGGGAGATGGAGGCCCGTGAGCCCCTTCGACTCATGGGGAGCTTCAGGGCCCGGGTCACCCTGGCCCTTTTCGCCTTCTTTCTCCTCTCCATCGCCATCTTCGGTACGCTGGCCTTCCAGACCCTTGCCGCCTCGGCAACCCGCACGGCAGAGGCGCTGGCGGAGCGCATCGTGGAAGACGGCGCCGCTTCCTACATTCAGGCCGCCGGATCCATGGAGCTTCTTGCCCGGGAAGTCGGGGCCGACCTCCTGGAATACCGGAATGGGGAGCTCCTCGGAGGTTCGGCGGAGGAGCTGGTGGCTCTGGGACTCTTCGAGGGGTGGATCCCCGAGCCGGTCTACCGGGACCTGGAGGAGGAAGGGGAGTTGGCGGCTACCCATCGATCGTCCCTGGGAGGGTTGGACTACGTTTTGGCCTACCGGCGGATGCCGGATTCGGACCGGGACATCCTGGCCACGCCGGTGCCCGTGGAGGTCGGGGCCACGGCCGTTCGACGGCAGGAAGTGGCGGACATCCTGGGCTTCGCCATCATTCTGGGGGCCGCCCTCTCCCTGGGCCTCGCTCTCCTGGTGGGGCGAACCCTGACCCGGCCCATGGAGATCTTGCAGGTGGCGTCGGAGAGGGTGGGAGGTGGGAATCTGAGGGTGAAGCTCCCGGAGGACCGACGGGACGAGTTCGGTTCGGTCTTCGTGGCTTTCAACCGGATGGTTCTCAGAATCCGACGGGCCAGAAGAGCTCTTCTTCGAACCACACGGCGAACCCAGGCCATCGTGGACGAGGCCGCTACCGGGGTGGTGGCCCTGGATCCGGGAGGTCGGGTAACCCTGGCCAACCCCCGGGCCGCGGCCCTTATCGACGAGGAGATCCGGGTGGGTGAGCCCCTTCCGGGGCGGGAGGGGGCCGCAGGGGAGCTGGTCCGGTGGGTGGACCTCTATTTTCGCGATGGCTTGAGGGAAGCCAACACGGAGTTCCAGCTCGGCCATCGGCGGATCAGGGTCAGGGCCCGGCGGGTATCGGGTGACGACACCCTGGGTGGAGCGGTGCTGAGCCTGGAGGACGTTACCGACGAGCTCCGGTCGGAGAGGATCCTTGCCTGGGGGGAAATGGCCCGGCAGGTGGCCCACGAGGTGAAGAACCCCCTCACGCCCATGAAGCTGAGCGTTCAGCACCTGGAGCGGGCCTGGGAGGATCGGCGGCCCGACTTCGGCGAGATCCTGGGCAAGAACGTTGAGGTCATCCTCCGGGAGATCGACCACCTGGCGGCCATCGCCAAGAGCTTCTCTCGCCTCGGGGCTCCACGGGCCGCCGGGGAGGCGCCGCTGGAGCCCGTGGACGTATATCGGGTGGCCGAGGAGGTCATGAACCTCTACCGTGGTGGGAAGGGCGCACTCCTCTTCCGGTGCACCGTGCCAGGGGGACTTCCCCCGGTGCGGGCCCGGGAGTCGGAGTTGAGGGAGGTCCTCATCAACCTCCTGGAGAACTCCCGGGCCGCCATCTCCCAGGAGGGGGCGGTGACCGTGGAAGGGGAGGAGGTCACCCAGGGAGTGGAGATCAAGGTCCGGGACGACGGAAAGGGCATTCCGGCCGAGCTTCTTCCCCGGATCTTCGAACCTCATTTTTCCACGCGCTCCACGGGCACGGGCCTGGGCCTGGCCATCGTGCGGCGGCTGGTGGAGTCATGGGGCGGGACGGTGACGGCGGAGAGCGAGGTCGGCGTGGGTACGGTGGTCCGGCTGACGGTTCCCGTCTGGGACGGGGAAGGTGAGAAGACCCCCGGGGAAGCCGGGGAGAAAACCCGAGAGGAGTCCATGAACCGAGGGGAGGAGTCTTGGAGCTGAGAGCCTGGCTCGATGAACGAGGGGAGACCCTTGCACGGCGGTGGCATGCCGAGATCCAAACCAGGGAGGATCGACGGGGGGAGGACGGCGACGGGATCCTGAAGTGCTTCCTGGAACACCTGGTGGCCTTCCTTTCTCCCTGTTTCGGGGAGCGGAGGGAGGAAGGGGAAGAGGTCTGGGAACAGGCCACGCGCCTCTACGGCTCCCTGGCTCTTCGCCGTGGGCTCTCAGCCGGGGAGGTGGTGGAGGAGCTCCAGCTCCTCAGGGGCGAGATTCTCAAGCTTCTCCTCCCCCAACTGGTTTGCGACGGAGAGGGGGAACCCTCCGGAGTCCGGAAGCTCCTGGACCTGAGCCAACTCCTGGACAAGGGGGTGGTGGCGGCCAGCGTGGCCTATTTGGACGACCTCTTTTTCGCCCATCTCCAGGGGTCGGGCATCCCCGGGGACCTCACCCCGGAAGTGGAAGCGGAGATCCGCAGCCAACTGGAGGCCTTCGCCCAGGAGCTGGATTGTGGCGCGTGGTCCGGGGGGACTCACCCATGAGCGGCGGCGGCGGCCCTGGAGCCCGGCCCCTTCCCCTGGGAGACATGCCGCCCGAGGAGATGGGACCGGCGGCCCGGGAGGTGGCGGAGTGGATCACCCGGTACCTGGCCGAAGCCGACGAGTATCCGGTCCTCGCCCAGGTACGACCGGGGGAAATCCGGGACGCCCTCCCGGCCCTTCCGCCGGAGGAGGGGGAGCCGTGGGAGGCCATCCTCCGGGACTTTCGTGAGATCATCCTCCCGGGGGTGACGCACTGGAATCACCCGGCCTTCCACGCCTACTTCTCCATCACCGGATCCGGACCCGGAGTTCTCGGGGAGATGCTGGCCGCCGCCCTGAACGTCAATGCCATGGTCTGGCGGAGCTCCCCGGCCGGGACGGAGCTGGAGGAAGTCGCCCTGGCCTGGCTCCGTGAGCTCCTGGGGCTCCCCGAGTTCTTCGACGGGACCATCAACGACACCGCCTCCTCCTCCTCCCTGTATGCCATGGCCGCAGCCCGGGAGGTCAAGCTTCCCGAGGCCTCCCATCGGGGCCTCAGTGGCCTTCCCCGGGGCCGGTTCTACACGTCCGACCAGGCCCACTCCTCCATCGACAAGGCGGCCATGACCCTGGGGTTCGGCAGGGAGGGCCTCCGCCGGGTCGCCAGTGACGAGGCCTTCCGGATGGACACGGCGGCGCTGGAAAGGGCCATCGAGGAGGACAGAGAGGAGGGCATCCTCCCTCTCGGCGTCGTAGCCACCCTGGGAACGACCTCCACGACCTCCGTGGACCCGGTGGACGAGATCGCCGAGCTGGCTGAGGAGCACGACCTCTGGCTTCATGTGGATGCGGCCTACGGGGGGCCGGCTGCGGTGGTGCCCGAGTACCGGTCCCTCTTCCAGGGCTGGGAGCGGGCCGACTCCATCGTGGTGAACCCCCACAAGTGGCTCTTCACCCCCATCGACTGCTCGGTGTTGTACATGAAGGACTCCGATGAGCTGAAGCGGGCTTTCAGCCTCACTCCGGAGTACCTCCGGACATCGGAGCAGGAAGTGGCGCGGAACCTCATGGATTACGGAGTGGCCCTGGGACGCCGCTTCCGCTCCCTCAAACTCTGGGTCGTGATGCGCTATTTCGGGGCCGAGGGGATCCGGGAGCGGATCCGTCAGCATGTGGACATGGCCCGGGAGGTGGGAGGCTGGATCGACGAGGAGCCGGGCTGGGAGCGGGTGGCGCCGGTGCCCTTCAGCACCGTGGTCTTTCGCTACGCCCCGGAGGGAGTGGAAGACGGGGCGGCAGACGAGCTGAACCGGGAGATCATGGACCGGGTCAATGCCACGGGCCGCGCCTTCCTGTCCCATACGGTCCTGAACGGGCGGTTCTGTCTTCGCCTGGCCCTGGGGAACCTCAAGACCCGGTGGGAGCACCTGGAACGAAGCTGGCGGCTCCTGAGGGAAGCGGCGGAAAGGGCCGTGGCGGACCGATAGCTCCGCCGGGGCCGGCGGGTGCACAGGAAAAAACTCCCTCCGGGGTAGGGCCCCGGAGGGAGTTTATCGTTCCCGCGGACGGGCGTAGGCAGACCAACGTTCGGGGTCGCCCTGCCGACAGCAGGCCTTCGGGCCCTACAGCTCCCTTATCTCCCGCACCAGATCCTGCATCGAGGGCTTGGCGCTCCCGAAGAACATCATGCTCTTCTCCATGTAGAAGAGGGGGTTGTCGATCCCGGCGAAGCCGGGGCTCAGGCTCCTCTTCATGATGATGACGTTCTTGGCGTAGTCCACGTCCATGATGGGCATCCCGGCGATGGGGCTCTCGGGATTCCGCGCCTCGGGATTCACCACGTCGTTGGCGCCCACGATGAGGGCCACGTCGGTGTCCTTGAACTCGGGATTGATCTCCTCCTCGTTGTAGAGCTGGTCGTAGGGCACGTCGGCCTCGGCCAGGAGCACATTCATATGCCCGGGCATGCGACCCGCCACCGGGTGCACGCCGAACTTCACGTCCACACCCCGCTCCTCCAGGAGGTCGGTGAGCTTCTTCAGGTCATGCTGGGCCTGGGCCACGGCGAGGCCGTACCCCGGCACGATGATGACCGACTGGGCGTAGCCCAGGATCATGGCGGCGCCCTCGGCGTCCACCGAACGGGCCACCTTGTCCCCGGCGCCCACCTGATCGGCCGAGGCGCCCTCGGACCCGAACCCGCCGAAGACCACGTTGGCCAGCGACCGGTTCATGGCCTTGCACATGATGTTGGTGAGGATCAGCCCCGACGCGCCCACCAGGGCCCCGGAGATGATGAGGATCATGTTGCCCAGGATGAACCCGGCCATGGAAGCCGCCAGCCCCGAGTAGGAGTTGAGAAGGCTGATGGCCACGGGCATGTCGGCGCCCCCGATGGCGTTGACCAGGAGGATCCCCAGGAGGAGGGCCACGGCAGTGAAGATCAGGAAGACCGTGGTGCTGGGCTCCTGTACCACCATGTAGATGCCGGCCCCGATGACGAAGAGGAAGAGGGCGGCATTGAGGAGGCGCAGGAAGTTGTTGGTCACCGGGTTCCCGGTGACGTAGCCGGCCAGCTTACCGAAGGCGATGGCGCTTCCGGAGAAGGTCACCGCCCCGATGAGCATGGCCAGCATGATGGTGGAGCCTTCCGCCACGGGAAGGGTCCCCATCTGTTGCAGGTGTTGAAACTCCGCACCGGCGACCAGCGCCGAGGCGCCTCCGCCGAAACCGTTGAATATGCCCACCATCTCGGGCATGGCCGTCATCTTCACCGTCCGGGCCGCCACCGCTCCGATGAGGGAGCCGATGATGATTCCGGTGATGATCCAGGTCCAGGTCAGGATGTCCGTATCGACCAGGGTCACCACGATGGCGATAAGCATGGCGAGAGCCGCCATGATGTTCCCCCTCCGGGCCGTGGCCGGAGAGGAAAGCTGCTTGAGGCCGGCGACGAAGAGGAAGGCCGACAGCAGGTAGGCCAGATCCGCAAAGAAATTCACAGAAGGTTCCTCGTTCTTGTGTTCATAGTCTCAGTTGAGTTCCGGAGAACAATCGCCGGACCTTATTTCTTCTTGAACATCTCGAGCATCCGGTCCGTCACCATGAATCCCCCCACCACGTTGATGGTGGCGAAGATGATGGCGACGAGCCCGAGGATGGTGACGACGGGTTCGGTGGCCATCTCGGCACGGGCCGAGACCACCAGGCCCCCGACGATGGCGATGCCGCTGATGGCGTTGGCACCGGACATGAGGGGTGTGTGCAGGGTCGGCGGCACCTTGGTAATGACTTCTTTACCGGCGAGGGTCGCCAGGATGAAGACATACAGGCCGACCAACATGATGGGCATGCTGTCCATTCAGGAATCTCCCAACGTGGAGGTTCGATTGTCGGATCGTGGGTTCGGTGCTTCCATCAGCCCAGGGCTTCCCGGGTGGGCTCGTGCCGAACGTCGTTTTCGTGGGTGACGCAAACGCCCTCGATGACCTCGTTCTCGAAGTTCAGATCCAGGGACCCGTCCTCCTTGTCCACCATCTCCATGACGAAGGTGACCAGGTTCTTCGAGAACATCATGCTGGCGTGAAAGGGCATGGTGCCGGCCAGGTTCACGGGGCCGATGATGGTGACGCCGTTGTGCTCGATGGTCTCACCGGCCTGGGTGAGCTCGCAGTTCCCTCCGGTCTCGGCGGCCAGGTCCACGATGGCCGAGCCCGGCATCATGCTCTCCACCATCTCCTTCGTGATGAGGATGGGGGCCTTGCGGCCGGGGATCTGGGCCGTGGTGACCACCACGTCCTTGTCCTTTACGGCCTCGGCGAGCATGGCCATCTCCCGCTCGTGCTGCTCCTCGCTGAGCTCCTTGGCGTAGCCGCCCTCGTCCTCCATGTCCTCCATCTCGATCTCGAGGAACTTGGCTCCGAGGCTCTCGCACTGCTCCCTCACCGCGGGCCGGACGTCGAAGGCCTCCATGACGGCCCCCAGGCGACGGAAGGTGGCGAGGGCCTGCAGGCCGGCCACGCCGGCCCCGAGGGTCAGGGTCTTGGCCGGCCGAACGGTTCCGGCGGCGGTGGTGAGCATGGGGAGGAACTTCCCGATGGCGTTGGCGCCCAGGAGGACGGCCTTGTATCCCGCCACCGTGGCCTGGGAGGAAAGGATGTCCATGGACTGGGCCCGGGTGATCCGGGGCATGAGCTCCATGGCCATCATGGTGACGCCGGCGTCCCGGAGGGCCTTCACGATCTCCAGGTTCTGGGTGGGTTGCATGGAACTCACCAGGATCTGGCCGGTGGCCAGGAGCCCCACTTCCTCCACGGTGGGAGGCTTGACCTTCAGAACGACATCGGCCCCGGAGAGGGCGGCGGCGGCGTCCGGTGCCACGGCGGCGCCCTCGGCTTCGTAGGCGGAGTCCAGGAACCCGGCGTCAAGGCCGGCGTCCTTTTCCACCACCACCTCGATGTCCTTCTTCTTGAGGAACTTCACTCCGTCAGGAACGAGGCCGACCCGGCTCTCGTTCGGATGGGTCTCCTTGAGGACCGCGACCTTCATGCGTCAACTCCGTGGTGGGGAGTAATGGATTCAGACCGGTTTTCGTGGCGGGGCTGAGCAAGTTCCGTGCCCTGCTCCCCCAGCCGAAGAGACATCAGAACTCTTTTTCCGCGTGGAAGGAAACTAACGTCCTTCCCTCGGGTCGCAATGTCACGCCATCATTGCGAGAGCGTGCCCCGCGTGCCACGATACCTGGATTCACCGTCCGGCCCCATCTCCCCAAGAGGTTCTCCATGTCCCTTTCCTCACCGCCTTCAGGTGGATCTCATCGGTCTCACGGTCTGAATCGACGTGACTTCTTGTCCTATTTCACCGGCGCAGGTCTGTCGGGAACCCTCCTCCCGGGAGTCCTGTGGGCCCGTCTTCAGGAAGAGCCCGAGCTCACCACGGAGATCCTTGCCGATGCCGAACGGGTGGCAGGGTTGGAGTTTTCCGAGGAAGAGCGGGAGGAGATGGTCCGTGGGCTGAACTCCAACCTCCGCGCCTACATGGCCCTCCGGGAGCAGGCGATTCCAAACAGCGTGCCTCCGGCGGTGCAGTTCGATCCGGTTCTGCCGGGGCGGGAGCCCCCCGCTGGGGACGGCCTGTTCCGGCCCAGCCGGGCTCCGGGGCTGCGGGCCCCGGCCAACCTCGAGGAGGCGGCCTTTTGGCCTGTAACCGCACTGGCCGAGCTCGTCCGCACCCGGCAGGTTTCTTCGGTGGAGCTGACCACCCTGTACCTGGACCGGCTCAAGAAGCACGGCCCCACCCTCGAGTGCGTGGTGTCCCTCACCGAGGAGCTGGCCATGGAGCAGGCCCGCCGGGCCGACGCGGAGCTGGCCGTGGGGCGCTACCGGGGTCCCCTGCACGGGATCCCGTGGGGCGCCAAGGACCTTCTGGCGGCCCGGGGCTACCGCACGACCTGGGGAGCCAAGCCCTTCGAGGAGCAGGTCCTGGACGAGGACGCCACGGTGGTGGAGCGGCTGGAGGAGGCCGGGGCGGTCCTGGTTGCCAAGCTCACACTGGGGGCCCTGGCCATGGGGGACTGGTGGTTCGGGGGGCGGACCCGGAACCCCTGGGACCCGGAGCAGGGCTCCAGCGGGTCCTCGGCGGGGCCGGCGGCGGCCACGGTGGCGGGGCTGGTCGGCTTCGCCATCGGCAGCGAGACGCTGGGCTCCATCGTCTCTCCCTCGACCCGGTGCGGCGCCACGGGGCTTCGGCCCACCTTCGGGCGGGTGAGCCGGGCCGGGGCCATGGCCCTCTCCTGGAGCATGGACAAGCTGGGTCCCATCTGCCGGAGCGTGGAGGACTGCGCCCTGGTCCTCGACGCCATCCACGGCGCCGACGGGGTGGATCCGACGGCCAGGAGCGTTCCCTTTCACTGGGACCCGGCCACCCCCCTCTCCGAGATCCGTATCGGTTACCTGGAGAGCGCCTTCGAGGACGAGGAAAGCCGCTCCCACGCCTTCGACATCGAGGCGCTGGAGGCCATGCGGGGGCTCGGGGTGGATCCCATCCCGGTGGAGCTCCCGGACGAGTACCCGCTCGGTGCCCTCCGTATCGTCCTCAACGCCGAGGCCGCAGCGGCCTTCGACGAGTTGACCCGGAGCGGGCGGGACGATCTTCTGACCCGCCAGACCGCCGGATCCTGGCCCAACTCCTTCCGTCGGGCCCGCTTCATCCCGGCGGTGGAGTACATCCAGGCCAACCGGGTGCGGACCATGGTCATGGGCGCCCTGGAGAGCGCCCTGGAGGGGATCGACGTCTTCATCACCCCCTCCTACGGGGGGAGCGTCCTCCTCATGACGAACCTCACCGGGCACCCGGTGGTGGTGTTGCCTTCGGGCTTCGACGAGGAGAATCACCCCTCGAGCATCTCCTTCGTGGGCAACCTCTGGAAGGAGGGGGCGGCCCTCCGTGTGGCCAAGGCCTGGCAGGACGCCACGGGCCATCACCGGAGGCATCCGCCGCTTTTCGGGGGGTAGAAGGGAGGGAGAGAAGGGAGCCCGCTCATCGGCCCGGCGTCGTGGCGGGGCTTTTCGGGTCCGGGGGGTAGCGGAGGATCTCGGGTCTTCGGCCCCTGCCCGAGCATCGACCGGACCGGAAGTGGACCGTAGATCTTCGTGGTCTCACACCCGGGGATCCTCGGGTCGCCGGAGGAGGTGCCCCACCGCCTCGGGAAAGGTCTCGAAGCGGACGAAGTCCTCCGAAAACGGGGGTACCCGGTCGTATTCCCACATCTCGTAGGGTTCCACCAGGATGGCCCGGGCTCCGGCTTCCAGGGCCGGGTTGATGTCGCTCCTGAGGGAATTGCCGACCATGACCGCTCGGGTGGGCTCGGCGACTCCGAACGCGTCCAGGGCTTTCCGAAAGGCGTCGGCGGTTTTGCGGGGGACGATGCGGATCCGGTCTTCGGGAAGGAGGTCCAGGACCCCGGCGTCCCGGATTCGGCCCATCTGGTAGTGGTGGTGGGAGGCCTGGGAGTAGAGGATCGTAGGAAGGGCCTCGGCGACCTTTTCCAGGGCCTCCAGACTTCCGTCCATGACCCTGGGGTGGCCCAGGAAGTTCCGTCCCATCCGCCCGCATTCCTCGGTGATCCGGGGATCGGGCTCCCGCTCCCGGGCCCTGCATAATCTCCGGTACGTCTCCCGGAAGGAGGGCTCCATGCGGAAGGGGCCCATCCCGTGGACCTTCAGGAGCTCGGGTTCCACTTCCCGGTGGTGGACCCGCTCGGCCTCTTCCCTGGGAAATCCCGCTTCTTCCAGTCGCCTGAAGAGGGCTTCCCGGGAAGCCTGAAAGGCCGGGGCCGTTTCCACCAGCGTATCGTCGAAATCCACCAGGACCAGATCGAGCACGTCCGTTGTCCTCTCCTCCTCGGCTTCGGGGCATGCAAAGCTCCGCGGGCTGGATGTCGAAGCGCACACACCGTTCGCGGGCCCCGCAACGCCATGGCTCCGCCCCGTGCTTCCACGAGAATTCCGAAAGACTCTCGCCCCGGAGCCGGGTGGAGGCAAGGGAGAGGGGGACGGGGAGTTCGCCGGGTAGAGGGAGGATGGGGGGCGTTTGCTCGAGGTTTCGGGAGAATGAAGGAGATTGATCCATGTTGGCTCAGGTGACTTCAGCGGCTCTCAGGGGCATCGAGAGCTATCTGGTGAAGGTGGAGGTGAATCTGGGGCAGGGCCTCCCTTCCTTTGCCGTGGTGGGGCTGGCGGAGGGGGCGGTTCGGGAGGGCCGGGACCGGGTCTGGGCAGCTCTTCAGAACTCGGGCTTCACCATTCCCCCCAGGAAGATCACCGTGAACCTGGCCCCCGCCGACATCCGCAAGGAGGGGAGCGCCTTCGACCTCCCCCTCGCCCTGGGGCTCCTGGCCGGGGCGGGGAAGATTCCCACGCACCCCTTCGGCGGGACGGCCTTCGTCGGGGAGCTGGGGCTGGACGGGGCCCTGAGACCGGTCCGGGGGGCTCTCTCCATGGCCGAAGAGTGCCGGAAGGCGGGGATAGGACGCCTGGTGATCCCGGCGCAGAATGCGCCCGAGGCGGCGGTGGTGGAGGGAGTCGAGAGCCTGCCTGCAGAGAGCCTGGAGCAGGTGGTCCGGCACGTGCGGGGAGAGGAGCGGATCCGCCCCCTGGCGGTAGACCTGGGGAGACTCCTGGAGAGGGAGGATCCTCCGGGAGGAGACCTTGGGGAGGTCCGGGGCCAGGGGCATGTGAAACGGGCCCTGGAGGTGGCGGCGGCCGGGGGACACAACATCCTCCTCCTGGGTCCGCCGGGGGCGGGGAAGACCATGCTGGCCCGGCGCCTTCCGGGGATCCTTCCCCCCCTTTCCCTGGAGGAAGCCGTGGAGGTCACCCGGATCCACTCGGTGGCCGGCCTCCTCTCCGGCGGAGAGCCCCTCCTCAGGAACCGGCCCTTCCGGGCCCCTCACCATACCACCAGCGATGGGGGAATGGTGGGAGGAGGGCGCATTCCGCGACCGGGCGAGGTGAGCCTGGCCCACAACGGCGTCCTCTTCCTGGACGAGCTTTCCGAGTACCGGCGGAATGTCCTGGAGGCCCTTCGGCAGCCCCTGGAGGACGGCCACGTGGTCCTCTCCCGAGCCCGGCTTTCCCTTCGCTTTCCCTCCCGCTTCATGCTGGTGGCCGCCACCAACCCCTGTCCCTGCGGCTGGTTCGGTGACGGCACCGACCGCTGCCTCTGCGACCCGGCGAGCGTATCCCGGTACCGTGCCCGGATCTCGGGCCCACTCCTGGACCGCATCGACCTGCACGTGCCCGTGGGCCGGGTGGCGTTTCAGGATCTGGAAGGAAAGGGAAACGGTGCGGAGAGCCCGTCGGTGAGGGGGAGGGTTCGGGAGGCCCGGGGCCACCAGGCCCGGCGGTTTCGTGGTTGTCCTGGGATCCACTGCAACGGCCAGATGGGGCCCACGGAGATCCGGCGCCACTGCCGGCCCTCGCCGGAGGTGGCCCGCCTCCTCCAGCGGGCCCTGGAGCAGCTCGAGCTCTCGGCCAGGGCCTATCACCGGATTTTGAAAGTGGCCCGGACCGTGGCGGATCTGGAGGGAGGGGGCGAGATTGCTCCGTCCCACGTGGCCGAGGCCATCCAGTACCGGAGCCTGGACCGGGCCTCGCCCCTCTGATTCCCTGTCGGCGCCGACTCCGGAGCCGGACGCCGAAGGCCCGCCCGGGAGAAGGTGGCCCCCATCCGCACCCCCGTTTTCAGCCGCAGGACCGGCGTCATCGTGGCCCTGGGGTCCCTCTACTTCATCTGGGGATCCACCTACCTGGCCATCCGTTTCGCCATCGAGACCATCCCACCCCACCTCATGGCCGGGATCCGGTTCACCACCGCTGGAGGCGGGCTCTATCTGTGGGCCCGGGCCCGGGGGGCGGAGAGGCCCGCCGGGGCCCTCTGGAAGACCGCCGCTCTCTCCGGGATGCTCATGCTGCTGGGCGGAAACGGGGGTGTGGTGTGGGCCGAGCAGTTCGTCCCGTCGGGGATGGTGGCCCTTCTCATCGCCACGGTTCCCCTCTGGATCGTCCTTCAGGACTGGGTGTGGGGGCGGGGAGGGGCCCCGGCCCCCGCCGTCCTCCTCGGGGTCCTCTGGGGGTTTTTCGGTGTGGTCCTCCTGGTTACGGGGGAGGAGATCGGCCGGGCCACGCCCCAGGATCTTCTGGGCGGACTCATCGTTCTGGGTGGGGCCGGGTGCTGGGCGGCGGGGTCCCTGGTGGTCCGCTATGGTGTCCGTCCCGCCTCCGCCTCCCTGGGGAACGGGATGCAGATGCTGGCCGGCGGGGTTTCCCTGCTGGTCCTCGGGGTCGCCCGGGGGGAACTGGCCGGGTTCGATCCCGGGGCCATTTCGGCGGGCTCGGCCCTGGCCCTCCTCTACCTCATGGTGGTGGGCTCCCTCATCGCCTTCACCTCCTACACGTGGCTCATGCGGAATACCACGCCGGCCGTGGCTTCCACCTACGCCTACGTGAATCCGGTGGTGGCCCTGATCCTGGGATGGGCCCTGGCTTGCGAGCCTCTCTCCGTGAGGACGGGGGTCGCCGCCTTCGTCATCCTCACGGCGGTCATGATCATCACCATCCGCCGGACCCGGGGAAACCCGCCGGTCCGGGACTCGACACCCCGCTCGTGAAGGGGGAGGATCCGGGCTGGCGGAGGGAGAAGGGGACCGGAGGCCCCCTTTGGAGGGTAGGAGGGTTGTCGCACGGGGGGACTGGCACTCCCGGGGACTACATTCGTAGGATTCTCCGGAAGGCCGGGCGACGGGCGCCTCTCACCTCCCCTCAGACCGGAATACGCCATGATGACGAACCTTACAGCCAGAGTCCTCGCTCAGGTGGCCGCTCAGGACTCCCTGCCCGGGGCTGTCGGGCAGGATACCGGGTTGGTGGCGCCCATGGAGGAGGTGGTCCGGGATGTGGAGAGCGGGGTGAGGGGCTGGGTTCAGGACCTGACCACCCTGGGAGTGGAGGCCCAGAACGCCATCCTCCAGTCCATTCTGGCCGTGCTCCTCATCTACGTCCTCCGGGGGCTCGTCCTGCGGATCGTGGACCGACGTGTGGAGGATCCCCGCCTCCTCTACCAGTGGTCCAAGATCTCGTCCTACGTGGCCCTCACACTCTCCTTCATCATGGTGGGGACCATCTGGTTGGAAGGCCTTCGTTCCCTGGGGACCTTTCTGGGCCTCCTCTCAGCAGGGGTGGCCATCGCGCTCAAGGACGTGGTCACTTCCTTCGTGGGGTGGATCTTCATCCTCTGGAGGCGACCCTTTCAGCTCGGGGACCGGATCCAACTCGCGGAGCGGGCCGGGGACGTGGTGGACATCCGGCCTTTCCAGTTCACCCTCCTGGAGATCGGCAACTGGGTCCAGGCCGATCAGAGCACCGGGAGAATCATTCACATTCCCAACGCCCGCGTCTTTTCCGAGCCCCTGGCCAACTACACCGCCCAGTTCGGGTTCATCTGGCACGAGATCCCCATCCTGGTGACCTTCGAGAGCGAATGGAAGAAGGCCAAGGGGATCCTCCAGGAGATCCTGGACGAGCGGATGGGAAGCCTGGTTGCCGAGGCCGAGCAGGCTATGAGGACGGCATCCCGGAAATTCCTTATCCACATCGGGAAGCTGACGCCCAAGGTCTATACTTCCGTGGAGGACTCGGGCGTCCTCCTCACTCTGCGCTTCATCTGCCGGGCCCGTCAGAGACGTGGGGTGACGGAGGATCTCTGGGAGGACATTCTGGATGCCTTCGCCGGGGAGCCGGGCATCGACTTCGCCTACCCTACCACCCGGATGTACCACAACATCATCGAAGGGAAGGACGAGGCACGTGCCCCCCTGCCCCCGCGTCTGGGCGGCGGTGGCGCGGGGCGGGGAGGCGACTCTGCATATCCGGGACCTGCGGGATCCTGAGGCTTCCGGCCCATGCCTGTTGAAGGGGGAACCCTGCACTACCTGGATTACGCGGCGACGGCGGCGATTCGGCCACCGGGATTGACCCGTCCATCCTGGCCGGTGAGCTTGACCGGAAGTGGAACGTTCTGGTGCGCCACGGTTTGAACTGCGCTCCGGAGGTCCACAAGCTCCTGGGCACGGGGGAGGAAGGGGCCGTGCGGCTCTCGGTAGGGTGGGCCACGACCATCGAGGACATCGACCAGGCCCTCAGAGGGCTGGATGTCATCTTGAAGAATACCATCACCAGGGGGGCTTGAACCCGAACTCCATGCGACTTTTCATTGCCATCAACATCCCCAAGAAAGAACGCACGCGTATCCACCGGGGGGCTCGGGCCCTGAGGGAACAGGACTACCCGGTACGCTGGGTCAAGCCGGACTTCTACCACCTGACCTTGAAGTTCCTGGGTGAGGTTCCACCCGGAGCGGTGCCCACGGTGGAGAGGGTCATGGAGGAGGTGGCCAACACCACCGGCTCCTTCGAGATGAAGATCGGAGGGTTCGGAGCCTTTCCCACCATCCGGCGGCCCAGGGTCCTCTGGGTGGGCGTGGATCCCTCCCCGGCCCTCCGGTGCCTCAAACAGGATCTGGAATGGGCCCTTTCCGATCACGGCTTCGGACGTGAGACCCGGGCGTTTCACCCCCACTTCACCCTGGGCCGTGCAACCTCCGACGAGGGAGCCGGGGCGTTCCGTGGGCTGGACACCCGGGCCGCAGATCTGAGCTACGCGGGCACGGTGAAGGTCTGGAAGGTGGACCTCATGGAGAGCCAGCTTTCCTCCTCCGGGCCCCGTTACGAGATCCTCTCCAGCTTCCCTCTCAAGGGTCCGAAGGGGCGCTGAGGCCATGGCCGTACTGGGGTGCTTCAAGAGCTGTCTGGGGCAGATCGCCACGGTGATCCTGGTGGTGGCGGCGGCATACGCCGGCTGGCGCTGGGGGCCTGCCGTCTTTCCCAGGGTGGAGGAGTGGCTGGGCGTGGGGACGGAGGTGGTGGTGGAGGGGCCGGAGCCAACCCCGGAGCTGGCCGACTCGGTGCTGAGCCGGGTCCGGGCCTTCATGGAATCGGGTGAGGACGGACGGATGGTCCTGAGCGGCAGGGAGCTCACTTCGGTGATCCGATACGCGGTTCCGGGGCTGATTCCGGAGGGGATCGAAGACCCGGAGGTGACGCTGGAGGCTGGAAGGGTTCACCTGAAGGCCCGGGTCGCCCTGTCCGCCTTTCCCGAGCTCCCGGATCTGGGGCCCGTCCTTGGAATCCTGCCGGACACCCTGAACGTGACCCTGCAGGCCTCCCTCATGCCCTACGAGGACATGGAGTTGGCCCTCCTGGTGCACAGGATCGAGGCGTCGCGTATCCCCATCCCCCGCCGGCTGATCCCGGATATCCTCGGGGCCATGGGCCGGGTGAACAAGCCGGGCCTGCCACCGGAGGCCATCACCGTTCCCCTCCCTTCGGGCCTGGAATCCGCCTACGTCCTCACCGACTCCCTCATCCTTTCCACCGAGCCCTGACGAACCATGGCAACCATCCTCATCGTCGATGACGAGGAATCCATCGGAGACGCCCTCCAGCAGGTGTTCGAGTACGAGGGTCATGAGGTGCGGATCGCCCGGAATGGGCACGACGGGCTGGGGCTTTTCGGCGAGATCGGTCCCGACGTCACCTTCCTGGACGTGAAGATGCCCGGGATCGACGGACTGGAGGTCCTGGAGCGGATCCGGGAGAAGGAGCCCCAGTCCCTGGTCATCATGATCAGCGGGCACGGGACCATCGATACGGCGGTGGAGGCCACCCGGAAGGGGGCTTACGACTTCCTGGAAAAGCCTCTGGACACGGACCGTCTCCTGGTGACCCTGAGGAACGCCCTGGAGGTGAAGGGGCTCTCGGCCAGCGTCGAGCGGTTGCGGGAGGAGGTGGAGAGCCGCCACGAGATCGTGGGATCCTCCTTCCAGATCCGTCAGGTCCTGGAGCGGGTGGAGCGGGTGGGACCCACCGATGCCCGGGTCCTCGTCATGGGAGAGAACGGCACGGGAAAGGAGCTGGTGGCCCGGGCCATTCACCGACTCTCCTCCCGGGCGGAAAAGGGTTTCGTGGAGGTGAACTGCGCCGCCATCCCCTCGGAGCTCATCGAGTCGGAGCTTTTCGGCCACATCAAGGGGTCCTTCACCGGGGCCGTAGCCGACCGGGCGGGGAAGTTCGAGCAGGCCCACGGGGGGACCCTCTTCCTGGACGAGGTGGGGGACATGTCCCTGGCCGCCCAGGCCAAGGTCCTTCGGGCCCTGGAGCAGGGTGTGGTGACCCGGGTGGGCAGCTCCAAGCCCATCGAGGTGGACGTGAGGGTGGTGGCGGCCACCAACAAGGATCTGGAGGCCGAAATCGAGGAGGGGAATTTTCGGGAAGACCTCTTCTACCGGCTGAACGTGGTCCCCATCGAGGTTCCTCCGCTGAGGGAGCGCCGGGAAGACATCCCCATGTTGGTGCGGCATTTCGTGGATCTTCTGGAGCGCACCGACCGGGTCACCCCCCGGGAGATCGCCCCGGAGGCCCTGAAACGACTCCAGTCGTTGGACTGGCCCGGAAACGTCAGGGAGCTCAGGAATACGGTGGAGCGTCTCCTCATCCTCTCGTCCGGGGACACCATCGAGGCGTCCGACGTGGAGCTGCTGGTCTCGGGGGAGGGGACCGTGGGCGGTCTGGGCGCCGAGATCCTCCAGGCCGAGACCTTCTCCGAGTTCAAGGACCGGGCCGAGAAGGCCTACCTCCTCAAAAAGCTCAGGGACCACGACTGGAACGTTTCGGAGACGGCCCGGGTCATCGACATGCCCCGGTCCAATCTCTACAAGAAGATCGAGCGGTATGGGTTGGTGCGGGAGGACTGAGAGGGTGTTGACAAAGGGGGGCGAGCCGCGCTGCCGACATCACGGCTCAGGGTTCGCTGGCCCGCCCCACCCCGTCGGATCCGTTCCTCAACGACGAATCTCCGCCCCGTTCGGTAGCCGGTAGAGGGCCTCGAGGGTCCGGTAATCCTGGGCCGAGAGGCTCGTGGCCGAGTTTTCAGGATACATGACGTCCCGGGGATCGTCGCTGTGGGGGAGGCCCAGGGCATGCCCCATCTCGTGGGCCGCAACCAGCCTGACCTGGCCCGGGGTCATCTCCCGGCCTCCACTGCCCGGGTAACGGGTGCTCAGCCTCAGCGCGAGGACCTGCAGCCGGATTTCGTCGCCTTCCCGGACCCATCTGATCTCGGCCCGTCCCAGCCGATTTCCCCCCAGGGAAGGGACCCACTCCACGGTCACGTCCGGCGTTTCGCCCCGGTCTCGGGTGCGGATGGAAAGGGGGAAGGGATGGCCGTCCCAGGCCTGGATGCCCTGCACGGCGGCCCGCTGGAGGGCCCGGGCTGCGGCGGGTTCCGGATCGGGGGGCTCCGGGACCCAGACGCGGATGAGGGGAGTCTCTTCTGGCCACCGGAGGAGCCTCAGGCTTCCTTCCTGTTCAACGGTGGCGCAGAGATAGCCCGCGTTGCCGCAGACTTCGGTTGCCGAGAGCGTGGGGCCGGAGCCCTGGCTCCGAGGAGGCCCCGGGGAGGGGCGGGCGGCCAGGACAGCCTCGCACTCCGCAGGGGTCATTCCCCGGCACTCGGAGGGAAGGGAAGGGCCATCAGGCCGATGGTCGTCCCCTCTCTGCCTGATCACCGAAGCCGCCACGGCCAGGAGCGCCAAGGCGACGATGAGAGCCGCCGGCGAGGGGGCAAGGGCTGAGGGTCTTTTGGGGCTCATGGACGATCTGTGGCAAACGATGGCGTTCGATGGCGCTGGGGCGGCGCACTCCGCCGGCGCCGCCCGGACCGCCACTCTCTTGGCTTCGGCTTCCGGATGCCCCAACATTAAAGTTCCGTCGCCCGCCTGAAAAGCAGGGGTGATATGGATGCAGTCGCATGGGTTGTCCTGCTCGGTGTCTGGTGTGCTGCGGCCACCGGGTCCGGGTACCTCCTGGCCCGCCTGGCCAAGCGAATCCATCCGGACCTCAGCTTCCGGAAGCTCTGGCTCCTCTACACCGTCCTCATGGCCTTTTTCGCGGCCCTCGTCCTTCTCCTGGGATGGATCTGAAGGAACCCGTCCGCGAGCTTCGGGTAACGGCTTCGGTCCGAATCGCCGCCGGCGGATTCCCGGCCCACCGGTTCCCGGCCCACGGGTTTCCGTCGAATGACGTTTCCCCGGCAGGCACACCGTAGAGAAACAGGAGCCGAGATCCCCCACGGCTGATGGCTTCCCCCCCCCCCCCACCCCGTTCCCTGAGAGAATGGTTCCGCTTCTCCCTGATCACGCTTCTGTTCCTCCTCCTCGTCCGGGGGTTGGCGTTGGAGGCTTTCTCCATCCCCACCTCGTCCATGGAGAACACCCTCCTCGTGGGGGATTTCCTCCTGGTGAACAAGGTCGTCTACGGAGCCAGGATTCCGGGAACCGGTATCCGCTTTCCTCCGTTTCGGGATCCGGGCCGGGGAGAGATCATCGTCTTCCGCCCACCCCATGACCGGGCCCGGAACTACGTGAAGCGGGTGGCGGGAGTCCCGGGCGATACCCTCCTGATGAAGGGAAAGGTCCTGGTACGGAACGGGAGGCCCGTACGGGAGCCCCATGCACTCCACCGGCACCGGGGAGGGGACGCCGTTCATCCCGACATGCGGTGGCAGTCGGACTTTCTGGCGGCGGCGGGGCCCCTTCATCCCTATGCCCCTTCCCGGGACAACTGGGGCCCTCTCATCGTTCCCGAAGACTCGTATTTCGTTCTGGGTGATAATCGGGACAACAGCGAGGATTCCCGGTACTGGGGGTTCGTTCCCCGGTCCGATGTCATGGGTACACCCTGGATGGTCTACCTGTCCTTCGAGCCCGGGACCGATTCGGGCGAGAGCCTCTGGAGCAGGATCCGGTGGCAACGAGTGGGCCGGCGGATCCAGTGATGGGGGCGGCGTTGCGTCGCCGGGTGTTGCGCGAGGGGCCGGGTCCCCTTCTAATTCCGAAGCACCCCCTGAGAGTTTGTCCGGCGGACAGGCCCCTGGCCCGGGGTGGCGCCGCCCAACAAACCGTGCAGCTCCAACCGCCCCTTCGTCGAGGCCCCAGCGCATGAGCTTTCCCTCCAAGCGAGGACAATTTCGAGAGGGGTCCCTTGATCAGTACCTCAAGGAGATCAGCGCCTACCCTCTCATCGACCGGGAGGAGGAGGTTCGCCTGGCCAAGGAGATCAAGAAGGGGGTGGAGGAGGCGCTGAACAAGCTGGTGCGCTCGAACCTCCGCTTTGTAGTCTCGGTGGCGAAGAAGTACCAGAACCAGGGCGTTCCCCTCTCGGATCTCATCAATGAGGGGAACCTGGGATTGATCCGGGCGGCGCATAAGTTCGACGAGACCAAGGGCATCAAGTTCATCAGCTATGCGGTCTGGTGGATCCGCCAGGCCATCCTCCAGGCTCTGGCCGAACAGAGCCGCATCGTCCGGGTTCCCCTGAACCGGGCGGGAGCCCTTCACCGCATCGGCCGCCGATCCTCCACCCTCCTTCAGGAGCTGGGCCGGGAGCCCACGGTGGAGGAGATCGCCGACGAACTCGACATCTCCAGGGAAGAGGTGGAGCGAACCCTGGCCATCTCCCAATCCCATCTCTCTCTGGATGCTCCCGTCACTCCGGGGGAAGACAACCGGCTCCTGGACTACCTCCCGGATCAGTACTCCCCCGGTCCCGAGGATGAGGCCTACGAGCGAGCCCTGAAGGAAACGGTGGAGGAGGCCCTCTCCACACTCAAGGAGCGGGAGGCGAAGATCCTCCGCCTCTACTTCGGCCTGGACGACCAGGAGCCCATGACCCTGGAGGAGATCGGTTCCCTCCTGGGCATCACCCGGGAACGCGTTCGACAGATCAAGGAGAAGGCCCTCCTCCGCCTGCGCCACGCCTCCAGGGCGCGGTTCCTGGAAACCTTCATGCAGTAGACCTCGGGGCTCCCGCCCTCCCGTTCCCCGTCACCCACAGACCCCATCCCCATGGGTTGACACCCTCAAGCCCCAGAAATACCTTAGAAAGCTCTGTTTTTGACTGGTATTCCGGGGCTTACGGATGACGACCCTTACGCCGAAACTGAACGAGATCGAGCACCAGTGGTGGCTGGTGGATGCCGAGGGCATGGCCCTCGGGCGCCTGGCCACGGAGGTTGCTCGTGTCCTTCGCGGAAAACACAAGCCGATTTTCACCCCCCACCTGGACACCGGGGACCATGTGGTGGTCATCAATGCGTCCAAGGTGATCCTCACCGGGAAGAAGGAAGAGCAGAAGCGCTACTTCCGGCACTCCGGGTACATGGGTGGTGAGAAGGAGATCCCCTTCTGGCGCATGCGGGAAACGCATCCCGAGCGCGTCATCGAGCTGGCCGTAAAGGGGATGCTCCCCAAGAACGCGCTGGGCCGAAAGATCAGGGGCAAGCTTCGGGTATATGCCGGGGCCGAGCACCCGCATCAGAGTCAGAATCCTCAGCCCCTTACGATCCAAGGGTAGGCGGAACGCTTCATGGCAGCAGAGGCGATGCAGAAGATCCAGACCGTCGGCCGACGGAAGACCTCCGTTGCCCGGGTCCTTTTGAGGCCCGGGAAAGGGGAGTGGACCATCAACGGTCGCTCCATGGCCGAGTATTTTCCCCGGAGGACCCATCAGATGAGGGTCGAAGAGCCCATGCAGGTGACGGAGCTGGACGGGCAATTCGATGTTCAGGTCAAGGTGAACGGGGGCGGGTTGACGGGACAGGCCGATGCCATCCGCCTGGGCCTCGCCCGCGCCCTGGTGACCTATGATGAAGAGCAGCGGCCGACCCTTCGGTCGAATGGCCTCCTGACCCGTGATCCCCGCAAGGTTGAGCGGAAGAAGCCCGGCCGGCCCAAGGCCCGGAAGCGCTTCCAGTTCAGCAAGCGGTAATCCCTACAGCGGCTCCGATATGCAGCAGGTTGAACTGAACGATCTACTCGAGGCAGGCGTCCACTTCGGACACCAGACCCGTCGTTGGAACCCGAAGATGAGAGGCTTCATCTTCGCCGAGCGCAACGGCATTCACATCATCGACCTCCGGAAGACCCTGGACCGGCTTCAACGGGCCCAGAGGGCCGTCCGGGAGGTGGTGCTGAAGGGCGAGCGTGTCCTCTTCGTCTGCACCAAGCCCCAGCTCCGGGGCATCCTGGAGCAGGAGGCCATCCGGTCGGGCTCCTTCTACGTCACCGAGCGGTGGCTGGGCGGGATGCTCACGAACTTCCAGACCATCCGGAAGCAGATTCGTCGGCTCAAGGAACTGGAGCGAGGACAGGAAGAGAACGCCTTCGAGTTATACACCAAGAAGGAGCAGCTCCTCCTGGACCGGGAGCGCCAGAAGTTGGACAAGTACTTCGTAGGCGTGAAGGACATGTCCCGCTTGCCCGGCGCCGTCTTCGTCGTGGATGCCCGGCGGGAGATCATTGCGGTGAAGGAGGCTCATCGGCTGGGACTTCCCGTCATCGCCATCGCCGACACCAACGCCGATCCGGATCTGATCGACTTCCCCATTCCGGGGAACGACGACGCCATCCGGTCGGTGGGGCTCATCGCCAAGGCTATCGCCGACGCGGTGGAGGCGGCCGGCAAGGAGGTTCCGGAGGACGAACGGCGCCGTGTGGAGGAGATGGAGGCCACGACCTACTCCACCGAGACGGGGGAAACGAAAGAGGTGGAGGAGCGCCCGGCCCGTCGGAGGCCTCGCAGGAAGCGCCGTCCCAGGCCCGAGGTCATCGCCCAACACGTGAAGGCCGGGGATGAGGACGAGACTTCCGCCGGCAGCGAAGGAGACGGCCCCGAGGAGGCCGAGGCGGAAGCCCCCGAGGAGAAGGCCGAAGCAGAAGC
>CAYXGM010000002.1:0-6703 GCA_964464555.1 uncultured Gemmatimonadaceae bacterium | reverse complement strand
GAAGCCCCCGAGGAGAAGGCCGAAGCAGAAGCTCCGGAGGAGAAGGCCGAAGCAGAAGCTCCGGAGGAGAAGGCCGAAGCAGAAGCTTCTGAGAAAAAGGTTGAAGCCAAGGCTGAAAAGGAGCCGAAGGTCGAGGCCTCCGAGGAAGCCGACGACGCGACCGGGGAAGAGGGAGAGGAGAAGTAGCTCCCACCCCTTGAAGTCGAGGAGTCCCGGAACCTTCCGGGCCCGGAGGCGGCAGCAGGACGGCGGAGAGCTGAGGGGATTCCCCTCCGGGCCCTCGCCCTCCCCGCTACCGCCTCTTTTTTTCACCACCGACGGGCATGGAGTCACCGAGAGGACCGCGCCCGGAGCTCAACCAAGAAGAGAACAGGTCATGACGATCTCAGCGCAGGACGTGAAAAGCCTTCGGGACCGCACCGGTGCCGGAATGATGGATTGCAAGAAGGCCCTCCAGGAGACCGACGGTGACATGGAAGCCGCCGTGGACTTCCTCCGGGCCAAGGGGGCGGCCAAGGCGGCCAAGCGTGCTGCGAAGGCTGCCAACGAGGGCACCATCGGCAGCTACATCCACTTTGGCGGCAAGGTGGGTGTCATGGTGGAGCTGAATTGCGAAACGGATTTCGTGGCCAAGACCGACGACTTCCTCGAGCTGGCCAAGGACCTGGCCATGCACGTGGCGGCGTCCAGCCCCCTGGCCGTGAGTCCTGAAGACTTCCCCGAGGACGTGGTGGAGCGGGAGAAGGCTGTGGCCCTGGAGCAGGCCAGGAACGAGGGCAAGCCCGACCACATCGCCGAGAAGATGGTGGAGGGCAAGCTTCGGAAGTTCTTCGAGGAAAACTCCCTTCTGAAGCAGCCGTTCGTCAAGGACACCGACAAGTCCGTGGAGCAGCTCGTAACGGAGGTGTCGGCCAAGACCGGCGAGAAGATCCAGGTGGCACGGTTTGCGCGATTCCAGGTAGGGGAGGAGGAGTAACGCCTTCCCATGGATCGAGGCCCGCCGCGCACTCGCGCGGCGGGCCTTTTCTCTGCTACCTTCTATCTGCCGGGACCACGAAGACCCGAGGAGGCAGATGAACACGGAAAGCGGCCTGAAATATTCCCGAGTCCTTCTCAAGCTCTCCGGGGAGGCGCTGGCGGGTAACCAGGGTTACGGCATCGATCCCCCGGTGGTGGAACGACTCACCGAAGAAGTGAAGGCGGTCCACGGGATGGGTGTCGCGCTGGGATTGGTGATCGGCGGGGGGAACATCGTCCGCGGGGCTGCGGCCAGCGAGCAGGGGATGGATCGTGTCTCGGCGGATTACATGGGGATGCTGGCCACCATCATCAATGCGCTGGCCGTCCAGGACCTCCTGGAGAAGAAGGGGATGGAGACCCGCGTCATGACGGCCATCCGCATGGACGAGCTGGCCGAACCGTACATCCGGCGTCGGGCCATCCGCCACCTGGAAAAGGGCAGGGTCGTGATCTTTGCCGGCGGAACGGGAAATCCCTATTTCTCAACCGATACGGCTGCGGCCCTCAGGGCCATCGAGATGGAGGCCGACGTGGTCATCAAGGCCACGAAGGTGGCGGGCGTCTTCACGGCCGATCCGGCCAAGGACCCCTCGGCCGAGTTCATTCCCTCCCTTTCTTATCAAGAGGTGGTGGCTAAGGAGCTGGCCGTCATGGACGGTCCGGCGGTGTCGCTCTGCAAGGAGAACGATCTGCCCATCATCGTCCTGGATCTGGAGGTCGTGGGATCCGTGGCCTCGGCCATTCGCGGCGACGAAGTCGGTACGCTGGTATCCTGACGGGACGCATTCGGAGCGAGAGACGAAAAGGCAACGCACGGGAGGTACAGCAATGCCCAGCCTGAACGAGGCAAAGAAGGACATGGAAGCTGCCGTGGAAGCAGCCAAGAGGGAGTTTGCAACGGTTCGGACGGGCAAGGCGAGCCCCGCCCTCCTGGACACGGTGAAGGTTGAAGCCTACGGTTCGCGGATGCCCCTCAACCAGGTGGCCACGGTGAACACTCCGGAGCCTACCCTTCTGGTCGTGCAACCCTTCGACCAGTCCCTCATCGAAGCCATCGAGAAGGCCATCCTGGTGGCGGATCTGGGGCTGAATCCCGCCAACGACGGAAACCTGATCCGGGTTCCGGTGCCCCCCCTCAACGAGGAGCGTCGGAAGGAATACGTGAAGCTCCTCCACAAGATGACCGAGGAGGCCAAAGTCTCCATCCGGCATGCCCGCCACAAAGCCCGAGATGACATCCAGGCGAAGATGAAGGAGCACGAGCTGGGCGAGGACGAAGGTCACCGGCAGCTGGACGAGGTGGACGAGATGACCCACGAGTTCACGGACAGGCTGGACGAGCTCCTCCAGAAGAAGGAAGCGGAGGTCCTGTCCATCTGAGGCCCCGGCCATCCGGACGTACCCGGCCGGAGTCTCGGGACGGGCCCCCGGGAGGTGGGCACATCGGTGACCCCTCGATTCCATGAGTTCTGATACCCTTCAGCAGCTTCGCGCCAACGGGGAGGTTCCCCGTCACGTAGCCGTCATCATGGACGGGAACGGCCGGTGGGCCCAGCAGCGGGGTCTTCCCCGGCATGCGGGCCACCGGGAAGGCATGAAGTCCGTGAGGGAAGCTGTGGAAGCATCCATCGAAGCCGGGGTCGAGATCCTCACCCTCTTTGCCTTCTCGACGGAGAACTGGAACCGTCCCCCCCGGGAGATCTCCGCCCTCATGAGCCTCCTGGAACTCTACGCCAGGAAGGAAAAGGCCGAACTCCGGAAGCAGGGCGTGGAGGTCCACGTCCTGGGTGAGCTGGATCGCCTCTCTCGTGGGACACTCCGGGCCGTGAACGGGATCATGGAGGCCACGGCGGGAGGTACGAACCTCCGCCTGAACCTCATGATTTCCTATTCGGGCAGAAAAGAGATTTTGCGAGGAGCCCGCATCCTTGCCGAGCGGGTGGCCGAGGGCTCGCTGGGTTCCGAGGACATCGAGGACGAAACCTTTCAGGACGTACTCTTCACCCGGGGACTCCCGGATCCGGATCTGCTGATTCGCACCTCCGGGGAGCTCCGCATCAGCAACTTCATGCTCTGGCAGCTCGCCTACACGGAAATCTACATCACTCCGGTGCTCTGGCCCGACTTCTCCCGAGAAGACCTTTTTGCCGCGCTCCTGGACTACCAGAAGCGGGACCGGCGATTCGGCAGGGTGAGGACGAGCTGAGGCCGCCTGTGCCCGCCTCATGAAGCGATCCGAGATACTCACCCGTACGGCCGTCGCGGCGGTGGGCATCCCCCTGGCCGTTCTCCTCCTCCTGGAGGGGGGGTGGGCCTTGACCCTGAGCATCGCGGCCATCGGGTGCCTGGTCACGTGGGAGTTCTTCCTCCTGGGTCGCGCGGCGGGCTTCGAGGCCTTCTTCTTGTTGGGTGCGCTGGGCAGCGGCGGGTGGATTCTCCTGGCCGGGGGACTGGGTACCTTCTCGGCTTCGGCGCCCTGGATCCTGGCTCTCCTGCTTGCGGTCTTTCTGGTGGCCGCGACACTGGCCATCCAGCTCCGCTGGCCCGGGGGACGCCCACTCTCGTCGGTTTCTCTCACCGTCCTCGGGGTGGTCGTGGGTGGGGGGTGCCTCTCTTTTGCTCCTCTGGTGCGACACCTCCCGCTGAGCTTCGGGAGTGCGGTGCCCTGGGGGTTGACCGAGGGCTTCCTGTTCCTGGCATTCCCCCTCACCGTCACCTGGGCCGGGGACTCGGCCGCGTACTTCGGGGGGAGCCTTTTCGGCAAGACGAAGCTCCTCCCTTCGGTGAGCCCCGGGAAGACGGTGGTGGGGAGTGTGGCGGAGTTCGTGGTGGGTCTACTCATCGGGGCCTGGTTCGGGGGGTATTGGATGGAGCTTCACCCCCACGGGCTCGTCTCCGTCCTCCTGGGAGCTGTCATGGGGGTGATCCTGGCGGGTGGAGCCCAGGTGGGAGACCTGGCCGAATCGGTCCTGAAACGGGAAGTCGGGGTAAAGGATTCAGGAACCATCCTCCCGGGTCACGGGGGCTTTCTCGACCGGTTCGACGCGCTGATCTTCAATCTGCCACTGGCCTACCTCCTCTTCCAACTGGTGGGACTGCTGCAGTGATTCGGGTCGCGATCCTGGGGTCGACCGGTTCCATAGGGCGGAGCGCCCTGGAGGTGATGGCCCGTCACCCCGAGCGCTTCCAGGTCGTGGCCCTGGCGGCGGGCAACTCGTTGGACCTTCTGGCCGAGCAGGTTGAGCGGCACAAGCCTGCCATCGCGGTGCTGGGCAACCAGAGGGGTCTGGAGGCGGCGACGGACCTCCCCAGGGCGCGATGGCTGGCCGGACAGGACGCCCTCCTCTCCCTGACCCGGGATCCGGGGGTGGACGTCGTCGTGAACGCCATGGTGGGGGCGGCGGGGCTTGAGCCCACGCTGAGGACCCTGGAGTCGGGCAAGCGGCTGGCCCTGGCCAACAAGGAGAGCCTGGTGGCCGGGGGAGACCTGGTCATGAAGGCGGCCAGAGCGGGAGACGGGGAGTTGATTCCCGTCGACAGCGAGCACAGCGCCATCCTCCAGTGCCTGGAGGGTTACGAGATGGATCAGGTGGCCCGGCTGGTCCTCACCGCTTCGGGAGGACCCTTCCGGGGGCGGACCAGCGAGGAACTCCGGGACGTGGGGCCCTCCCAGGCCCTGGATCACCCCACCTGGTCCATGGGGGCGAAGATCAGCATCGACTCGGCCACGCTGGCCAACAAAGCCCTGGAGGTCATCGAGGCCCACTACCTGTACGGGATCGAATATGATCGTCTGGGTGTAGTCGTCCATCCCCAGTCCATCGTTCACTCCTTCGTGGAGTTCGTGGACGGCTCCGTGCTGGCCCAGCTCGGCTTTCCCACCATGGAATTGCCGATCCTGTATTCTCTGAGCTATCCGGAGCGCTTCGAGGACGCCGAGCTCCAGACCTTCGATCCGGTGGCGGCATCGCCCCTGGACTTCGAGGAGGTGGATCGGGAAACCTTTGCCCTCTTCGCCCTGGGCGAGGCCGCCGGGCGGGCCGGCGGCGCCGCCCCGGCGGTCTACAACGCCGCCAACGAAGTGGCGGTGGGGGCGTTCCTGCGGGAAAGGGTCCGCTTCGGGGACATGGCATCCGTGGTCTCTGCCGTCCTGGATCGACTGGGCGACGAGGGGGCGTCTTCCCTGGAGGAAGTCCTCCACGTGGACGGAAGGGCCAGGGAGGCAGCGGAGGACGCGGTGAAACACATGAGCGGCAGGTAGAGTGAATTCATGACGGTACTGGCCACCATCATCGTTCTGGGCGTTCTCATCTTCGTCCATGAGCTGGGCCACTTCTGGGCCGCGAAGCTCGTGGGCGTGGACGTGGAGCGCTTCTCCATCGGATTGGGGCCCCGGGTCTGGGGCTTCACGTGGGGTGAGACGGAGTACGTCTTCAGCCTCATCCCCCTGGGCGGCTACGTGAAGATGGGGGGGATGGAAGACGAGGTCATGGAGCGGCTCGAGGGAGGGAGCGGGACGGAGGACCGGGTTCCGGGTCCCGGGGACTTCGATGGAAAGCCCATCTGGGCCCGGGGGCTGGTCTTTTCCGCCGGCGTGATCATGAACATGGTCTTCGCCTTCCTGGTCTACGCCACGGTGTCGGGGTTCTGGGGCGTCCGGGAGTTGGCTACCACCCGTATCGGGCACGTCTACGAAACCGCCCTCCCCGAGGGGACGGAGGGGCTTGCGGACATCCCCATCGGCGCGGAACTCACCCGGATCGGCGGACATGAGATCGACCTCTGGAGCGAGGTGACCTCGGGAATCGTCGAGGCTCCGCCGGGACCCCTGACTCTGGAATACAGCCGCCCGGAGGGGAGCGTGGAGATTCGCGTTCCCGCCGACGAGGAAGCCCGGACCCGGACGGCTCTTTCCCTGGGAGCCTGGGCCGACGCCGAGGTGGGCATGGTGAATCCGGGCTCCCCGGCGGAGAAGGGGGGGATCGAGGTGGGCGACGAGGTTCTCGCCGTGGAGGGTGTTCCGGTGGAGAACTGGTACGACTTCCTGAATGCCATCCGGGCCAGGCCAGGGGCCCGGGTCGAGCTGCAGCTGAGGAGGGAGGGGAGGGAGTTGACCCGGGTGGTGGAGCTGAATGCCCAGGAGTCCGAGGACCCCATCACCGGGGACCGGGTCACCGTAGGGCAGATCGGGATCTGGAGGTCCCCGGACAACGTCATCTACACCGAGGTAGGCGTCGGCGAGGCCGTCGTCATGGGCTATCGCCAGACCGTTGCCATGACGGCGACGATCCTGGGGTTCTTGAGAGATCTCTTCACGGGAGGCGTATCACCTCGCTCCGTGGGAAGCATCGTGACCATCGGGGCGGCTTCCGGGCAGGCCGCCGAGGAGGGGTTGGATACCTTCCTGAGCTTCATGGCCCTCTTCAGCATCAACCTGGCCATCCTGAACCTCCTCCCCATTCCCGTTCTGGACGGGGGGCATCTCCTCTTCCTGGCCATCGAGGCCCTCCGGGGAGGCCGGGCCCTTTCGGTGGAACAGAGGCTTCGCTGGAGTCAGGTCGGGTTCGTGGTGCTCCTGGGCATCATGGTCTGGGCCCTCTCCAACGACTTCATGAGGCTCCTCGGGCTATGAACTACCCGCCGCCAAGCGGCCACGCCGCTCTGGCGGGGGTTTCGGCGGTTC
>CAYXGM010000001.1:141140-166004 GCA_964464555.1 uncultured Gemmatimonadaceae bacterium | reverse complement strand
GTTTGTTTGACCCAGATGGATGGGACAGCTCACTCCGGGGGAGGAGATGTTGACCTTGAGCCAGCGGGAAATCGACAGAGGTGCGGTTTGTCGTTACGTAAGGGATAAGACGATCACTGCTCAACAAGGAGCGGAGCTCGTGGGTGTGACGGCCCACTACTTCCACCTCCCAGCAGCCGTTGGGTTGGACCGAATGGAAGGTGGTGACGGTCGAGCATCATCGTTCGCTCGACGACCTCCCGAGGTTCCGTGTGCCCCCACACGCTACTGCCACAGAGTTCACCAGGAGGCCGGTCTCCGTGAGCCGGCCTCCGCCCAGCCAGTTCCCCTCCGGATCGAAGCGGTCCAGCCGTCCACTTCCGTTCAGCACCAGGAGAGCGGAATCACCGAGGAAATCGAGGCCATAGGCGGCCAGTAGTTCACCCGGTCCCCGGCCCTCGGTCCCCAAGCTCCTCTTCGCTCCGGTCTCACGGTCGAGGATCCGAAGAAACGGAGCAGCGTGGTCACCGCAACGGTCAAGATCAGGCTGACTCTCAACACCGACATGGTTCCTCCCCGTCCCCGCTGGAGCTCGCCGGGCCGGCTACTTCACCTCGACCTCGACGTCGCCCAGGTCGATGACCTCGCCGGCGACTACATCGAACCCGGGCCGGATGAGGCCGATGTCGTAGGTGAACAGATGGTAGTGCCCGGGGGGAACGTTCACCCAATGGAACCCGCAGGTGGAGTCCGGGACCGTCTCCATCTGATTCATCAGCCGCTGGATCTCATCCTCGTTTTCGCCCTCCACCTTGTCCCGAAGCAGGTCCGGCACGATGCTCAGCGGCCGCTTCGACCCCTGGGCGACGAGGGTCCCCTTGATCTCGCCTGTCGTGGAGTCCTGGAGGACCGCAGGAGACGAAGCCCGGCCGGCCCGGTGTGTGGTTCCTGCAACGAGGAAGACAACGAGAAGGACGGAGAAAAGCGGCATCACCGTCCGGGCACTTCCATTCCGTTTCATCGGAAACCGGTCCTTTCCTGTTTCAGGTAACCTGCATCAACCTCGTTCAATCTACGCCAATCTCGGTCAATCTGGAGCATCGCCTGTCGGAGACGGCGGTGTTCGCTCTTCCGAAGCCTCCCCGTCGGTACCGGCGCCGGCCTTCCTCGTACAATCCGGGTGAACCGCCATATCCGGCCCCATGGAGACGGGATAGCGCACGGCTTGGCGGGGGGTTGCGACGGATCGTGACCCCCGGCCACGCAACCTCCCCGCACTCCGGGCGTCCAGGGTGGATGCGCTGGTGGCGCTCAGGACGGAGTAGCCTACGTCTTCCAACTCCGCTTCAGCACCCTGAGCCAGTTTCCGTGGGCGATCTTCCGCAGTGCCTTGCCCTTGATGCCCCGCTCCCTGAATGCGGCCATGAGCTTCGGCAGTCCCGCCACGTCCAAGAGATCCTGGGGCAGGGTGGTGCCGTCGAAGTCCGAGCCCAGCCCCACATGATCGATGCCCATGGTCTCCACCAGGTACTCCACGTGCCGGACGATCTCGGTGAGGGAGGTCTTCCGGTCTTCCCGTCCGTCCTTGCGGAGAAAGGCCCGGGCGAAGTTCACCCCCACGATCCCGCCGGACTCGGCGATGGCCTTGAGCTGGTCGTCGGTGAGGTTCCTGGGCGAAGGGCAGAGGGCCCAGGCCCCGGAGTGGGAGGCCACCAGGGGAGCGTCGGTCATCTCGGCCACGTCCCGGAACCCCTTCTCGTTCAGGTGGGAGAGGTCCACCACGATCCCCAGCTCGTTGCAGAGGCGGACCAGGTCCTTGCCCGCCGGGGTGAGGCCCGGGCCGATGTCCGGCGTGTCGGGGAAGTTGAAGGGCACACCCGTGCCGAAGGCGTTGGGTCGGCTCCATACCGGCCCCAGGGAGCGGAGCCCCGCCTCGTAGAGGACGCCCAGGGCATCCAGCTCCTTCGTCAGCGCCTCCACCCCTTCCATGTGCATGACCGCGGCCAGGCGACCCTTGTCCATGGCCGACACGAGCTGCTTGTGGGTCCTCACCACCTTGAGCTTCTTCCCGGACATCCTCTCCAGCTTCAGGAGCGTCCCCATCATGGACAGGACGGCGTTCAGGGCCCGGGAGTGGGTCACCCGGCCGGCCATGGGAACGTCCCAACCCTTGCTCTTGATGGGACCGTCGGGGCCGGTCTCCCTCCAGCGGATCTCCTTTGTCCAGGAGGTGCTGGGCACGAACATGGCGAAGAGGCCGCCGGCCAGACCCCCGGCCCGGGCCCGGGGAAGGTCGATGTGACCCTTCCGTCCGCTGAAGAAGCTCTCCTCCGAGCCGGGCTCCTTGATGGCCAGGTGGAGGAGGGTGTCGTTGTGGCCGTCGAACACCGGGACGGGCTTCGCCTTCGCCATGGGGGACCTCCGAGTCGGAAAACTCCGAAAGGACCTGCATTCGGACAGGCTCTTCGGGAAGGGGCAATCTGAGCCCATCTCCCCTTCGTGTCACGAGTGCGGGATCTCCCCGTCACCCTTACTATTGGATTGGTGCGGAGTCTCGAACCGGGAGAACCCATGACCGACACCCGTGATCGTCTTTTCAGAGAGTGGATCGAGAGTTGGGCCGACGAGACGGGACAGGGGGTTCCCTGCGCCGAGGCCCAGGCCGACGGCGCGCCCTGCTTCGAGCTCGGGCGGGACTGTGCAGAGTGCGAGGAAGCCTTTGACGCCTGGCTGGAGTACCGCCGGCGAAAGGGGATGGCCGACGGACCGGTGAGCTGAGCGGAAACCTCTCCAGACGGGCGGGAGCCCCCTCAGCCGGGCGGGGTCTCCGTCGGGCGGGGGCTCTCCCGGGCCATCAGTCCAACCCTTCCCATACCACGCGAGCCAGTTCCACGGTCCGCCGGTGGATTCTGACCGTGTCCTCCTCCCGGCGGGCATATCCTCCGGCCAGGACCGTCGCCACGGGGATCCCCCTGGATGCGCAACCTTCCAGGACCATCCGGTCCCTGGCCTCCAGCGCGGCGCTGCTCAGAAAGAGGCCGCCGAGCTGGTCTTCAACGAAAGGGTCGGCGCCGGCCAGGTACAACACAAGTTGCGGTTCGTGCCCGTCCAGGATCCGGTCCAGCTTCTTTCCCAGAAGCTCCAGGTACCCGTCATCCCGGATTCCGTCGGGAAGGCCCACGTCCAGGTCGCCGGGAGGCTTGGGGTGGGGGTAGTTGTTCTCCTGGTGCATGGAGAAGGTGAAGGCCCGGGGTTCGTCGGCGAAGATGGCGGCGGTGCCGTTGCCGTGATGGACGTCCAGGTCCACGACAGCGGCCCGCTCCACGGCTCCCCGCTCCAGGAGGGCGGCCACCGCCACCGCCACGTCGTTCAGGAGGCAGAACCCCTCGCCGTGGTCGCTGAAGGCATGGTGAAAGCCTCCGCCCAGGTGGGAGGCCACCCCTCCCTCCATGGCCTTTTCCGCTGTGAGAAGCGTCCCCCCGCAGCAGATCCTGAAGGCGTCCCGGAGTGGAGGGCTGAAGGGAACCTCCAGGACCATCTGCTCCAGGGGAGAGAGGGCACCGTCCCGGATTTTCTCCAGGTAATCGGGGGCGTGGACCAGGGCCAGCAGGTCCCAGGAGGCGGGGGCCGGGTCCAGGATCTCGTTCTCGCGGACGACTCCGTCTTCGAGGAGGCTCGCCAGAACCCTCCGGTATTTGGTCGTGGGGAAGACGTGGGAGCCGATGTCCACCTCGTAGGAGGAGGACCAGACAAGGGGGAAGCTTCTCTCGGCTCTCTCCGGGGGTTCGGACCGCATGGTTTCTCCGGCTTCGACGGGTGAATCGGCGGGTGAATCGGCGGGTTTTACCCCCAAGATAACCCTTGACGTCGGCTTTTCCTTGCCCGCTCCAGAGGGAGAGATCATCTTCCCAGAGTCCCGTGCTGCTGGACGATTGTCGTAGGCCGAACGGAGGGAGAATTGCACCTGGCCCCTCCCTCCTCACCCGGGGGCAATGGCGTGACCGGAGATCCGAACAAAGCCCTGATTTTCTACCTGGAGCGGGGTGCTCCCAGGGGGATTCTCTCCGTGTACGTCTATTCGGAGGGAGGTGACGTCGGGACGGCTCGGGAGAGCGATGTGGACATCGCCGTGCTCCTGGACCCGGAACAGTATCCCGACCGAAAGGACCGGTCACAGCTCCGGCTCCGCCTGGCCACCGATCTCATCCATGCCCTCCGGGACAACCACGTGGATCTGGTGGTGCTCAACGACTCTCCACCCGCTCTGGGCAAGAAGGTGGTCACGGGCTGGCCCCGCATCTTCTGCTCGGACCCCGATGCGGACCACGCCTTCGTCCGGGACATCCAGCTCCAGGCCGCCGACATGGAGCTCTTCCCGGCCAGCGGTGCCCAGGCCCTCTTCGAGATCCGGCCCAAGCCCTTCATCCAACAGCGACTGGGCGACGTGAGGCTCCACCTGGATCACCTCTACTCCCTGCAGCCCCGGGTGTCCGGACCTGGGGCCCTCATCGATGATCTGAGCCTCCACAACGACGTGCGTTTTGCTCTCCTCACGGTGGCTCAGCTCGTCATCGACATCGCGGCGGAGATCAGCGTGCGGAGGAACCTGACCTTCACCGACTACTCGGAAGCCATCCGGAACCTGGCGGCCCTGGAGGAGTTTCCCACCGAGCTGGTGGAGTCCCTTGCCCATCTGCCGGCCTTCCGGAACGCCCTCCTGCACCCCCACGCGGCCCTGGAGCCCGAGCAGGTCGTGGAGCAGCTCCATACCTTGCAGCCTGTGGAGGAGCTGATGGTCCTGGTGACCCGGCACCTGGACGACTGAACGGCTTTTTCGAACCCCTTTTTTGAATTGTCGATCCCCGGGGACTCGCCAATACGGAGGCTGTCATGTGCTCTGGTTCTCCTCATCCCGGCGTTGCGTCCGTGCTGCGCCTCCTCCTCTTCGCCCTTCCGCTGGCCCTGGTGACGGCCTGTGCCACGGAGCCCGAGTACGACCTGATCCTCCGGGGCGGGACCCTCTATGACGGTACCGGTGCCGAAGGTGTGGTGGGGGATCTGGCTATTTCGGATGATACCATTGCGGCCATGGGAGACCTGAGTGGCGTCAGGGGGGTGGAGGAGATCGACGCATCGGGGATGGCGGTCACCCCCGGCTTCATCAACCTCATGAGCTGGGCCACCGAGACCATCATCGAGGACGGCCGGGCCATGAGCGACATCCTCCAGGGTGTGACCCTGGAGGTCATGGGGGAGGGCACCTCCATGGGACCGGTGGCCGATACCCTCAAGGACCTCTTCGAGAGCCAGCAGGGGGACATCAAGTACGAGATCGAGTGGACGACTTTGGGCGAGTACCTGGAGTTCCTGGAGGTGAGGGGCGTTTCGCCGAACGTTGCCTCCTTCCTGGGTGCGGCCAATCCCCGGGTCAACGTCCTCGGTTTCGCCGATCGGGAGCCCACCCCCGAGGAGCTGGAGCGCATGCTGGCCGAGACCCGGGCCGCCATGGAGGAGGGAGCCCTGGGGGTGGCCTCCGCACTCATCTACGCTCCGGGTAGCTACGCCGATACGCCCGAGCTCATCGCCCTCGCGTCGGCTGCGGGAGAGTACGGCGGGATCTACATCTCCCACCTGCGGAGCGAAGGGAACCAGCTCCTGGAGGCCTTCGACGAGCTTCTTACCATCGCCACGGCGGCGGGGGTGCCGGCGGAGATCTATCATCTCAAGGCCGCCGGGGCCGAGAACTGGTGGAAGATGGACGAGCTCATCTCGCGGGTGGAGGAGGCACGGGCCGACGGTCTCCGCATCACCGCCGACATGTACACCTACACCGCCGGAGCCACCGGCCTGGATGCGGCCATGCCCCTCTGGGCCCAGGAGGGCGGACCGGAAGCCTGGTACGCCCGGCTTCGGGATCCGGAGCTGAGGCCCCGCATCGCCCGGGAGATGGTCACCCCCACCGATGAATGGGAGAACCTCTTCCTGGCGGCCGGAGGAGCCGAGAACGTCCTGCTGGTGGGCTTCAAGCAGGACTCCCTCAAGCGGTACACCGGGATGACGCTGGCCGAGGTGTCCGAGATCCGGGGAACGCCCCCCGAGATCACGGCCATGGACCTGGTGGCCCAGGACGAGAGCCGGGTGGGGACGGTGTACTTCATCATGTCCGAGGAGAACGTGAAGAAGAAGATCGCCCTCCCCTGGATGAGCTTCTGCTCGGATGCCGGGGCCCCGGCCGCTGAGGGCATCTTCCTGGAGTCCAACCCCCATCCCCGGGCGTACGGCTCCTTCGCCCGGCTCCTTGGGAAGTACGTCAGGGAAGAAGGGGTCGTTCCTCTGGCGGAGGCGGTCCGGCGACTCACGGGACTCCCTGCCGAGAACCTGAGCATTCGGCGTCGAGGGCTCCTGGAGCCCGGGTTCTTTGCCGACGTGGTAGTGTTCGACCCCGCCACCATCACCGACAACGCGACCTTCCAGGAACCGCATCAGTATGCTTCCGGGGTTCTGCACGTATTTGTGAATGGAACCCAGGTGGTAGAAGACGGGGAGCACACCGGTGCCAAGCCGGGCCGGGTGGTGAGGGGGCCCGGATGGACGGGATGGGAACATCAGGAATAGGTAGCACGAGGTTGTCCGTCATGCGCTGTCGGCTCGAATCGTTGGTTCTTCTGGGGCTCTTTGGATTGCCTGCCGTCGTGGGCGGGCAGGTGGCCAGACGCCAGCAGGAGTGCCCGCCCCCGGTCCAGGGGACGGGTACCATCGTGGGGGTGGTTCGGGAGGAGGCCACTCAGGTCCCCATGGGGTTCGTGGACGTGCGGCTGATCCCGGCCTCGTCGGAGTCGGGAGGGTTGGTCCAGGTCACTCGGAGCGCTCCCAACGGACGCTTCCAGTTCTGCAACGTGCCCACGGGCCCCTATACCGTTCAGGGCTGGTTCGACGAGATCGGGGGGGACCTGACCCGGGTGAGCGTCGGCCCGGGGGGCACCACCACCATGGCCCTGAACCTGAGCCTGAAAGCCGAGAGCGACCAACCGGGGACCCTCTCGGGTCGGGTCCTGGATGCGGAATCGAGGGAGCCTATCGAAGGCGCCACCGTGGAGGTCGATGGACGGGGACGTAGGGTCATCACGAATCAGGACGGTCGTTTCACGGTGCCCTCCCTGCGTCCCGGCAATGTGGAGATGATCGTGTCGCACCTGGCCTATGAGCCGGCCACGGGGCAGGTGGAGGTCGGTGGCGCCCAGACGGTCACCGTGGAGGTCGTGCTGGCGACCCGGGTCATCGAGCTGGAGCCCATCACCGTCACCGCCACCCGGAGGGACCTCCAGGCGGCTCTCCCCGGGATGGAGGAGCTGGACCGGCGCATGGCCAGCGGCTTCGGGGAGTTCATCCTGTCCGAGGACATCCGGCAGAGGAATCCGGGCCGGGTCACGGATCTCCTCCAGGGCTCCGCCGGGATCCAGGTCATGCTCGGCGGCAGAGCCATCTACGGAAGTCGGACCCAATGTGCGCCCGTGGTCTACATCGACGACGTGAGGATCACCCACGGCACGGGGGCTACGAATCTCAGGAGAGATTCGGTGTCGGATTTCCTTCGGGGCACCCCCGACGACGACGAGGGCGTCTTCGCCGCAGAAGCGGTGAACCTCATCCACCCCCAGCACATCCAGGCCATCGAGATCTACCCCGGGCCCGGCTCCACCCCGGGTCAGTACCTGGACTCCCGGTCCCGCTGCGGGGTCATCCTCATCTGGACCCGCCGGGGCCCCCGGGGGAATCAGTAGGATCCTGACTCGGAAAGGGGGGTGGGGGCGGGATCCGGGCATTCGGCTCGAAGCGCAGCGAGGCCTCGTGCGTCCATCTCCCGGTCTCCGCCTCCACCCTTGGTGCGGATCCGGCGCTACTCTGCCCTCATGGTGACCCCGGGGTCCACCCGGGTGCTTCGGAGGGCCGGGGCCCAGCTTGCGCCCCAGGCCGTGATGAAGAGGATCAGGACCACCGCGGCCAGGGTCGGGGGATCGGTGGGCTGAACCTGATAGAGAAGCCCCGAGATGACCCGGGCCAGGGCAACGCTCCCCCCGAGCCCCAGGACCAGACCCACGGCCACGGGCTTCAGGGCCTCGCCCACCACCTTTCTTCGCACCCGGGACCGGGTGGCGCCCAGGGCCAGTCGGATCCCCGTCTCCCGGGTCCGGCGAGCCACGGAGTACGAGACCACCCCGTAGATCCCCACCCCGGCCAGGAGGAGAGCCGTTCCGGCGAAGACGGTGAGAATCACCAGGATGAAGCGCCGCCGGCCCAGGGAGTCGGAGACCAGGTCCCGGAGGTAGTCGATGCGAACGGCCACGTCCGGGTCCACGTCGGCCACGGCCCGGCGGAGGCTCGCTGCCACAAGGCCCGGGTCACCGGAAGAGGACTCCACCAGGAGGTGCCCGCCGGAGTGGATCCGGGCCGGCCGCTGCCGGAAGCTCCAGTAGACCGTGGGTCCTCCCTCCCGTGACAGCTCCCGGTAGCGGACGTCCCCCACGACGCCCACCACGGTACCGAAGACCGGGTCGTCGGCGCTCCAGAAATTGTCCATGCCGCCCCCGCTCACCTGCCGTCCGATGGGGTCTTCCCCCGGCCAGTAGGTGTCGGCGAAGCTCTGGCTCACCACCACCATGTGCTCCCCTTCTGGCCCGTCGGAGGCGTCGAAGAGACGTCCCCTGAGGACGGGGATGTCCAGGGCGTCGAAGGCCCCCTCGCTGGCCACCACATAGACGGCGTCGGCGTGTTTCTCCGGATCGCCGTCCAGCTCGATTTGCCCGTTCGGGGCGGAGCCCGCCACCGGCCTGCTGCTCAGCACGCCTACGGCCTCGGCTCCGGGGAGGGTGGCGGCCCGGTCGAGCATCTCGCTCCAGAACCTCCCTCCGTCGGCGTAGTCCGGGTATTTGATTCCGCTCGGCACCAGGGTCGTGAGGGCCACGTCCCGGTCATCGAATCCTGCATCCTGGGAGAGGAGGGTGGAGAAGCTCCGGATCAGGAGCCCCGAGCCGACCAACAGGACCAGGGCCAGGGCCACCTCGGCTATCACCAGGGCGTTCCATGTACGGCCCCGGTATCCCTCGTTTCCCCTTCCCTCCGTCCGCAGAGTCCGGGCCTGGTCGTTCTCCACGGCCTTGAAGGCAGGCAGAAGGCCGAAGACGAAGGCCGTGGCCACGGTGGCTCCCATGGCGAAGAGGAGGACCCGGCCGTCCAGGCTCACCGCTTCCAGACGAGGAATGAAATCGGCTCCCAGAGCTCGAATGCCTCGCTGGAGGCCCAGGGCCAGCCCCACGCCCACCAATCCCCCCGATACCGCAAGAACGAAGGCTTCGGTGAAGAGGAGCCGCGCAATCCGGTGACGATGGGCACCCAGGGCCGAGCGAAGGGCCAGTTCCTTTGCCCGTCCGGTCCCGCGGGCCAGGAAGGTGCTGGCCAGGTTGGTGCAGGCCACCAGGAGGACGAAGGCGGCGGCCCCGAGGAGGAGGAGGAGAGGCTGTCGGGCGCTTCCCACCGTTTCCTCCCTGAGGGATGTGACCACGGCTCCCGCGGCCAGATACCGTGAACCCGCCTGCGGGTCGGATGCTGCCAGGCGGCGGGTCAGAGGGTCGATTTCCGCCCAGGCCTCGGAGGGAGTGATGCCGGGTTTCAGGCGGCCCACGACCCTCCAGTTGTGGGCCGTGCGGCTCCGGCCCGGGGAGGTGATCTCGGCCGGGACCCAGAAGTCAGTGCCCCCGGGATAGTCGAAGTCCGGAGGCAGGACTCCCACCACTTCGAAGCGGATGCCCCGGGCCTCCAGCACCTGTCCCACGGGGTTGCCCTCACTCAGGAAACGGCGAGCGAATCGCTGGCTCACCACCGCGACGGGAGCCGTACCCTCCCGGTGATCCTCCCCGCCGGTAAGGCGGCCCGAAACGGGGCTCACGGGAAAGACCGTCCAGAAGTCCCGGGTCACCCAGGCCGCGCCCGCCCAGGCCGGCTCTGCTCCGCCCAGGACGGTCGTGGACATGCTCCCGAAGGCGGCCAGCCCGTCGAAGCTCTCGCTTTCGGCCCGCCAGTCCTGGAAGTTCGGCCACGCCACGGCGGCGCTCCCGCCCGACGGCATCCTCTCCGACACCACCACGATCTCGTGGGCGTCGGGGAAGGGGAGGGGACTCAGAAGGACCCCGTTCACCACGGAGAAGACGGCCGTGTTGGCCCCGATTCCGATGGCCAGGGTGAGCACCGCCACGGCGGTGAATCCCGGCGCCCGGCGAAGGGCCCGGGCTCCGTATCTCAGATCCTGCCAGATCCCTTCCCACATGCGAGCTCTCCTTTGTTTCTTCAGGTGACGCTTCGAGATCTCCCGGCACTGCCGGGCCAGGCGGTCCCGGTTGCCGAAGCGGGCCCTCGCCTCCCGCCGGGCCTCCTCCGGGGACCACCCCTCCTCCATCAACTCCTCGGCCCGCATCTCCAGGTGGGCCCGGATCTCCCGGTCCACGTCTTCCTCCGGGGAGTAGCGGGAAAGGACCTTCTTCTCGGGGCCGTTCCGGGTCATGAGCCGCCTGCCCTTCCCAGCACCTGACCCATGGCCGCCACGTACCGCTCCCATTCCCGCATTTCCGCTTCCAGCGCCTCCCGCCCGGTGGCCGAGAGGTTGTAGAACCTGGCCTCCCGGCCGGTCTCGGTGGTGTCCCACGCCGCAACCAGCAGCCCCCGTTTCTCCAGGCGCCGAAGGGCCGGGTAAAGGGCACCCTCTTCCACCTGGAAGGCCCGGGCCGAGGTCTCCCTCAGCGACCGTGAGATGCCGTATCCGTGGTTGGGGCCACGGCTCAGGGTCTTCAAGATGAGGAGGTCCAGCGTGCCCTTGAGAATCTCCAGGGATGTGTCGCCCATGATGCGTCCTGTCGGCTCCTGGTTCCGGGGGGGGAGGGGAGGGTTCTGGCCGACTGCGGAGTGCGCACCCGGGCGTCCCTACCCCTATGAGTCATAGGGATAAGACGCATGGGGATGCAAAAAGGTTTCAGGGAGATTGGGACGGATCTGAAGCGGCCGCTCAGTCCACGCCCCAGCGGCCGCTCGGTCCACGCCCCAGCGGCCGCTCAGTCCGCGGCCCAGGATCCGCTCAGTCCACCCATACCGTCTTGATGTTCACGAACTCGTGAATCCCGAAGGGGGAGAGCTCCCTACCGTATCCGCTCTCCTTCACGCCGCCGAAGGGAAGGCGGGGGTCCGACCGGACGAAGGCGTTCACGAAGCAGGCTCCGGCCTCCAGCTCCTCCCGGGCGATGCGGGTGCCCCGCTCCAGGTCCCGGGTGAATACGGCGGCGCCCAGCCCGAAGACCGAGTCATTGGCTACGCGGATGGCTTCGGCCTCGTCCTTCACCGGAATGATGGAGGCCACGGGCCCGAAGAGCTCCTCAGTGTAGGCCGGCATCCCCGGGCCCACGTCGGTGAGGACCGTGGCCGGGTAGTAGGCCCCGGGGCCGTCGGGTACTTCGCCTCCCAGGAGACAGCGGGCTCCCGCCGCCACGCTCCTGAGGAACTGGTCGTGCAGCTCGTCCCGGAGGTCGGTCCTGGCCTGGGGTCCCACCACCGTGTCCTCCTCCATGGGATCACCCATCTTCGCATCGGCCATGGCAGCGGTGAACCGCTCCTCGAATTCCTCCCGGACCTCCCCCACCACGATGAAACGCTTGGCGGCGATGCAACTCTGGCCCGAGTTGATGAGACGGGCGGTGGCGCAGGTTCGGGCGGCGGCTTCCACATCGGCGTCGGCCAGGATGAGGTAGGGATCGCTCCCGCCCAGTTCCAGGACGGTCTTCTTCAGCCGCTCCCCGGCCTTCCCGGCCACGGCCCGTCCCGCGGGGGTGCTCCCGGTGAGGGTGACGCCCCTGACCAGGATGTTCTCGATGACCGGGTCCACCCGGCTCCCCGGGATCAGAAGGGTCTTGAAGAGGCCGTCGGGAAAGCCAGCTCCCCGGAAGACCTCCTCGATGGCCAGCGCGCACCCGGGGACGTTGGAGGCGTGCTTGAGGACGCCTGCGTTTCCCGCCATGAGGTTGGGCGCAGCGAAGCGGAATACCTGCCAGAAGGGGAAGTTCCAGGGCATCACGGCCAGGATGACGCCCATGGGCTGGAAGGTCACGAAGCTCCGGCCGGCGTCGGTCTCCACCTCCTCGTCGGCCAGAAAGTCCTCTGCGCCGTCGGCATAATAGTCGCAAACCCAGGCGCACTTCTCCGCCTCGGCCACCGCTCCGGAGATGGGCTTTCCCATCTCGGCGGTCATGAGCTCACCGAACTCCCGGGCCCGCTCCCTGAGGATGGAAGCGGCCTTCTTCATGAGCTCCCGGCGGTGGGCGAAGGGTGTACGGCGCCAGTCCTTGTGGGTTTCGTGGGCCTGGCGGAGGGCTCGCTTCACCTCCAGCGGTTGGGTTTCCTCGTATTCCCGGATCACTTTCCCCGTTGCGGGGTTGAGGGCGGTTATGGACATCCCGTCTCCTTGGGCATGGGGCTTGCGATGTCCTTACATTGTCCCGAGACCCGTCGCGGGTGGCAAGGGATGCTCACAATCAAAATCGAACCGAACCATTCTACGCACGCGGAGGCACTCCATGGAAAACCCCGCCGAAGACCAGGGCTCCCCCCAGGTGGCCCTTCCCCGCATCGGGGACCCGGCACCCCAGTTCACGGCGACCACGACCTTCGGGACCCTCAAGCTGGAGGACTTCAAAGGGTCCTGGCTCATCCTTTTCTCTCACCCGGCGGACTTCACGCCGGTGTGCACCACCGAGTTCATCGCCTTTGCCGAGATCCATCCGCGGCTCAGGGAGCTGAACTGCGAGCTCATGGGACTGAGCGTGGACAGCGTTTACTCCCACATCGCCTGGGCCAGAAACGTGAAGGAGAAGATGGGGGTGGAGATCACCTTCCCCATCATCGCCGATCTCAACAAGGACGTGGCTACCCTCTACGGGATGGTCAACCCCGGTGAGAGCGCCACGGAGACCTCCAGGGCCGTCTTCATCATCGATGACAAGCAGGTCGTCCGGGCCATCATCTACTATCCCCTCACCACGGGCCGGAACATGGATGAGATCCTCCGGGTGGTGAAGGCGCTTCAGACCACCGACGAGCACGGTGTGGCCACGCCGGCCAACTGGGAGCCCGGCGAGCAGGTCATCATGCCTCCTCCCACCACCGCCGAGGCCGCCCAGGAGCGGACCGACGACGAGGGGTTCGACTGCAAGGACTGGTATTTCTGCAAGAAGGATCTTTGAGGGATGGGCCCGGCGGGGCCGCCGACAAAGGGGGCTCCGGCCGGCCGTCCATGACCCGAACCGGAACCCGGAGGTCGCCATGGCCTGCATCGACCCGGACGGCTACCTGACCGTCACAGCCCAGTTTCTCCTGAAGACCCTGGCAAAGCAGCCCCTCCCGCCCGAGGGCATCGCCAAGCAGATGGGTGAGCCCCTCTTCAAGACACGGGGCAACCTCAGGGAGATGTCGGAGGCGGGGCTCATCGAAGAAAAGGACGGTGAGTTCTTCCTGACCGACGAGGGGCGGGGGAAGCTGGAGTAGTCGATACACGAAAACGGGGGACGGGGCACATCCGCCCCGTCCCCCCGTCCTCCCCTCTCCGGCGGCCAGAAGGGATTCCCGTGCCTATCCGGCCGTCCGGTTCACCTCCAGCCGCATCAGGTACTGCACGTCCAGCTCGTCCCTCCAGACCCCGTAGATGTGGTCGCCCCGGGTGGTGACGGGTTGGAAACGATCCGGGAAGGTCACCACGCCCAGGTAGCGACCCTCGCTGTCCAGGACCTCCCACTCGGGTGACCCGATGTCCTGGGGATCGAACTCGATTTCCTCTCCGGCCGTGTCGGCCATGTCCCGGGCGCTCCGGATCCGCTGCACCCAGAGGGTCCGGTCGGGCCCCAGGAAGAACTGCCCGAAGGCGGGATAGTTTTCGGCGAACCCCACGCCCTGCATGATCTGCTCGACCTGCGCCGGGGGCAGCCCGAACTCGGCGTACTGTTCCCTCATGAGGCGGCGCATGGCCTCCTCGTCCCGTTCCTCCAACGGCTTGGGCTCCACCTTCTTGGTGACGATGCGCACCAGGTTTCCTTCGGGATCATTGATGAGGATGCGGTACCGGTCGCTCATGGCGTAGTAGGTGGATCCGTCCGGGGCGATGTCCCACACGGGCTCCGGGGCGAAGATCACGATGCTGAGCTGCTCCTCCGACATCCCGGCAAGGGTCTGGCCCTTGGGGAGGACGGCCACCGTATCCACTACCGCTCCGGTGGTGTCGTAGACCACGATGGGGTCGCCCTCCTCCAGGGCGGCCATACCGGGCACGTTGAGGCCTTTGAGTTGGGCCATCAGCCGTCCGGACGCATCCACGGCCCACAGGGTGGGGACTCCGGCCTCCAGGGAGATGGGGAAGCTTCCCAGGGGCTCGCCGGAAGGGGTGTACCGGTTGACGCGCCGGTTGCCCATGTCGGGGACCATGACTTCCCCGTCGGGCGCCACGAGAACGAAGGGAGACCCCTGTCCGATCTCCCCGGGTCCCGCTCCCGGTCCGCCGATGGTTCGGATGTAGGTGCCTCCGGCGTCGTAGGTCTTCACTTCCTGGGCCTGCATGTCCAACGCGAAGATGGAGCCATCGGGCCCGACATCCAGGAAGGTGACCTGGCCAAACTGGTACTCGGGCTCCCCGGCTACGCTCCCGATGCGGAGGTCTTCGGTGACGGTCCATGCCTCGCCACCTTCCCAGACGGGGACGTCCGGGTTGTGGACCACGGCGATGCCGGCGCTGTCGGTGACCGTGCCTTCCCAGGCCGAGCCCCCGCTGCATGCCTGGAGGAGGGGGAGAAGGACGAGGATGAGGGGGATGGAGACCTTCTTCGGCGTATTCATGATCGGCTCTCCAGAGAGAGGATGAGCTGGCGTCTTCCCAAGCGTCCTGGGTTCCTTCCCTCTACGGTCCCCCGGGTCCGGGCCTTCAAAGGAAGAGAGGACGGCCCGGCGATTTCGCAGCTTTCGTTGCACGACAATTGTCGATTGTAGATCTTCGGGATCATGCGAATCTCCTACCTGGACGGCCCCCGGCTCCGGCGCTCTCTGCTGGCTGCCTGCGAGTACGCCCAGCAGCAGCGCAGGGAGTTGAACCGCATCAATGTGTTTCCCGTGCCGGACGGGGACACGGGCACCAATCTGGCCCTCACCGTCCAGGCCATCTCCGATCATCTCAGGGTAAGCACCGCCAGGGAGTTCCACGCCGTGGCCCAGGAGGCGGCCCAGGCCGCGGTGCTCGGCGCCCGGGGGAATGCCGGGATGATGCTCTCCCACTTCCTGTTGGGATTCGCAGACCAGGTTCACGGGAGCGACCGGGTGACCGCTCCTGAGTTCGCGGAGGCCCTCAGAGCCGGATTCGAGAACCTCCAGGCGGCCATCAACAAGCCCGTGGAGGGGACCATTCTCACCGTGATGCGCGACACGGCCAGGGCGGCCCTGGAGGCCAGCATCCATGACTTCCAGCACCTCATGGATCATCTGGTGGAGCGCTCCCGGGCCTCCCTGGCCAACACTCCGGAGCTGCTGCCGGCGCTGAAGCAGGCCGGGGTCGTGGACGCCGGGGCCAAAGGGTTCGTTCACCTCCTGGAAGGCGTTCTCCACTACATCAGGGGCGATCCCCTGGAGACCCTCTCCGAGACGCCGGACTTTTCCGCTTCGGCGCCGGCCGTGGGAATCGTGGCCTACCCCGAAACCCAGGAGCGCTACCGGTTCTGCACCGAGGCCCTGGTGCGGGGCGAGGATCTCCCCTCGCAGACGGCGGTTCAGCAACGGCTGGGCGAGGCGGGCGATTCCCTCATCGTCATCCGGTCGGAGGGGGTCCTCAAGGTCCACGTCCACACCGACGAGCCCCAGGCGGTTTTCGATTACCTGAAGACCCTGGGCCGGCTGGTGACCCACAAGGCGGAAGACATGAGGGCCCAGCACGCCGCCGCCGAGCGTGCGGCCCAGGGGCACCTCACCCTGGCCCGGCGGCCCGTGGGCATCGTCACCGACAGCGCGGCGGATCTGCCCGAGGAGATCATCCGGGCCCACGGGATCAAGGTCGTTCCTCTGGTTCTGGTGCGGGAGGGGGAGAACCTCCGGGACGGGGTGGATATCACGGCCGAGGATTTCCATCGATCCCTGGAGGAGGGGAGGGAGCTGCCCACGACTTCTCAACCCCCGCCCGGGGCCTTTCTGGAAGCCTATCGCAGGGCGGCCGAGGAGGCTGAGGAGGTGGTGGGGGTCGTTCTGGGCTCCAATCTCTCTGGAAGCTTCAAGTCGGCCGAGGCCGCCGCCTTCCATTTCCGGGACTCCCGGGTGCACCTGGTGGACAGCATGGGGGCGAGCCTCCTGCAGGGGCTCCTGGTCCTGAAGGCCACCGAGCTGGCCGAGCTCGCCCTCCCCCCGGGAGAGATCGTGAAGGAGCTGAACCGCATCCGGGAGCAGTCCGGGGTGATCCTCACCGTGGACAAGTTCGACCGGCTTCTGGCTTCGGGCCGTGTGGGCCGGGGCAAGGCCTGGCTCGGCAGCATCCTGGGCGTGAAGCCCATCCTGGCCGTCCCTACCGACGGCCGTCCGGTGCTACCGGTGGGTCGGGCGCTGGGAAGGAAGAGGGTTCTTCCCGCCCTCATGAAGGCCGTACGGGATTCCATCCCTGCCCACGCCGAGAAACTCCGGTTCGGTGTAATCCACGTCGGACGACCCGGGATCGTTCCCGAGGCCTCGGAAGCTCTCAGGGCCGAATACGGGGACGTGGAGATCCTTTCGGCTGCGGCTACTCCCGTGCTGGCTACGCACACCGGGACGGGGGCCTGGGCCGTGGCTTATCTCGTAGAGGATTGAGAGGGTGTAGCCCTTTTGAGGGTGCTGCCCTTTTCAAGAAAACCAAGGAGCATCGATGCAGGAGAGTGTGGCCGGACCGGAGATCGTCATCAGCGGATACGCTGTAGCCGCCTTCCTGGGCTATCTCCTCCTTCTCCTCGTCATCGGCGTGGCCTCGTCCCGGTTTTCCTCCGAGGGCATCAGCGAGTTCTTCGTAGGCGGGCGCCGGATGAACCGCTTCGTGGTGGCTCTGTCCGCCGTGGTCTCGGGCCGTAGCGCCTGGCTCCTTCTGGGCGTGACGGGGATGGCCTACGCCATGGGCGCTTCGGCTCTGTGGGCCGTGTCGGGCTACACGGTGGCGGAGTTGATCCTCTTCCTCACCTACGCCGGACGCCTCAGACGATTCAGCGAGGCCCACGACTGCATCACCATCCCCGACTTTTTCGCGGTCCGCTTCGGGGACCGGGACGGCCGCCTCCGCATGACGCTGGCCCTGGTGATCCTGGTGTTCATGGTGGTTTACGTTTCGTCCCAGTTCGTGGGCGGAGGGAAGGCCATGGCGGCCAGCTTCGGGTTCAGCCAGTGGTCGGGAGTCCTGATCACGGCGGCCATCGTTCTGGGCTACACCATCCTGGGCGGGTTCCTGGCCGTGAGCCTCACCGACACCCTCCAGGCGATCTTCATGATTCTGGGGCTGGTGGTTCTCCCCATCCTCGCCATCAGTCACCATGGAGGATGGGGGCCGGTCATGGCCGACCTCCGGGCCTACGATCCCGCCTTCGTGGATCCACTCTCCCTGGGATTCGGGGCCTGGCTCGGGTTCGTGGGCATCGGACTGGGGTCTCCGGGCAATCCCCACATCCTGGTTCGCTACATGTCCATCGAGGATCCGGCCCAGCTCAGATGGGCGGCGGGCGTGGGAACGACCTGGAACGTCATCATGGGAGGTGGTGCGGTGCTGGTGGGTATGGCCGGGCGAATCTACTTCCCCGACATCGGGATGCTCCTGGCCGAGGACACGGAGAACCTCTACCCCATACTCGCCCAGATGCACCTCCATCCGGTGCTCTTCGGGATCGTGGTCGCCTCCATCTTTGCCGCCATCATGTCCACGGCCGACTCCCAGCTCCTGGTGGCGGCTTCGGCGCTGGTGAGGGACTTCTACGAGAAGGTGATCATGGCCGGACAAGAGGTTCCCCGCAGGCGTCTCGTCGTCCTCTCACGTCTGACGGTGGCGTCGTTGGTGGTGGTGGCCCTCGTTCTCGGATGGCTGGCCCAGAGCCTGGTCTTCTGGTTGGTCCTCTTCGCCTGGGCGGGGCTGGGTGCGGCCCTGGGACCCACTTCCATTCTGGCTCTCTACTGGAAGGGGCTCACCCGGGCGGGGGTGTTCGCGGGGCTCATCACGGGGACGATCATGACGTTCGTCTGGAATCTCACCCCGGTCCTGGACGCCTTTCTCTACGAATTGATCCCCGCCTTCGCGCTGGCCCTCCTGGCCACCGTGGTGGTGAGCCTCATGACCCGGCCTCCGGAGAACGCTGAGGCCCTCTTCACCGCCATGGGTGAAAACGCCCCGAGGGAAGGATGACGGGGTGTTGGAGCCGGGCCGACGCCCTGTCCCGTAGTCCCCTTCCGTCTGAAGTATAGGATCGTCTTCAGCCCGCGTCGGGCAGCTTCTGCTTTCCTTTGACCAGAAGGTCGTAGGTTGCTCTCTGGGCCCCGGAGGGCTCCGGGGGCAGGGATACCAGGATGGCTTTCCCGCCCTTCGCATGGGGGAGGTGGAGGACCATCCGGTCCATGGGCGTTTCGGAAGAAAAGGGTCGGGCCCGTCCGGTGGCGTCGATCTCCACGGTCCGCCCGTCGGCCGTGGCCTCGGCGATGATTCGGCCGTATTCCCTCCAGGCGTGGAGAGGCTCGGCTTCGCCGGAGGCGATGGAGGGGACCAGGGTGTCCTGGAAGTGGTCCACGGCCCCGTCGTAGGCCTGGGGATTCAGTTCTTTGAGCTCCCTGAGGGCTTGCCGGTAGAAGCCTCGAGGGTCCCTGGCGCCGGCGTCCTCGAGGGCTTTCTCGAACTGCCGGTCCGCTTCGTCTCTTTGTGCCGGGTCCATGGGTTTCGTCTCCTCCTCCCCCGAGGATGGAGGGAAAGGCCGGGGCCGTCAACCTGGAGGGGGGCATTCCGGGACGGATTTCCTGAACCCTCCTTTCCGGGATCCACTGCGTCCGGGTTACCCATCCGGGTACGGTTGGCCCGGTTGGCAGGGTGGCACTATTTTACTCCTTCCCCTACGGGAGGCTTCCATGACCTACAACGACCCCTCGAGCCCGGATCCGGCTCCCCGGCCCGGGGAGTTCCTGGATCTGTCCTGGGAGATGTTCGGCGAGCTCTGCCGGGCTCTGGCCCTCAGGGTGGCCCGGGACTACGAGCCGGATCTGGTGGTGGGGATCGCCCGGGCCGGCGTGATCCCCGGGGCGGTTGTGGCCTCCATCCTTCGAAAGGATTTTTACTCCCTCACCATTACCCGCAGGGAAGGGGGAGAGGTGGTGCGGGACCGTCCCGCCGTCCTCTCGGCAGCGCCTCTTCAGTGCCAGGGAAAGAGGATCCTGCTGGTCGACGAGATCACCTCGTCGGGAGAAACCCTCCGCATGGGTCTGGCTGCGGTCCGGGACCGGAATGCCGCAGAGGTCATGACGGCGACCTGCTTCGTCCGTCATCAGGGGTACCGGCCGGATTTCACGGCCCTGGAAACCGACGCCACCATCATCTTCCCCTGGGACAGGAAGATCTATGACGACGAAGAGCTCGTCGTGAATCCGCGCTACGGCGACGTCATCGAGGGGTAGGAGGCCGCGCCGGGTGACGGAACAGGGCCGCTCGAGCCCTCAGAACAGCACCCCCGCGCTCACCTGGAGGCGATCCTCTCGCGAGGGGGTCCACACCCGCGCCAGCTCCAGGGCCATGATGAAGCGGTCCACGCCCAGGGCCACGCCCCCCTCCAGACCCCCGTACCACCCCGACGACGTGTGGCCGTCCAGGGAGGCCCGGCGTCTCATCAGAGCCGGCGCCAGATAGGGAAAGACGGCCCAGTTCCCGAACTCGGGCCCCCACCCCCATCCCACCGCCGCGCTCAGGCACCCGGCGGTAACCCAGAGGTCGCCCATCTTGCTGAGTCGTACCTCCGCCCTCGGGATGAGGAAAAGGGAGGGCGGGAGGCCGGGAAAGAAATCGGCGAGCCAGGGTGTGGCGTCGGCGCCCAGGCCGCCGGCGATGAGGTGATGGGACGGATCGTCGTCCCCGAAGGTCGTGCGTCCCACGGCGGCGAAATAGGCGATCCCCTGCGTCCAGGTTCCCGCGAACCGCACCCCAGAGTACCTCCCGTCGTGGTCCGTGAGTCCCATCACCCCGCTGAGGAGCATCTCATCGTCTGCCGATGGTACGCCCGGGTGGAGCTGGCCCGACAGGGGAGAGGCCAGCCAGAGGAGGAGGATCGAGGTGAAGAGTGTACGTCCATTCCCGTTCATCGGGCCTCCAGCGCCGCCCGGGTCAGGTCCAGCGTCGTCAGGATCACGATCCGGTCCGGGAGGCTCCCGGGGTGGTCGAGACGGTCGAGGCGGGCCAGGGCCCGACTGCTCAGCACGTAGAGTCGGCAGGTCGTATCGCCTCCTCCCAGGGTGGTGGAGAGGTCCCGGACGGCGTCCCGGATCTCCACCCGGAGATCCCCTTCCGGGAGGGCCAGGGCGGCCCGCTCCGCCGCATCCTTCAGCGCAGGCTCCAGGTCCCCGGCCCGGGAGAGGTGGCGAATGTCCAGCTTCGTGGCAGGTTCCTCCCCCAGCGAGCAGGGCGCCAGGGCGAAGGGGCCGGGATCGTCCCGGTCGCAGGCCGTGATGGGCAGGACGCTTGCCATGGCCAGGGTCACAAGGGCCGGGATCGTGACCCGGGGGCTCCGTCGATCCGGTCTCTTCCTTTCCGGCCACGGCTCGTTCCGCCGGCGGGCCATCATCGCCTCCCGTTCGGGAGCGCAGCTTCGAGAGTCGCCATCCGAGCCCTGATTTCGGCGTTCTCGTCCTCCAACCGCTTCCTCAACGCCGCGTTCTCGGCCTCCAGTTCCCGGGTTCGCCGCTCCAGGGCCTGGATGGCGAGGAGGGCCACGCCATCGGCGTCCACCGTGGAGATGGCTCTGTCCGAGCCCCCCAGCCCGAAGGCTGCGTAGAAGTCCTGGGCCGTGGGGCCCAGGTGGCGGACGCCGGCGCCCTCGGCCCTGTAGCTCCACTCCCGGACGGGAAGGTCGGTAAGCCGGCCCAGGGCCCACTCGGCCTCCACATCTTCGAAATGGTGCTTTCTGGCCTCGTCGGAAGCGTTGGTCCAGGCCCCGCCGGTGGTGAGAAAGGCTCCCGTGGAGGTATCCAGGAAGTTTACCGGATTGGCGGGTACGTTGTTGTCCTGCCCCAGCCAGATGTGCTGGGCCCGGACCACGAACTGGTGGTCGGTGGTGGTTTCCAGCAGACCGGCCCCGAGGGGCTGGTTACCAAAGACGTAGGAGCCGTCATGGGCGGCGATGATTCCCGTGCCCAGCGCGAAGGCACCCTCCCCCGAAGCCGATGCGCCCACGCCCAGGGCGAAGGAGCCCGGTGCACCTGCGTAGGCATCGGGTCCCATGGCCACGGAGTGGGGCCCCGAGGCTTCCGCCTCCGGTCCCAGGGAGAAGGCGCCGATGCCCCTCGCTATGGACCCGACCCCCAGTGCCACCGACGCGAGACCCTCGGCCCGGTTCCCTCTTCCTGCGGCTAAAGAGGCATCTCCCCAGGCAAGGACTGACTCCCCAAGGGCCGTGGCCCCGTCACCTGCTGCCTCGGACCTGTTTCCCAGCGCGGTGGAGCCCCGGCCGATGGCTCTGGTTGCCTGGCCGGCGGCAAAGGAGGCGTGTTGCCCGGCACGCACTCCAAAACCCAGGGCCGTGGAACCCAGGCCTTCGGCTCCGGAGCCCACTCCGGCGGCAAAGGAGCCGGGTCCACTGGCCAGGGTGTTGAACCCGAAGGCCGCGGATTGCTCACCAAGATTCCCTTCATCCCAGCGGTCCTCCTCCACGAACCCCGCCCGAAAGGCCTGGATGCGCGGATACCAGAACATGCGGGCTCCGGGACCGCTCACTCCCAGGGGAGTACCGGAATCGTCGAGGAACGAGGTGGGCCCGAGTGCCACGATTCCGCCCCCTTCCCGCAGCGTGACCATCCCGTTTCCTGCGGTGGCCTCCCCGGCCACGGATAGTGTCGTGAGGCTCACCGGCCCGGCGGTGAACCCGCCGTTCTCGTCCCGCTCCACCACCGTGCCCGGGGTATTCCCCGAGTCTCCGCCGAAGGACCACTGCAGGGGGACGTGGTCCGGATCCACGCATCCCGTGGCCAGGCCCGGCTCATCGATGATGTAGAGGGTCCCCGAGGCCGGGACGTAGCAGGCCGAAATGGTGGTCGTGGCCATGGCGGACGCCGCCTCCGGCGGATCCTGTGCCACCAGCGGCTCCGGCGGGAGGAAGGCTGACGTCGTGGCGAGTAAAACGACGGCGGGAAAGGAGAGATCGTTCTTCCAACGGCCCATGATGGCCTCCGGAGTGGGTCGGACGGTCGGGGAGCAAGGGAGTGACGGATTGGCGCCGTGCCGCCTCCCCTCAGGCTCCTTCAGCCATGGAGTCCAGGAACTCCTTGTTGTTCGCGGCACGCTTCATCCGTTCCATGAGGAACTCGATGGCTTCGGCCGAAGGCATGTCGGAGAGGAAATTCCGTAGGAGGTAGACCCGGTTCAGCTCCTGTTCGGTGAGGAGGAGCTCTTCCTTCCGGGTGCTGGAGCGGTTGAGGTCGATGGCCGGGAAGATCCGCTTGTCGGCGATGTGCCGGTCCAGGACCAGCTCCATGTTCCCCGTGCCCTTGAACTCCTCGAAGATGACCTCGTCCATCCGGCTCCCCGTCTCGATGAGAGCCGTGGCGATGATGGAGAGAGATCCCCCCTTGTCGATGTTCCTTGCCGCCCCGAAGAAGCGCTTCGGCTTGTGGAGGGCGTTGGCATCGACACCACCCGAGAGGATCTTCCCCGAATGGGGCACGGTGACGTTGTAGGCACGGGCCAGACGGGTGATGGAGTCCAGGAGGATGACGACCTCCTTTCCGTGCTCCACCAGGCGCTTCGCTTTCTCGAGGACTATCTCGGCCACCTGGGTGTGCCGGTCCGCCGGCTCGTCGAAGGTGGAGGAGATCACCTCGGCATCCACGTGCTCTTCCATGTCCGTGACCTCCTCGGGCCGTTCGTCGATGAGGAGGACGATCATCTGGACGTCGGGATGATTCTCGGTGATGGAGTTGGCGATCTTCTGAAGGAGAATGGTCTTACCGGCCTTGGGGGGAGAGGTGATGAGACCCCTTTGGCCCATTCCCACGGGCGTGATGAGATCCATCACCCGCATGGAGATGTCTCCCGCCTTGTTCTCCAGATTCAGACGGTGTTCCGGAAACCGGGGTCGAAGATTGTCGAAGGCGATGCGGTGCTTGGCCTTCTCCGGCTCGTCGCCGTTGACATGCTCCACCTTGAGGAGGGCCAGGTATCGCTCCCCCTCCTTGGGGGGACGAACCTGACCGAGAATCGTGTCTCCGGTCCTGAGATCGAAGCGCTTGATCTGGGAGGGACTCACGTAGATGTCGTCAGGACCGTACAGGTAGTTCCAATCCTGGGACCTGAGGAACCCGTATCCTTCCGGGAGGATCTCCAGCACACCCTCGCCCCTCAGGACGACATCACTGTCCAGGAGATTCTGCTCGATGCGGAAGATCAGGTCCTGCTTCCTGAGCCCGGCGTAGTTGGAGATGTTTAACTCCTCGGCCAGCTCGTGAAGGGCCTCGACGCTCTTGCTTTTCAATTCTGCGATGTCCACGGGGTGCTCCATGAGGGGCGAACCGTCCAGATCAACCTGGATCAGGTGCGGTGGTGGGCTTCAGCTCGCCGGATGGGTTCTCTGGTTCGGGGTTTGGTGACGCTGTGCGGCGTGAAGTTGGAACGGGGGCGTCCGAAACGGGGATTCGATGCTTGAAGGCAGCCAGGAAATGTTAACGTAGCAGAAGAACCGGTGCAAGTCTTTGGGCCGTCGCCGTTTTCACCGCCCCGCCCCGGGCCGGGACTCGGGCGCGTCTCGGAAAAAATTCAGGAAATGCAAGGGTACCGATTCCTGATAACAGGAAAAATGCGAATCTGAAAATCTCGAGGCAAGCATTGGATTTCCAGGATTCTTCAATGGGATGAGGGAAAGATTTCTTGACTTTTTCACTCTCGGAAAAAACATTCGTTTACCACTTTGAATGGGAGACTCCTTCTCGGAGGAAGGAATGGCGAGGCACAATCGGGAGGGGCAGGGGGCGGATCAGCGGGGATACCGTTACACCATCAGCTATCAGCCTGATTGGCTCCGCCATGTGAAGGTGACCCGTGACCTGGAGACGGGGCGGCAGTCCACGAAGACCCTCTTCAGAAATCCTACAGATCGCCGGGAGGCCGAACCGGGTGATCGGGTACGGACCCGCATCACGTCCAGGGATCAGGGTGTGGATTTCGAGGTGGTGGTTTCGGATCCGTTCCGTTCGGTGCGGAGGATCAGGGTGGCCTACGAGGTCCAGGGGGGGGACGGCCGGCAGGAAGAAGAGGTGGAGTTCACTCTCGAGGACGAGCTTCCCGGAGAATGACCGGCTGAGGCGACACGCATAAGGCCGCAGCTCAGCCCCACCGTACCCCGGCGAGTGAGCGGAAGGTTTCTTCTGCTCCGCCGAGTCCTCAACAGGCCTCATCCTACCTGCCTGCTGCTTCCGTTCTCGGCCTGGTGGCGGAGCGCCTTCCGGTTGGGTAGCCGGCGATACGCCTTGCCCCCCTTCTCGGGGTGGCGACGGCCTTCCCCTTCCGGCTATACTCTCTCAAATGAACATGTCCTCCCTTCTTGACCCGTTCCAGATCGTGGGGCGTGGCGCCGTGGATACGGC
>CAYXGM010000001.1:24004-141040 GCA_964464555.1 uncultured Gemmatimonadaceae bacterium | reverse complement strand
TCGTGGGGCGTGGCGCCGTGGATACGGCCGCCCAGATCGGACGGTGGGGTGGCTTGGCGACCGAGTCGGCCCGGGCCCTCCCGAAGGTCGATATCTGGGGCCGCCTCCTTCCCGGCCAGCTCGCCCGGATCGGGGTGGATTCGGTTCCCATCGCCATCTTCATCGCCACCTTTACGGGTGTGGTCATGGCCCTGCAGGCCTCCTACACCTTCACGGGTGCGGTCCCCCTGTACTTCGTCGGTGCTCTCGTGGGTAAGACCATGGTCCTGGAGCTGGGGCCGGTGCTCACCGGGTTGGCCCTTTCGGGACGGGTGGGGGCCAATATCGCGGCCGAGCTGGGGACCATGAGGGTCACCGAGCAGATCGATGCCCTGGAAACGCTGGCTTACGATCCCCAGGCGTACCTCATCGTGCCCAGAGTCCTGGCCGGTGTGATCATGTTTCCGGCAGTGGTGATCCTCGCTACGGCCGTCGGGGTTGCCGCCGGGTGGGCGACCTCTCTCCAGCTCCTGGACCTTTCCTCTCAGGAGTTCATGAAGGGGCTTCGCCTCTTCTTCCAGCCCTGGGACGTCCAGTTCGCCCTCATCAAGTCGGTGAGCTTCGGGTTCACGGTGACGTCCATCGGGTGTTTCTTCGGGTTCAGCACCACGGGAGGTGCCGAGGGCGTGGGCCTCTCCACGACCCGGGCCGTCGTCGTGAGCAGCATGGTCATCCTCGTACTCGACGCCTTCTGGGCCGCCACCCTGCTATGAGTATCGAGCTCAGGGAGATCCACAAGGCCTTCGGGTCCAACCGGGTGCTCAAGGGCTTCTCCGTGGTGGTCCGAGAGGGGGAGACGGTGGCCATCGTGGGGCAGTCGGGGACGGGAAAGTCCGTGGCGCTGAAGCATGTGGTCCGTCTGCTGGATCCGGACCGGGGGGAAGCCTGGGTAGACGGCGAAAACCTGGGGACCCTCACCCAGGAGGAGTTGTATGAGGTGCGGAGAAATGTGGGCTACGTGTTCCAGTTCGCCGCTCTGTTCGATTCTCTCACCCTCCAGGAGAATGTGGGCCTCGGATTGCGCCGACTCCCCGACATGTCGGACCAGGACCGGCGGGATCGGGTCCGGGAGTGCCTGGCCCTGGTGGAGCTGGAGGGATACGAAGATCACGTTCCCGCCGAGTTGTCCGGTGGCCAGAAGAAGAGGGCCGGCCTCGCCCGGGCCATTGCCACCCAACCTGATTACCTTCTCTATGACGAGCCCACCACCGGGCTGGACCCGGTGACCACGACGGTCATCGATCGGCTCATCATGAGGACCCGGGAGGAGTTGAACGTGACCTCCCTGGTCATCACCCATGACATGGGGAGCGCCTATCGCATCGCCGATCGCATCGGGATGCTCTACGATGGGAGGGTCCGCTTCATGGGCACACCGGAGGAGATCCAGAGCTGTTCCGATCCGGTGGTGAAGGGCTTCATCGAGGGAAAACCCGAGCTCCTGGAGGAGGCGGGATGACACGCGGAAGAGAAATCCTGGTCGGACTGGTCATCGTCCTTGGCGTGCTGGTCTCCGTGCTCGGAACCTTCTGGCTCCAGGATGCTAGCTTCGGACGGGGGACCTACGAGGTCGAGGCCCTCTTCCTGGAGGTGGGTCAGCTCACGGAGGGCAACTCGGTCAAGCTCCGCGGAGTGACCATCGGTCGCGTGGCGAGCATCAACGTCGAACCGGACGGGACGGCGGTGAGGGTCCTCATGAACGTGAGGACCGACGTCACCCTCCCGGAGAAGCCCGCCGCCCTGGTGGCCCCGGAATCCATGTTCGGGGACTGGCAGGCGGAGATCGTCCCCCGAGAGGCTTATCCCCACTTCGAGTTCTACGAGTCCACGGAGGAGGGGGTCCTTCACGGCTATGCCCTCCCCGACATCTCCCGTCTCACGGCTGCCGCAGACCAGATTTCCAAGAACCTGGGGGTGCTGACGGACCGGGTGGAGGAGGCATTCACCGAGGAGACGGCTCAGAACATCGCCAGGGCCATCGACAACATCCAGGAGGTGAGCCAGCGCCTCCGGGACCTGGTGGAGGTCCAGGCCGGGGCGTTCTCGGACCTGGCCATGGAGGTGGAGGCCGCCGCAATGGACCTGGGTGAGGCCGCCCGGGGCGCCCAGACGACCTTCCAGCGCGCCGAAGAGATTCTGGCGGCCCCCACCACCGACTCGCTCCTCCTGGATGCCCGGGTGACGGTAGCCAACCTCAAGGAGCTCTCGGGAGAGCTGGGCGCCGTGGCCGAGGGGGCGCAGGACATGATCCTCAGCGCCGACTCCACGTTTTCGCGCCTGGATCGCATCACGGCCCAGGTGGAGGCCGGTGAGGGGGGCCTGGGCCGTCTGGTCGCCGACACGACCCTCGTGGTGAAAGCCCAGGATGTCCTGGCCCGGATAGAAGCCCTTCTTCAGGACCTCCAGGAAAATCCCCAGCGCTATGTCCGGATTTCCATCTTCTGACCGGCGGCGGGACGGGGGAGCCCGGATCCGTGTCTGAGAAGGACCGTGGCTTGCCCCTGAAGAGTGCCCGCACGGGCCTCCATTCCGTTCGACGTGCGAGGGAGGAGCGAAGTGCGGGGGGCGTCGTGGTCCGGAGAATCCGAGGTAAGATTCACGTGCTCCTCATTCGGGATCCCTATGGGAACTGGGGACTTCCGAAGGGACACCTGGAGGAGGAGGAGGGCCCTCCTGAGGCGGGGATGAGGGAGGTGGGAGAGGAAACCGGTCTGGAGGATCTTGCCCTCGGCCCCGAGCTTCGGACCATCGATTGGTACTTCCGGCTCAAGGGCAGGCTCATTCACAAGCACTGCACCTTCTTCCTGATGGCCTCCGAAGTGGGCGATCCGGTACCGGAGGAGGAAGAAGGAATCACCGCCTGTCGCTGGGTGCCCCTCCTGGAAGCCGTGGACGCCGTGGCCTACGAAAATGCCAGAGAAGTCCTGGAGGATGCGGCCAGGGTGGTCCTGGACGAGGACGATCCCTCGGGCTTCATGGTCTGAGGCTTTCCCCGGCCCCTGGGCGACCCTGGCGGAACCCGGCGGAACCGGGGAGCCGGACGAGGGTTTGCTTAGGGCTCGATGGGGCTTCTGCGAGCCTTTGGAGATCGATAAAGCATGCAGCAGGACGTGACGGATATCACCATCATCGGCGGGGGCCCCACCGGGCTCTACGCCGCTTTCTGTGCGGGAATGCGGGAGCGCTCAGTCCGAATCGTCGATTCCCTTCCGGAGTTGGGAGGTCAACTCATGGCCCTCTATCCGGAAAAGTATATCTATGACGTCGGAGGCTTCCCGAAGGTTCTCGCCAGGGAGCTCGGGGAGGCCCTCATCGCCCAGGCCCTCCAGTTCGAGCCGGAGGTGGTCCTGAATGACGAAATCGAGCGCCTCGAGCTCTGCGAGGACCACCTGCTCCTGGAGGGCCGCCGTGGTTGTTATCCGACCCGGACCCTGATCCTGGCCGGAGGAAAGGGAGCGCTCGAGCCCGTGAAGCTGAAATGTCCGGGTTTCGAGAGGCTCCGAGACAGGGGCGTCTATCACTCGATCATGGATCTTGAGATCGCACGGGACAGGAAGCTTCTCATCGTGGGTGGCGGAGATTCGGCCGTGGACTGGGCCCTGGAGCTCAAGGACGTGGCCGACGAGCTCACCCTCATCCATCGGCGGGATCAGTTCCGGGCCCATGAGCGTTCCGTAGCCCTCCTCCAGGAGGCTGCAGAGGCCGGGGAGCTGGATCTTCGCTCCTTCCACGAGGTGGAAGAGATCAGAGGGGAGGAGCGGGTGGAGTCGGTGGTCATCTATCACAACGGCTCCGGCGAGAAGACGGTCCTGGAAGTGGATGCAGTCCTCACCTTTCTGGGCTTCAAGCCGGACCCGGGTCCCATAAAGGACTGGGGTCTGGAGTGGGACGGGAACCGGGTCGTTGTGAACCGGCTCATGGAGACGAATCTTCCCGGGGTCCTGGCCGCAGGGGATCTGGTGGGGTACGAGGGGAAGCTCGATCTCATCGTGACGGGATTCTCCGAGGCCGCCATCGCGGTGAACCGGGCCGTCCAGCTCGTGGACCCCACGGCCCGGGCCAAAGCCGGCCACTCCAGCAACCTGAGAGTTTTCAAGAATACCTGAGGGGAGAACCGGTTTCTCCCCCGAACCCGAACACAGCCGAAGCATCCACATGTCAGAACAGACCGAAAACGTCATCGTCATCGGATCCGGCCCGGCGGGCTGGACGGCGGCCATCTACGCCGCCAGGGCAAACCTCGACCCTCTGGTCCTGGAAGGAATGGGCGGTACGGAGATGATTCCCGGGGGACAGCTCATGTTCACCACCGAGGTGGAGAACTACCCCGGCTTTCCGGAGGGAATCGACGGCCAGGAGCTCATGATGAACATGAGGGTCCAGGCCGAGCGCCACGGGACCCGGATCGTCACCGACGATGTGGTGGACGTGGACTTCTCCGGAGAGCCCAAGCTCCTCGAGACGTCCTACAGCGGACACTTTCAGGCTCGAACGGTCATCATCGCCACGGGGGCCCGGGCCAACTGGCTGGGACTGGAGAACGAGACCCGGCTGGCCCGTTCCGGAGGCGGGGTGTCGGCTTGCGCCGTCTGTGACGGGGCCCTCCCGGCCTTCCGGGATCAAACCCTCGTCGTGGTGGGTGGGGGTGACAGCGCCATGACCGAGGCGGAGCACCTGGCCAAGTATGCCGGTGAGGTCATCGTCGTGCATCGGAGGGACAAGCTCCGGGCGTCCAAGATGCTGGCGGATCGGGTCCTGGAGCACCCGAAGGTCCTTGTGGAGTGGAACTCCGAGGTGAGGGACATTCTGGGAGAGGATTTCGTGTCCGGGGTGCGGCTCCAGGACACCCAGACCGGGGAGGAGCGGACGCTGGAGTGCAAGGGGGTGTTCATGGCCATCGGACACACGCCGAACACGGCTTTCCTGAAAGACGCCGTCGTCCTCAAACCCAACGGATACATCCAGGTGGAGGTCGGGAGCACCCGGACCAGCGTCCCCGGGGTCTTCGGGGCCGGGGACGTCATCGACGACCACTACCGCCAGGCCGTCACCGCCGCGGGCACGGGATGTATGGCGGCTCTGGACGCCGAGCACTGGCTGGCGGAGAACGGATGACCTCGTGAGGAGTAAGGGTGTGTGGGGAACCTGATGGAAGAGGGGTCCGGAAACCACCGGGCCCCTTTGCCGTCCCCCTCGAGAGGAGACGAAAGCCCCGAACACCGGAGGAGTCGAGATGGAGGAGTTTCAGGGAAGAACGGCCATCGTGACCGGAGGGACCCAGGGGATCGGACTCGCCATTGTTCGCGACCTGGCTCGCACCGGTTTCAACGTGACCCTTACGGCCCGGACTGCCGAGGACGTGGATGCCCGGGCCCGGGAGGCCGACGAGTTGGGTAACGGGGGGATCCTGGGCGTTACCGCCGACGTCAGGGAGGTGAAGGATGCGGAGAGGGCCGTGGCTGAGACTGTGGAGCGATTCGGGGGCCTGGACCTCCTGGTGAACAACGCCGGAGTGGGGAAGTTCGAGGCCATCCATGAGATGTCCCTGGAGGACTGGCATCTCCAGATCGAGACGAACCTGAACGGGGTGTTCTATTTCACCCGGGCGGCGGTTCCCCACCTGTTCGAATCATCGGACGCCTGGATCATGAATATCGGGTCGCTGGCGGGCAGGAACACCTTCGCCGGTGGGGCGGCCTACAACGCCACCAAGTTCGGACTCCTGGGCATGACCGAGGCCATGATGCTGGACCTGCGCCACCAGGGGATCCGGGTGAGCAGCATCATGCCGGGGAGCGTGGATACCGGGTTCGGCGACAGCCCCGCCGGGAAGAAGGCGGGATGGGCCCTCACCCCGGAGGATGTGTCCCGGGCCGTCCTCGACCTTCTCCGCTATCCGGGCAACGCTCACGCCAGCCGGATCGAGCTCAGGCCCAGTCAGCCCCCCAAGAAATAACGACCAACGGAGGCCAGAGTCATGTCGGACCGATTTCGGCTGGAACGGGATTCTCTGGGGGAAGTTCGTGTTCCGGTGGAGGCCCTCTACGGACCTCAGACCCAGCGGGCCATCGAGAACTTCCCCATCAGCGGACAGCGGTTCTCCAGGCGCTTCATCCAGGCCATGGGCCTGGTGAAGGAAACGGCGGCCCGGACCAACGGCGATCTGGGCAGGCTGGACGGGGAGGTGGCCGAGGCCATCGCCGCCGCGGCCCGGGAGGTGGCCGAAGGAAAATGGGACGAGGAGTTCCCGGTGGACATCTACCAGACCGGGTCCGGGACATCCACGAACATGAACGCCAACGAGGTCATCGCCCGCAGGGCAGGACGGATCCTGGGTCGGGAGGACGATGCCGTTCATCCCAACGACCACGTGAACCATGGCCAATCCTCCAACGATGTGATTCCCACGGTCCTCCACATCGCCGTGTGCATGGCTCTGGTGGAAGAACTCCTGCCGACCCTGGCCGAGCTCCGAAACTCCCTCCTGGAGAAGGCCGAGGCCTTCGACGGTATCGTGAAATCGGGCAGGACCCACCTCATGGATGCCACACCCGTTCGCTTGGGCCAGGAGTTCGGAGGGTACGCCCGGCAGGTAGAGCTGGGAATTCGGCGGGTCGAGGCGGGCGCCGATGAGCTGGGGGAGCTTGCCCTGGGAGGCACGGCCACCGGGACCGGTGTCAACACCCATCCCGAGTTCGCCGGCCGGACCATCGAGCGAATCAATGAAGCCACGGGGCTCTCCTTCAGGGAGGCCGAGAACCACTTCGAGGCCCAGGGGGCCAGGGACGGGATGGTGGCGGTTTCGGGGGGTCTGAACACCCTGGCGGTGAGCCTCATGAAGATCGCCGATGACCTCCGGTGGCTGGCCAGCGGCCCCACCTCGGGCATCCATGAGATCCGCCTGCCCGCTGTGCAGCCGGGAAGCTCCATCATGCCGGGAAAGGTGAACCCCGTGCTGGCCGAGGCCTTGATGATGGTGGCCGCCCGGGTCATGGGGAACCACACCACCCTCACCGTGGCCGGAAGCCGGGGGAACTTCGAGCTCAACGTCATGATGCCCGTCATGGGCCACGCCCTCCTGGAGTCCGTCACGCTCCTGGCCAACGGCTGTAGCGCCTTCACACAGCGCTGTGTGGTCGGGATCGAGGCCAACCTCCCGCGGGTCCGGGAACTCCTGGAGAGGAATCCATCCATCGCCACGGCCCTGAACCCGCGCATCGGTTATGATGCCGCCTCGGAGGTGGCCAAGGAGGCGGCCCGGGAGGGCGTCAGCGTCCGGGAGGTGGTTCTTCGCCGGGGCCTCATCCCCGAGGACGAGATAGATGAGGCGCTGGACGTGAGGGGGATGACGGAGGGGGTGGACTGAAAGGAACTCATCGGTCCCCGGAGGACCCTTTCCTGCTCCCGCGCCCTGTCCGCTCTCTCCCCTTCAGGCGCTGACCTTCAGGCGCTGACCTTGTGCTCCCTCAGATCCAGCATGGGTGTGCCCAACTCCTCCTCGAGCTGATGAAGAGGCACCCCGCCGCTGGGGAGGACCCGCGTCTCGTCCCCATCCAGGTAGATGGGGAAGACCCATTCCTCGTCGATTCGCACGATCTGGACCAGCTCCGGCTCGCCGGCGTCCCTGGGAGGGGCGACGGGCTTGGTGATCCTCCGCCAGACCTGGTCCAGGAGGTCCATGCGTTCATTGACCGAGTCGGCCCAGGTCGCCCTCCGGAGCTTTCGCCGTTCCCGTTGGGTGAGGGGGCGGACGATCCTCCGGTGACCGGGAAAGCTGTGGGAGAGAAGAAAGGAGACCGCCTCGGCCTGGGGCATGGGATCCGTCTCCGTCTCGAAGAAACCGGGGGTTTTTACCCGGCGATGGTCCCTGATGTCGATGAACCCGTCTGCGCTGATGCGCATGCTTCCCTCCGCCGACCGTGAAAGGCGCGTGTTGGGGCCGGTAATGACCCGACGACAGGAACCTCAAGACCCATGCCGGGGCGGCGGGATGACCCCGGCTCCCGCGACCAAACCGCGTAAGGGACTGGTGAAAAGAGATTTGCGACGAAAGCTGGCCGGCGTCCGCGTACGGCATGGGGGACGGACAATCCGGACCTGTTTTCCATGATGGGAAAAAAATGCGCTCCTTCAGGGGACCGGCTCTTGACCCGATACGACCCTCCCGACACCTTCGGCCTGCCATGACCGACACTCCTCCACATCTCGACGAATTCGGGGCCCACGTCTCCGCCGCCGGTGGGGTCTTCAAGGCGCCGGCCCGGGCCCGTGAGATCGAATCCACGAACCTCCAGCTCTTCACCAAGCAGCCCAATCGATGGGCCGAGCCCGAGATCGACGACTCGGGGACGGCGGCCTACGAGGAGGCCTGCCGGAGTCACGGAATTCGCGTGGCGGGCTCCCACGACTCCTACCTCATCAACCTGGCGTCGCCAAGAAAGGACCTCTGGGAACGGTCGCTGAGCTCCTTCACCCTGGAGCTTGCTCGATGCCGGGCGCTGGAGCTGGACTTCCTGGTGACCCACCCCGGAAACGCCACCGACGGAGACCACGAGAGCGGGATCGCCAGGAACGCCGAGGGCGTGACCCGGGCTCTGGAGGCCGTGGGCGGGAGCACCAGGGTCCTCCTGGAGCTGACGGCCGGGGGTGGGACCACGGTGGGGGGATCCTTCGAGGACCTGGCGGCCATCCTGGAGCGCGTCCCCGATTCGCTCCATTCCAGGCTGGGCGTCTGCTTCGACACCTGCCACGCCTACTCGGCCGGGTACGATCTGGTCGGGGACTACGAGGGAGTCTGGGCTGCCTTCGAGGATGTCCTGGGGCTGGAGCGACTCGGGCTCTTACACATGAACGACTCCAGGAACTCCTTCGCCTCCCGCAAAGACCGTCATGAGCACCTGGGGGAAGGCTCCCTCGGCCCCGAGCCCTTCCGCCGTCTGGTCCGGGACGAGCGGTTCCTGGGCATTCCCAAGATCCTGGAAACGCCCAAGGGGCCCGATCCGGTGGGTAACGACCTCAGGAACCTGGAGCTGCTCCGGAGCTTTCGCCGGGGCGGGTGAGGATCGGAGCCGGCCTGGGATCTTCGCGGCGGCGAACAGGGGCTGAAAGGCCAGGGTTCGCCGGTGGGGTCCGCAGAGAAGGCTGGAAGAATATGCACTTTCGGCGTATGCCTTTCCCAGCCCTGGACGCATCACCCCGACCTCCTCTATATTCATTTCGGAGCGTGTCGGAAGGCTTCGTTACTGAGCCAACACAGATGAAGCCGGGACTGACTCCGCCGGCGGACGTCCTGCCCTTTCGGGGGACTGCGAAAGCCGTTGGGAGGTCACCACAAGTTTTTACCCGGGCTTCAATAACTGCCTTTCGGTGCGTGTCTAAAGGTCGGCGTCCACGAGACGCCGGCCTTTTCTTCTCCGTGGGTATGGCCTACCCGGGGGGAGGTGGCCATTCTTGGGGTACGGTCCGCTCATCAGAAACCGTCCGCCCCCGGCGGATCCGCCGCAGGTGCCGGGGGTAGGGGAACTCCGACAGCGATGAGCGACCCCTTCCGGGCCTGTCCCGGGCCTTCGAGAAAAACTTCCAGAGGAGCACATCCATGTTCCAAGGAGACGGCAGCACCGGCGCCGACCTGTCCGAGGTTTCCTTCCAGGATCTGGTGCGGGAGATGATTCGGAGACTGGATACCGAGCCGGACCGGGAGGGGCTGGAACGGACCCCCGAGAGGGTAGAAAAGGCCATGAAGTTCCTCACCCGGGGTTACCACATGACGCCGGCCGACGCCCTGGGTGACGGGATCTTCGAGGAGCGCCACCACAACATGGTCATGGTCAAGGACATCGAGCTCTACTCCATGTGCGAGCACCACCTGATTCCCTTCTTCGGAAAGGCGCATGTGGCCTACATCCCCGATGGCCAGATCATGGGGCTCTCCAAGGCCGCTCGCCTCGTGGAGGTCTATTCCCGCCGGTTCCAGGTGCAGGAGCGTCTCACGGAGCAGGTGGCCCAGGCCGTGTGGGACACCATCCATCCCATGGGTGTAGGCGTGGTGGTGGAGGCCTACCACCTGTGCATGATGATGCGGGGCGTCGAAAAACAGAACTCCAAGACCATCACCTCGGCCATGCGGGGCACCTTTCTCAGGGACCAGAAGACCCGGGACGAATTCCTCCGGCTCTCCATGGCCGGCCACGTACTCATGTCGTGACGGCCAGGGCGTAGCCGACCCGGTTTCACTCATCCCGATCTCGGACCATGTACACGATCTCGGTTCAAGCACATTACGACTCGGCCCACCTCCTCAGGGATTACGAGGGCAAGTGCGCCAACCTGCACGGGCACCGGTACGTGGTGGAAGTGGCGCTCCAGACGGCAGAGGTGGGGTCCAGGGGCATGGCCTATGATTTCGGGGACCTGAAGCGGGACCTGAAGGACCTTGCCGATGACCTGGATCACAGGAATCTGAACGAGGTGCCCCCTTTCACCGAGATCGAGAGCACCGCTGAAAACCAGGCCCGCTACTTTTTCGACGAGATGAAGAAACGCCTTCCGGAGCATCTGGCCGGGGGCCTCCTGTATGCCAGGGTCTGGGAGAGCCCCGGGCAGTGGGCCCAGTACGGCCCGGTGCCGTCGGGGTGGCCCAGCGGGATGAACCCCGGGGGCTGAGGCGTGCACATCCTCCTCACCGACTGGCTCTCCTGCCCGCGGTGCGGCCCGGAGTTCGGGCTCATTCTCCTGGCCCGGGAGATGAGGGACCGGCGAATTCTGGAAGGGGAGCTGGGGTGCTCAAACTGCCGGGAAAACTACCCCGTGGTGCAGGGCTTCGGGGATCTTCGGCTTCCTCCCCGTCGCCCCCTCGACCCGCCTCCATCCTCGGACGCGCTGCCCGGGCCCGACGGCGAGACGGGTGTCCGAATGGGGGCCTTCCTGGGATTAACCGAAGGACCGGGGACCGTTCTCATCATCGGCGATTCGGCCCGGAACGCAGGGGCTCTCACGGACCTCGTCGAGGGTGTCGAAGTGGTCGGATCGGATCCGGACCTCCGGGCCATGAAAGAGCGGGAAGGGGTGAGCAGAATCGTGTCCGGCGCCCGGATTCCCTTCTTCAACGAGAGTCTCCGGGGGGTGGTTCTGAGCGGTCGGGACCGGACCCGGTTGCTCGAGGAAGCAGTCCGGGTGCTTGCGCCCATGGGCAGGGTGGTGATGGAAGAGGCTCCGGAGGGGGCACGGGCGTCCATGGAAGAGCTGGGCCTGAAGGTGCTTCTGGAGGAGGAAGGGATTCTGGTCGGGCTCAAGGAGGGACGGAAGTCGGTTCCTCTCACCACGTTGCGAGTGCCTTGAGCCCCTCCTACGTTAGACGGTAGCTTTGCCTGGCCCGGTTTCTGGCTTCCCGAACTGTGGTTCCTTGCCCATGTCCGTATTGAAAAAGCTTTTTGGCGGTGGGGATGATAACGAGGCTGTGGATTACTATGAGGAAGGCATGGAACTTCTTGCAGACGGGAAGTTTCACGAGGCCCTTACCTCTCTGCGGCTGGCCCTGAAAGAAAACCCCGGCGACCCGGTGGTCCTTCAGCAGATCGCCATCTCCTACACCCGCATCGGTATGACGGACGAGGCGGCGAAGACGTATCGTCACGTCCTTCAGAAGGATCCGAATGCCTCGGGAGCCCACTATGGTCTGGCGTTTCTTCTCATTCGGTCCGGCCAGACCAAGGAGGCCATCCCGCATCTGGAGGCCTTTCTGTCGAACCCGCCCGACGGTCCCTCCGCGGCGGAGCACGTCTCCCACGCCCACTCGACTCTCAATCAGCTCACCGGCCGCACGGATGACGAAGACGAATCAAGCGCCGATCACTAAGAGGGCCGTCCTGCGTTGGACCGGGTCAGGCATGGAATTTGTCGGCAACGGCGAGAAGGGCCCGGCGACCATCATCGACGGCGCCTCGGAGAAGGGACCCGGGCCCATGGACGGTGTGCTCCTTGCCCTGGCCGGGTGTATGGGGGTCGATGTCCAGTCCATTCTCGAGAAGTCCCGGGTGCCCTTGAGCGAGCTCGAGGTGGAGGTGGAGGGCATCCGCGCACCCACGCATCCGAAGCGGTATACCGCGATTCGCCTGGATCTTCGGGTCCGTGGGCCCGAGGCCGAGCATGAGGCGAAGCTCGAGCGGGCCGTGTCCCTGTCCCGGGAGAAATTCTGCAGCGTCCTCCATTCCCTCCGTCCCGACATCGAGTACGACATCCGGATCCACCGGATATGACGCGGCAGCCGGCGGATTCCTCTGTCGGTGAGCAGGTGTGATCATGGGGACACGCGACTATCTGGCGAACACGGATCCCGTGCCGACGGGGAATCTGGCCCGGCTCTTCTTCGATGCCGTGGATGCCTTCGCCGACCGGGTCGTCCATCAATCCGTGGTCGATGAAGGCACCGTCCGGGAGCTGACCTACGGTGAGGTTCGGAACCGGGTGAGGACGGTGGTGGCCGGTCTCCGGGCGGTGGGCCTCCGGAGGGGAGACCGGGTCGCCATCCTCTCCGAGAACCGACCCGAATGGGCCCAGGTCGATTTTGGGGCAATCTGCGCCGGAATGCCGGTGGTTCCCGTTCACACGACCCTCACACCCTCCCAGATCGCCTTTCTTTTGAAGGACTCGGGGGCGCGGATCATCTTCGCTTCGACGCCCGAGATGATGGACAAGGCCCTCGGCGCCGCAGCCTCCAGTGAGGAGACGGTGAGGGTGGTGGTCTTCGATGTCTCCGGGCAGTTGCCTGCGGATGTCACGAGCTGGGAAGATTTTCTACGGAAGGGTGGAGGAGAGGACCGCGCCGAGGGAGACTGGCGGGAAGATGCGCTGGCCATCGATCCCCATGACACGGCGACGATTCTCTACACCTCGGGAACCACGGGTCCGCCGAAGGGGGTCCTTCTCAGCCACAACAATCTCTACTCCAACGCCATGGCCGCTGGGATGGTGATCCCCGTCTTCGAGGAAGACCGAACTCTGAGCTTCCTGCCCCTTTCCCACAGTCTTCAGCGAATCGTCGATTACGTCTTCTTCGCCAGGGGTGCCACCATCGCCTACGGCCGGTCCATGAAGACCATCGCCGAGGACCTGAGGATCGTCGGGCCCACCAAGGTCGTGGGCCCACCCCGCTTCTACGAGAAGTCCTACCAGAAGGTGATGGAGCAGAAGGGACTGGCCAGTCTCATCGTGCGTTGGGCCCGGGAGGTGGGGGACGCCTGGGCCAACGAGAGGCTGGCCGGGAGGGAGCCCACCTGGATTCTGAAAGCGGTCCACAAGCTTGCCTTTCTTCTGGTCTTCAGGCGGATCCACCGGGGGCTCGGGGGGCGGGTGGCCTTCTTCATGAGCGGGAGTGCGCCGCTGGCGCCGGAGATCAACAAGTTCTTCTACGCAGCGGGTGTTCTCATCCTGGAAGGGTACGGCCTTTCCGAGACCTCGCCGGTGATCTCCGTAGCCGGCCCCGACGACTTCCGGCTCGCGACCGTGGGTCCCCCCATTCCCGGAACGGAGGTCAGGATCGCCCATGACGGAGAGATCCTCGTGCGGGGTCCCCAGGTCATGAAGGGGTACCTGAATCGCCCTGAGGACACCCGGGCCGCCTTCGACGACGACGGTTGGCTCCGGACAGGAGACATCGGGGAGGTCACGAAGGATGGCTACCTCCGCATCACCGACCGAAAAAAGAACCTCCTGGTTACGGCCGGGGGTAAGAACGTTGCTCCTGCACCCATCGAAAGCCGTGTGAAGGGAAACAGGTTCGTGGACCAGGTCGTCATGATCGGGGACGGAAGACACTTTCCGGCCCTCCTGGTCGTGCCCTCCTTCGATTGTCTCGAGGACTGGGCGAAGGGCAAGGGGGTCTCCACCGCGAGTCGTCCCCAGCTTCTGCGCCATGATCTCGTCCGGGGACACATGGAGCGGGAGGTCTTTGGAAGCCTCGGAGAGCTGGCATCCTACGAACGACCCAAGAAGGTCGGCCTCATCCCCGAGGAGTTCACCATCGAGGGGGGGATCCTGACACCGAACCAGAAGGTCAAGCGGAGGGTCGTGCAGGAGCGCTACGGGGCCCTCATCGAGACCCTTTACGATCCCATGAACAGGGATCGGTCCGTTTTTGTGGATGGTGAATGATGCATTACGATTCAAGTGCCGACGTGCCGGATGCTCGCGTTGTCCTGGTGACGGTTCCGGACCCCGAAACGGGCAGGAGCCTTGCACGCCGCGTGGTGGAGGACCGTCTCGCGGCCTGCGGAAACGTGATCCCGGGCCTCACTTCGGTGTATCGGTGGGCCGGGGAGGTCCAGGAGGATTCCGAGGCTTTGATCCTCTTCAAGACCACGGCGGACGGTCTTCCCCGGCTGATGAAGCGAGTCACGGAGCTGCATCCCTACGATGTGCCCGAGTTCCTGGCTCTTCCCGTGACCCATGGACACCTCCCCTACCTGGAGTGGGTAAAGGGAGAGGTGGACGAACCCGAGTAGAGCTCATGGCCCCAGGGCGAAAGCGGACCCGGGACAAGAAGAGGGAGAAGAAAAGGGTGCTACGGGAGGAGCAGGGTGACCTCCTCACGGAGGCCCTCAACGGACTCCTCACGGGGCAGAATGACGGGTCCCCGGAATCCGGGTCCGACGAGGAGGCCGGAGACGAGCCCGAGGCGGAGGGGATCGAGGGAAAAGAGGAGTCGACTCCGGAGGAGGAGGCCGGGTCCGAAGCCGAGTCGGCATCGGAAGAGGAGGACGATCCGGGAGAGGCTCCCAACATCCCCGATTCTCCCTGGGACCGGAAGATGGCCTGGGCCAAGGAGCGGGTCGGGGACGGCCGGGTGGACGAGGCTCTCGAGCTCTACCAGGAGCTCGTGGAGGAGGACCCGCATAGCGTACGGGCCCGGAACAACCTGGCCGTGCTCCTGGATGAGAAGGGGGACCACGAGGGGGCGGCCACCCATTTCCGCAAGGCCCTGGAATCCGACCCCCGAAATCCGGAGGTTCTCGGGAATCTCGGCGCGGCTCTGGGGGCCCTCGGGCGGTACGGGGAGGCGGAAGAGCACCTCCGGAAGGCCCTCCGCATCGATTCTTCCAGCATGGAGATCCGGGCGAACCTGGGGATCCTCTACTTTCGCCGCGGCCTATATGAAGAGGCCGCCGTGGAGCTCGCGGCCGTGTGCCGGGAACGGCCCGACCACGGCCTGGCTTTCTACTATCGGGGCGAGGCTTTGAATCGCCTCGGGCGCGTGGAGGAATCCATCGAGATGCTGGAACGCGTCACCGAGCTCATGCCGGAGCATCCGAGAGCGTTCTACACGCTCGGAATCCTCTTCGACAAACAGGCCCTTCCCGACAAGGCTGCCCTCATGTACCGCAAGGCCCGGGAACTCGGTGGACGATGATCCGGGTCGTCCGTGCCTCTCCGGGAGAGGCGAAGACGGAGGGCATCCTCCGGTCGGTGAATGCGGATCTTGCGGCCGATACGCCGGGTAGCCGAGCCCTGGAGCTCGATGCAGGGTGTTCGGTTACCGAGCGACTGGAGGCCATGGGAGGCCTTCCGGTGGGTGCGGCCGTCATCACGCCGGGAGGGAAGCTGGACACGGACTTCCTGATCCACGTCATCCTCCAGTCCCAGGAGGAGGCCGTGGGATCGGCGGGACTCCGGTCCGGACTCCTGAACGGCCTTCGCAGGGCCCAGGAATGGAGCCTGAAAACCCTTGCTCTGCAGCCTCTGGGTGTGGGGGCGGGCAACCTGGAGCTGGAAGAATCGGCCTCCGTCACGGTGTCGGTCATCCTGGAGCATTGCCGGCAGTATGAATTTCCCAGGGAGGTCGTCATCACGGTGGCCAGCGACTACGAGGAAGACGTCTTCATCCATGCCGTGGAGGCCGGCCGGCGTCACGCCTCGGCACGGGAAAACTGAGAGCATGCGGGCGGTTGGCTCGAGGGCTTGAGAGGAATTCCGGTTCATGAAACGAAGCATCCGGCGCCTCCTCGGGGGGGGCATCCTATTGATATGGCTGCTCATGGTCGGCTGGCAGGTCCGCCGGGAATACCTTCAGCCCGAGCTGACCCGCCTCGCCGAGGCCGCCCTATCTCTGGCGCCGGGTGTGAACTTCTACACCCTCCGCATGGGAGACCGGGCCGTGGGCCTGGCTACGTCCCGGTTGGATACGGTGCCGGACGGCTTCGTCCTCGAAGATCTCATGACTCTGGAGCTGCCGGCCCTGGGGCAGACGGGGACCGCAGTGGCCAGGACGCAGGTGAATCTCTCCCCCGCGCTGGTCATGGAGGATTTCTCCTTCTCCCTGGACTCGGAGGTGGGCCGATACGAGGCCAGCGGAAGGGTGGAGGGGGACACGCTCCTGCACATGGAGATCAACACGGCAGGCTCCGTGCAGAGCATGACCCACCGGTTGGACCAGGCTCCGGTCTTCGCGGCGGTTCTGCCCATCCGGGTGGCCGTGGGTGAGGGACTCGAGGTCGGGGAGCGCCTCCGGTTCCCCGTTTTCGATCCGTCGTCTCTTTCCACCCGGACCGTGGAGGTCCAGGTCCTGGATCACGACACGATCCTGGTGCCCGATTCGGTGGTGCTCGACCGGGAGACGGGTCGCTGGATTCCCGCCCGCTACGACTCCATACCTTCCTGGCAGGTGGCGGAGGTCTACGGGGGCGTTCGCATAGAGAGCTGGATCGATGCCGACGGAAGGATCGTAAGGGCCTCCAGTCCCCTGGGCTTCTCCATGGAGAAGACGGAGTACGAGCTGGCCCGCCAGGCTCAGGACGATGCCCGCGGGTTGCCGGATTCCCCCATCGACGACGACGTCATCCTCTCCACCGCCATCCAGAGCAACATCGACCTGGACGAGGTGGACAACTACCGGCAGTTGAAGTTCGTCCTCTCCGGGGTGGACCTGGAGGGCTTTCAACTCGAGGGAGGCCGGCAGCGGCTGGCGGGAGATACCCTCATCGTTCGCCAGGAGGTGTGGGGGGCGCTCCGCCCCGACTACGAGGAGCTTCCCTATCCCCGGATGGACTTCACCGAGTACCTCCAACCCGAGCCCCTCATCCAGAGTGACGACGAGGCCATCATCCGGACTGCGGAGCGCATTGCCAACTGGCGCTTTATGTCCGACAAGGATCCCATGCGGATTACCCAGCGGCTCACCATGGCCGTGAACCGGATGCTCGAGAAGGACATCACCTTCTCGGTGCCCAATGCTGTCCAGGTGCTGGAGTCCCGCCGGGGGGATTGCAACGAGCACACCGTTCTCTTCGTTGCCCTGGCCCGGGCCCTGGGACTCCCGGCCAGGACCGCCGTTGGGCTGGTCTACGTGGACGGTATCTTCTTCTACCACGCCTGGCCCGAGGTCTGGCTGGGGCAGTGGGTGGCGGTGGATCCGACCTTCGGGCAGTACCCTGCCGATGCGGCGCACCTTCGCTTCGTCATCGGTGGTCTGGCCCAGCAGGTCGAGATCATCCGTCTCATCGGAAACCTGAACATCGAGGTCGTCTTGCCCGAGGCCGTTGAAAGCGAGGAAGGCTAGATGGGGCAGACCCGTCAGGCTCCCCCCTCCGGGGACCGTACCCGGCATCTTTCCACCGACCTGACTCCCGCAGGGAAGGGGGCCGGAGAAAGCATGCTCCTTGTGGAGGGCGTCACCAAGCGGTACGGGAGCTTCACCGCCGTCAACGGCATCGACCTGGCCGTTCCCCGGGGAACGATCTTCGGTTTCCTGGGACCGAACGGGGCGGGGAAGACCACCACCATCCGGATGGTCTCCGGGGTCCTCCTCCCCAGCGAGGGACGAATCAGGGTCGGGGGGGACGACCTTTCCACCGACCCCGAAGGTGCCAAGTCCCGCATCGGATACATACCGGACCGGCCGTACCTCTACGAGAAGCTCTCCGGCGGGGAGTTCCTCCGCTTCGTTTCGGGGCTCTGGGGGCGGGACGGGAAGGAGGCCGAGGCCAGAGCCGAGCGTCTCATGGATCTGTTCAGCCTGTCCCAGTGGAGGGACGAGCTCATCGAGAGCTACTCCCACGGGATGAGGCAGAAGCTCCTCATCAGCTCGGCGCTCATCCACCAACCGGAGCTCATCGTCGTGGACGAGCCCATGGTGGGTCTGGATCCACGCTCGGCCAGGATCCTGAAGGACCTCTTCCGGACCTACGTGGACAACGGCGGAACGGTCTTCCTTTCTTCCCACACGCTGGAGGTGGTGGAGGTCCTCTGCGATCTCCTGGCCATCATCCACGAGGGCAACATCATTGCTCAGGGGAGCCTGGAGGAGCTCAGAAGCCAGGCCGACGCCGGAGGAGCGCACCTGGAGGAGATCTTCCTGAAGGTCACCGGAGGGGAAGAGGTGGCGGATATCGTGGCCAATCTTCAGGATACCGTTGTTCCATGAACGGGACTCCCGGAAAGAGCCCAAGCATCTTCTGGCTTCTGAGGCCGAAGCTCGCAGGGAGGCTCAACCGGGCCCGGACGGCGGAGGGCCGGCTCTTCAAGGCCCTTACCCTGGGGTTCGTGGGGCTCCTCTTCTGGGCCCTGATCTTCGTGCTCATCTGGAGGATGCTTCTCTACTTCCGAAACACCCAGGGCATCGGAGACCTGCTTGCCGGCAAGCTCCTGGGCTTGGCCCTCCTGACCTTCCTGGGAATCCTCCTCCTCTCCAACGTCATCACCTCCCTTTCCACCTTCTTCCTCTCCCAGGACCTGGAGCTCCTCATGGCCTCCCCGGCGGACCGGCTTCGGGTGTACGGGGCACGCCTCACGGAGACCATCCTCAACTCGTCCTGGATGGTGGTCCTCCTGGTGGTGCCCCTCTTCCTGGCTTACGGGTTCACCTACCGGGCCGACGTCACCTTTTACCTCCTGGCGGCGGGGGTCATGGTGCCCTTCCTCATCCTTCCGGCGGTGGTGGGGACGGCCTTCACCCTGGTCCTCGTGAACGTTTTTCCGGCGCGCCGGACCCGGGACCTCCTGGCCCTCATCGGGCTCTTCACCGCAGCGGGGATCGTCGCACTCTTCCGCTTCCTCAGGCCCGAGCGCCTGGTCCGCCCCGAGGAATTCCGGGACCTGGTGGACTTCATCGCCGTCCTCAGAACGCCGTCGTCGGTGTGGTTGCCCAACGAGTGGGCCACCGACACCCTCATGTCCTATCTGAACGGCTTCTTCGATCCGTTTCCCTTCCTTCTCCTCCTCTCCACGGCGGCGGCCTTCGTGGTGCTGGGGTGCTGGATGCACCTTCGCTTCTACGCCAACGGGTTCACCCGGGCCCAGGAGGGAGCGGATCGGCGGGAGGACCGGAGGCGCTCCCGCTGGGTCGAGGGGCTCTGGCCCGGGGAGTCGGTGAGGACCCGGGAGCTGGTGGCCAAGGAGATCCGCATCTTCTTTCGGGACTCGACCCAGTGGTCTCAGCTCATCCTTCTGGGTGTCCTGGTGGTGGTGTACGTCTACAACATCAAGGTCCTCCCCCTCTACACCGGCGAGCGGGTGTCCTTCTTCCTCATCAACGTCGTCTCCTTCCTGAACCTCGGATTGGCCGGCTTCGTGGTGGCTGCCATCGCCGCCCGCTTCGTCTTTCCCGCCATGTCGCTGGAAGGCCGGATGATGTGGCTCCTGCGCTCGGCTCCCCTGGACGTGAGGACCCTCTTCTGGTCCAAGTACTGGGTGGGGACCATTCCTCTCCTCCTGATCGCCCTCCCCCTCATCATTGTCACGAACCTCATCCTGGAGGTGTCCACCTTCATCTTTCTCCTCTCCACCGGAACGATGATCATGGCCACCTTTGCTCTAACGGCCCTGGCTCTGGGATTTGGTGCCCTCTACCCCAACTACGAGTCGGACAACGTGGCCGAGATCCCCACCTCCTTCGGCGGGTTGCTCTTCATGATGGCTGCCGTCAGCTACCTGGCCGGCGTCATCGTGCTGGAGGCCTGGCCCGTCTATTTCTACCTCACGGCGAACCTCCGGGGAGAGGAAATGGGGAATCTTCCCGCCCTTCCTCTCGTACTGGGCATTGCGGGGGCTGCAACCCTGACCGCGCTGGCCATCATCCTACCGCTGAGGGCGGGGGTGAGGAAGGTGCGGGCCCTGGACTTCTGATGGCACAGGTGAGAAGATGGGAGAGGATCTGCTGGTGCCCTGGCGGAAGTGGGCCGGGACGCACATGGGAAGGAATCTCTGGCATCGACGCAACCGGGGAGGAGAACCGGTCATGATGAACTCCATCAAGCAGTTCTTTCTTGACAACATGGCCGAGGGCGAGGAGGAAGCCGAGGATACCCAGCCGGCGGACCTTCGTCTGGCTGCCTGTGCCCTCTTGTTGGAGCTGGCGTACGCAGACGACGAATTCACCGGTGGGGAGAGAGACCATCTGAAGGGAGCCGTCCGGAGACAGTTCGGGTTGGACGAGGAGCAGGCCGGTCAGCTCATCCAGCTGGCCGAGGAGCAGAGGGACCGGGCGGTGGACCTCTGGAGCTTCACCAACCTCATCGCCGAGAACTATTCGCTGGGGCAGAAGATGGTTTTGGCGGAGGCCATGTGGGGGCTGGTCTTCTCAGACGGTGAGCTTGCCAGCCGTGAAGACTATCTAATGCGTAAGATCTCGGGCCTGCTCCGGCTGGAGCCCGGCTACCTGGCCGAAGCCCGGAAAAGGGTGGAGGAGCACCAGCAGACCGATTCCCCCTCGGCGAACTCGCCCGACTGAGCTCACGTATCGATACGGAGTAGATCATTCCCATGGGAGACCTGGTTCCGGGTGGTTACCTTTTCACGCACCTCATCTTCTGGATCGTGGTGGGGATGGTGGGTGTTGGCACCAACGCCGTAGCCGTCATCCTCATGGTCGGCCTGGGCACCCTGGTGCTGGAGACCTTCAACAAGGGCTGAGGCCCGGTGATTCTCTTTCTCAAGATCCTGGGCGGGATCGCAGCTCTGGCCTACGGGCTGTACCTGGGGATGGCCGGTTCGTATCGTCCCGATCCCGACGAGCTGGACGAGGCCCTGGGACCCGGAGGAAAGACCCGGAAGGTCAAGCGCCGCTTCACCCCGCTGGGCTGGCTCCGGAAGACAGACGAGCGGTCCTCCAGGACCCGGCGTCTGGGCCGGGGCCGTTCACCCCGCCGCTTCGGTAACCTCTACTCCCCGGATTCCAACAAGAAGGATTGAAGGTCCCGGCCCTCGGCTTCACTCGAGCTTCCCTCAGCTCCAGACGGCGTCCATGAGGACCAAGACGCTTCCGATGACCGCTCCCAGGACGTAACCCAGGCGGACGATGAGCTTCAGCTCCCGGTCCGTCACCCGCTTCACCAGATCCTCCATCTTCGGCGTGGGGTAGTTCAGGACCTTCTCCTCCACCCGTTCCGCCACATTGATCCGGTGGACCACATCGGGGACCTGGGTCTGAAGCCAGTCCCAGAGGGGATCACCGATGGCCCCTTCGATGCGTTTCGGGGCCTCGGGGGGGAGCCAGTCGGCGGGCCTGCCGATGGGGCGGTCCAGGAGCCCGTCCACAACCCGCTCGGCGCTGCTACGGAAGAGGTTACGGGCGGGTCCGCTCCGGGCCGCCGTCACCAGCCAGCGGGAGAGGGTCTCCCGGGGGATTCGCTCCAGAATCTCGCCCCAGCTCCGGTCCCCGGCCCGATCCAGGGCCGATTCCAGCTTCTCCACCATGAAGCCGCGTGTGGCGGGGTCCCGGGCGACCCCCACGGCCCAGCCTGTGAGGGTGGCTCTGGCCTCAAGGACGTTCGGATCGTCCGGATCGCCCAGAACCGAGGCCACCGGGCGGCGCAGGAAGTCCACGATGGCGTCGTTCACGCCCCGGGCCATGGCGTCCTGGATGTCCTGCTCCCTGAGCATCTCCGAGAGACGCTCGGCCCCCTCCTGCTCGATGGTATCCAGGACCCGGTCCACCGTGTCTTCCGTGACGATGAGGCGGGCCACGACCCTCTGGTAGAAGTTCAGGTCTCTGAGGAATCGGTGGAAGAGATCGTGGAGGGTTCGCTCGAAGCGGGCCCTGGCCGGCTGGTCTTCCAGAAGCCGGCCCAGACGCTTCAACGCCAGGGGCAGGTAGGAGGAGATGGCCCGTTCCACCGATCCCACCAACCCCAGCGGGAGAACTTCCTCGAAGGTCTTTCCGGGCTCCAGGAGGTTCAGCGTGGCACGATCCACGTAGTCCTCCACCGTCTCCTCGAACCCGGAGCTCTCCACCGCGCCTCCCAGCCATTCGTCGGCGGCTTCGGCCAGGGCGGCCTCCCGAACGGGGGTCAGGAGGCTGGATACGGGTTCGTCGTGTACCGCCTCCAGGAAGCTCTGCGACCGCCGATCCACGAACTCCTCGAACTTCTCCGAGTCGAGGTATTCGTGGAACCGCTCCAGGCCCAGAACCACCACCTCGTCCAGGATGGATTCCACCTCCTCCATGACCCCTGCGGGGAGAATCTCCCGCATGGAGCCACGCTCTTTTTCGAGGAGGGACTGGAGGAAGTGGGAGAGCCGGTCGTCGAAGGCGCTCCGGAACTCCACGTCGGCAAAGGTCCTGGTGAGGTCGTCCTCGGTAAGCAGGCGGGTGCCTACGGTCCTTCCCACCGCCGAGGCCAGGCGGGCCTGGTTCTTGGGGATGGCCCCCTGAAAGAAACGGATGGTCCGGCCGAAGAGGGTGGGGGGCTCGTAGGGATGGAAGAGCATCCAGATGGCCACGGAGTTCGTGATGCCGCCGGCGAGGGCTCCGAAGGTGATGGTCAGGACGGCCTGGAGAAGTTGCTCGGGCATGGCGTACCTCCCCCTCAGCGCTGCTTGTGGTGGAGGAGGCCCCGAACGGTGTAGCTCTGCCCCTCGATGACGACGGTACCCTCCACCAGGAAGAGAGCCTGAACCGGGAGAACCGGACCTTCCCCGTCACCGGCTTCCAGGTAGGGGGCGACGGTGGAAAGGGTGCCCGACAGGTCGCCGGAAAATGACGTGATCTCCCAGCCCATGGGCACGTCTCTTCGGGCGGGCTCGTACGCCCGGATTTCGGACCAGTTCATACGGATGCCCTGCCACTGTCGGTCCGTGAACGACACCCGGGCCCAGGCCGAGAACGGACCCGGCCGGCCGTCGGCATCCAGCCCGGTGCTTTCCAGGATCATCTGCAGGGAATCCCCGGCCACCAGAAAGGCCCAATCCTCGGGAGGACGATCCGTGGGGGCCCGGGCCCGGCTCAGGTCCAGGATCAGCCCCTGCATCCCCTCTTCCCGGAGGAGGGCGACTCCCTCGTGGACCCTGAAGATCTGGGCTCTGGGACCGGACCACTCCACCAGGAGATTGCCCAGGGCCACTTCCAGGGACCGTCCGCCGTCCTGATAGATGATGTTCTCCAGGGCATCCTCCACGCCCACCACCAACCGGATGGGCCCCCTGGGCAGAATCCGCCAGGGCACCCGTGTGGGCCGGTCACTCCAGCTTTCCCTCAGGAGGGGATCCCAGGCTCCGTTTCTGACCAGCCAGCCCCGGATTTCCCGCTCCACCTCTCCCGGTCGCGTCCGGGCCCTGAAGGAAAGGGGAAGGAGCACGGCGCTGTCCGTTCCCTGGGAAAGGAACACGATATGCCTTTCGTAGGCCCTTCCCTGGAAGTTTCGGACGGTGTCCGCCGTATCGGCGAACTCCTCCGCCTCTCCCTCGCCCCCCGTCGAATCCGGCTCGCACCCCACGGGAAGGCTCATGGCCAGGAGAAGGAGGAGTCCCGGGACCGTCGCTCCGCCGGGACGAGCCCTGGATTCGAGGATGGTGTCGGGCCCGGCCTCGAGTCGCCGGTCCAGATTCTTGAAAAAGCGTCGGATGCGTCGGGCGTTCGTCCCCAGGTCACCCTTCCCCTTGCGGGAGGCCGAGCTCATGTCCACGCGGGTCTGGGCGTCGGAATCCAGGGAAACACGAATCCGGACATCGTCCACGAATCGGAACACCAGCGTCGCCGATTCAGCCTCCACGACGCCCTCGTCCTCGTCGGCATGAACGAGGCTCCACCCCCAGAGCCCTCCCGACGCCAGCTCCAGCACCTCGCGCCATACCCGGTTGAAGGGGATGGCATAGGTCCTCCCCCGGAGCCCGGTGTCGGGGTGATTCGGGTGGGTTCGGGCCCGGTTCTGGGTCAGGGATCTCCAGATCTTGCCACGGCTCAACGACGGCCCCCCAGGATGCGGTACGTGATGCTCACCGAGGCCGAGGCCGTGAGGGTTCCGGCCTCCACGGGCGTCGTCGTCTCCGCCGCCGCTCTCATGAGGAAGGGGCCCTCGGGACCGGGAGAGGGGGACGATGTTCCTCCGGTCACCTCCGTTGCGGGGCCCAGCGCGACCCCCATGGCCTCGGCCATGGTTTCGGCCTGCTCCCGGGCACGGTGCACGGCTTCGGACAGGGCCCGGAGGCCCGCTTGCCGGGTATCCGAGGCTTCGAACCGAAGGCTGGCGATTTCGTTCGCGCCGGCTCCCACGGCCCGGTCCAGGACCCGCCCGGTGGCTTCCAGCTCCCGGAGGGTGACCCGGATGTTGTTCCGGGCCCGGTAGCCGACAATGGTCCGGATGCCCGGCCGGTCCGGGTTCCTTTCGTATTCGGGCCTGAGGGAGTAGCCAAAGGTCTCGACCTCCACGGTTGGCATATCCGAGGAGCGAAGAGCCGTCACCACCCGGTCCATCCGTTCAGCGTTGGCCCTCGTGGCCTCCGCCGCCGTGGAGGCTTCCGTCTCCACCGCGAAGCTGATGCGGACCTGGTCCGGATCGACGGGAACCCGGGCTTGGCCATTGACCTGAAGGGTCCCTCCCTCGTCCTCTCCCACCGCGGGCCCCGGGGCCGGTGCGGGGTGGACCTGGGCCGTTGCGGGTGCGCAGGCCGAGAGGGACGCCAGGACGAGGAGGGGATGGAGGAGGCGGAGTCGATGAAATGCGAGCAGCTCGGGTACAGTCATGTGATTCATCTCCTGACCATGGCTCCAAAGCGAGCAGCCTCGAGTGAAAGCCGTGAGCCCACAGGGGAATATAAGGAAAGGCGGAGGGTTCGACCCGTTCGACCGTCGAGTACACCGCCGAACCCCCTGGGGAGCCGTTTGATTGCACGGCACCCACCCTCTTATACTCCCCTTCCATGAATGACCCGATCCTGACCAATATTCGGCCCCGATCCGGGCCGACCCGATCCGAGGCATAGCCCATGAAAGCAGTCATCCCCCTCGCCGGGAAAGGCACACGCCTTCGTCCCCATACCTACCTGACGCCAAAGCCCCTGGTCCATGTGGGGGGAAAGCCCGTCATGAGCTACATCCTGGACGACCTCCAGGATCTGGGCATCGAGGAGATCGTTTTCGTCATCGGCTACCTGGGAGACGTGATCAGGGAGTACATGGCAAAGGAGTATCCCGACATCCGGCCGGAGTACGTGGTCCAGGAGGTCCAGGACGGGACCGCCGGGGCCGTGCAGCTTGCCGAGCCCTTCATCGAGGGGGAGGTCCTCATTCTGTTCGTGGACACCCTCTTCGAGGCGGACCTGAGCATGGCCAGGCGACTGGATCCCGACTGGTCCGGGGTGATCTGGGCGAAGGAGGTCGAGGACTACCAGCGGTACGGCGTCATCGTGACGGACGAGGAGTTCGCCATGACCCGCATCGTCGAGAAACCTTCGGAGCCCATCTCCAAGCTCGCCAACATCGGCCTCTACTACATCCGGGACTCGGAGCTTCTCTTCGACGGCATCCGCCATACCCTGGCGTCGGAACCCGGCCCTTCGGGGGAGTACTACCTCACCGATGCCTTCCAGTACATGGTGGACGAGGGCTCCAAGCTCCTGGCGGCGCCGGTGGAGGGGTGGTACGACTGCGGGAAGCCGGAAACGCTCATCGAGACCAACCGGCACCTGTTGGAAACTACCCGGGGATCGATCTCTCCGTCGGCCCGGGTGGAGTCCTCGGTCATGGGAGATCCGGTGCGCGTGGAGGAGGACGTTGTGGTGGAGGGCAGCACATTGGGACCCAACGTGACGGTGGAAGCCGGCGCCCGGATCATCAACTCAACCATCAAGGACTGCCTCATCGGACCGGGGGCGTTGGTGGAGAACTCCACCCTTCAGGATTCCCTCATCGGGGGCCACGCCCGCGTCCGGAACTACTCCGGTACGCTCAGCGTCCTTGACCACTCGGTGGTGGAGGGGTAGTCGGCTTTCATCCCCCTGGTTCCGCCGGCATCGGTCCGGACCTCACACAACCCCACCTCTCGAAAAAGCTCCGCCATCCGCTCTCCCCGGGGGCCCTCCCCGAAGGGAGGGGCCGGGATGGCGGAAAGCGCCATCCGGGTTTCGGCAACCCATTCCTCCATTGCCCGAATCCGGTTACTCGAATGTCACGCTCCATCTTCCTTTCCGTTACCGCACTCGGGCTCGGGTGTTACCGGCGCTGCCCAGACTTAATTCGCTAGCAACAAAAGGGAGTCCGAGCCCCCAGCAAACCCGGGCAGGGTGTGCCGGGCTCCCGCCTCAAAGGGCAGGTCGAATCGCCGATGACGGGCGAGGTCGATCTGGAGAGAGATACCATGAGTTTTCAGTTCACGACACAACGAGGAATACCCTGGTCCCTTTGGCTGCCGATCCTCCTGGCGGTCGGGTTTCTCGCTTTTCCCACCATCGCCAGACCCCAGAACGGGAATGGACACGGTGCCGACAGCGGGCGCATCGTGGGTCGGGTCGTCAACGCGGAAAACGCTGTGCCTGTCCAGGGGGCCCAGGTCTTCTCGACGGTCACGGGCATCGGAGCCCTCACGGACATGAACGGACGGTACGTGATCCTGAGAGCTCCGCAGGGTGAATTCGATCTCCAGGTTCAGATGCTGGGATATGCCACGAAGACCGTCACGGGGATCCGGGTCGGTCCCGGTGACACCTACGTCCTGGACATCCAGCTGACCCCGGCGGCCATCGAGCTGGAAGCCATCACGGTGAGCGCTGCCGTCGAACGGGGCACCACCACGTCCCTTCTGACGGAACGAAAGCTTTCCGCCGCGGTCTCGGATGCCATCGGACGGGAGCAGATGGACCGGTCTCCCGACGGGGACGCCGCAGCGGCCCTGAAGCGGTTGCCGGGCCTCTCGGTGGTGGACGGGCGTTTCGCCTATGTGAGGGGCCTGGGGGAGCGCTACAGCTCAACCACACTCAACGATGCACCCCTGGCATCTCCGGTGCCGGACAAGAAGGTGATTCCCCTGGACCTCTTCCCCTCTTCTCTTCTGGAAAGCATCGTTGCCGAAAAGAGCTACTCCCCGGATCAACCCGGGGATTACGCCGGCGGGTTGGTTCGGCTGAAGACCCGGAGGTTCCCACCGGAACGGGTCTTCAAGGTGAGCGTGGGGACCGGGTGGAACTCGGCGGGCACCCTCCAGGAAGGGATGGGATACGATCCCGGCTCCGGTTCGGATTTCCTCGGCTTCAACGATGGGGCCCGGGACCTCCCGGGGGAGATTCCTTCAGACCGGAAGGTCAGTGCCTCCAGCTTCTCTTCGGAGGACCTCCAGAAGATCGGACGATCCCTCGGCGGCCCCTGGGGGCCTCGGACCCGGGACGTTCCCCTGAATTCCAGCTTCGGCCTCTCCTTCGGGGACGATGTCGACTTCTCACAGGATCGGCGGTTGGGCTTTCTGGCCTCCCTGAACTACTCCAACGGCTACGACGTTCGGGCGGACCAGGTGGAGCGGGTGTTTTCCCTTTCGGGGGTGGAAGACCCGGAGGTGGACTATCGGGCCGCCATCACCACCCACTCGGTCCAGTGGGGTGGGCTCCTGAACACCACGTTCCAGCCTTCTCCCTCCCACCAGATCACCCTTTCCGGCATTTACAACCGTCTGGTGGACGACCTGGCCCGAAGAATGGAAGGGTTCAACCTGGACTCCAACACCAACCAGTTGAACACCCGGATCCAGTACATCGCCACCACACTACAGAACTACCAGGTGAACGGGACCCATTCCCTCCGATCCCTGGGAGATCTGAAGGTGGACTGGCGGGGTGCCTACACATCCGCCGCCCGCTTCGAGCCCAACACCCGTGAGGTTCTCTACAGGGAGTTTCAGGATACCTACATCTTCGATGACTTCATTCAGAGCGGGAGTGTGTTTCACCAGGATCAGGCGGATGAAGGGTGGAACGGGGCCGGGACCCTGACCCTTCCCTTCACCGTGCGGTCACTTCCGGCCAGCCTGGCCCTGGGGGTAGCCACGGATCGGAAGGACCGGAGCACCCGGACCCGCAGGTTTCGTTTTCGGCCCAACCGGGGTGGATCTCTGACGTCGGAGGAACTGGCTCTTCCTCCGGATGAGCTGTTCGATTCCCAGCGGATCTCTCCCCAGGCCTTTGAGATCCAGGAATCTACCTTCCGTGAGGACAACTATGATGCCCGGCAGGAGGTCAATGCAGTTTTCGTGAAGGTGGACGCGCAGCTCACCTCCATGGTCCGCCTCACCGGGGGAGTCCGTATGGAGCAGACCCGGCAGCGAGTGGACCCCTTCGCCCTGTTCGAAACCGGCGGCACCGAACCTCTCGGAGCGGAGTTGGACGAGGCCGACTACCTGCCGGCCCTGAACCTGACTTTCCAGGTCGCCGAAGGGATGAACCTCAAGGCCAGCGCCTCGCGGACCCTGGCCAGGCCGGAGCTCCGGGAGCTCGCTCCCTTTTCCTTTGCCGACTATGCAGGGGGGTATCTCACCTCCGGAAACCCCACCCTGACCCGCTCTCGCATCCGGAACTATGACCTTCGCTGGGAGTGGTTCCCCGGGTACCGCTCCGTCGTGGCGGTAAGCGGGTTCTACAAGAGCTTCAAGGACCCCATCGAGGTTCTGGTGCTTCCTTCCACGGAGCTGATCCGGTCCTGGGTGAACGCTCCGGAGGCGGAGAATTTCGGGGTTGAGTTGGAGCTCCGGAGCGACCTGGGTTTCCTCTCGCCCGGCCTGAGAGCCCTGGAGTTCAACGGGAACCTGACCCTGGTGGAGTCGGAGGTTCAGGCCGGAGGGGCCAGCACCGTCTACATCCCGAACCAGGGGCCCATCGAGCTCACCACCATAGACCGGTCCCGTCCCCTCCAGGGCCAGTCTCCCTACGTCATGAACCTGGGCCTCACATGGATTTCCCCGGACTCGGAAATGAAGGCCACAGTCCTGTTCAATCGGTTCGGAGAACGGATCGATGCGGTGGGGCGGGAGCAGAGTCCGGACATCTACGAGGAGGCCCGAAGCCAGTTGGACCTGGTCCTGGAGCGCCGGCTTCGGGGAGTGGATGTGAAGCTCTCCCTGACTCGCCTCCTGGGGAATGAGGTCCTCTTCACGCAGGGGGGAGAGACGCTGCGGAGCTACGACCTGGGGCGTTCGGCGTCCCTCTCCCTGGGCTGGTCGCCGGGGTGGTGATGGATGATCAAAGCCGGGGGATCAGACGGTGGACGCCGGGGCCCGCTGGGCCGGAAGGCACCCCGTCTCTCCGTAAAATTCGAGTGAGCAATTTCAGGATTCAGGAGCAGGCCGGGACGTTTCCCGGCAGGGGCATCGGCCCCGAAGCACACACAACCAAAGGAGACTGATCGATGTTGAGGAAACCCCATTGGCCCGCCCTGGCGTTGGCGGCAGTCGCAGCCCTGGCAGGCTGCGGGGATGATAACGGCGGAAATGGCACGGAGCCGGTGCTGCCACCGTCGGCGCCGGCGGCGCCCACGGTTACCCAGGAAGGAAACGCCCTGACGATATCCTGGAATCCGGTGACGAATGCTACGGCCTATGACCTGCAGCGGCAGAACGTGTCTACCGGCGGATCATTCGGCTCCATCGCCACCGACCTCACCACCACTTCCTACACCGATTCCTCTGTGCAGGTGGACGTTCAGTACAGCTACCGGGTGGTGGCCAAGAACGAGGGCGGGAGCTCGACGCCCAGCGATCCCACACCGGGACGGATCGGGGCCAAGGTGGCCACCGTCAGCGGGATCATTACTGGCACCAGGACCCTTTCCGCCGACACCACCTACACCCTTTCCGGGGTTGTCCTCGTGGCCGACGGCGGGCGCCTGAACATCCCCGCCGGCACCACCATCTATGGCTCCATCGACGTCCAGCCCACGGCCCTCATCGTCCAGCAGGGCGGGCAGATCTTTTCCGAGGGAACGGAGACGGCCCCTGTGGTGTTCACCTCTCCCGCCGCTTCCCCCTCGAAGGGAAACTGGGGTGGCGTTGTGGTGAATGGCCGCTCCATCTGCAACTTCCCTGCAGACGACTGCATCGGTGAGGGTCTGGCCGGACCTTACGGCGGTACCGTGTTCGACGACAACAGCGGCCGGATCGTCTACACCCGCGTCGAATGGGCCGGTTTCGAGGTCAGCTTCGGCAACGAGCTGAACGCCCTGACCCTGAACGGTGTGGGTTCCGGGACGGAAATCCACCACGTGCAGACCCACGGCGGCCTGGATGACGGCTTCGAGTGGTTCGGCGGTACCGTCGATGCCAAGTACCTTCTGGCCACGGACATCTCCGACGACTCCTTCGACTTCAGCACGGGTTGGCACGGCCGAGGTCAGTTCTGGATCGCCCAGCAGGATCCGGATGATGCCGACAACGGCTACGAGGTGGACGGGAACGAGGACGATTACGACGCCACCCCCTGGAACAACCCCCAGGTCTACAACGTGACGCTGGTGGGCAAGGGCGTCGACGGCCAGGGCGGAACGGCCGGGGAGTCCACACGGGGCATGCTCCTCCGTCGTGGGACCGGGGGCACCTACGCCAACCACATCGTCGTGGGATTCGGTGGTGAGGGGCTGGATATCGACAACGCCCAGACGGTGAATCGCATCGCCGCCGACTCCATGGCCATCGTCAGCTCCATCATCTTCTCCAACGCCAGCAGCTTCTCCGGGGATGGGGATGGAATCGATGAGGGAGCGATCTTCAACACCACCGGGTGGGGCAACCGGGTGGCAGATCCCCTTCTGGCGAACCCCTTCGATCGGAACAACCCGGATTTCCGGCCCGCCGCCGGGTCGCCGGCCACAAACGGGGCGGCAACGCCTCCCAACGACGGCTGGTTCACTTCGACGGACTTCATCGGCGCCGTTGCCGCCGGCGCGGCAGAGTGGTATAAGGAGGCGTGGACCCGGTGGGGAGGTTGATCTTGAAAGGGACCCCGACCCGTCCGGTTGCAGGTGCCCGCAAATCCGATCGTTCGAACGGCTGATGCCGTGACCAGGCACCTTGCTTCTGCAGCTATCCTGGCGGTCCTCCCCCTCCTCGGAGGGTGCGAGGACCGCCGGATCGCCTCAGACAGGCAGGAAGAGCTGCCCTTCCCGGGATCCGTCCGATCCCTGGAGGAACTGGGCTCTCATGTTCTGAAGGCGTTATCCGCCCGGGACACCCTGGCTCTGGAAAGGGTTCGCCTCACCGAATCGGAGCACAACGAGGTGATCTGGCCTGAGCTTCCGGCCTCCGATCCTGACGTGAATTTTCCCGTTGATCTCGCCTGGCAGAACATCCAGCTTCGCAACCGGAGGGACCTGAGCCGGATCCTCCCTTGGTACGCGGGGCGCCAGCTTGAACCGGTCAGGGTGGAGTGCCGCGGAGCCCTTCAGGTCTTCCTGACCTTTTCGGTTCACACGGATTGCTTTGTGGTGTTCCGGGAACCGGAGCTGGGTCTGCTCGAGGCGCAGATCTTCAAGGACGTCGCCGAGCGGAACGGCGGGTTCAAGATCTTCCGCTACTACGGCAATGAGCCCCACCGGATCTCACACGGGAAAGGGCCCTCGGTTCAGTGACCGGACTCTGGGGTAGGACTCTCTCGGGAGCAATCAGGAATCCGTGAGGGGTTGAGATCCCGCCGTGGTCATCAGGCTCGCCATCTCGTAAGTGGGGAGATCGGTCGGGAACCGATGAGGGAATCATGGCGGTGGGGATTGCGAGTTCATGAACTTCGAGGAGGATGTATGATCCTCCGTGCTGCGGGTCTCCATTGCCCCGAGGCCTGTCAGCGCCAACTCCCGTGGGGCCCGAAGTCGTTCGTCAGGACCGATGGCACGACGAGGCATGATGTGATCGGGGCGGGTCGTGTGGTCTTCCGGGTGGAAGGACGTTCGTTGCGCAATCGGCCTTGGGATGCTCATTTGTAACAGTCCCGTGTAACAGCCCTCTGCCCCGAGCCTCGGGGCCGCGAAAGAGGCCAGTCACCTCTCGAGGTCCTGTACCGGCGGCTCGGTCAGGAGGCCGAAGCACGGGGCCCCCAGGAAAGATGACACATGGACGGCCAAACGAAGGGTACCATGACCGCATCCTTTGCCTCCTCGGAAGGGGCCAAGCGCGTCCTGGTGGTGGAGGACGAGCCGGATATCGCGGCCCTCATCGCCTACCAGCTCACGCGGGAAGGGTACAGGGTGGAAACCGCGGCCACGGGGACGGACGCTCTGGCGGCCGTGAGCCGGGAGGTTCCGGATCTCGTGGTCCTGGACCGGATGCTCCCGGGCCTTTCAGGGGACGAGGTGCTTCAGTCCCTCCGGAAGGAGGCCGCCACCCGGACCATTCCCATCCTTATCCTGACTGCGAAGAAGGATCAGGAGGACCGGATTGCCGGCTTCGAGCTGGGGGCCGACGATTACCTTACCAAGCCCTTCAGTCCCAGGGAGCTCGTCCTGAGGGTGCAGGCCATCCTCAGGAGGATCCACGAGCCGGCGGTGGAGTCCGGAGGCCGGGTCCTCCGGGCGGGGCCCCTCAAGGTGGACGTGAACTCCCACCAGGTGCTGCTGGACGGGGAAGAAGTCCAGCTCACTCCCACGGAGTTCCGCCTCCTCCGCTCCCTGGTGGAGCGTCGGGGAAGAACCCAGACTCGCCAGCAGCTCCTGGAGAGGGCGTGGAGCGTGGAGTCGCACATCTCGAACCGTATCCAGACCCGAACCGTCGATATGCACGTGAAGAGGCTCCGGGCCAAACTGGCTGAAGTGGGCAACTGGATCGAGACCGTCCGCGGCTTCGGGTATCGGTTTCGGGTGCCGGAGGAGGAGGAGAGCTGAGGCTCCCCCTTCGCCTTACCGTCCTCGGCGCTTTTCTGGCGCTGACCTTCATCCTGGTCATCGGCCAGGCCCTCATCCTCGCCCAGGGCCTCCGGGACGATCTCCTCTCCATCCAGCGCAGAGAGCTCCGGCGGCACCTGGAGGTCGTCCCCATCCTCCTCGAGAGTCTGGGACCCGCCGATCCCGACTCCGCCAGCCGGACCCTCTCGAGACAGATCGGATATCCCGTCACCCTTCTCGATGCCCAGGGAAGGGTGGTGGGGGCCTCCAGCGACCTTCCCTTCCAGAGCCGGGGGCTCATGGTGTCTCCGGAGAGCCCGGAGCTCCAGGCCGTCCAGCGGGGGGATATCGGGTTTTCCAGGCGGCGGGGAAGCGGGGAGGTGGAGATCCGTCTCTTTTCCGCCGTCCCTGTGGAGCTTGCCGGGGAGCCGCTGGTACTCCAGGTCGCGGCGCCCCTGGACGAGATCGGCAGGATCGTCCGCTCCCGGATCTGGCTCACGCTGGGGCTCCTCGTTCCGGCCGTAGGCCTCGCACTCCTCTTCACCTGGGTGATGGGCGAAGGGGTGGCCCGGCCTCTTCACGCCATCAGCCGGAGGGCCCGGGGGCTGGCAGCGGGCAACTTCTCCCGGCGCCTTCCCAGACCGCTGAGGATCAGGGAGCTGGACGAGCTGGCGGGGGTTTTCAACCGCCTGGCCGAAGAGCTCCTGGTCCGGTATCGATCCCTGGAGGCCGAGCGGGATGAGATGCAGGATCTCATCGACTGCATGAAGGAGGCGGTCATCGTCCTTACGGAGGATGCCCGTGTCCTGAGGGCGAACCGGGCCGCCATCGAGCTCCTCGACTTTCCGGGCCCCGTGGATTTCGCTCCCATCGGCACCCTCATCCGTCAGCCTGCTCTCCGGTCTCTCCTGGAGACGGCGGTGATCAGGCCCTTCGCCGCCCGGGAGGTCACCCAGGGGGACAGAACCCTCATCACTTCCGCCAGCCCCGTGGGTGGAGGGGGAGCGGTGGTGACCTTCCTGGACGTTACCGAGATTCGTCGCCTGGAGATGGTTCGCCGGGACTTCGTGGCCAATGCCTCCCACGAGCTCAAGACGCCCCTTACGGCCATGAGGGGCTTTGCCGAGACCCTCCTGGAGGATGATCCTCCGGAGCAGCTCAAGAAGGACTTCCTGGGCTCCATCCGGGCCAACACCCTCCGGCTTCAGCGTCTGGTGGACGATCTCCTCGATCTCTCCCGCCTGGAATCGGGTGGCTGGCTGCCGAGGGAAGAGGATATTCGGGTTGCCGAGGTGGTGGAGGATATCTGGAATGAGTTGGAGATGATGGCCGTCGCCAAGGATCTGGGATTCCGGATGGACGGAGACGCCTTGGTCACCGCCGATTCCCAGGGCCTGGAACAGGTGCTGAAGAACCTCATCAACAACGCAATCCGCTACACGCCCGAGGGGGGATTCATCGAGGTGGAGATCAGTGATGAGCCCCTGCAGACCAAGGTGACGGTCCGTGACACGGGCATCGGGATCCCCTCGTCGGCGCTGAACCGGATCTTCGAGCGATTCTACAGGGTGGATCCCGCCCGCTCCCGGGCCGAGGGGGGGACGGGACTGGGGTTGGCCATCGTGCGACATCTGGTTCATGCCATGGGCGGCGACGTGTGGGCCGAGAGCGAGCTGGGGCGCGGCACGTCCATCACCCTGACGCTTCCGAAGGCCCGTCCCGGGGAGGCATGATCGGTGGGCCCTGTTCGTGCTCTCGGGCGGATTCGCCCGCTGGTCCTTCTCTCCCTTCCATTCTGGCTTCCCCTTTCGGGCTGCTCGGAGGGTGAGGAGTGGTTCGGGCGTGAGTACGTAGCGGTGGACGGATCCTCCACGGTCTACCCCATCGCCGAAGCCATCGCCGAGGAGTTCCAGGAGACTCATCCGGGCGTCATGGTGGGGGTGGGCCGCTCCGGAAGCGGGGGCGGCATCCACCGGTTCTGCCGGGGTGAAACGGATGTGGCCACGGCTTCCAGGCTCATTCAACCGGCAGAGGCGGCCGACTGCGCCGCTGCGGGAATCGAGTACTTCGAGGTTCCCGTGGCCCTGGACGGGCTCTCCGTCATCGTGAACCCGGCCAACGAGTTCGTGGATTGCCTGACGGTGGAGGAGCTTCGGCAGATCTGGCGTCCCGGGAGTCCCATTCGAACCTGGCGGGACATCCGTCCCGAGTTTCCGGGGACGGAGATCGAGCTCTACGGTCCCGGGACCTCCTCGGGGACCTTCGATACCTTCACGGAGACCGTGGTGGGGGACCTGGGGGCGAGCCGCACCGACTTCCATGCCAGCGAGGACGACAACGTGCTCGTTCAGGGAATCACGGGTGATGCGTACTCTCTCGGGTACTTCGGGTATGCTTACCTGGACGAGAACCGTGACTACCTCAAGGTGGTGGCCGTGGACGGAGGACAGGGATGCGTGCTCCCCTCCGCCGAGACGATTCGGGAAGGCACCTATGCACCCCTGGGACGCCAGCTCTATCTCTACGTGAAGCGCGCCTCCCTCCAGCGGTCCGGCGTTCGGACCTTCATGGAATTCCTCCTTACCCGGGCCGAGGAGATCATTCCCTCCACGGGGTTCTTTCCCCTTTCCGGGGACGAGTACGACAACGCCATGATCCGGATGGGGGTGCAGGGTGAGTGATTTCTCATCCCCCGCCCCCCGGCCCCTCGGGTCCCGGAGGGGGCGAATGTGGCTGGAACGGCTCATCGCAGGGGGGTTCGCTCTCTGCGCCGGGGTGTCGGCCCTGGTCACCCTGGGGATCATCCTGACCCTCCTGACCGAGACCATGGGGTTCTTTTCCCAGGTGTCCGTCGTGGAGTTCTTCACCGAGACGCGCTGGACGCCCCTCTTCAGGGAGAAGCACTTCGGCATCCTGCCCCTGGTCTCGGGCTCCATCATGGTGGCCGTGGGCGCCGGGATCGTGGCCCTCCCCCTGGGACTCCTCACGGCCATCTTCATGAGCGAGTACGCGTCTCGGAGAGTTCGTGCCTTCATGAAGCCGACCCTCCGGGTCCTGGCGGGGATCCCCACGGTGGTCTACGGCTATTTCGCCCTCACCCTGGTGACCCCGGTCCTCCGGTCGGTCTTTCCCGGCATGGGCGTGTTCAACGGCCTTTCGGCTTCCCTCGTCGTGGGGATCATGATCATCCCCATGGTGGCTTCCCTCTCCGGAGACGCCCTTCAGTCGGTGCCGGGCTCCCTCCGGGAGGGGGCTTTTGGACTGGGCGCAACCCGAATGGAGGTGGTGACCCGGGTGGTGATTCCGGCGGCGGCCCCGGGAATCGGAGCAGCCTTCGTCCTGGCTCTCTCCCGGGCTCTGGGCGAGACCATCATCGTGAGCCTGGCCGCCGGAAACTCGCCCCGACTTCCCCTGAACCCCCTGGAGTCCATCCAGACCATGACGGCCTACATCCTCCAGGTGGGCACCGGGGACTCCTCTCCGGGGACGCTCGTGTACGAGACGCTCTTCGCCGTGGGCATGGCTCTATTCGTGATGACCATGGGAATGAATCTCCTGAGCCAGTGGATCCGGAGCCGGGGGAGGAGGGGGTGAGATGAAGACCATTTCTTCACGCCTCAGGCGGGATCGGATCTTGAGGAACGTAGCCCTGATCTCCTCACTCCTCGCCCTCTCCATTCCCCTGGTTCTCGTGTTGGACGTGCTCCGGGACGGAGTCGGGAGGCTTTCCCTGAGCTTCTTTTCCGAGTTCGCTTCCCGTTTTCCCGAGGAGGCGGGTATCCGGGCGCCCCTGGCGGGAACGCTGTGGATTCTGGGAGGAACGGCCGTCCTGGCCTTCCCGGTTTCGGTGGGGGCCGCCATCTACCTGGAGGAGTACGCCCCCCGAAACTGGATCACCCGGCTGGTCGGGGCCAACATCGCGAGCCTGGCCAGTGTGCCTTCCATCGTGTACGGAATTTTGGGTCTGGCGGTATTTGTTCAGGCTCTGGGGCTGGGCCGAAGCGTGATCTCCGGAGCGCTGACCCTCTCCATCCTGGTCATGCCCATGATCATCCTCTCCTCCCAGGAGGCCATCCGGTCCGTGCCCCGGAGCATCCGGGAAGGAGCGTACGCCGTGGGCGCGACCCGGTGGCAGGTGGTCCGCTTCCACATCTTCCCCCTGGCGCTTCCGGGCATCCTCTCGGGAGCGCTCATGGCCCTGGCTCGAGCCGTGGGGGAGACCGCTCCCCTGATCATGATCGGAGTCCTGGCATTCATCGCCTTCTCTCCCCACGGTCCCACGGAGCCCCTGGCCGCCCTTCCCGTTCAGATCTTCAACTGGATCACCCGCGGGGAGGAGTTCCACGGCCTGGCCGCGGGGGGCATCATCGTCCTCCTGGGGGTCGTGGTGTTCATGAACGTCGTGGCGATCTGGATCCAGAGGCGCTACGGTACCCGGTGTCACAGTTGAGGAGATGAGGCCCCGTGGCGACCATTTATGACATACGGACCGACGGCCGGCCTCCGGCGCTGGAGGCTCGGGGCGTTTCGGTGTTCTTCGGATCCAGGGAAGCGGTGAAAGGGGTTTCCCTGGTGGTTCCCGAGAACCGTGTCGTCGCGCTGGTGGGGCCTTCGGGGTGCGGGAAGAGCACTCTTCTCCGCTGCTTCAACCGGATGAACGAACTCGGCGCCAGCGTCCGGATGGAAGGCGAAGTGCTGTTCAAGGGACAGGACATCTACCATCCCTCCGTGGATGCGGCGGAGGTGCGACGGAAGATCGGGATGGTCTTCCAGACGCCCGCCCCCTTTCCGAAAGCGGTCTACGAGAACGTGGCTTTCGGGCCGCGCATGGGTGGGTTCGAGGGGGATCTCGGCACGGTCGTGGAAGAGGCTCTCATGGAGGCTGCCCTCTGGGACGAAGTGAGCGACCGCCTCTTCGAGCCCGCCGGCACCCTTTCCACGGGGCAACAGCAGAGGCTCTGCATTGCCCGGGCCCTGGCGGTGAAGCCCGAGATTCTTCTCATGGATCAGCCGACATCGGATCTGGACCCTGTGGCCTCCCGGAGAATCGAGGGGCTGATCTTCGCGTTGAAGGAGCGCTACACCGTGGTCATCGTGACCCACGACATGCTGCAGGCTGCCCGGGTTTCGGATTTCACCGCCTTCCTGAACCGCGGCCAGTTGGTGGAGTACGGCCCCACGGACATGATCTTCACCAATCCCAGGGAGAAGGTCACCGAGGCCTACGTGACGGGGAGGCTGGGGTGAATGTTTCCGCCAGGCGCCGGACCTTTCAGGGAGCCCTGGACCACCTCCAGGACCGCATCATGGAGATGGCGGGTCGCTCCGAGGAGTTGGTGCACCGGGCCGTGAGCTCCTTCCTCGACCGGGACGCCAGCATGGTCTCGGAGATCAAGGCCGCCGACAAGGAGATCGATGCCCTGGAAGTGGAGGTGGACGAGCGGGTGGTGGAGATCATCGCCCTTCATCAGCCCGTGGCCACGGATCTGAGGCAGGTTCTCACCAGCCAGAAGATCGCCAACGACCTGGAGCGGGTGGGGGATCACGCCCACAACATCGCCAAGGCCACACGCCGACTGGAGGGTTCCGCCCCTCTCCCCGAGATCCCCGAGCTGGCGGAGCTCGCCGTGCTGGCCCGGCGGATGCTCCAGGACGCTCTGGCCTCCTTCAGCGCCAGGGACTCGGTCCTGGCCCGGGAGGTGTGCGCTCGGGACGACCGGGTGGACGACCAGAAGCGAGCCGTGCAGCAGATCGTGGTGGACTTCATGATGGACAATCCCGATCGGGTGCCCCCGGCGCTGGAGTACATCCGGGTGGCCCAACAGCTCGAACGAATCGGGGATCTCTCCACCAACATCTCCGAAGACGTGGTCTTTCTGGTGGAAGGCCGGACCATCAAACACCACGCCGAAGCTCGCAGCGACTCCACCTCGGAGCCCGAGGAGGGCTGGGCCGGGGCAGCGGAGACGCCCGACGGCCCCCCCGCCTGATTGCAGAGGTTTCCGTTGCGTGACGGCCCCTGGCGGGGATACCCTTGGGTGTTACCGGGGGCACATTTGTTTCCGGCTCCTCCGGGCCGTGATGCCCTCCCCAAAAACACCGAGAGGCCATGCCCGAATCCTGGGATCCGCCCGGGGATTTCCCCTCCGAAGAATCGGACGAGTACGTAGCGCAGGTATCGCGTCGGAGCGACGAGGCGGTTGTCGCCGAGTTCCTCGACGAGGTGGGAACCCAGACCGAGCCCTCCCCCTCACGCGTTCTGGGTGGACTCCGGGGCCGCATCGCCATGGTCACCGGCGCATCCAGCGGGATCGGGCGGGCCATTGCCCTGGACTTTGCGGCCTCGGGCGTCCATGTGGCCTTCAACTTCCTGGATACGGGGGAGGACTCCCGGGAGGAGGCCCTCGAGGTGGCCAGGGAGCTCTCGGCGTTGGAGGTGAGGGTCTTCTACCGTGCCTGCGACGTCCGGAACCCGGATGCCGTCGAGGACTTCGTGGACGAAGCCGTGGAGAAGCTGGGGGGGCTCCACTTCCTGGTGAACAATGCCGGCATCGGCCGGGACCGGGCCCTCTGGCGCATGGACGACGAGGACTGGGAGGCGGTGCTCCAGACCAACCTCAGTGGAGCCTTCTACTTCATCCGGGCTGCTTCCCACACCCTTCGGGCCCAGGAGTGGGGAAAGGTCGTGAACATCTCCTCGGTTCACGGGGTTCGGGGGGAGTTCGGCTTGGCCAACTACATGGCCTCCAAATCGGGAATCATCGGCCTCACCCGGAGCGCTGCCGTGGAGCTGGGTCCCAAGAACATCAACGTCAATGCCGTGGCTCCTGGTTACATCCGCACCACCCGGCTCACCGAGCAGGTGCCGGCGGAGATCCTGGACCGGGCCCGGGACAAGAGCGTCCTGGGACGCCTGGGAGATCCCCGGGACGTGGCCCATGTGGTTCTCTTCCTCTGCTCCGAGGAGGCGCGGCACATCACGGGGGCCGTGATCCCCATCGACGGCGGGTATTTGCTTTAGGGCCCTTCCTGCCCAATCCTATCTTCCGAAGTCGGTCCCGGTGGGGACGGCGGGTCCCCTTGAGGGGGGGGTGCGTCCCCGGGACAGGGAAGCGATCTGGACATTCCATAAGGAGCATGCGGAATGCTGGCAGTCATCCTTATCACGGCCACCGTGGCCTTCCTCCTGGCGTATCGGATCTACGGAAGCTGGATTGCCGGGAAGCTGGGCCTGGCCGACGAACATGCCGTCCCCTCCGAGTACATGTACGACGGAGCGGACTACGTGCCTGCCAGGACGCCGGTCCTCTTCGGCCACCACTTCAGCTCCATCGCAGGTGCCGGGCCCATCGTGGGTCCCATCCTGGCCGGACTCTTCTTCGGGTGGCTCCCAGCGGTGATCTGGATCGTCCTGGGATCCATCTTCGTGGGCGGCGTGCACGACTTTGGGTCCATGGTGGCCTCCATCCGCCACAAAGCCCGATCGGTGGCCGAGCTGGCCAAGGACTACATGACGCCCCTCTCCTTCCGCCTCTTCATGATCTTCATCTGGTTCACCATGGTCTACATCATCGTGGTGTTCATGGATCTGACGGCGGCAAGCTTCATCGACGTGCCGGCGGGAGTCGGCGCGGCGGGTGCGCAGGGCACGGGAGTGGCCGTGGCCAGCGGCATCTTCATCGTCCTGGCCATCCTTCTGGGCATGGTCAACGTACGGACCAGGGTGCCCATCTGGGCCTCCACTCTCATCTTCGTTCCGGCCCTTCTCGTTGCCATCGGATTTTCCGCCCAGATCCAGTCCGACGGGAGCTACATCCCGGCCTTTTTTGCCGATCCCAAGCACATGTGGATCATCCTGCTCCTGGGATACTGTCTCATCGCCTCGGTGACGCCGGTCTGGATCCTCCTCCAGCCACGGGACTACCTCTCCAGCTTCCTCCTCTACATCACTGTTCTGGGCGGGGGGATGGGGATCGTGGTGGGGACCCTCTCGGGAGGCGTCGAGGTGACCTGGCCGGCCCTGGTGGATCCGGGACATCCCGTCTTCCAGGACGTGGCCCACCTGGGCCCTCTCTTTCCCATCCTCTTCATCACGGTGGCCTGCGGCGCCTGCTCCGGGTTCCACTCGGTGGTGTCGTCGGGAACCACGGCCAAGCAGATCCGGCGCGAGTCCGACGCCCGGCGCATCGGGTACGGAGGGATGCTGGTGGAGGGAATCGTGGCCATCATCGCCCTGGGCACCGTCATGGGCCTGACCTTCGGAATCGATGCCCTCCAGGGGAATCCGGTGAGCCTCTTCAGCGCCGGGGTGGGACGGTTTTTCAACACTCTGGGCATTCCCCTCCAGTACGGGATGATGCTGGGACTCCTGGCCCTCTCCACCTTTCTCCTCACCACCCTGGACACATGCACCCGCCTGGCCCGCTACGTACTTCAGGAGTTTTTCGGGTGGGACAACGCCGAGCCCCGGGTGCGCTGGATCTCCACCATCATCACCCTGACCCTACCGGCGGTGCTCGTCTTCATGACCTACACGACGCCCACCGGGCAGCACATTCCGGTGTGGCGGGCCATCTGGCCCGTCTTCGGGGCCACGAACCAGCTCCTGGCCGGGCTGGCCCTGTTGGCGGTGACGGTCTGGCTCAAGAGAACCGGGCGGGCCTGGCTCTTCGCCGCCATTCCCATGGTCTTCATGGTGTCCATCACCCTGGCGGCCACTCTGATGCTCGTGGTGTCCCACACCTCGGCTACGCTCGTCAAAGGCATCTCCCTCTCCCTCTTCTTCCTGGGCCTGATGATGGTGGTGGAAGCAGGCCGGGCCCTGAGGAAGCCCGATGTGGAACCGGAGGAGGTTATCTTCCGGTCCGAGTTGGGAGCTCCGGCGGTGGCCGGCGACTGACGACAACATTCATCTGAACGGACAGGACCATGCCACGTAAGCTCTCTTCCCTGATCACGCGTCTTCGGATGCTTCCCTTCCTTTTCGCAATCGGTTTGTCTCCGGGGCTTTTGGCATGTCAGCCTGCTCAGGAAGGGGGCCAGGCCACGGAGGAATCGGCTCCGGCGGGACTCCTCCTGGAGTCCGGGGAGGCACTCCGGAGCTCACGGGGGATGGTGGTCTCGGCGAACCTCATCGCCAGCCGGGCCGGTGCGGAGGTGCTCCGCGCCGGGGGCAACGCCGTGGACGCCGCCATCGCCACCGGGTTCGCCCTGGCCGTGGTCCACCCCTCGGCAGGGAATATCGGAGGCGGCGGGTTCATGGTCATTCGTTTCCCCGACGGGCGCACCACGGCCCTGGATTTCAGGGAGAAGGCGCCCCTGGCGGCCCATCCCGAGATGTTCCTGGACGAGAACGGGGAGTACTCCCGGGAGCGTCATCACAACAGCCACCTGGCGGTGGGCGTGCCCGGGACCGTGGCCGGCTTCGCCCTGGCTCACCAGCGCTACGGTAGCGGTGATTGGGCCCGCCTCGTCGAGCCGGCGGTGGGGTTGGCGTCGGAGGGAATCGAGCTCTCCGAGGCGCTGGCAGGGTCCTTCGAGTATGCCGTCCGGCGGATGGAGGACTATCCCGCCAGCCTGGACAAGTTCACCCGGCACGGCGAGCTGTACCGACCCGGAGATCTGTGGCAGCAGCCCGAGTTGGCCGCGACGCTGGAGCGAATCCGGGACCGGGGCCGTGACGGCTTCTACACCGGCGAGACGGCCCGCCTCATCGCCGAGGAGATGGAGCGGGGCGGGGGCATGATCACCGAGGAGGACCTGGCCCGGTACGAGGCGAAGGAACGGACGCCCATCCAGGGTACCTATGAGGGATACGAAATCATCAGCATGCCCCCTCCCTCGTCCGGGGGAACGGCCCTGGTGGAGATGCTGAACATCCTGGAGGGCTACGACCTGGATGCCATGGGCCACAACTCCACGGCCTACGTCCACCACCTGGCCGAGGCCATGCGCCGGGCCTTCCGGGACCGGGCCCGCTACCTGGCCGACACCGACTTCGCCGACCCGCCCCTGGAGCGCCTCACCGGTAAGGAGTACGCAGCGGCGCAGCGGGCCGAGATCCAGCCCGACCGGGCCACCCCTTCGGCTCCCTCCGATATACTGCTTCCTTCCGAAAGCCCCGAGACCACGCACTATTCCGTGGTGGACGATAACGGGTTGGCCGTGTCGGTGACCTACACCCTGGAGGCCGGCTACGGCTCCAAGATCGTGGTTCCCGGGGGAGGGTTTCTCCTGAACAACGAGATGGGTGACTTCAACGCCGGCCCCGGGCTCACCGACGAGCGGGGCCTCATCGGCACCGAGCCGAACCTGGCCCGGCCCGAACAGCGGATGCTCTCTTCCATGACCCCCACCATCATGGCCCGGGACGGGGCGTTGGTGGGCGTGGTGGGGAGCCCCGGCGGGCGGACCATCATCAACAGCGTCCTGCAGGTGGTGCTGAACGTGGCGGAGTTCGGGATGAGCATGCCCGAGGCCGTGGCGGCCAGGCGCTTTCATCACCAGTGGCTCCCGGACCGCATTCGCATCGAGGAGGACGGGGTGACGCCCGAGACGGTGCGGGAGCTCGAGGCCATGGGCCACACCGTCTCCATGGGGGGGAGCCAGGGGCGGACCCACTGCATCCGGGTGGACCCCGAGACCGGAGAGCTCGTGGGGGCTCCGGACCCGAGGGACCGGGACGGAGGGGCGGCGGGGTACTGAATCGTCAACCCATCTCACTGACCTGAAACGAGGCAGGGGCGGTCCGTCGCGACCTAGAAGGGACCCGGGGATCTTGCTAGCTTTCCCCCGGACACCGGCCGGTTTCGTAAGCCCTGGAGGGGCGAATCGCCATGGGCAGAACTCACATTCGAAGCATCCTCACCCTCCTGGCCCTCTCGCTTTCTTTCGGCTGCGGGAAAAAGACCCCGCCTCCGCCGGGACCCGGGGAGGCCCGGGGCTCGATACCGGACCTGCGCGGGAGCACGGTGCTCGTCCTTCCGGTCCAACTCCAATCTGCTGTCCCCCAGGGGATTATGCCCGATGCGGAGCTGGCCTTCGCCCTGGGGGCTCGGGGAGAGGCCGTGGATTGGGTGTTTGCATCCGACGTACAGGAGGTGGTGGAACGGTCCCCCGGGGTTCAGATCCAGATTCATAATCTCCCCGTGGGAATGTTCCTCCAGGCCCAGGTCAATCGAGTGGGTGATCCTCTCTACGGGAACCTTCGGCGGGCGGCGGCCCTGGTGGGCGCGGATGTTGCAATCATTCCCGTGCAGGTCAGCTATGGGGCGGATGAGACGTATATCATCTCAGCCGCCATCCTGGACATTCGCACGGGCCGGGTCTTCTGGTACGGCGTGGTGGAGGGAAACCCGGGAGACCAGGGCGATCCCCGGACCCTGGCGTCGGCCATGGATCGTCTGGCCCGGTCGGTCATGCGCCTGCGGTGACCGGCGGAAGCTTCGGGGTGCAGAAGAAGATGGACCGGGGACGTCCCGGAAGGGGAAACCGTGAGGGGCATGGATGACATGGAACGGGGACGGACGGGGCGCTCGCGGATTGCTGCGACCCTGATCCTCCTCCTGGGTTTGATATCGCTGGCGTGTCAAGAGGAGGGCAATCTCGCCCTTCCCGACGAGAGCGATGTGGAGGCGGCCTATACTTACGAGGGCCGACTCTCGGCCTCCATGAGCGGGAACGTGGCCGAGGTCAGGATCGTGCAGGCCGACCGCCAGCTTCGCAGGGGCGGCACGCTGTGGGCGAAGGTGGGACCCTACATCCTCCTCTTCAGCCAGGAGACCCAGGACCTTTTCAGGAAGTATCCGGGGCTTGCCGGCGTCCGCGTGATCACCACCAATGCCAGCGGGACCGAGGTGGCCAGGGCGCTCCTGCCCAGGGCCGCCCTGAACGACCTCACCTGGAAAAGGGCTCTGAACATTGCGGGCCTGGCCCGACGTGACGGGACCCGGAGGCCGACACTCCTGGAGTCGCTGGTCCGGTGGGGCGAGGATCACACGGAGTACGAGTATAACCCCCGGTTCGGGAGTCCGTAGAGGGGTATCGCGACGGGGGGGTGAGCCGCGCCACACGGTGCCGCCATCGGCAGAGGACCGCCCCTGCCCACCAGGGATGCGAGAGGAGAGGATGTTCGGCAGGAAGGATCAGGATTCGGCCTGGCGCTCACGATTCCCCGACACCGCCACCTGCGTGCGGTGCCTCAGGGAGAAAGACCTGGAGACCATGGACCGCCTCCTCTGGTGCGAGGAATGCCGGGAGGCGGCCAGGCAGCGGGCGACCCTCTGGGGGTGGGGGGTGGGGACCCTCTTTGCTGCCGTTATCGCCCTCTGGATCTGGCTCTACATCCAACCCTCGGACCTGGTCATCGGGGGGTGGATCGCCACCGTCGTCGCCGCCCTCTGGATCGGGGGGCGGGTGGCCCGTGAGATCGCCTACGGGGTCATGCGCTACCAGAACCACAAGGCTACCGACGCCGTACCTCCCGACGAGCATCCGTCGGAGCTCGACGGCTGATGGGACGGCGCCGGGCCATTCGGGATGATGCTGGCGCCGGACCCGGACCTCTGCGGATGATGTCGGCGCCTGTCCCCGGCCGGGGGTCGGCTCCTACCGGGTCAGGGCGTAGTAGATCACGTAGAACCAACTGAAAAAGCCGTGGATGATGGCCCACAGGATGGACTTGTGGGTAGACCAGGAAATGGCGATGGCCAGTGCGCTTCCGAAGCTGATGCCGTGGCTCACGGCATGGTCCCTCTTCTTGCTCATGGTTGGTCCTTTCCGAATCCGGAATTAACTTCTCTCGCTCTCGCGAAAATAACTACGAATACGCTTCGCGACTCCATCTCCAGCTCAGGCGACGACAGCTATGGCCGAGACGTTTCAGGGCGTGGATTTCTACAACATCGAAGGGCTCCTCTCCGAGGAGGAGCGCATGGTCCGGGACACCATCCGGGAGTGGGTGGAGGACCGGGTCATGCCCATCATCCAGGATGCCTACATCCAGAGGCGGTTCCCCACCGAGCTCATCGGCGAGATGGCCGAGCTGGGCATGCTCGGAGCCAACCTCCCGGAGGAGTACGGCTGCGCGGGCCTGAACAACGTGGCCTACGGGCTCATCATGCAGGAGCTGGAACGTGGGGACTCGGGCATCCGCTCCTTCGCCTCGGTGCAGGGGGCCCTGGTCATGTACCCCATCTTCAGTTGGGGCACGGAGGAGCAGAAACGGGAGTGGCTTCCCAAGCTGGCCGCCGGTGAGAAGATCGGGTGCTACGGCCTCACCGAGCCGGACTACGGCTCCAACCCCGGCGGGATGATCACCACGGCCAAAAAGACCTCCGACGGGTGGCTCCTGAACGGGGCGAAGATGTGGATCACCAACGGGTCCATGGCCGACGTGGCCATGATCTGGGCCCAGACCGGCGAGATCGGGGACCGGAACGGGATCCGGGGCTTCCTGGTGCCCACCGACTCACCGGGATTCACGGCCCGGGACCAGAAGGGCAAGCTCTCCCTCCTGGCCTCGGACACCAGTGAGCTGGTCCTGGAAGACGTGGAGCTTCCCGAAGACGCCGTCCTCCCCGAGACCACGGGACTTCGGAACCCCCTCATGTGCCTCACCCAGGCCCGCTACGGGATCGCATGGGGGACGGTGGGGGCGGCCATGGCCTGTTATCATGAGGCTTTGAGCTACGCCAAGGAGCGGGTCATGTTCGACGGGCCCATCGCCGGAAAGCAGATCCAGCAGGTGCGCCTGGCGGATATGATCACGAAGCTCACCTACGGGCAGCTCATGGCCCTGCAGCTCGGGCGGCTGAAGGACAAGGGGGAGTACACGCCGGCCCAGGTTTCCATGGCCAAGCGGGCCAACGTGGACATGGCGTGCGAGGTGGCCCGGGAGGCCCGGCGGCTCCTGGGGGCCAACGGGATCCTGGTGGAGTACTCCGCCATGCGGCACATGGCCAACCTGGAGAGCGTGTACACCTACGAGGGGACCCACGACATGCACACGCTGGTGCTGGGGGCTGAGGTGACGGGAATCCCGGCGTTCTGATCGGGGCCCCGGCGGGCTGGTCGTTCACCGGCTCGCTAAAGTACGCCAGAGGGTTTCGCAGCCGAACCCCCCTCCCGGCTCCGACAACCGGGCACCCGAGGCTCAGCCTCGGCGTGAAAGGCTCGACGGTGATTCGCCAGCCGCGCCGGGGCATCGACCATCGCGGCAATGCGCCAGCCGCGCCGGGGCGACCACCGTTGCGGTGTGCCCCCGGAGTCGCGGGGCCGCAGGCCGTCGCGGGGGATCGCTGGATCCGCCGGGCGTCGAGACGGAGCGGTTGGGATGGAGGAGGTGGATGCGGTTTACCCGGGGCGGGAACGCTGATATTTTTCAGGTCTAGCGCCGCTAGCTCAACTGGCAGAGCAACTGACTCTTAATCAGTAGGTTCGGGGTTCGAGTCCCTGGCGGCGCATTCCAATAACCACAACAACTTACGGCCTCCCGGGGGTGACTCCCGGGGGGCCTTTTTTGGGCCAGATTGCAACCCAAATGTAACCGTAGATGGGGGCGGATGACGCGGATCTCCCCCGGAGCGGCCCCAGGTGGGCCCAGGGCGGACGGCGGGGAAGGGGGTGGACCGGAGCACCACCCCTTCGGTTTTCCTCACCACCGGCGCTTTGAGAGTCTGCGCGCAACGGATTTTATTGTGCAATGAATTTGGTTGCGGGGAGACTCTATGGCCATGGCCCAAGCGGAAACACAGGAGGCTCCCTTCGGAGTAGCGGCGAGGGGGGAGTCGAGATTCACTGCGCCCAGGCATCTGGACCTGTGCCGGGAGGCTCCGGGATCGGACCGGGGCATCGCTGTTGGCCTGTCTGCTCCCTGCTTTGAGGGCTGCCCAGGCCGACCCGCTTCCGGCGTTGAGGGCTGAGTAGGGGTGGGGGCTGGGAAGGAATCGGGATCCATCCGTCGCGGCCACGTGGGGGGCGTCCGGTGTTCCTCGCTCGCCGATAAGAATTCCCGAAGTGGGTTATGCGGCCACCGAAACCACGAAGTCACCGTCGCTCTCGGTGGCGCCCGACATGCTCCATGACTTCGTCCACCACCGGTTCTGTGACGAGATCCAGGCCGAAGTGGCTGGCAAGGTAGCTGAAGGCGAACGCCACGTACGCATCCCCGAGCTCAGCAGGATTGCGCTCCTTATTGGCGACGTAGCTCGCGAAAGCCGCATTCGTTGCCTTCTCACAGTTCTCCTCCGACGAGGGAAGCTGACGGAACTTCAAGGCAACAAGAGGTGCGATCTTCCACAAATCCATTTCCTCGGCCTCCTCGCCCACAAGCTCCATGAAGGGCAGGGCCTCCCATGCGTCCTCGTAGGCCTCCGCGATCTCTCGGAGCCAGCCCTCTGGATCATGCGGGACCTTTCTCATGCCCCATCACTCCTTCCTTTCGGCACGCCGAACACCCTTCTATCCATAACGGAATCCGCCCTTCCCGAAAACGTTCAAGAAAGAGAAGAAGAAATAGGAGTTTTAAGGATCCTACGAGCCCCTGAGGCATCTTGGGAAATGTGCTGGAGGGCGGTGGGGGGGCAAGAACGACAAGTGGGGTGGGGTCTTGGGTACGGCAGGGCCGTATTCGGGAATTCCGGGCCCACCTCCGGTGGGGCCGGAGGGCCCGGGTCCGCTCCTCAAGGGTCCGTGCTGCATGGAGGGCCCGGACGTAATCGTCCATGGGCGCCCGGGACCAGGCGGTCCGCTCGAACGCGTCCTCGAGGATGGCCCTCCTGAGCGTATCCGCCGTCAGCCGGCCCTCTTCCGCCAGCTCAATCACCCTCCCGGTCAAGTCGGGGGACCACTCCAACCCATCTTCCTCGATGGGGTCGAAGTCGTCACAGGCCCTCTGGTCCCAGCGGAAGCGGATCCGTTTCACCAGGGCACGGCAGCGGGAGAAATCCTGGCGCTCCAGGATATCGTCCAGATAGGGTTCGAGCTCGGGGGCGTTCAGGCAGATGGCGAAGTCGCTCTGAAACGGCTCCGAGGGGTGAGCAGCCTCGCAGTTGCCGCACACGCGCTCAAGATCGTCATTCATGGTGCGTCGGCCTCGGTATTGTCTTTCGTGCTGCGCAAACGGAGGGTCATCATGGTGCGCCGACGCGTCCGGGGCAACGGCCCATGGCCCCCTTGCCAAGAGTCCCCGCTTTCCGTCATTTGGCTGCTCTGTCGGACGGCACCTCGGGGCCCGCCGGTGGCGCAACCCGCGACGCGGACCTTGGTCATCACCATTCGGAAGCACCGGGATCCCACAGTGTCGAAGATTCTCCAACCGAACCTCCTGGCGAGGGTAACAGGTCGAGGAGAGCATGAACGCCGATGTCGGCGGCCATGCACCGCGAGGCTCGCCGGGGCGACTCAAGATGCGGAGGCGACATGAAGAAGACCGAACTGCCCGGGGGGAATGAGGGCGCTCTCGTCGAGCTCGTCGTGCTGGCACCCGGGGAGGGGACCGCACGCTGCCGAATCCCCGGAACGAAGCCGGGGGTGACGCTGCGTTCGGAGGAGGCCTGGGACATGGTGTCCGGAGAGATCGTGGTCATCCGGGTCGAGAGGCGGTGGAGCCAGGCCGGCCATCCTCACCTTTCGGGCGAGGTGGAAAGCCACCGCCTCGACGTGGAGGCGCTCAGCCTCGTACCCCTGCGCCTGCAGGACGAGTGGCTCTGGCACCCGGAGGAGCACTACTGGGGCGAGGAGCACGAGCCGCTTGAGGAGTGGGCCAGGCGTATCCTTGCCGCAGGTGCTCGGCCTTCCTTCGAGATGGAGCAGGTGGTGCCCGGCGCGGACCCCGTCGCCTGGGAAGGCGACCCGATCCTCGAGGCATGCGATCTGGACGTGGCCGGCCACAGGAGCCACGCCCGGAGGAAGCTCGTCGAGCTTCTGGCGGCGGATCTCCGGTGCCTCGATGCCCACGCGCATCTGGGTAACTTCGCCTTCGACGACGATCCCGCGAAGGCGGTCCGCCACTACGAGGTGGGCGTGCGCATCGGCGAACTCTCCCTCGGTGACGACTTCGACGGCCTGCTTCCCTGGGGCCGGATCGACAACCGCCCGTTTCTCCGTTCGATGCACGGGTTCGGGCTCTGCCTGTGGCGGCTCGACCGCCTGGACGAGGCAGCGGCCGTCTTCGACCGCATGCTCTGGCTGAACCCCACCGACAACCAGGGCGTCCGCTTCCTGCTGCCGGACGTGCATGCGGGCGAGCGGTGGGAGGATCACTACCCTCCCACGTTGGGCTGACATCCAGATCGTCACGGCCCAACTGGCTCATCTTCCGCTCCTGGATGAGGACCCCGTGGGAACGGAGGTCGTCATCGGCCCGGGTGCCCTCAAACCCCTCCGCCTCGAAATCCCCCCTCCTGGTGACGGACATGAGCTTCGGAGCCCTGAACCGGGAAGCCAGGGCGGCCCTGGCTCTGGGCGCCGATGCCGTGGCTATTGGAAACTCGGCTCTTCAGGCCGTCGGGTGCCTGGCCATGCGGCAATCCCCGCCATTTGCAGCCGTTTTCGGCCACATACGGGATCGCGTTAGGCACTTGAAGATTGGAGATGCTTTCATTCCCGCGTTGCCGTGGCAGGCAGTCCTCGATACGCCGATATTGGGCTTCTGTGATTTCCATTGGCCCAACATCCTACTTGCGCTGTTGTGTTAACAGGCTCCAGCCTAAAGGTGACAGCTTCTCACGGATGCTGAACGTGCGGATCCCGAGGGTGCACAGGTCACTTGCCCTCCTCCCGGGCGTCCAACGCATGGCCCGAGGCCGGACCGCGGACCGGCTGGATCAGCATCCGATCAAGCCAGAGATCCCGGCGCGTGCGGAATTGCTCGATCCCGATCTCCATGCCGTCATGCCCCATGGCGGGCTGGTCCCTGTAGGTGCCGAAGAAACGGTCCCACCACGGCAGGTTGAAGCCGAAATTGCTGTTGGTCTCCACCGGGTTCACCGAGTGATGCACCCGGTGCATGTCCGGTGTCACCACGATCAGCCGTAGGACCCGGTCCACCGGGAGGGGCAGATGGCCGTTGGCGTGGTTGAAAAGCGCGGTGGCGTTGAGGACCACCTCGAAGAGGAGCACGGCGATGGCAGGAGGTCCGAGGGCGGCCACAGCGGCGAGCTTGATCCCCATCGAAAGCAGGATCTCGACGGGATGGAAGCGTAGCCCCGTGGTCACGTCGAACTCAAGGTCGGCATGGTGCATCCGGTGCAGCCGCCAGAGCCCCGGCACCGCGTGGAACATCACGTGCTGAAGGTAGATGGCCAGATCGAGGAGGAGGATCGACGCGAGAACCGCCAGCCAGTCGGGAGAGTCGATGTTATTGAAGAGCCCCCAGCCCCGCTCTTCGGCTATGACCGCGAGGCCTACCGCCAGGATCGGAAAGGTCAGCCGCAGGATCGCCGTGTCAAGGACAACGAGGGCCAGGTTGTTGGTCCAGCGCAGGACGCGGGGAATCTCCCGGCGGCGCCGGGGTGCTGCCACCTCCCACAGGACTATGACCACGAGCACCCCGAGGAAGGCGCCAAGGCGGATGGTGGATTCGTTTCCAAGAATCATGTCGGGCATGGACCGTTCCGGAGCGGGTGGGGCTGTCGGGAGCGAGGAAATCACCCATGCGCAAGATATCGTCCCAGGGATAGGACACCAGCCGGCTCGACTCGCCTCTGTTCCGCCCCGCTGCTCTTTGGGATGCCTTCCTGGGGAATGGCCGGGAGGGGTGGGCCGCAGAGCCGAGCAACTGACGTTGGTGTTTGATGGGGGTAACACCTCGATGGCGAATCTCCGACATCTGGACGAGAACGCTGTGCACTATGTGGGTGGCGTGCCCATGCGTTGGCTTCCGGATCTCTTGGAGGTGGAATTGTCCGGGCGGACCGGGACGTGGGGGAAGACGTGGTCCACCATGTGGGCGGCGGTCTCGGCCATGTGGCGGGCTGAGCACGAGGGACAGGATCCTCGTTGCCGGCAAGAGAACCCGACCAGGAACTCGTGACCACAACCGGAGCACCTGGCCCGAGCGAACCCGTGGGCCAAGATGCCACAGCGCAGGTAACTCCTGACCTCGTTCTCGACATGCGTGGGCACCCCGTCGCCCATGGGGTCGCCTTCCTCAGCCTGGGCGAGGTAGGTCTCGAGGTGTTCCCGGACGATACGGAAAGGAGGGCGCCCATCACCGTTGGCCTGCGTCACTCCTCGACCACCCCTGCCGGGCTCCAGCCCTCCGCCTGGAGCCGTTCGTGGGCTCCATCGACTGCTTCCGTCAGGACGAGCCACTCCACCCTGTCGCCATCGACGAACCGGGTGGTCTCATCGATGAGGAGGGAGCGCTCGTCCCGCCGCAGCAACAGGGGCAGGAGCTGGTTTCGTTTTTCCCGGGGAGTCTGCCACATCGTGTCGGCTGAGGAATTCCCTGTTGACTGCTGCCATTCCCACACCTCCAGCCGGGCCAGCTTCCGGCGGATGCGGACGGACCAGAGTTCGAGGTCCTGGGGACCGGCGAAGAGAAGATGTGCACCGGTCTCTTCGACAGCCGGTGCTTCCGGTGTGCCGGGGCCGCGCTGAAGGGCTACCCAGGCCCGGGGTGCCCGACCCTCGCTCCGGCCCTTCTGGGCGAAGAGGAGGTTCTGGGCCGAGTTGGTCATGAGGCCCACGATCCCCCGGCGGGACTCGAGCTGAGCCGAAAGCATGGCCCGCTCCTCCATGGCGTTGCCGAACACCACCTGCAAACCGTCGGCCTGGGCTTTTTCGGTCGAGTCCTGGTTGGCGTCCATGATCACCACGTCCTCACCACCGTCCTTGAGGCGCCGGCCCAGGAGTCGGGCCAGTGGGTTGGCTCCCAGGATGGCGTAGCCCCGGTCCCTGGGACGCCGGACACCGAGGATCTGGGCCATGGGGGAGGCCGAAGCCCCCTGGAGGACCACGGTGCCTCCGATGACCATGAACACGAGGGCTCTGAGGGCATCTCCCCCCTCCATCCCTGCGTCGGCCAGGCGCGCCGCGAAGAGGGAACTGATGGCGGCGGCCACGATGCCCCGGGGCGCGACCCACGCCAGGAAGGTCCGCTGCTGCCACGTCAGGTCCGAGCCATGGGTGCTCAGGGCCACACTGGCGGGCCGCACGATCAACATGAGCACGGCCACCACCCACACCCCGGCCCACCCCAGAGCCATGATGTCGGCCATGGCCACATCGGCAGCCAGCAGCACGAAGAGCAGTCCGATCAGGAGAACGGTGAGCTGCTCTTTGAACTCCATGATCTCCCGCAGGGGAGGGGCGGCGGTGGTGTTGCCCATCACCAGTCCGGCTACGATGACGGCTGCGATCCCCGTCTCGGGCACCAGACTGTTGCTCACCTGGAAGAGGGCCACGGCCCAGGCCAGGATGAAGGTGTTCTGCATTCCCTCGGGAATGAGCCACTTCACACGGAAGAGCAGGGTCAGGACGCCACCTCCGGCTGCCCCCAGCGCGGCGCCGGCCAGCAGACGAGCAGGGGCACTGACGAACCCTTCGGCCAGGTTCAGCCCTTCGCCCGTGGAGCCCTGAACCACCACCTCGAGAACGACGATGGCCAGAATCGCCCCGATGGCGTCGATGAAAACCCCCTCCGCCTCCAGAATGGTCTCCAGGGTTCGATTCACCATGGTGCGCCGGAGGAGCGGCGTGATGACCGTGGGACCGGTGACGATGACTATGGATCCGAAGAGGATGGAAAGGCTCCAGTTCCATCCCAGAATCCAGTGGGTTGCCAGGGACGCACCGACGAGGGTCACGGCCGCGCCGATGGTCAGGAGGCGCCGAATGGGCCCCGCCTCCCGCCGGAGCCGGCGGAAGCTCAGGTTGAGCCCCCCCTCGAAGAGGATCACGGCCACGGCGAATCCCACTACGTCGTGCATGGCGTGGCCCAACGCACCGGGGTCCACCGCGCCCAGCACCTCGGGGCCCAGAACCACGCCGGCCACCAGGAGCACGACGATGCCGGGAATCCGGAGATGCCGCGCCAGGATCTGGGACACGATTCCGGCCGCCAGGGCCAGGGCCAGGACGAGAGCCGGGTTGTTGGAAACGTCGAGGAGCATGGCGATATCCTACATCGCCATGTCCCTCACGTCGATGAACGAGCCGCTGTCGGCCTCCAGCGCCTTCTCCATCCCCTCGATGAGCTTCGCCGCCGCCGCGCCCCCATCCGGGGGAGCTTCGGAGCGACGCCTTGGTGGACATCCCCGCCACCTGTCCTGGATACGGCCCGCTTCGTACAGGTTGCCCGAATCGGACGCTTCGATGGTCCCGAGGAGTACCTCCTTCTGGGGATCGAGGCGTTTGCCGTCGGAGCGTACGGGGAAGTCTACGTCGGGGACGACGGCATCCGGGTCTTCTCTCCGGATGGCTCGGAGGTCCGGCGAATCGCCCGGGAGGGGCAGGGCCCGGGTGAGGTGGAGACCTTGTCGGCGATGGAGGTTGACGAGAGCGGGCGGTTGTTGGCTCACGACATCGGCAACCGAAGGGTAGCGGTCTTCGACACGAGCGGGGCGGTTCTGGACCACTGGCGGATCCCCGATGGCCGTCCCGGAAAGGGACGAAACGCGATCATCCCCATCCCAGGAAATCAGACCCTCGTTCATGTGAACCCTCCCCTTTACGAGACGGGGGGACGCGTTACCTTCCCGCGGCCCATCTATGTTCGCCTGGACAGCAGTGGCGCGGTGTTGGACACGGTCTTCGCTCCCCCTCGGTACACCGAGGGGTGTCCGACCCTCGACGACCCGCACTTCAGCAAAGGCTTCTGGCAGGACATCCGGGCACCGTTGTATCCGAAGGTGAAGTGGACGGCCGGTCGGAGCGGCGAGGTCATTCTCGGGTGTCCGGCCGAGTATGAGATCGACAGGATTCAACCGGATGGATCGGTTATTCGAATTTCCCACCAACGGGAACCGATGGTGGAGCCGGCAAAGGTTCGGAACCGCTTCGTGGAGTCCTGGGAACGGATCGAAAGGCGGCGCGGCCGGGATTGGCGTTGGGAGGGGCCAGAACCTCCTGAGGAGAAGCCCTACTACCATCTCATCATCGTTGGCCGCGAGGGACGTCTGTGGGTTTGGCCCGGCCACCTCCAGGTATCCAGCAATGGAAGAAGTTGGCGGGACCCCAGGACCGGCACCTTCGACGTCTTCGAGGCGGATGGCCGCTTCCTGGGCCCGGTCCATCTACCGGATGGGGTCTTCTTCGAGTGGTTCTCCGGATACGAGGCGCCCTACTTCGCGGGGGACACGGCCTGGATCGTCCGTCGTGACAGCCTGGACGTGCGGTATATCGACCGGATGGTCATCGAGTGGCCCGATGGAGGAAACTGAAGGAGGGAGAATGGCCGTGGATGGGCGTGCCCGATGAGAGGGGTGTAAAAAGAACTGATGAGCATGGAATTGCAGGGTAAGCCCATCCCGGAGTAAGCCGGATACACGGGCCTTGCAGAGAGTTTTCTGTTGTAGTACAATGTACTACATGAAGACTGCTGCCGTTACCATCCGATTGGATCCTGGCCTCGAGAAGATGCTGGATCGCGTCTGCCGTGAGACGGGGCGATCTCGTAGCGACGTAGTGCGCGAGGCTCTACGCCGCCAGCTGACTCTCCAGCTCTTCGAGGAAGCCCGACGCCAGGTCATCCCGTTTGCAGAGGCCCAGGGTATCTACACTGACGAGGACGTATTCCGGCTCGTGTCGTGACACGAATCTGCCTGGACTCCAACGTCCTCGTTGCAGCGTTTGCTGCCCGAGGCCTCTGCGCCGACCTCCTGAAACTTGTGCTCTCCGATTACGATCTCGTGATTCCCGAGGTCGTCGCGGAGGAGACTCGGCGCATTCTCACATCCAAGCTGAAGCTCAGCCAGAACGCACTCTCGTCTGTGGAGGCGGTTCTTGAGCGGTGCTCCACCGTTCCAAGGGGCGATGAACCCTGCCCTATCTCCTTGCGCGACCCCGACGACGAACGGGTCCTCGCCGATGCCATTTCGGCCGGCGTCGAGATTCTGGTGACCGGAGATCGAGACCTTCTTGTGGTAGCCGAGCAATCGCCCATTCGCATCCTGTCTCCGAGGGCATTTCTGACCCTCACCCGGGGCCCGCTCTAACACCATCGATTGCTTCTGACCGGCCTGGCGTCGGCCGTGTCTGACCTGCACCCCGTTTGTTGGAGACCTCAGGCCCGGGTCCATTGTGTCCTCAACTCGAGAATGGGATGGCCACCGCGCCACACGCCTGCGGGGGAAGACCTTCGCCCTCCAGGCCCCCTACCTGACCTCCCGACTGCACCGTGCCCGCTCACTCCTCCAGGTCCATGTCCCTCACGTCCACGAAGGAGCCGCTGTCGGCCTCCAGTGCCTTCTCCATCCCCTCGATGAGCTTCGGCGCCGCCGCCCGGGGATCGGGCATGGCCTCGGTGTACCGGGCAGCCTGCAGCTTCTCGAGGGTGGGGTACTTGTCGGTCTCTTCGATGTGGTAGATGTGCTCCTGGATCTCGCTGTCCACCAGCCCCGGTGCGAAGGCCGTGAAGTGGGTGTCCGGATACTCCTTCGCGTACACGTTCATGAGCATGTTCAGGCCGGCCTTCGAGACGGAGTAGGGCCCCCACCCGGGGGAGCTTCGGAGCGCCGCCTTGGTGGACATCCCCGCCACCTGTCCGATCTCCGGCACCTCCCGAAAGAGAAGATCCAGGAGGACCTTGTTGGCCCAGACGTTGATCTCCGTGACCCGTTTCATCTCCTCCAGGCCCACCTCGCTCTGCCAGGCGATCTCTCCCAGGACGCCGGCGTTCAGGACCACCAGGTCCAGGCGTTCCAGGTCGTCGAGGAAGGGCGGCACCTGGGCTTTGACCTGGTCGAAGTCGGTGAGATCGAGCTGGAGGTGACGGTACCCGCCGTGCTCGGAAAGCCCTTCGGCGGGCCGCCGGCTGATTCCCCGGACGTCCTCTCCCCGGGCCAGGAATTCCTGGGCGAGACCCAGGCCGATACCCGAGCTCGTTCCTGTGATGAGGATGTTCATGGGTCGGTCTCTTCCTTCCTTTGTTGCGGCGAATTCGGATAGTCCTCCTCTTCCTACCTCTCGCCTTTCCGTCTGTTCAGTGTAGTTTGTGCCAGGCCTCTCGCAGGGTGCCGGGGTTGGAAGATCCCCGGTCACAGACAGCCAACAGCCGCCTCAACCAGGGGATCTTCATGGAGAATGGTGCGCCCCTCGTCACCAACGACGCCGTCGTCCTGGCCATGCTCGCCGTCATCCTCGGCTTCGTGTTCTACACGGAGAAGAGCGAGCACCCGTTCTGGAAGAAGTTCTACACCTACGTCCCGGGCCTTCTCCTCTGCTATTTCCTCCCCTCGCTCCTGAACACCTTCGGCATCGTGAGCGCCGAGGAGTCCAATCTCTACTTCGTCTCGTCCCGGTATCTGCTCCCGGCCTGTCTCGTCCTCCTGACGCTCTCCATCGACCTCCCGGCCATCGTGAGGCTGGGCTACAAAGCGGTGGCCCTCTTCCTCACGGGCACCGTGGGCATCCTCATCGGAGGTCCCGTGGCCCTCCTGATCATGAGCGCCGTGAGCCCCGAGACGGTGGGCGGCTCCGGGCCGGACGCCGTGTGGCGGGGGATGACGACGGTGGCCGGTAGCTGGATCGGCGGCGGTGCCAACCAGACGGCCATGAAGGAGGTCTTCGACGTGGGGGACGCCGTCTTCTCCCAGATGGTGGCGGTGGATGTCATCGTGGCCAACATCTGGATGGCCGTCCTCCTCTACCTGGCCCCCCGGAACAAGCAGATCGATGCCCGCACCGGGGCCGATACTTCGGCCATCACCGAGCTCCAGGCCAGGGTCGAGAACTTCCAGGCCCGGCACTCCCGCATCCTGAACCTGCCGGACCTCATGTTCATCCTGGCCGTGGGCTTCGGAATCACCGGGGTCGGCCACGCCCTGGGAGGATGGATCGCGGATTGGATCGGGGCCAACGCACCGGCCCTGGAGCGCCTCAGCCTCACGAGCTCCTTCTTCTGGCTGGTGGTCATCGCCACCTCCCTGGGGCTCGTCCTCTCCTTCACCCCCGTGAAGAACCTGGAAGGGGCCGGGGCCTCCCGCATCGGCTCGGCCATGCTCTACTTCCTGGTGGCCTCCATCGGACTGGGGATGGACATCGGGGCCGTCTTCTCCAATCCGGGTCTTTTCCTTCTCGGCGGCATCTGGATGAGCATCCACGCCGGCCTCCTGCTCACCGTGGCCAAGCTCCTCAGGGCCCCCCTCTTCTACATGGCCGTGGGCAGCCAGGCCAACGTGGGAGGGGCAGCGTCGGCTCCCGTGGTGGCGTCGGCCTTCCACCCGAGCCTCGCCCCGGTGGGCGTGCTCCTGGCGGTCTTCGGCTACGCCCTGGGAACCTACGCGGCGTGGATCTGCGGGCTGATCATGCAGGCCATTGCCACTTGAGGAGAGGTCCGATGGAAGAGACATCCGCCCTGCAGAAGCTCTTCGGCCGGTGGTTCGATAGGATCGATCGTCGCCTCACCGAGACCATGGCGCGGAGTGGGCTGCGCTTTCTGCGGATCTCCATCGGTGTGGTCTTCTTCTGGTTCGGCTCCCTCAAGCTCTTTCCCGGAGCCAGCCCAGCATCCTCACTCGTGGCCGAGTCCTGGGGCTTCATCGAAGCATGGGGAGTCATGACCATGCGGTCCTTCATGCTTCTGTTGGGGTTGTTCGAGATGGCCATAGGCCTGGGCTTCATCACGGGCCTGTTCCTCCGGACGGTCATCTTCCTCATGGCCCTCCAGATGATCGGGGCCCTCTCTCCGGTGGTTCTGGAGCCCGGAGCGGTCTGGAGGGAGTTTCCCTTCGTTCTGACCCTGGAGGGGCAGTACATCGTGAAGAACGTCGTCCTCATCGCCTCAGCCTTCGTGGTCGGCGCTACGGTGCGGGGAGGAGGTCTGGCTCCGGAGGCGGAGACCAGTCCGGAAGAGGTGGATGCCGACCTGCCGGAGCACCGGTAGGCAGCCCGGACGGCGACCGAACTCGCGTGGAGCAGACGTTGGAACCGGTTTGACGTTGGGGAGATTTCCCCAATGGCTCAATTCCCCTCAGCCCAGCTCGATGCAGAGGCCGTCATAGGCCATGTACACTCTCAGGTCCGAGGACTCGTCGTAGATCTCGAGGTACTCCCGGGTGTCCTGGAGGAAGTCGTCGAATTGCTCGTCGGAGGCGGTGTGCTCGAGGTGAAAGAGGACCACCCGTTTGACGTCGGCTTTCACCGATAGCTCCACCGCCAGGATGTTGCTGGAGTGGCCCCAGTCCCGCTTTCCGCCCAGGGCTTCCGCCATGGGGTACTGGGCGTCGAAGATGAGAAGGTCGGCGCCCCGGATGATGTCGAGGAAGGGATAGTTCGGGTCCTCCGCCGCTTCCTTGTGCTCGGCGTCGGAGGCGTAGACGGCGGTCTTCCCGTTTCGGCGGAACCGATACCCGAAGGAGCCCCCGGGGTGATCCAGAGGGAAGGCGCGCACGGTGAAGCCGGCGATCTCCAGGTCCGTGTGCGGCTCGATCTCGTGGAAGTTGATGTCGGCTCCCATGTAGTCCAGGGAAACGGGGAAGTTGGGTTCCTGCTGCTGCCGTTCGAAGGATGCCCGAGCGTTCTCATGGGCCGAGAAGATGTTCACCGTGGTTCCCGGGATGAACGCCGGAGTGAAGAAGGGGAAGCCCATGAGGTGGTCCCAGTGCAGATGGGACATGAAGAGGTTGAAGACCCTGGGCGGATGGCTCCGGTTCAGGACCTCCGGGGACATGGCGTGCATCCCGAAGTCCCGCAACCCGCTTCCGGCATCGCAGAGAACGTATTCCTCTCCTCCGCGGATCTCCACGCACGGGGTGTTGCCCCCGTAGGTCCCCCGGGTCGCAAAGGGAAGCCGGGTATCGATGAAGTCCTCCATCTTCTCATCGGTGTCCAGCGCTACACCCCGGGATGCCACCAGGGCCCGGCGGACCTTGTCCCGCACGGCCCGGGCGTCGCACGACGTGGGGAGGGATCCCCGGGTTCCCCAGAAGTAGACCTGCATGACCTCATCCCTTCGGAGTCATGGGAGCGGGACCAAGGAGAGAATCGGTGGAGTCCATCGTATTCTTTCCTTCGGATGAGTGACTGGCAAGGTGGACGGGCTCTATGGGGAAGGGTTTCGCCGCTCACCGAGAAGTTTTCCTTGCCCTCCGGGCCTTTGCTTCCGATTCTCGGCAAGGGGAGATCCGTGGGTGGACTCCCGCATCGGAGGTAAAGAAGCCACGGGAGAGGGGGCCGTCATGGGACGCCCGGCGCACCGGCTCGTTCCCTTCCGAAACATCCCACTGCCGGCTCTGACCTGGCTGTTGGCGGCCTGTGGGGCCGGGAGTGCGACGGGGAGCGGGCCGGCATGGTCCGGACCCGTTAGGGAGTCGGCGTTGATGCCTGCCGATTCCGCCCCGCCGCCCATCCCTCGTCCCCTCTTCGAGACGGACACCCCCCTGGTGCTCATGCTGGAGGCCGACTTTTCGCGCCTCGAGAAGGACCGGAGCCAGGAGAGCGAGGAGCGGCCGGGCCGCGCCTTCCTGGAAACGGATAGCGGGGCGGTCTCCTTTCCCGTGGACATCCGCACCCGTGGCCGGTTCCGGCTCAATCGCCACATCTGCTCCTTTCCGCCCCTCCGTTTGGACTTTCCGAAGGACTCAATGGCGGGCACGCCCCTGGAGGTCCTGAACGAGGTGAAGCTGGTCACTCACTGCCGGGATAACGACCCCTACGAGCAGAACGTCCTGGAGGAGTATCTGGCCTACCGGATCTATGGTCTCCTCACGCACGTGGCCTTCCGGGTCCAGTTGGCCCTCATCACCTACCGGGATGTGAAGGGCCGGGACGAGGACATCTCCCGCATTGCCTTCCTCATCGAAGACGACGATGCCATGGCCGAACGCCTCGGAGGCGAGGTGATCGAAGTGGAGCAGGTCAATCCCACCCACCTGATGCACCGGCAGGTCGGGATGATGTACCTCTTCCAGTATTTGATCGGGAACACCGACTGGGCCCTGGTCCGGCCCCACAACATGGAGTTCGTGCGTCTGGAAGACGGCTTCGTTCCGGTGCCCTACGACTTCGACTTCTCAGGGTTCGTCGGTGCCCCCTACGCGGGACCGAGCCCGGTGGTGGCCCGCTACATCACCGATGTCAGGGAGCGGCACTTCTGGGGAATCTGCTCGGAGAAGATCGACTACCCGTCCCTTTTCGCCCATTTCCAGGAGCACCGGGAGGCAATCCTCCGTTTGGTCAACACCCAGCCGGAGTTGTCGCGTTGGAACACCCGGCGGGCCGACCTCTACGTGAGGGAGTTCTACCGGGTCCTGGACTCGCCGCGGGAAGCCGACTTCCTCATCATCCAGGGGTGCCGACGGCTGGGCCACACCCCCCCTTCGCGGCATCCTTGAAAGGGTGCCGGAGGTCGAGGGAGAGCCGGGACCGGAGGGCCGACCCGCCGGTGCTGCTACCGCCCGAACCCCAGGGGATCGGACGCCATCCCGGCCTCCCAGGCCCGCATGACGCCTTCCAGGCGGTCCACCACCTGGGGATGCCTCTCCGCCAGGTCGTAGGCCTCCCCGGGGTCGGTGGTGAGGTCGAAGAGGAGGGGGAGGGGGCCGGTGGTGTGGTTGGTCAGGCTGCCCAGCTTCCTGTTTGCCGGCATGGGCCACACGTAGTGGCTGGTCTCTCGAAAGTACTTCCAACGACCGGCGCGAACCCCTTCCAGCTCCCCGTGGTGGTAGAGGTAGAGAAACTCGTGGGGTGAGGCGTCGGAGGCTCCGGCCAGGAGAGCCGAGATGTCGGCGCCGTCGATGATCCGGTCCCCGGGAAGGGCCAGGCCGGCCAGGGCCAGGAGGGTGGGGAACAGGTCCAGGTTCACCGCCGGGGCCGTGCACACCGAGCCCGGGGGGATGAAGCCGGGCAAACGGGCCAGGAAGGGAACCCGATGCCCACCCTCGAAGCTCTGCCCTTTCCTTCCCCGGAAGGTGCCCGGGCTTCCCTGGTACCAGGGACCGTTGTCGCTGGTGAAGAGGACGAGGGTGTTTTCTGCGACTCCGGCGTCTTCCAGGGCCGCCAGCACCCGGCCTACGCTCCAGTCCAGCTCCTCGACCACGTCGCCGTAGAGCCCCCCGCCCGATGCTCCTGTGAAGTCCTTCGATGCGAAAAGGGGGCGGTGGGGAAAAGTGTGGGCCAGGTAGAGGAAGAAGGGGGTCCGGGCATCCGATGCGGCGGCGCCCCGCCGCCCCGCCCCGTCGCCCTCCCGAGCTTCCGTTGTCGCCGATCCGGTGAGGCGAGCGGCCTTCCGGCCTTCGCCTGCCGCGTCTTCGATGATGCGCACGGCCTCCTCGGTGTACCGGGAGGTGAGGGTGCTCTGATCCTGAATGTGCTCGTCCAGCAAAGCCTCACCCCGGTAGAGGGGGAAGGGCTCCATGTCGTTGGAGTAAGGCACTCCGAAGAAGGAGTCGAAACCGTGCCGGAGGGGATTGAATCGGGGCTCGGTTCCGAAATCCCCCAGGTGCCATTTTCCCACCATCCCCGTCCGGTACCCCCCTGCCTTCAGCGCTTCGGCCAGGGTGATCTCCTCCCGGGCCAGACCACGGGATGCGGCCCGTGTGGCCAGGTCCAGGAGGCCCACACGTCCGGCCAGGTAGCCCAGTCGCACCAGGGCCCGCTTTCCCAGGGGCTGACTCCCCGGAGAGAGGGGTGTGTCGAGCATCATCCGCGCCGGGTAGCGCCCCGTGAGAAGGCCCGCCCGGGAGGGTGTGCAGACCGAGTCACAGGCGTGGAAGTCCGTGAAGCGGACGCCGCCGCCGGCCAGGGAGTCGATGTGAGGGGTGGCGATGGCCCCGGAGCCGTAGCAGGAGAGGTCTCCGTAGCCCAGGTCGTCGGCGTTGATGAGGACGATGTTGGGGCCGGGTCCGGGGACGTTGGGCAGAGGCGTGACCGTTTCCCGGACGCCCAGGGGATAGGCGGGTCCCGAGGGGCGTCTGACGAGGAGGTAGGCCAGCCCGCCCCCGGCCACTGCCGCCCCTCCCAGGGCGGCCCTCCTGAGAAACGTCCTCCTGGAGTGGGTCTTCTCGTTGGCCATGGCAACGGCAAGATAGACCCTGCCCCCTGACCGCCGAAACTGCCGTGGCCCTCCCGGACGGCGCGGGGACCCCCTTTCCCGGGGTCCCGCTCCTCGTTGCCCCGGCTCCCTCTCCAACGCCGAAGGGGTGCGCCTGCTGCGAGAGGTGACCTGGGCGCTGGGCTATGCCCACCTCCGGGGCGTGGTGCACCGTTCTGGACCGGTGCCTGCGCAAGGACCCGGAGCTCCGCTTTTCCGACGGCGAGGCCATGGCCGAGGCCCTCCTGAGCCCCCAGGTGCAGATCGACCGGGAGCTACCGGTGCCTCTGAGGGTGTTCATCAAGCAGAGCCGGGGGTTCGAGACGCCCCTGGCCTGGTCCCTCCTGGGAGAGATCTTCCTCTTCCCGGGTCTCGTGACCGCCATCGTCGCCGGAGCCTCCCTGGACGGCATCCTGGCCATCGCCCTGCCCATGGCGGCGCTTCTTGCTGTCCCCCTCCTCTTCCTGATCCGGGAGGCCCGGCGGCTTCTCAAGTTCTGGAAGAGCCGGGCTGGTAAGGCTCTCTTCAAGCTGGGCGGGCTGAGGCTGAAGCGGGTGGCCTCCGGTGTTTCCGGGGTCCATCGGCCCACGGAGGTGGCCATCGGTCTGGCCGCCGATCGGCTCTTCGAGGAGCTGCCCAGGGAGACGAGGAAGGAGCTCAAGGGTCTGCCGGAGACGGTGAAGGCTCTGGAAGACGACGCCCAGGCCCTGCGGAGGCAGGTGGCGGCGCTGGAGACCATCCGGCTGGGGCTCCTGCACATGCACGCAGGGAGCGGCACGGTGGAGAGCATGACCATGGAGCTGCGGGCCGCCCGGGGGCTGTCCGACGACATGGAGAACCTCCTGGAGGGCCACAGGGAGGTGGAGCGTATCCTCAGGGAGCGGCGGGAACCGGGGGTGCTCACCCTCGTGACCGACGACGACGCTTCGAGCCCGGATTGACGGAGTGCTCGCTACGTCGGTCCGGGTCGGCTGCGCCGGCGTTTCTCGAGACCTATTTGAAGACCGATCCGCCTACCGTGTCTGCGGATCCTCCGGACCTGCCACCTCACAGAGAACCAGGAAGGTCACGGCCGTCGTCCGGTTCACCTCGACGGTGAGTTCCCGGGGGTTGGTCAGAAACCGACAGCGGTCCGGCTCCTCCTTCAGACCCACCACGTGCGTGCCGCGGGGTATGGAGGTCATGGTATAGACGTCGTCGGGGCCCGTCGTCCCCGACACGGCTCCGTCCAGGAGCACGGTGTAGCTTGCGGGAGTGGGACCATCTCCGTCCGTCATCGTGGTGATCTCGATGGTCCCCAGGCTCGGGACTACGGCCTGAGAATCTTCATTGCACCCGAGAAGTGGAAGGAAGAGGCAGAAGAGGAGAGCAAGGCGAGGGCGGACGGCGCCGAGAAGGCCTCGGGGAATGGTTTCGAACCTGGGAAGAGCCATGAAAAACCCCCGGCGAAATGGGTAGCTTGACCGAACTCGAGGCTGAAGACAGGGCGGGAGACGGAATGCTGGCCAGCCGTCTTGGATCAATATGTTCACCGGGTTGAAGAAAGGGCAAGGCGGCTCGTCATGCCGGGAGGGTCTAGCGACGGGACGGAATCACGACGACCGAGCCGTTTCCGATCTCTTCCAGGATGGACGTGCGGATGGCCTCGATATCGTCCATGACCGAGGCCATGGCGGCTTCGTCCTCGAATCCCAGGAAGACCTCCACGAAGACCTCCGAGCCGCTCCGGCGGCTGCGGATGTCGTGGAGCTCGGCGTAGCGGTGGAAGTTCAGGGCCAGGGCCCGGAGGATGGCGATCTGGAGGGTCTCTTCCAGCGTCTTGTCCATGAGGTTGTCGATGGAGACGCTGAAGAGGGTGTAGGCCGAGTGAGCCAGGAAGGCGGCCAGGAGGAGGGCCACCACCGGATCGATGAGTTGGGCCCAGGTGTGCTCCCGAAAGAGCATGCCCGCCCCCAGGGAGAACACCACGGTTCCGTTGGTGAAGAACTTCCCCCGGAATAGGCCCCGTTGCCCCTCGAGGATGGGGGAGGACTCCTGGCCGACCATGCCGGCGTACCTGCGCCACAGGACCAGGGCGAAACCCCCGTTCAGAAAGTTGGCCACCAGGGAGATCCATACCCCCACGCCCGCCAGGGGCTCGGGCTCCAGGATGCTCCGCCATGCGTTGAAGAGGATGACCAGGATGGAGACGCCTATGACCCCTGCGATGAGGAGGCTGCTGAATCCCTCCAGCTTCCCGTACCCGAAGTTGTAGGCCAGGTCTTTGCCCCTGGAGACCTGCCGAACCGCGAAGTAGGCGAAGAGGATGCCGATGGCTTCGCTGGTCTCCTGGAGGAAGTCCGTCAGCACGATGAGGGAATTGGAGAGCATCACCGCTGCCAGGGCCGGCAGCAGCATGACCGACGCCGTGATGAGGCTCAGGCGGATGGACTTCTGCTTGTCGTCGAAGCTCAGGCCGGTCATGGGGGGTGGGGGCGTCCCTTCCTCGCTCCAAAAAAAACCGCCCGGGCAGCCATTTCGGCCACCCGGGCGGACTCGGTCGTTTTAGAACAGTCCCGTCACCTTCCCCGTATCGGGATCCACGTCGATGCGACGGTAGGCCGCATCCGACGCCGTACCGGGCATGAGCTTGATGCCACCGGCCACAGGCACCACGAAGCCGGCGCCCCGGAAGGTCAGGACGTCCGAGATGGGAAGCGTCCACCCTGTGGGCTTGCCCTTGAGGCCGGGATCGTGGGAGAGACTCAGGTGAGTCTTCACCATGCAGGTCCCCAGCCTGCTGAGCTCCTCGTCGGCCTCCACCACCTTGATCTTGTTCTCGGCCTCGGCGGAGTAGCTGACGTCATCGGCGCCGTACACCTCGGTGGCGATCTTGTAGATCTTGTCCTTCAAGGGCTCCTCGTCCTCGTAGAGGAACTGGAAGTCGGGCTTTTCTTCGGCGGCTTCCACCACCACCCGGGCGAAGTCTTCGGCTCCCTCGCCACCCAGCTCCCAGTGCTTGGAGACGGCGAAGCGGGCGCCCGCGGCCTCGGCGGCCTTCCGCACCACCTCCACCTCCTCGTCGGAGTCGGTGTAGAAGTGGTTCAGGCACACCACGGGGTTCACGCCGGACTTCCGCACCGTGGCGATGTGGTGGGTGAGGTTCTCGATGCCCTTCTCCACCAGGTCGGGGTGGGACTCGGTGTAGGCCGGGTCCAGGGGCCGGCCCGGGAAGACGGCAGGTCCGCCCCCGTGCATCTTGAGGGCACGGATAGTGGCCACCACCACCGAAACGTTGGGCGTGAGGCCGCTGAAGCGGCACTTCAGGTTCCAGAACTTCTCGAAGCCGATGTCGGCCCCGAAGCCGCTCTCCGTGACGTGGTAGTCCGCCAGCTTCAGTCCCACCTTGTCGGCCAGGATGGAGGACTGGCCGATGGCGATGTTGGCGAAGGGGCCGGCATGGACCAGGACGGGCTGCCCCTCCAGGGTCTGGAGGAGGTTGGGGTTGATGGCCCGGGCCATGAGGGCCGTCATGGCGCCTCCCACCTCCAGGTCACCGGTGGTCACCTCGTTCCCGTTCTTGTCCCAGGCCACCACGATCTTGTTCATCCGCTCCCGCATGTCGGCCAGGCTGGTGGCCACGGAGAGAATGGCCATGACCTCGGAGGAGACGGTGATCTGGAAGTGGCTCCGCATCATGAATCCATCCATCTTTCCGCCGATGCCGATGACGATCTCCCTCAGCGCCTGGGCGCAGAAGTCCATGGTCCAGCCGATGTTCATGTTCCGGGGATCGATGTCCAGGCGCCGGAGGTTCTTCTTGGCCAGGATGTCGTCCCCGTAGTTGAACTCGTGCTGCATGCGGCTGGTGGCCGCCACCATGGCAAGGTTGTGGGCGTTGTTGATGGCGTCGATGTCGCCGGTGAGACCCAGGGAGAAGTCGGTGAGGGGGATGCACTGGGCCAGGCCCCCGCCGGCAGCCGATCCCTTGATGTTGAAGGTGGGACCGCTGGAGGGCTGGCGGATGGCGGCGATGGCCTTCTTGTCCAGGCGGCCCAGCCCCTGGGTCAGCCCCATGGTGGTGGTGGACTTGCCCTCGCCCAGGGGGGTGGGAGTCACGGCCGTGACCTCGATGTACTTCCCGTCGGGCCGATCCTTCAGCCTCTCCAGGATGTTGGCATAATCGAGCTTGGCCACGTAATGCCCGTAGGGGAGGAGCTCCATCTTCTCGAGCCCCAGCTCCTCTCCGAGCTCGTACACGGTCTTCATGGTCTCTTCGGCGGCCTCGGCGATCTGCCAGTCGGCCATGGTGGTCGGGTCGAGTTTCGCCATGGTGCTATCGCTTCCCCATCTGAAGGCTGTGGGTGTGGTGTCCGGGCCTGGATTGTGGTGCTTTTGAACGGCAACCGGTCTGCAAGAAACAGTCCATGAGGGTAGGGCGTAAACCGGTGTCAGACAAGATGAGGAGGGTTCCTCAAATGAGGGGGGGCTCATGAGGAGGGTTCCTCTGAAGAGGCTTCCTCAGAAGGCCGTGCTCCCCTTTTCGCACCGGAAGCGGGGATTGTTCTGCGTGGAGACGGCGTAGTCGCCGCTTGCCGCCACCCGGAAACGCACCCAACCGTGCTGGGGAGTGCAGAAGAGCTCCGGACCCGCCCCGCGGAGGAGCTCCAGGACCGAGCCATGGGGGTGAGTGGTGCCGTTGGCGCTCACCACGGCGACCCTGGGTGAAGTGGCGGTCAGCCATGCCCCGTCGGTGGCATCGGATGAGCCATGATGCCCCACCTTCATGGCTTCCACGTCCACCCAGTCCGCGAACTCGTCGGCAAAGCGGGCATTGCCCCGGGCCTCGCTGTCACCGGTGCCGAGAAAGGTGAAGGTTCCCTGCCGGATGTGAATGCCCAGGGACCCGTTGTTCAGGTCGCTCCCGTCATCGGTATCGATGGGGATGTAGAGATACAGCGGGGGCAGAAGGGTTACCGTCATCGTTCCGGCTTCCGAGCCGAACCAGCGATCCAGCTCCGAGACAACGGCCACCGTGTCGGCTTCGGCCTGGGCCCGGGTGAGGAGTGCCTCGTAGTCCGCCTGGCTTCGAACCTGCCCGTTGTAGGCGAAGGCCTTCACGTGGACGGCGTCGAACACCTCGTCCATCCCCCCGAAGTGGTCGTAGTGGGCGTGGGTGAGGACCAGGAGGTCCAGGGTGTCGATGCCCATCTCGGTCAGGTACGCAGCCGGAGTGCCGTCGTCCCCTGCGTCTACGAGGACATGGATGGGCCGGTTCCCCGAGGAGTCCGCCGCCAGGACTGCATCCCCTCCGCCTCCCGTCGATGCCTGAACCTGGAGGACCGTCAGGCTCAGAGCTGCCTCCGTGACGGAGCGGAGAGTGGAAGGGGGTGCGGCCCGAAGGAGGTCGCCGTCTTCCGGGGGCCCCGTTCCGGTGTTTCCTCCACAGGAGGTGAGGATCGCCGTCGCCAGAGCAACGGCTGTGGCCCGGACGGGGGCAGGACGGCTGCAGAACCTGGTCATGGAAAAAGTTAGAAACACCGGGCTCGTCGGCAAAGGTGGAGGGTGCGAAAGCTCGTACGGTCCCCGGGCAGCCCCCCTGGGAGGCTTGCAGCAGGGACGGACTACCACTGGAGGATGCGGAAGGGGGCGGCAACACCGGTCCGGCCGCAGGAGGACTCGGTCCTGCTCCCTGGGACCGGCCCCACCCCCGGGGCGTGGCTCCCTCCTTGCCCCTGCGACCCTCTTTGCCCATATGAACCCCGGTAAGATGAACGGGCCGGCCTGCGCGACACCGGGGGCTCGGGTGAGGACGCCCCTGTCTCTGCCGCGCCGCCGGACCCGCCACGCACTCCGTCGATCCGGGAGCACGATCATGCTCAAGCGCGCCCTGTTCTTGTTGTTGGCTACTGCCGCCGCTCTCTCCCTTGGCCACGCCTCCCTCCAGGCCCAGTACACACCCTGGCATTACTGGACCCTCCTGGACTCGTCCTACATGGACGAGATCATCGGGGAGGCCTCGGGGGAAACGGCCTACAACACCATCATGGAAACCGGTGGATACAACAAAGACCGGCCCGCTGCGGAATACGGGAGCGGGACCTTCTACGAGGCAGAGTACATCTACGACAAGCTCGTGGAGTACGGTCTTCCCGGTGCGGAGATCGTCCGCTTTCCCGGCGGAGAGGTCTGGGACGGGATCCGGGGCGAGCTCTGGGAGACCTCTCCCATGAGGCAGAAGCTGGCTTCCTACCAGGACATGCGCGCCATGCTGGCCCGGGGAAGCCGGAATGCCGACGTCACCGGCCAACTCGTCTGGGCGGGGCGGGGGACGGACGAGGAGCTGGACCGGGTGGGGGTGGCCGGGAAGATCGTGGTCACCGAGGGATCCATGGGTGGGGTCCACCAGGCCGCCTGCGTGGAGCGGGGGGCCCTGGGCGTAGTGAGCATCGGCAACAGCCGGCCCTTCTTCGATCCCCTCCAGATCCCGTGGAGCGGGATCCGGAGTCGGGGCGACGAGGCCGAGACGAAGTTCGGCTTCTTCATTCCCCCTCGTGAGGGCGAAGTCCTGAAGCGCCGGCTCCTGGCCGGGGAGGAGATCACCGTGCATGCCCTGGTGGAGGCCACGAACCAGCCCTATGAGCTGCAGGATCCTGTGGCCCACATCCCCGGCACCGATCCCGATGCTCCGGAGATCATCCTCTCGGCCCATCTCTTCGAGGGCTACGTGAAGCAGGGCGCCAACGACAACAAGTCGGGAAGCGCCGTGATCCTGGAGGTGGCTCGCACCCTGAACCTCCTCATCGAGGAGGGCCGGATTCCCCGGCCCCGGCGGACCATCCGCTTCCTCTGGGGGCCCGAATACTCCGGCACGGGCCCCTGGGTCCGCGAGAACCGGGACCTCATGGAAAAGACCCTGGCCAACATCAACATGGACATGGTGGGGGAGTGGCTCACCCTGAACAAAGCCTACATGCGCCTCATGCGCACCACCTACGGCCAGTCCCACTACATCAACGACGTGATGGAGAACTACTACCGCTACGTCGGGGAGACGAACAACGAGCGGATCCAGAACCGGAGCGGTTTCTACAAGGTGCCCCGGCGCATCGTGGCCCCCACCGGAGCCGAGGAGCCCTTCTACTACAGCATCGAGACCCACTACGGGGCTTCGGACCACATGGTGTTCAACGACTGGGGCGTGCAGGTGCCCGGCATCATGATGATCGTGTGGCCGGACCAGTGGTATCACACGTCGGGGGACAGGGCGGACAAGGCCGATCCCACCCAGCTCAAGCGGGTGGCCGTCATCGGAGCCGCGGCCGCCTACACGATTGCCGTCGCCGACGACGAAATGGTCATTCGCCTGGCCGGCGAGATTGCCAGCAACGCCAGCCGGCGCCTGGGTCACCAGTTCATCATCGGCCAGGAATTCCTGAACAACGCCACCGCCGGGACCCTTCCCGAGGCCTACTGGATGGCCCGGGCCCACGTCATGGGCACCACCATGGCCGAGGTGGAGACGGTGGCCAGCGTCATGGAGCTCGTTCAGGATGAGAACCGGGTGGGGCCGTACGTGCAGCAGATGATAGCCGCGGTGGACGCCGTGGGGGGAGCCCACGAGGCGGCCCTGAAGACACACATGGAAGCTGTGGCCGCCGGCCTGGGAACCAGCCCGGTCAGCGCCGGACTCACCCCCGCGATGAGGGAAGCGAGCCGCATCGTACCCCGCCAGACGGCTCTCGTGACCCGGGACGGGTACCGGATGTGGCAGCAGCATCTCCGTGATGTGCCCGCCGAGGTCCGTCAAACCAACCCCTACGGACGCATCGACACCGGCGAGATCCAGCACCTGGTGGACGGCAATCATTCGGCCCTGGACATCAAGATCATGCTGGATGCCCAGAAGGCCGAGCCCACCGACCTCCAGGCCATCCTCAACTACCTGAACGTTCTGGAGGCCGCGGGGCTCATAGAGATGTAGAACGGAAGAGATCCGGAAACGAAAACGGGTACCGGCGACCCGACCTGGCGCTTTTCGCTATATTGTCAGGTTCGCGACGCCGTCCTACCCTAGAAGCCGCGACCATCGAACCCTCGTCCATAGAACCCTCGCGAGAAACGATTCCATGGAAAAAACATCACCCCCCATCATCTATACCTGGACCGACGAAGCCCCCCTCCTCGCAACCTACGCCTACCTCCCCGTCATCCGGGCCTTCGCCGGCGCCACGGGTGTCCCGGTAGAAACCCGGGACATCTCCCTGGCCGGACGCATTTTGGCCGTCTTCCCCGACTACCTCACCGAGGAGCAGCGGGTTTCCGACGACCTGGCCGAGCTGGGAGACCTGGTGGAGGAGCCGGAGGCCAACGTCATCAAGCTCCCGAACATCAGCGCCTCCATTCCCCAGATGAAGGCGTGCATCGCAGAGCTCCAGGAGAAGGGGTATGCCCTTCCCGACTATCCCACCGAGCCGGCCAACGACGAGGAACGGGCCATCAAGGAGCGGTACGACGGGGTGAAGGGAAGCGCGGTGAACCCGGTGCTGAGGCAGGGCAACTCGGACCGTCGGGCTCCCCGGTCGGTAAAGGAGTTCGTCAAGGACAACCCACCCCGGATGCAGGACTGGCCCGAAGATTCCAGGACCCACGTGGCCACCATGGGAACGGGGGATTTCAGGAGTAACGAGACGTCCGTGACGCTGGAGGAACCCACCACGGCACGCATCGAGCACCTGGCCCAGGACGGCACCGTCACGGTGCTGAAGGAAAGCCTACCTCTGCAGACCGGTGAGGTCCTGGACGGAACCTTCATGAGCAAGAGGGCGCTGGTGGCGTTCCTGAAGGAGCAGGTGAAGGACGCGAAGGAGAAGGGCGTCCTCTTCTCCCTGCACATGAAGGCCACCATGATGAAGGTCAGCGATCCCATCATCTTCGGCCACTGCGTCAGGGTCTTTTTCGAGGACGTCTTCACCAAGCACGCCGCTCTCTTCGAGGAGCTGGGCGTGGACGCCACCAGCGGCTTCGGCGACGTGTTGGCCAAGATTGCCGAGCTCCCCGAGGCCCGGCGCACCGAGCTCGAGGCCGACATTCAGGCGGCCATCGAAGAGGGGCCGGATCTGGCCATGGTGGACTCGGATCGGGGCATCACCAATCTCCACGTCCCCAGCGACATCATCATCGACGCCTCCATGCCCCCCATGATCCGGGACTCGGGCCGCATGTGGAACCCCGACGGGGAGCTCCAGGACTGCAAGGCCGTCATTCCCGATTCCTCTTACGCCGGGGTCTACGACGTCATGGTGAAGGACTGCCAGGCCAAGGGGCAGTACGATCCCACCACGTTGGGGAGCGTACCCAACGTGGGCCTCATGGCCCAGAAGGCCGAGGAGTACGGGTCCCACGACAAGACCTTCGAGGTCCACGCGCCCGGCACGGTCCGGGTGGTGGACGCCGACGGGAACACCCTCCTGGAGCATGCCGTGGAGGAAGGGGACATCTGGCGGGCCTGTCAGGCCAAGGACGAGCCCATCCGGGACTGGGTGAAGCTGGCGGTGACCCGCGCCCGGGCCACCGGAGCCCCGGCGGTGTTCTGGCTGGATGAGGACCGGGCCCATGACGCCGAGCTCATCAAGAAGGTGAAGGTCTACCTCCAGGGTCACGACACCGAGGATCTCCATATCGAGATCATGGCTCCGGTGAAGGCCATGGAGTACTCCCTGGAGCGGATCCGGCGGGGGGAGGACACCATTTCGGTGACCGGAAACGTCCTCCGGGACTACCTCACCGATCTCTTCCCCATCCTCGAGATCGGGACCAGCGCCCGCATGCTCTCCATCGTGCCTCTCCTGAACGGCGGCGGCCTCTTCGAAACCGGTGCCGGCGGCTCGGCGCCCAAGCACGTGCAGCAGTTTCGGAAGGAGGGGCATCTGCGGTGGGACTCCCTGGGCGAGTACATGGCCCTGGGCGCTTCCCTCCAGCATCTGGGCGAGAGCTTCAACAATGCCCAGGCCCGTGGACTGGGCGAGGCCCTGGATTCTGCCGTGGCGAGCTACCTGAGAAACGCCCGCTCCCCCTCCCGGGTCGTGCATGAGCTGGACAACCGGGGGAGCACCTTCTACCTGGCGCTCTACTGGGCACGGGCTCTGGCCGACCAGACCACCAATCCGGCGTTGGCCGAGCACTTCGCTCCCATTGCAACGGCTCTGGAAGAGAACGAGGAGACGATCCTCGAGGAGTTGAACGGGGCCCAGGGCCCCCCGCAGGACGTGGGCGGCTACTACAAGCCCGACTTCGACAAGGCCTCAGCGGCCATGCGTCCCAGCCCCACGCTGAACGGGATCATCGCGGAGATCTGAGCCCGGAGGGACGGACTCGACCCGTCCCTCCGTGTTTTTCAAGATTCGGGGCCGGCCGTCGAAGCTAGTCACTGGAGCCGGCATTCGGTGGCCCTGAACGGGAAGTCGGCGTGGCCGGGCCCATGACGCACCGTTCCATGGTTCGGCCCTGGCGGTCGGCCGGGTACTTTCTTCGCGGAGGACCAGGTGAGGGACCTACGCATTCTTCTTGTGGACGACTCAAGGGCCCAGCGCCTCATCCTCCGCCGTCAACTCGAGGGCGTGTCGGACCTGGAGGTGGTGGGCGAGGCCGAGGACGGGTACCAGGCCCTCTCTACCTACCCGGACCTGAAGCCCGATGTGGTCCTGCTGGATCTGGTGATGCCACGGATGGGGGGAGAGGAAACGCTCCAGGGGCTTCTGGGGATGGACCCGGGGGCCGAGGTGATCATCGTCTCCTCCGTGGGCACTCGAGACACCGTGGAACGCTGCCTCCAGGCCGGTGCGCGGACCTTTCTGCAGAAGCCTTTCGACATCTCGGATCTCCTCCGTGCCATGGATCCGCTTCGCCGAGAACCCCAGGTGGCACTTTGAACACCGAGCGTTTCGGGCAGATGCTCTCGGTTCACCCCGTCGGGATCCAGATCTCCCTGAGTTGAGGAACGCGCAGGAACAACAAGCGAGGGGACGGGCACTGGCGCCCGCCCCCTCGGTGCTGGGGAGTTATTCTTCCGCGAACCCTTACCTCATTCGGGCCTGGCCGGAGGCACTCCGGCGCGGGGTCCCGTCGGCCCTATCGGGTTTTCGGTTCTTCGTTGTTCAACTCCGTGATGTCGGCGGCGGTCCGCTCGTCTCCCAGGAGGTGCTTGGCGAAGTACTCCGCCCTGAGCCAGAACCAGTAGTTCCCCATGTTCCCGTAGCCGTGGCGTTGGCCCGGAAAGATGAAGAAGTCGAAGCGCTTGTTGGCCTTGATGAGGGCCTCGGCCACCCGGAAAGTCCCGGCGTGGTGGACGTTGTTGTCCACGTCGCCGGTGGTGAGCAGAAGGTGCCCCTTCAGGTGGTCGGCGATCTCCTGGTTCTTGTCGATGTCGTATTCGAAGGTGGCGTTACCCTCGTCGTCCAACTCCTCCTTCACCCCGTGGTGGGTCTCGGACCACCAGCGGTTGTAGACCGAGTTGTCGTGGTTCCCCGAGGAGGAAACAGCCGCCTTGAAGAAATCGGGGTAGACGAGCATGGCGGCGGTGGACATGAAGCCTCCGCCCGAGTGCCCGTAGATTCCCACCCGGTCGATGTCGATGAAACCGTGGCGGTCGGCGAGCTGCTCGACGCCTACCTTCTTATCCTCCAGCCCGTAGTTCCTCAGGTTCCCGTAGCTGTAGTTGTGGTACCACTTGGACCGGTCCGGGTGGCCGCCCCGGTTCCCGATGGTGATGACGATGAAGCCCATCTGGGCCAGGCCGGTCTCGTAGGAGTTCGTGGACCAGAATTTGGACACGGACTCGGTCTGGGGGCCGGGGTACACGTAGGCCACGATGGGATACTGCTTGGCGGGGTCGAAATCGAAGGGCTTGTACATGACCCCGTAGATGTCCGTGACCCCGTCGCCGGCTTTCACCTGGAAGGGTTCGGGGTACCGGTACCCGGCTGCCTCCAGGGCGCTGAAGTCCGCCATCTCCAGGTCCATGACCTTCTGTCCGCTGGCGTCCATGACTACAGCGGTCGGGGTGGTGTTGACCCGGGAGAAGTTGTCCACGAAGAACCGGTTCGACTCGCTCATGTAGGAGCGGTGGTCGAAGTTCCCCGGGTTCAGCAGCGTGAGGCCGCTCCCGTCCAGGTTCACCCGGTACATGTGCATGTAGTAGGGATCCTCGCCTTCCTCCCGGTTGTTGGCCCTCAGGAAGACGTGTCCCCGCTCATCGTCCACCCCCACGATGGCGTCCACGTGCCAGGGACCCTCGGTGAGGCGGGCCTTCAGGTTTCCGCCGGCGCCGTAGAGGTAGAGGTGGGCCCAGCCGTCCCGCTCGGACCACCAGACAAAGTCACCATTGTCCAGGCGGTGGGGCGGACGCTGCTCCTGATAGGTGTTGAGGCGTTCCTCCACCAGCACATTTGCCTCGCCTGTGGCGGGATCGGCCCTCATGACGTCGATGCGGTGCAGGTCCCGGCTGGCCCGGTAGAAGTAGAGCTCGTTCTCGGGTGAGAACCACCTGCGGATCCGCGGCTCCTCCAGCTCCCCGCTCCGGGCGGCGTACCGGTCCCCGTAGGGCTCGGGGTCGGAGTAGATGCCCATGGACTGATCCTGCCACCCGTCGTCCTCGATGGTTCGCATCTCCCGCTCCTGGGTGTCGTAGACCAGGAGCTCGGTCTGATCCACCGCCGAGTCGCCGGCCATGGCGTAGCGGTACTGCTCCAGCTTGGGGCGCTCATTCCCGGCCACATGGATCACCCAGAGGTCCTTCACCGCTCGCTCGTCCTGGCGGGTCATGGCGAAGTAGCGGGAGTCGTGGGACCACAGTACCCGGGCGTTCTGCCGCTTCTTCCACTCCTCCTCCCACTCGTCCACGGTGGTTCCCCGGCCACCCCCGGAGGATCCGTAGCAGTAGTAGCGCTCCCCGTCCTCCGTGAGCTGGGCCTCATCCACCTCCACCTCGGCCTCGGCCGAGTCCGCTTCCTCTTCCTCCTTGTCGTGCCGGGCTTCCACGATCTTCATGTAGTCGTCCCAGCCCATCATGTGGAGGTTGCACTCTCGACTGAAGACGACCATGGAGCTGTCGGGAGAAACGCTGGCCCAGCTCGGGTGGCTCCGGGGCTCCTCGTAGTCTTCCAGCTCTCGTAGCGTACGGTTGTTCACGTCGTACTCGAAGTAGAAGACCTTCTTTTCGGTTTTCGGGGGGCGGGAGCGCTTCTCCTCTTCCTGCTGTTCATCCCCCGTTTCGGCCTCCTCGTCCTTCACCTCCTCTTCCTGGCTGGACTCCACCTCGAACTGGATGGTGTTCTCGTCGATGAAGCGGATGTCGCGGATGGGTAGGTGCTTGGCGTCGTAGGGGTCCTTCACGATGCGTGTGAGCTCGGCGGCGATGCGGTCGTTGTCGAAAATCTGCCGCTTGGTTCCCCGTGCGGGATTTACGATGTAGTAGAACGTACCGTCGGAGTTCTCCCACTCGTACCAGAACCGGTCCGTGTCCCCGATCCACCGGGGGCCCACGGTGGTGCTGTAGATGAGGTCCCGGGCCTTGTAGGGAGCCCAACGGGCCGCAAGCTGGAAGTTGGCTCCCCATACCTCGCCGACCATGCCGGCGTGGTGGGCTTCCATGATGTCGTCATCGGCTTCCTGGGCCGGAAGGGGTGCCCCGATGGCAAGCAGGGCCAGTGTGACGAGGGTCAGGGCGAAGGCTACAGAGGCTCGGGCGGAGCCCGGCTGGCGGATCTCGGTTAGGGCGTGAGAGCGTCGCATGGCGTTTCCTCGCAGTAGGACGGGGGTCCGGAGCTTCTGCACCGGTGGCTGGGCCCCCGGACGGGCCGAGTTCTTTCGGGGGGATAGACTACTGCGGAAGGAGCCTTCAGGCGAGCCCGGTGTCAGGTGCGATTCGTTCGGATGTGGCGAAATGGGGGTGGCCCGCCATCAGGTGGCGCCGCCCCCGGTCTCAGTGGCGTTCCATCACCCGTCCGGCCAGGGGCCTGTACATGAGGCTGTGGAACATCTCCAGGTACCGACGGGTCTCTTCCCGCTCGAAGTTGGTGATGTACTTCCAGAAGCCGTAGATCCTGGAAAGGGAGAGGAGCCGTCTTGCATAGAGCTCCCAGTTGTACCTCGCGCTCACCCGGGCGATGGCGTTCTCGGAGAGCTCGTCCCAGTGGCTCGGCTTCTCCCGGCACAGGAGGAAGAAGCCGGCCATGATCTTGGCGGCCTCCTTGCCGTGGTTCGGATCGATGTGAAACCCCGTCTTTCCGTTTTCCACGGACTCCAGGGGTCCCCCGAAGCGGGTGGCGAAGACGGGAACCCCCGAGGCCATGGCCTCGATCACGGTGAGGCCGAAGCCCTCGAAGAGGGCGGGCTGGACGAAAGCCCCCCGGGTGTCGGCCACCATGCGGTAGAGCTCTCCCACCCGGTTCTTGTCCGTCTGCATCTGGACCCAGCGGACCTGTCCGTCCAGATCGTGCTCGTCGAAGAGCTCGTGCATGCTCTCGATCTGCAGGCGCTCGTCACGGTCGCTGGAATTCTCCACGTTCACTTCTCCCCCGACGAGGAGGAGGTTGACCAGCTCCCTCAGCTCCGGATCCCTGGCGTACCATCCCAGCAGACCGCCCACGTTCTTGATCCTGTCCAGCCGGGACATGGCGAAGAGGAGGGGCTTGTCGGGTTCCTCGAATTGGCCCCGGGCATCATTGTTCGGTTTCCCGAAGGCCAGCTCCCGGATCTCTTCGGTGATGGCCGGCATCCGCCGGTCCGTTTCCGAGTAGGGAAAAAAGACCTCCGTGTCGGCGCCGGGAGAGACGATGTTGAACTTGGGATCGAAGGAGTCGATCCCCGACACCACCCGAAAGAGCCCGGGCATCGTGAAGGCCTGGTAGCTCTCGTACTGGCCCACGCTTTCCGAAGTGCCGGCGATCTCCTGATAGGTGCTGGTGATGATGAAGTCCGCCGTGTTCATGGAGATGAGATCGGCGGTGTACTGGCAGGAGAAGTGATAGTCGTCGTCCAGGTCCTCCCAGTAGAGATCCGAATTCAGGTACTTCGTCTTTTCCAGCGCGTGGGCGATGTTACACTGAGTCACGCCCAGACGCTGAGCCATGAGGCTGGCCACGAGGTTTCCGTCGGAGTAGTTCCCGATGATGAAGTCGGGTTTCTCTCCCAGCTCGGCAATGAGCCGGCCCTCCGCCTCCAGAGCATAGGTCCCGAGATAGGGCCAGATCTCGAACCGTGAGACCCAGTGTCTCAGGACCTCCCCCCGGCCGTCCCTGAAGGGCACCCTCAGGATCCTGGCGTTCTCCGTTCCCATGATGGGCTCCACCGACTGGTCGCAGGTGGTCCCCTCGGCCTCGGGAATCAGGCGGCTCAGGACGACGATCTGGGGCTCGACGTCCAGCCCCTGGTCGCGGATGGAGCACCTCATCTCCTTTTCCAGAGCCCGAACCTGGTCCAGGATGTACACCACCTGGCCGCCCGTATCTGGCTTACCGAGGACTCCGGATTGACCGAAGAACCCGTGAGGGGAGAGGATGGCGATGGAGAAAAGCATGGGGATCCGGGAGAGGAAGTCTTCCAGGGCGTCGGGCGACGGGGCCTCCAGGATGTCGGAAAGGAGCTCCATGGCCTCCCGGATGCCGGTTGTCGTGCGCCCCCATCCGGGTTCGAAGCCCAGGCTCCGGAGTCGGGGACCATGGGTGGACCAGCCCCCGTCGTCACCGGAGCCGGAGAGGAAGGAGATGGCCTCTCGCAGGGCCCGTCGGAGGTCCCGGATCTCCGAGATCCCTCCGTTCACCATGAGCTGTCGTCCCCGGGCTTCGTGCATGCGGAGAAACTCGAAAAGCCCTTCCATCCCCACCCCTTCGTCGGAGAAGATCCGGGCCGAAAGGTGTCGGTTCAGGAATCGGACCCCCTGGCCGATGGAGCGGGACTCGGAGAGCTTGGGAAAATCCCGCTCGAAGGGGCGGAGGTCGATTTCCAGCGGCCAACTGTCTTCCACCTCGCCGCCCTCGACCAGCCTCTCCTTGGCCTGCAGGTACTCGGAGACGGAGATCTCTCGCCAGACCAGGTCCTCGGAATGGAGCTGAACGTAGCCCCACTTCGCCACCCGGTTCCGGATGGCCAGGAACATGGAGGCGTCGTGGACGACGGCTTCCTGGGTAGTGCGGACGATGTCCTTGATGACCGTATCCTTCAGAGGCTCGCCGGACTCGGTCTCGCAGAAGCGGTCGAATTCGTAGGTGAGGTCGGACCAGTTGAGGAGATCCCTCCCCAGGTTCCGGTAGCGGCGCAGAAGAAGGTAGATTTCCTGTCGATGGTCTTTGAGGAGCTGCGGGATCTGATCGATCATTCAGAGTCCAGGGCCGGTATGAGGTCCGTTTGGGGTGTGTACTCCGTTGCCTCGGGGACTCGAATGTCGCCAAAAAAGTCATAGTGCTCAATGCCGTCAAGAATCCCCCAGGCGTGTTCCTGGTCGCTGAAATACACCCTGGGCTTACCCTTCAGAGTATCGAGCTCCGGAGTGTGATTCTTGACCACTACGCCGAGGGTCTGGCCTGTGAGCATGTCCGCATCGTTTCCCGAGTCCCCTGCCACCAGGATTCTCCGGGGCGCCAGACTCCACTTGTGGGAGAGAAAGCCGATGGCCAGCCCCGGAGAAGCGCGCATGGGCGTGATGTCCACCTCGGTCTCGTGGTCCACGGTCGGCAGGACCCGCAGGCCCGCCGAGCGGAGGGCCCGACGGATATCCCTCAGCCCGGGGGCGTCCCGCCCGAACAGACGAAAGCGGAGACGATAAGGGGTTACGGGCTGGTCGTCCAGAAACTCGATGCCCTTCAGGGCCAGCATGGTTTCCTTGACCCCCTCCCGGTCCCAGTGGTAGTCGATCTGTCGTCGCCACGAGCGATCCGGGACCAGGGGCTGCCCGTAGTGGATCTCGGTCCCGGTGGCCGTGATCAGGATGTCCGGGATGGGGAGGCCCAGATCGTTCAGGGCATCCAGGGCCAGGGGAAGGGGTCGGCCGGTGGCTACGGCCATGCCCACCCGGTTTCCGGCTTCTTCGATCCTGTGCAGGAAGGCTTCAAGTCCTTCCCGGTTCCCCGTGAGGGTATTGTCGATGTCCGTGACCAGGAGGCGGTCCATCCTGGGGAGTCGGCTTCGCCGGAAGAGGGCCCGGACCCGCGCCTCGGTGGGAAGCCCGCCCAGGGCATCCCGGACCACCTCCAGATAGCGGTTGGCATGGCTTTCCCATGTGAAGCTCTCATGCACGCCCCGGACGCCGCTTTCGGCCCATCTCTCCCAGCGGTCACGGTCCGCGAGGGCATGCACGATGCTGGTGGCGATCTCCCCGGTATCCATGGGGTCCACCAGGAGCCCGTTCTCGCAGGCGGCCACGATGTCCCTGGGGCCGCCGTCGTTGGTGGCGACGATGGGAAGTCCGCTGGCCGCCGCCTCGATGAGGGTCAGGCCGAAGGGCTCGGTCAGGGCCGGGTTCACGAAGACTCCCCCGGACTCGGCGGCCATCCGGTAGAGGCCCGGCACCTCCTCCGGTGTATGGTGCTTGGGGATCGACACCGACCCATAGAGATCGTACCGGTCCATGAGAAGGAGGATCTCGGTCAGGACCTTCCTGGATCCCGGCTCCATTTTCCGGATGTCTTCCCGGTTTCCGGCGATGATCAGGAGGTTGGCCTTTTCCCGGAGCTCCGGAAGGGTTCCGAAGGCCTCCAGGAGAGAGGTGAGGTTCTTCCTTTCGTCGGGTCGGGCCATGGCCATGACCAGCGGTTTCTCGGGGTCGTCGAGGAACCGGTTCACCCGTCGGGCGAGCTCGCGGCTGACGGTCCCGCCGTCTTCGGCCGGCTCCGGCGGGGGGGCGAAGCGGCTCACGTCCACCCCCGGGGGGATGACCTCCATCCGTTCCGGCTCATAGTGGTCGTAGAGCTCGTACTGCTCCTGGACCTCTTGACGGGTCGAGGCGATGACCACGGCCGCCGTCTCCAGCGCTCCCTCTTCGGCTTCGATCCGCTGAGTGAAGTGGTACTTCTCTTCCAGCGTCTCTTCGTCCTGCCCCTTCGCCATCAGGCGGGCCTTCTTGATCCGGCCCAGGGAGTGCCCCGTGAAGAGGAAGGGGACCCCCAGGATCTTGGCCACCTGGGCCCCGACGAATCCGGCGTCGGCGTAATGCCCGTGCACCAGGTCCGGGGCCCTTCCCTGGGACCGGATGTACCGCATGATCTGGTCCACCAGGCTCGGGAGGTAGGGCCAGAGGGTCTCCTTGCGGAGGTAGCGCTTGGGTCCGAAGGGGAGCCGCACGATGCGGGCCTTGTCCGAAATCTCCTCCCGGGGCTCGGCATAACTGTCGTCCACCCGGTGATCCCGGACCTGCCGGGTCACCAGATCCACTCGTTCCACCTCCTCCAGGCGGGGGAGGGCACGTGCCTGATCCACCACGTAGGCCACCTGCCCTCCGGTGTCGGCATCCCGCCCCAACTCCATGTCCCGGGCGCGGACCAGCCCGTGAACGCTCAGGGAAATGACGTGGAGACCACGCGGCCCGGACGACCGCCTGGCGTCAGATTTCATGGTTCCATCTCCTTTGATGGCGTCGGTACAGCTCCGGGTCTTCGGACGTGGCGCCTTGGATGGTGCAGAGGTCGGCGGCAAAAGCGGTGGCTCGCTCCAGGATCCGGTCCTGCCTCCAACCGTGCCGGGCCCCCAGGGCGACCACCGCGCTGAAGGCATCTCCTGCCCCCACCGTGTCCACGACCTCGGGCACGGGTGGGGCCTCCTGCCAGCTCGTGGACGTGCCATCGGCCGCCATGGCCCCCCGGGAGCCGAAAGTGACGATGAGGTGGCCGATCCCATGCCTGTTCAGGAACGCACTGGCGGCCTCCTCCCATTCCCGGTCACTGTCGGGAGTGGAGGTGCCGGCTGAGAGGAGGCCGAATTCGATCTCGTTCATCTTCACCCAGGCCCTTCCCTCCATGGTCCAGTCCAGGAGCTCCCGGGTCCACCAGGGGTCTCTCAGGTTCACGTCCAGGAGGGTCGGCACCGAGAGGGTGTCCCGGAGGTACTCCAGGGTCCGCCGGGACGAGTCCTCCCTCAGCGCCAGGGTGCCGTGGTAGAGGAGCTCACCCTCCTGGAGGAGGTGGGGCGGGGGCAGCTCCTCCACCTTCACGTCGTCGTAGGCCTGGCCGGGTCGAATGTCGTACGAGGGCTCCCCGTCCTCGATGGTGGCCACCACCTCCCCGGTGGGGCGGTGGGGATGGAGCTGGATCCCCCCGGTGTCCATCTCCCACCGGGCCATCCGATGGAGGATCTCTTCTCCCGGACCGTCCTCGCCGACGGCCGAAAGGAGGAGGGGGTCGGCCTTGAACCCCCGGAGGTGCCAGGCCACGTTGAAGGGCGCGCCTCCCAGGACCCTGTTCCCGTCTGGGAACCGGTCGAAGAGGGCCTCGCCGAAGACCAGGGGACGGAAGGGGGGTAGGGGGTTGTACTCCGAGGCCGGAGGAGGCTTCTTGTCAGAGGTTTCCTGATCCGCCATCGGGGTTCTCGGTCCTGTTCGAGGGTGTTGAGAGCATAACCTCCAAGGGCCAAAAGGGTTCGTCAGGAGAATACGCCATGGAGCGGAAAAAGGCATTGTTGGCCAGCGACCTGGACGGGACCGTCATCCCCCTGGAGGATGCCCTCCCCTGGAGGAGGGCTCTGGAGGCCTTGAGGAGGGCTCTGGAGGCCAATCCGGATGTGATGCTTGCCTACGTCACCGGACGGGACTTCGAGTTGGCCCGCCGTGGGATGAAAGAGCACGGCCTCCCCGGACCCGATTTCCTGGTTTGCGATGTGGGGACCTCGGTCTTCCGGGCCGGGGACGAGGGGGGGTTTGAGCCCGACGATGCGTATTCTTCTCGCATGGAGGGGGCGCTGGGGGGAGTAAAGGCCGAGGACGTTCATCTCCTTCTCGAGACGGTGGCGGGACTCGAGCGTCAACCGCCCGGGTGTCAGACACCCTTCAAGATCAGCTATTTCCTGAATGCAGACGCCCCCCACAGAAACATCCTGACGGCGGTGGACGAGAGGCTGGTGGAAGTCCGTGACCGGATCCGTCCGGTCTACAGCGTGAGACCCGAGGACGGCGTGGGGCTCCTTGACCTTCTGCCCGCCGGAGTGGCCAAGGACTTCGCCGTTCGCTACCTGCAGGAGGTGGCGGGCGTGGACACCGAGTCCATGGTCTACGCCGGTGATTCGGGAAACGATCTGGCGGCTTTCCTGGCCGGATACCGGACCATCGTGGTTGGGAACGCCCCGGAAGATCTCGAGGAGAAGGTCCGGGAGGAGAGCCGGACACGGGGGCTTGAGGACCGGATCTATTTCGCCGAGGGAAAATATGCCGCCGGCGTCCTGGAAGGGTGCCGGCACTTCGGGCTTTTCTGAAAGGAGGAGCTTCAGCTCACCCGCAGGACCTTCCCGCCCCTGATCTTCCCGCCCTTGAGCTCCTGGAGGGCCGTGTTGGCCTCCTCCAGCTCGAACTCCTGGACGTTCGGGCGCAGGGGAATGTCCGCAGCCAGCTCCAGGAACTCGGCCACGTCCCGGCTGGCCACGTTGGCCACGCTCTTGATCTCCCGCTCCATCCAGAGATCCTCGCCGTAGTCCAGGCCCAGGAGAACATCCTTGTCGTGGTCTTCCTTGCGGATGGCGTTGATGACCAGACGTCCTCCGGGCCGGAGGTTCCGAAGGGCCTCCACCACCGGCTTCCAGACCGGCGTGGTGTCGATGATGGCGGCGAGCCCCACGGGAGCCCGGTCCGTCGTGTCTCCGGCCCAGGCAGCCCCCAGCTCCAGGGCGAACTCCCTTTCGGCCGGGTTCCTGGCGAAGACGAAGACGTCGGAATCGGGGAACCGGTGCCGGACCATTTTCAGGACCAGGTGTCCCGAGGCCCCGAAGCCCGTGAGGCCCATGGGCTCCCCCCCCTCCAGGCCGGTGAGCCGGAAGGAACGGTAGCCTATGGCCCCGGCGCAGAGGAGGGGCGCGGCTTCGGCGTCGCTGAAGGCGTCGGGCATGGAAAAGGCGAATCCCCGGGGAACGGTCATGAGCTCCGCGTACCCGCCGTTCTCGTCCCGTCCCGTGGCCCGGAAATCGGGGCAGAGATTGTCGTCGCCGGCCCTGCAGTGGACGCAGGTTCCGCAGGCGCTGTAGATCCAGCCCACCCCCACCCGCTCTCCCACGGCGATCTCGGTGCTTCGGAGGCCGGCGTCGGGATGGATGCCCTCCGGCTCGAAATCGTCGTTCCCGGCCCGGTCCACCTCGGGCCCCACCGCCTCCACCCGGCCCACCACCTGATGCCCCAGAACCACCGGAAGCTCCGGAGGGGGCGTGCGCCCTTCGATCTCGTCCAGCTCCGTGTGGCAGACCCCGCAGGTGGATACCCGGATCAGGAGCTCTCCCGGTCCGGGCGTGGGATCGGGGAGCTCTCCTGCTCGCAGGGGCGAGGGGTTCTCGGCCATGGGACCGAGCCTGTCCAGGAGCATGGCCTTCATGAGGTCAGCCTGCCAGCTCTTTCAGAACCTCGGTGAGAAGCTCGTGGAACCGTCCCACCGAATCGATCTTCACCCGCTCGTTGGGGGAGTGGGGGAATTCGATCTGGGGTCCGAAGGAGATCATGTCCATTCCCGGAACCATCTCTCCGATGATGCCGCACTCCAGGCCGGCGTGGACGGCCTCCACGTGGGGCTCCTTGCCCAGGACGCGGGTATGCACCGCTTGCACCACGGCCAGGACCTCGGAGTCCAGGTTGGGCTGCCACCCGGGATACCCGGAGTGCTCGTCCACCTCGGCGCCGGCCAGGTACGCGGTGGCCCGAATCTTCCGCCGGATCCAGTCCATGGCCGAGGCCACGGAAGAGCGCGAGCTCATGAGGATGTTGAGCCGGTCCCCTTCGGTTCTGGCTACGGCCAGATTCGTGCTCGTCTCCACCAGCCCCTCGATGTCGTTGCTCATGGCCAGGACCCCGTGGGGAAGAGCGACGAGGAGCCGGAGGACCTTCCAGGTCGTCTCCGTGGTCCAGACGTCGGAGGGCCGGTCCGTCTCCTCGATGCCGAATTCCATTCCCGGATCGACGGTCCGGTACTCCTCCTTCACCAGCTCCGCCTGCTTCCCGATCTCCGTGAGGAATTCGCCGGATTGATCCTCGGGGATGACGACGGTGGCCCAGGCCTCCCGGGGAATGGCGTTATGCATGTTTCCGCCCTGGAAATCGGCCAGGAATCCCGGTGTGCCACGGGAGATGGCGTGGATCATCCGGGCCAGGAGCTGGACGGCGTTTCCCCGTTGGAGGTCGATATCCAGTCCCGAGTGCCCGCCCTTCAGCCCGTGGAGCTTCACCTTGAAGACCGTGCACTTGTCCGGGGCGGGGAGGGTCAGGAGGGGAAGGCTGATCCCCGTGTCGCCGCCGCCGGCGCACCCGACGGTGAGGGATCCCTCCTCCTCGGAATCCAGGTTCAGGAGGCACCGGGCGTTCAGCATGGAGGCGTCAAGGCCGGCGGCGCCGGTGAGGCCCGTTTCCTCGTCCATGGTGAAGAGGAACTCCAGGGGGCCATGAACCAGATCGTCCGACTCGAGGATGGCGAGCATGGCCGCCACGCCGATGCCGTTGTCCGAGCCCAGGGTGGTGCCGTCGGCGGTGAGGTAGCCACCGTCCACGAGGGGCTTGATGGGATCCTTCGTGAAGTCGTGCTCCACATCGGAGTTCTTCTCGTTCACCATGTCCAGATGGCTCTGGAGAACGGTGCCGGGGGCGTCTTCCTTTCCGGCGGACCCGGGCTTGTAGACCACCACGTTCCCGGTCCCGTCCACTTTGTACTCCAGTCCGTTCCGCTCGGCGACGGAGACCACGTAGGCCCGGATCTTGTCTTCCTCTTTCGAGCCACGGGGGATCGTGAGGATCTCGTCGAAATAGGCCCACAGGGCTTTGGGCTCCAGATCGGCCACGAAGGTCATGGTCTCCATCTCCTTGATGAGCGCTATGCAATCACGTTGGGCATCGAATCCTAATGTCCCCTAGCCCATTGCGCGAGCCGCTCTTACGCTGCGGAAAAGGATGAAGGGGGGGGGCGGAGTCTGACCCGCTCGGGGCCAATTGACAAGGCCTCGTTCGGCAGGCTACCCTGATCCCCGTCGTTCCGGTGGGAATGCCCGCCTTCCCGGTGCCGGATTCCCTCCGTCCAAACCCTCCTGCCGTGAGCTGACGTATGGACAACAAGCCCTTCACTCCTTTCGTTCCGGCCTCCCGATCCATGGCCGAGCTCACCTTCAAGGCCCTCATTCTGGGTGCCATCATGGCCATCACCCTGGGGGCGGCCAACGCCTACGTGGGTATGCGGGCCGGGCTCACGGTGGCGGCGACCTTCCCCGCTGCGGTGGTTGCCATGGCCGTGCTGCGCCTTTTCAAAGGGACCATCCTGGAGGAGAACATCGCACGGACCACGGCCTCGGTGGGTGAAGGGCTGGTAGCCGGCGCCATCTTCACCATTCCCGCCTTCATCATCAGCGGGGCCTGGGACGAGCTCCGCTACCTCGAGAGCACGGCCATCATGCTGGTGGGCGGTCTGTTGGGTGTGCTCTTCATCATCATCCTCCGGCGGACGTTGGTGGTGGAAGCCGACCTGCCCTTTCCCGAGAGCGTGGCCGCGGCCGAGATCGTGAAAGCGGGGCAGGGGGGGCAGACGGGAGCCTCGTATCTCTTCGGTGCCATGGGCCTCGCCGGCGCATGGGAGTTCCTGAAGAACTCCAACGGCATCTACATGATCCAGGAGAGCGCCAATCGTTTCTTCGCCTTCGGGCGCTCCTCCATCGACATCCTGCAGGGGCGGGTGGAGTACTCCGGAGGGCTCCTGGCGGCCACGCCCAGCGCCTCTCCCATGCTCATGGGGGTGGGCTTCATCGTGGGCACCCGGATCTCGGCGGTCCTCTTCTCCGGTGCCGTCATGGGCTGGCTCCTCCTGGTGCCCCTCTCGGTCTTCCTGAACCCGGGCCTCGGCACTCTCATCGGACCCGAAGACTCCTTCTCCGACCTGGCGGTGGCCGTGTGGCTGCGGCAGGTGCGTCCGCTGGCGGTGGGTACGATGATCGTGGCCGCCTTCTACACCCTCTGGAACCTGCGGGTGAGCCTCGTCACGGGGATCGGTCAGGCGCTGAAGAACATCGGCGTGGCCGGCGGGGGCCAGACCGAGCGGACCGAGATCGACCTGGACCTCAAGAAGATCTTCGTGGCCGTGGGCGCTGTGTCGGTGGCCTGCTTCTTCCTGTACTACCACTTCTCCCATTCCGTTGCCGGATCCCTGATGCTTACGGCGGTCATGGTGGTCCTGGGCTTCCTCTTCGCCGCCGTGGCCGGCTACCTGGTGGGGCTCATCGGAATGTCCAACAACCCCGTGTCCGGACTCACGCTCAGCGCCCTTCTCATCGCGGCCCTCCTGATGGTCCTCCTGGGGGTCACCGACGTCCGGGGTGTGGCAGGGGTCCTGGCCGTCGCCGGGGTGGTGTGCTGTGCGGCCGCGGTCGCCGGAGACATGATGCAGGACCTGAAGGTCGGCCACATCCTGGGGGGGACTCCGTGGCGGATGCAGTTGGGAGAGCTCTTCGGCGTGGTGGTCGCAGCCCTGGTCCTGACTCTCCCCCTCATGGCCCTGCATCGGGTCTACGTCATCGGCTCCGCCGAGCTTCCGGCTCCCCAGGCCGGCCTCATGGCCCTCATGGCCAACGGCATCGTGGCGGGAGAGATGGCCTGGCCCCTGGTCATCGTGGGAATGTTCTTCGCCCTGGGCCTCATCCTCATCAATGCCCCGGCGCCCATGCTCATCGCCGTGGGGATGTACCTCCCCTTCGAGTCCACCTCGGCCATTTTCGCCGGGGGGCTGGCGAAGTGGATCTTCGAGAAGGCTCTCGAACGAAAAAGAGCCACGGAAGACGAGAAGGCCCGGGCCGAGAACACCGGGATCCTGGTCTCGTCGGGCTTCATCGCCGGAGAGTCCCTCATGGCGGTGATCCTGGCCCTGATGGTCATCGGCGCCGACTTCTGGCCGCCCTTCGTGGCCCACCAGGGCCTGAATCCCCTGGAGAGCCCCAGCTTCTTCCTGAGCCTCTTCGGGTACGTGATCGTCCTCTTCATGCTGGTCTGGCTCCCGCTGAAGAAGATGAAGGAGGGCGGGTTGCCCTCGACCCACCTGGAGCATTGAGGCGGTCGCCGGGGGGAAACCAGGGGTGGGGTCTGAAGAAGAGGCTATGAGCCGGGGGCGGGAACGAGGGCTGGAGGGGGTCAACCTCCTGGGGTTGGCCCCCTTCCGCATCGCCGATTGGGAAGAAGACGAGGGGCGTGCGGTCGTGCTGCGTCCCCGACCCACTTCCCGCGGCCCGAGGGGCCTCCTGGACCGTTTCTTCTACCGGATGTCGGCTCGGCGCATCAAGCTGGACGAGGTGGGGACCTTCGTGTGGAACAGGCTGGACGGAAAGCGGACCGTCAGGGAGCTGGCGGATGGGCTGGACGCAGAGTTCGGGAAAAGAGTCCAGCCTGTGGAGGAGCGCCTGGGCCATCTCATCCGTCTTCTGCGGCAGGAGGGGCTGGTGGGCTATCCCGGCTGGGACGAAAAAGAAGAGGGCCGGCCTCGGACGGCCGGCCCCTGAAGGTACCGGGAGCCCGGGCCCGTCCCGTCCCCGGGCGGATCCCGGTGCTCCTCCTCGAAACCTGCTCGGTCCCTCTTCGAGCTCCCTTCCTCGTCTTCCCCTTTTCCCGGGCTCAGGGCATCTCTCCCGCCGACACGCTCACGTCGGGGAGGGGAGTGCCGGGGGTGTGGGGCGGCAGAATGGGGTACTCCACCACAGGCTGATCCCCGGTGAGGGAGCCCAGGTAGGCCTCGATGGCGGTGACTTCCTCGTCCGTGAGCTCAGTGCCCAACTGGGCCGTTCCCATCACCTGTACCGCCTGGGTGAGGTCCCAGACCTTCCCGGAGTGGAAGTAGGGGGGGGTGAGCGTGATGTTCCGGAGGGAGGGAGACTTGAATACGTACTCGTCGGTAGCCGTTTGAGTAACGGTGTAGCGTCCCCTGTCGTCCGGGGGGAGGATATCCGCACCGGGACGCTCCACCAGGCCGAAGGGGAAATATCCGGTGCCACCCACATTTACCCCCTGGTGACAGGAGGTGCATCCCTTGTTGGTGAATAGGGTGAATCCCTCTCTCTCCTCATCGGTAAGGGCCGCGGGGTCCCCCCGGAGGAAGCGGTCGAAAGCCGAGTTCGGCGTGAGCAGGGTGGCTTCGAAGGCCTCGATGGCTACCGCCATGTTCTCGAAGGTCACCGGGTCCGATTCGTCGGGAAAGGCGGCCTGGAAGCGCTCCACGTACTCGGGGATGGACTGCAGGGTGCTCACCGCCCGTTCCGGGGTGTTGTTCATCTCCACGCCGGCCTGCACCGGTCCCTTCGCCTGCTCCCTGAGGTCCGGGGCCCGGCCGTCCCAGAACTGGGCGAGATTGAAGACGGCGTTGAGGACGGTGGGGGAATTCCGCGGACCCTTCTGCCAGCCGTGGCCGATGGAGGTCTCCATGAGATCCACTCCTCCCAGGGCCAGGTTGTGGCAGGTGTTGCAACTGATGAGCCAACTGGCGGAGAGGCGGGGTTCGAAATAGAGCATCTTGCCCAGCTCCACCATGGCCGGGGTCATGGGGTTGTTCGGAAGGGGCTGGGGTTCCAGGGGGATGGGAGAGAAGGCGGCCCTGGCCTGTTCGATCAGCGGATCGTCGGTGGGGGCCATCTCCTCGGTTCCCGCCTCTGCGGGGGCACCGGACGCGGGCTCCTCGGCGGGTTGGTCGGCTGCGGGACCACAGCCCCACACCCCGAGGGTGAGAAGAAGGACCAGAATCATGGGCTTCATGGCTATGCCTCCGAGATGGGCGCACGGGGACGAGGTTTCCCGTAGAAGGTCAACCGTAGAATACGCCCTCTCGGAGGCGGGGCAAGCAGAGGTGGGGTCGTGGTCCCGTCCGAACGCCGTCAGCTTTCCCGAAAGCGCCGGCTCACCTCGTCCCAGTTCACCACGTCCCAGAAGGCCTGGATGTAGTCGCCCCGGCGGTTCTGGTACCGCAGGTAGTAAGCGTGCTCCCAGACGTCCAACCCCAGGAGGGGGGTCATCCCCATGGAGACCGGGTTGTCCTGATTGGGAGTGGTCACCACTTCGAGGCGGCCTCCTCCCGCCTCGACGAGCCAACCCCAGCCGCTGCCGAAGATGGAGCCCGTGGCGCCGGAGAATTCCTCTTTGAAGCTCTCGAAGCTGCCGAACCGGCTTCGGATGGCGCCGGCGAGGCCCCCCCGGGGCTCGCCGCCGCCGCCGGGACTCATGGAGGACCAGAAGAGGGTGTGATTCAGGTGGCCTCCCCCGTGGTTTCGCACCGCGCTTTTCACGGTGTCCGGAAGACCGTTCCAGGAGGACACCAGCTCCAGCAAGGTGTGATTGTGGAGCTCCGAGTGGCCCTCCAGGGCCTGGTTCAGACGATTCACGTATCCCTGGTGATGTCGGCCGTGGTGGATCTCCATGGTCCGGGCATCGATGGCCGCATCCAGAGCGTCGTGGCCGTAGGGGAGGTCCGGGAGTGAGAAGGGAAACCGGAGCTCCCGGAGTCCGGTCAGGGAGGGTCGGCCCGGGGAGGCGAAGGCGGCTCCTTGTCGGGGAGCGGAACCCCCTTCGGTGCCCGCGGCCACCCGGGGCCAGGCAGCGGTGGCGGCGGCGGCCAGGGATGCGCCGAGCATCTGGCGACGGTTCAGTAGACGGTCAACAAGCTCCATGAGATCACTCCTCTCGAGCTCGGGGTAGGTAGTAGGCATCCTAAATACCCGCGGTCCTCGTGAGGATCCATGGAAGCTTCGGAGCACGACCCTCGAGGCCGGGGTGGAAACCATGATGTCAACACCCTCTAAGGGGACGAATGAAATGCACCTGCTCAGAACCGATCATCGTGTTCCCGAATCAATGACGAGGTTTCACGACCCGCCCGATTCTTGAGGTGTCTCATGCTCGACTCCCTCCGGCAAGACCTCCGTTTCGCCACACGGTCTCTCCTCCGCCGTCCCCTCTTTCTTCTGATCCCGGTCCTCTCCCTCTCCCCGGTCATCGCCCTGGATCGCTACACGCGGGTGAGCCTCCTGCCCCAACGTATTGCCGGGACCCTCGTTCCGGCCAGAAGGGCCGCCTCGGTGGACCCGGCCGAGTCTCTACGGGAGGAGTGAGGAGGAGGACCCGCACGCCGGGGAAGCTCGCTGGAGCGGGGGGTGCCGTCGTATTTTGAGTCCATGAGCGGCATCGACCCCCCCCCGGACTCCCCGGAAGCTACGGTCTCGAAGAACGACGAGGACGCCACGACGGGCGCCCCCTCGGGGTACATCGCCGATGCCGTCGCCGACGTCATGAAGGACCAGGCCGAGAAGGCCGTCATCCGGGACGAAATCGCGAGCAAGCTGGACCGCCCCCCCTCGCCCATTTCCTGGCTGGTCCTCTGTGCCCTCACCGTCCTTTCCCTCCTCCTCTGGCTCACAGCGCCGAGCTCCCTGGCGCCGCCGCCGCCGGAGCCCCTTCCCGGAGCCTTTCTGGAAGCGGGCCTCCGTATGGAGCTCTACTTGGGCGCCCTGGACGTGGAGGGCTACCGGCGGGACCAGGGACGTCTGCCCAACTCCCTGGCCGAAGCCGGCAGACCGTTCTCCGAAGTGGAGTATGAACGGACGGGTGGACGAAGCTACCGACTGTGGATTCCCGGACCGGAGGGCATCATTCAGCTCGCCTCCTCGGATTCCCTGGAGCTCTTCCTGGGAGATGCTCCGGAGATTCTTCGTGGAGGTTCCAGGTGACGGGTCCGGGAGAGGGAATCCGTGGGCGAGGCCGGGGGGCACCCCGGGCGGGGTTCACCCTGGTCCAGCTCCTTCTCGTCCTCGTGTCCCTGAGCATCGTGGCTGCACTGGCGAGACCCTGGGTTCAGCGCAGGATGCTGAACGAACGGGCCGAGGCGGTGCTGGCGGACGTGGATGCGGTGCGGGAGGCGGTCCTCGACTACCGGGAGCGGGAGGATGCCTGGCCGCCGGAGGCCAGAAGGGGAATGATACCGGACGGTTTGGAAAGCGATTTGCCGGAAGGGTTCGCCTTCGCGAAGCCCGAGTACGTGCTGGACTTCCAGCGGTGGGCCGACGATCCCCGGGCTCCGTTTCCGGTGGGACTGGCCGTGGCCATTCGGGACCGGGCGCTGGGAAGGGCCGTGTTGGACGGCCTGTCGGGCCTTGCCTGGACCGACGGGAGGTCCAGGTATACCCTGGCCATCCCTGATTGAAAGCCGGTTTCGCTACTCCCACTCGATGGTGCCGGGAGGCTTGGACGTGAGGTCCAAAGCCAGACCCGAGATGCCATCCAGCGTCAGGATCCCCTCCCGGAGCTCGTCCAATGAGGCTTCGGTCATGGGGAAGGGCCGGGCGGTCATGGCCCGTTCCGAGGTGATGGGACGGACCACGACCAGCTCGCCCTCCCGGTCCCCGAGCTGAAGGGGGACGAGGACGGTGGGGCACTGCCAGATGAGGTCGTACAGGTTGTGCTTCCTGAGGGTCTCCATGACCAGGTGATCGGCTTCCCGGAGAAGGTCCAGGCGTTCCCGGGTGACGCTCCTGGCCAGCGGCCGAGCCGATTCCGGGGCGTCGCCCCCCAGATTCCAGATGCACCGGTTGATCTTGGGAACGCCCTTGGTGATCTCCGAGGCGGTCCGAAGAAGCTCGTCCCAGTGCGCCTTTCCGGTGAGGAGAACCGGGTGCTCGTAGGCCCGGAGGTCGGCCTTGACCCCCACGGACCGGATGGGCAGGAGAAGGGCCTTCAGCGGTGAGCCCTCCATGACCTCCGCCAGGAGGGGCTCCGCTTCTTCGAAGCCTTCCCGGTCCGGACGGCCCGTGTTGCAGAGGAGGCGCACGCCGAGCCCGGGTCCGGGGAAGGGGTGGCGCCACAGGAGCTCGTGGGGGATGCCCAGTCGCTCTCCCATCTCCCGAACCTCCACCTTGTAAAGGTCCGCCAGGGGCTCCACCACCCGCCCTTCCTCGATCATCTCCTCGATGATGGGAACCCGGTTGTGGTGGGTCTTGATGACGTCGGCCCGCTTCGTGCCCCCGGTCTCGATGGTATCGGGGTAGATGGTGCCCTGGCCCAGGAGGTGATCCGGGATTTCCAGCCTCCTGGCCATGTCCTGGAAGACCTTCACGAAGGTGTCGCCGATGATGCGCCGCTTTTCCTCGGGCTCCACCGTGTCGGCAAGGGCCGTGAGGAAGACCTCCGAGGCGTCCACGAAGTGGAGGGTCTCCCCCAGCCCCATGGCCCTGAATCGCTCCAGGACCCGTGCGCTCTCGTCCTTTCGCATGAGGCCGTTGTCGATGTGCAGGAGGTTGAGGCGCTCGGAGCCCAGGGCACGGCCCAGCACCACGGCGGCCACGGTGGAGTCCACACCTCCCGAGGCCAGGAGGAAGACGGATTCGTCCCCCACCTGGTCCCGGATCTTCGTCATCTGCTCGTCCAGGTACTGCTCCATGCTCCAGGACGGCCTACACCCGCAGATCTCGAAGACGAAGTTGGAGATCATCTCCGTTCCGTGCAGGGTGTCGTCCACCTCGGGGTGGAACTGGAACCCGTACCGCTTCAGGCTGTCCGAGCCGATGGCGGCGAAGCGGTGCTCGCCCTTGCCGGTGACGGTGTAGCCCAACTCGAGGAACTCGGGACCTACCGACGCCACCGAGTCGTAGTGGCTCATCCAGACCTGCTCCGCAGGCTCGAGGCCTGCGAAGAGGGGATGCTCTCCCTGGATCTGGAGGTCTGCGCGGCCCCACTCCCGGCCACCGTGGATGACCTCGCCCCCGTAATGCTTCGCGATCTCCTGGTGCCCGAAGCAGAACCCGAGGATAGGAGTGTCCAGGTCGTAGATCCCCTTGGTGTAGTCCTGGTCCTCTCCGTGGGAGGAAAGGGCCGGGCTTCCCGAAATGATGATTCCCCGGTAGGGACGGAAGGCCTCGAGGGGATCCTCGGGTTGGCGGATTTCGGCAAGAACGCCCAGGCGGCGGATCTTGGTGGCGATGAGGTGGGCGTACTGCCCTCCGAAGTCGATGACGGCGATGGTGTCGTGTTGCATGCGGAAGAGCGTCGTTCCCGGGGCGCGTTGGAGTGGAGTCGTCGGGTGCCGGGAATAGGATACGAAAAAAAACCCTCCGAAACTACGCTTCCTCTTTCCCCGGGGGGCATCGGGCGACCCAGAAGTGCCCGAGGATCCAGGCGAAGATGAGGAGGGCGAAGCCTCCGATGGCCAGGTAGCGGAGCTCGAAGCTCACGACCTCGTCCACCTCGCTCGTGAGGGTGGCCCGGGTCCGACCGATGGCGACGTACCCCTGGGTGTCGCCGGTGGGCCCCCTGAGGGCCGCGACCCCGAAGAGCCTGGGAATCCCGTCCAGGTCCTCTCCGTCGGCCACCACGGCGTGGGATGCCTCGGGGAGGTCCGGAAATTCCGGGCCCGCCACGGCTCCGGCGGTATCGGCGAGAGTGAAATCTCCGGTTCGGGGGACGCGGACCATGACCCTCCGGTCACGGTCCAGAACGGTGAAGGTGTAGCCCTCGGGAAGGGGTCCCTTCGCAGGTCCGGGTCCCAGGAAGCCCAGGTCCAGGCTCGCAGCCACGACAGACTCGACCTTCTCTTCTTCCATGATGGGGAAGGCGAGTCCCACCACGGCCTTGCCCGTAATGCGCCCCAGGGCGAAGTCCCCCACGGAGAACCGCTCCCGGGACGTGGCTCGGGTGAAGTAGGCCCGGTCCCCCAGGTAGAGGGGCTCTTCGGGCGTATACGCGCCGCAGGAGAGGTACCCGTCCATGCCCACGATGGAGATGGTGGTGTAGTCGTCCGCGTGCCGGAGGACCCGTTCCATGTGCCGGGCGCAGTCCGGCATCCTGGCGGACCGGATCTCGGGCAGCTCGGCCAGGGACGCCATCACCGCCCTGCTCTGATCCAGGAGGCTTCGGTATTCCGTGGCTACGACTTCGGCTCGTCGAAGGAGCTCCTGTTCCTTGGCCTCCAACTGGAGCGTCCGGAGCTCGCTGTTGGCGTACCAGAAGAAGCCCAGCGCGGGGATGAAGGCCAGGACGACGAGGAGAAAAAGACGAACCTGCAGGGTCCTGGTGGTGATCTCGGCCACGACGACCTCCTTTTCGGCGACACGTTGCCCACCGAAAGAGGGCCGATGGAGCCGAAGGTCCCTCTTCGGCTGGCCTGTCGTGCTGATTCCGGAGAAGTGGGGGCTGCCGGTTTCCCGGCAGGGCCTGATCCTGCCCTCACAATAGGTATCAGAGTACCCTATCGGCAATGATTTCCCGTTCCGCCCCTTTCAGACCGGGGTGTCTTCTTCCCAGATTGAGCGAACCTCGAACGCCATTCTGGAGGAAGATCCATGTCGGTCCGCCGGCGCAGCTCCATTTCCATTCTCATCTCGACGTCCCTCACCCTGGCCCTTCTCCTGGCGGTCATCCCGGCCTCGGCCCGGGCCCAGGGTAGCCGCTTCCTGCGTCAGCCCACGGTGAGCGCTACCCACATCGCCTTCGTCCATGCCGACGACATCTGGCTGGTGGACCGGGGAGGAGGTGACGCCGTACGCCTCACCAGCGCCCTGGGCTCCGAAACGGGGCCGGCCTTCTCTCCCGATGGACGGTGGATCGCCTTCACCGGGGAGTACGCCGGGAACACCGACGTGTACCTGATTCCCGCCGGGGGAGGCGAGCCGGAGCGGCTCACCTGGCACCCCGGCGCCGACGTGGTCCAGGGCTGGACGCCCGACGGGGACATCCTCTTTCGGTCGGGACGTTTGGGCCATCCCACCCAGCTCACCCGCTTCTTTACGGTGTCACCGGAGGGGGGATTCCCGGGGGCTTTGGCGGCGCCCCAGGCCTACGAGGGAGGGATGAGCGGGGACGGGGCGTGGCTGGCCTACCAGGAGATCGGATACTGGGACCCGGGGTGGAGGAACTACCGGGGCGGGCAGGCCCAGCCGGTGCGGGTGGTTTCCACGGCGGACTGGGAACTTCGGACCCCGCCCTGGGAGGGGGAGCGCCAGATGGCGCCGGTGTGGATGGACGGAAAGATCTACTACCTGTCGGAGCGGGATTGGGCCGGCAACGTCTGGTCCTGGGATCCGGACACGGGCGAGGAGACCCAGCACACCTTCCATGCCGACTTCGACGTGAAGAGCCTGGGGACCGGCCACGGGGTGGTGGTCTACGAGCAGGCCGGATACCTGCACGAGCTGGATCCTTCCACCAATGAGACCCGCCGGCTCGTGGTGAATGTGGCCGGGGACATGACCTGGTCCCGGCCCCGTTGGGAGGACGTTCCGTCCGCGCGCTTGAGGGATGCCCGCCTCTCGGCCACGGGGAAGAGGGCCCTCTTCGAGTACAGGGGCGACCTCTTCACCGTGCCGGCGGAGGAGGGGAGCTGGAGGAACATCACCCGGAGCCCCGGGGTGGCCGATCGCCACGCTGTCTGGTCTCCCGATGGGGAGAGGATCGCCTGGTTCAACGATGAGGGGGACGAGTACGGCCTGGTCATCGCCGAACAGGACGGGAGCGATCCCCGGCGCATGAAGATTCCTGATCCGTCGTTCTTCTTCGTTCCCACCTGGTCCCCCGACGGCACGAGACTGGCTTTCACCGACACCCACTACCGGGTCCTGATCATGGACCTGGAGTCCGGTGAGCTCACCCATGTGGACACGGACCGCTACGCCCATCCCGAGCGCTCCATGAACCCTGTCTGGTCTCCGGATTCCCGTTGGATCGCCTACGCTCGGAGGCTGGACAACCAGCTCCGGGCCATCTTCGTCCACGACACCCGGACGGGGGAGACGCGCCAGCTCACGGACGGGATGGCCGACGCCATCGATCCCGTCTGGGACGCCTCGGGGGACCATCTCTATTTTCTCGCGTCCACCGACTACGGCCTCAACACCGGTTGGCTGGACATGACCTCCTACGACCGGCCCGTGACCCGGGCCCTCTACCTGGCCCTTCTGGACGATGACGAGCCCTCCCCCTTCCTTCCCATCTCCGACGAGGAAGAAAGGGAAGGGGGGGACGAGGCCGAAGCCGGCGCCCCGGAGGCCGGGGAGGAAGGGGCCGCGGAGGCCGAAGGCTCCGATACCGACGAGGTGGTCATCGACTTCGACGGGATGGCACGGCGCATCCTCCCCGTCCCCGGGCTGGGGACGAGGAACTTCGCGGGCCTGGAGAAGGGCCCCGAGGGCGTGGTCTTCGTCCTGGAGTCGGTGTCCGGAAGCACCGGTTTGGCGGTGCGGAAGTACACGTTGGAAGACGCCGAAGCCGAGGACTTCCTGGAGGGCGTGAGAGGAGTGACGGCATCCCACGACCGCAAGAAGCTCCTGGTCCGGTCCGGGGCCGGCGACTGGTCCGTGGCGAGCACCACCGGGTCGGCGCCCCAAAACGGGGGGGAGCGGTTGAACACCTCGGGCATGCGCATCCGGGTGGAGCCCAAGGCCGAGTATGCACAGATGCTCCGGGACGGATGGCGCTTCATGCGGGACTTCCTCTACGTGGACAACGCCCACGGAGCCCCCTGGGAGGACGTGTGGCAGTGGTACAGCGCCTGGCTTCCCGACGTGAACCACCGCTCCGACTTCAACCATCTCCTGGACATGCTCTCCGGCGAGATCGCCGTGGGTCACTCCTATGTCCGCGGTGGAGACTACCCGGACCTGGAGAGTCCGCGCACCGGTCTCCTGGGCGTGGACCTCGAAGAGGAGGACGGCTTCTACCGCATCACCCGGATCTTCACCGGTGAGAACTGGAATCCGGGGCTGGCGGGCCCTCTCTCCCATCCCGGCATGGACGTGGGGGTGGGGGACTATCTCCTGGCCATCCAGGGCACGGATCTGAGAGCCCCCACCAATCCTTTCGCCCTCCTGGAGGGGACGGCGGGACGCACCATCACGGTGACCGTGAGCGACACACCCTCCATGGAGGGCGTTCGGACCCTCGTGGTGGAGCCCGCGAGGAGCGAGGGCCAGCTCCGGACCTGGGCCTGGGTCATGGAGAACAAGCGGAAGGTCGAGGAGATGAGCGACGGCCGACTGGCCTACGTCTGGCTCCCCAACACCGGCCAGGGAGGCTATAGCTATTTCAACCGGATGTATTTCGCCCAGCAGGACCGGAAGGGGGCCGTCATCGACGAGCGGAACAACGGTGGCGGGTCGGCGGCGGACTACATCGTGGAGATCCTGGACCGGGAGCTGACCGGGTACTTCAACTCCAGGGCCGGCGACCGGAAGCCCTTCACCCAGCCCATGGCCGGCCTCTGGGGTCCAAAGGTCATGGTCATCAACGAGCGGGCCGGGTCGGGAGGAGACCTCATGCCCTATCTCTTCCGGTTCCACGACGTGGGTCCCCTGGTGGGCACCCGGACCTGGGGCGGCCTGGTGGGAACCTGGGATACCCCTCCCCTCATCGACGGGGGCGGCTTCGTGGCGCCCCGGGGTGGGTTCTTCGACGTGGACGGGGAGTGGGCCGTGGAGGGCGAGGGTGTGGCCCCGGACATCGAGGTCCGCAACACCCCCAGGGAGGTCATCGAGGGGCGGGATCCCCAGCTCGAGGCCGCGGTGCAGGAGGCCCTCCGCCTCCTCCGGACGGAAGCCGTGGAGCTCGAGCCCGAGCCGCCGGCACCGGTCCGCTACCGCCGCCCCGACCGCCGCGGGGGAGGAGGGTCCTGACATGCTTCCCGGCGATGAACCGACGGGCGCGGGCGAGGAGGGCGGCGGGGGTCACGGCCCCCGGGTCCTCATCGCCGCCGAGCTGAAGCCCCTCCTTCCCGACGATCCCCTCCCGGGGTACGAGGTGGTCTGGCTTTCCTCTTCCGAGCCCACCCCGGCCGGGGATTTCGTGGCCATGATTCCCCTCCTCTCCCGTCCCGTGGGAGAGGAGGTGCTGGAGGGACTCCCGGATCTGCGGGTCGTGGCCCAGTGCGCCGTGGGGTACGACAACATCGATCTGGAGGCGGCGGCGCGGCGGGGGGTCCCCGTCACCAACACGCCCGACGTCCTCACCGAGTCCACCGCGGACCTGGCCTTTGCCCTGATCCTGGCCGTGGCCCGGCGGCTCAAGGAGGGCCAGGCCATGCTGGCCGAGGGTGCCTGGGAGGGTTGGAATCCCACCCAGCTCCTGGGGCTGGAGCTGAACGAGAGCGTTCTGGGCATCGTGGGCGCCGGGCGCATCGGTTGGGCCGTGGCCCGCCGGGGGGTCGGGTTCGGCATGCGCATCCTCTACACCGACGCCGAGCCCCGGCCGGAGCTGGAGGAAGAGACCGGTGCCGGACGGGTGGACCTCACGCATCTTCTGGGCGAAAGCGACGTGGTCACCGTCCACGTTCCATCCACTCCCGAGACTCGTGGCCTCTTCGGCGCGGAGACCTTCGGCCTCATGAAGCCGGGCTGCCTCTTCATCAACACGGCCAGGGGGGATATCGTCGATGAGGACGCTCTTCTCGCAGCTCTGGAACACGGCCCCCTGGGCGGCGCCGGGCTGGACGTCTTCAGCCGGGAGCCGGAGGTTCCCGGAGAGCTGGTGAAGCATCCGAAGATCGTGTGTCTTCCCCACATCGGGAGCGCCACCACCCGCACCCGCCGGGCCATGGCAGAGCTGGCGGTACGAAACGCCCGGGCGGTGCTGGAGGGGAGGGAGCCTCCCACGCCCGTGCGCGCCGGGTAGGCTCCGTCACACGGGGGCGGCGAGGATCGTTCTATGGGCGATGATCCGCTCGACGCCCATTCACCGGAACTGATGAAGCCATGCTCTCGAGACTGATCCTCTCCACCGTGGGCCTCCTCGTGGCCGGAACCCTCGTCGGATGCCAGGACGGCGCCCTGGACCCCTATCTGGAGGAGGGGGCGGAGATCCGACTCCACGTATCCGGAGGTATCGCCGGAGTCGATTACCGGGTGGTCCTGAACGGAGCTGACGGGAAGCTGGTGGCCGAGGGCTGCACGAGCGGCTGCGACTTCGCCCCGGGGGAGCTGTTGACCGTGCTCACGGCCGAGGAGGTGCAGGACCTCTTCGGACTGTTCAGGAGCGCGGGTATCTACGGGGTGGCCGGGACCGACTTCGGCACCCTGTGCTGTGACCAGTTCCACTACGACCTGACCTACCGGGACCACCGGGGTGAGAGCGAGGTGCGGGGAAGCTCCGAGGCTCTGCCGCCGGAGCTGGACCAGGCAGTGGCGGCAGTCACGGCTCTCGTGAGCGGCCCCCGACCCCTGGTGGTGGATCTTTCCGGCGGGGCCGACCGGTGGCCCACCGATCCCCTGGAGATCCACGCTCCCGGGATCGAGGGGGACGAGCTCTCGGTGAGGGTGTCCTATGGTGGCGGGTGCAGGGCCCACCTCATCCGGGGCGTTGCCTACGGAGGCTTCATGGAGTCCCGACCCGTGCAGGTGCGGGTCCTCCTTTCCCACGAGGACTACGACGACCCCTGCGACGCCTGGATCACCAGGGACCTCCGCTTCGACCTCACGCCGCTGAGGCGGGCCTACGAGGAGGCCTACGGACCGTCCCCGACGGGCGAGACGGTCTTGAAGGTGCTCCTGGATGATCCCCGCCTGGCGAGTCCTCTGGGGGCCTGGGTGTTGGACTACACCTTCTGATCAGACCACGTTCTCTTCCAGCACCAGCCGTCCCGAGGCAAACCGTTCGAAGCCCAGGCGGCCGAGCTCCAGGGTCCGGTGCTCGCCGAAGAGGATGAGATCGGCCAGGGCCCGGCCCACCGCCGGCGCGTGCTGGAGACCGTGGCCGCTGAACCCGTTGGCGAAGTAGAAGTTGGGGATGTCGGGGTGGGGGCCCAGGATGGCGTTCCGATCCAGGGTGTTTACGGCGTAGTGCCCGGCCCAGGAGTGGCCCAGCTTCAGGGCCTCGAAGGCCGGAACCCGCCGGGCCAGGGTGGGCCAGACGACCTGGCGGAAGAGATCGTAGGACATCTCCAGGTCCAGGGTGGGGGCGTCGTTTTCGGCGGGCGGAGACACCCCGCAGAGGAACTCCCGGCCCTCGGGCCGGAAGTACACGCCGGAGGGATCGATGGTCAGGGGGACGTCCTCCGGGGCTTCTCGACAGTGAAACCGGTACACGAAGCGCTTCCGGGACTCCACGGGCAGGTTCCCGATTCCGGCCATCCGGGCCACCTCGGCGGCCCTGGGGCCTGCGGCATTCACCACGGCACCCATCCTCACCCGGCCGCCGCTCCGCAAAGAGGCGGACGAAAGACGGTGCCCTCCCCCTTGTCCCTCCAGGGCCACCACCTCGTCGGTGAGGAACGTCACGCCCTGGGCCCGGGCCTTCTTCCTGAAGGCCTGCAGGAGGGAGTGGGGGTCCAGCCATCCTTCTCCGGAGAGGCCCAGGGAGCCCGCGGCGAGGTCTGCGAGGTCCAGCCAGGGAAATCGCCGGGACAGGGCCTGCCGGTCCAGGATCTCCACCTCGGCTCCCATCTGCTTCTGGAGCTCGTGGTTCCGTCGGAGAATTCCCATTCCGGCCTCCGTGGCCAGGAAGAGGTATCCGGCCTCCCGGAACCCCAACTCCGGCGCTTCCCCGTCGACGGCCAGGAGCTCTGCGGCCTTACAGAAGAACCCCGCCGAGAAAAGGGACATCTGGATGTTCTCCGGGGTGGAGAACTGCTGGCGGATTCCCCCTACCGAGAGAGCCGTGGAGGAACGGGCGAAGGTGGGGTCCTTCTCCACGACGACGATCCGGAGCCGGTCCTTGGCGGAGCCCTCGGCGGGAGCCCCATCCGGTCGGGGGGAGGGGCCGGATCCCACCACGCCGCCACCGGCAATCGCCGTCTCGGGTCCTGCGCTCTCAGTTGAGAGGAAGTATGCGATGGCGCTCCCGATCACCCCGCCGCCCACGATGAGGACGTCGGGGGAGGAGTGGGCGTTTACGGAGGGAGCGGACGAAGGAGACATCCTGACAAGATAAGAAGCCCGGGACCCATCCAGCCATTCCGGGGCTCCGGGGCAGGGTGCAGGTTACCCGGACGTGGCCGTGCCCTTCGAGGCATGAAGGCTCCTGGCCCCGTCCAACCTTGAAAGTGTGCCCTTCAACGTCATGCCGCCGGAGTCGATCAGCTCGTCTTCCAGCTGCCTGAGAATCCCGGCTACCCCTGCGCGTGGAGGGGGGCTCTCCTACCTCTTCTGAAGCATCAGCTCCCGGACCATCCCCCATCCCCCCCACACCAGACACACCATCGCCAGCCCTCGCTGAAACCGGATCACCCCCGGATAGCCGGTGTGGTCGATGAGGACAAGGACCAGGGCCGAGACGAGGAGGGCCACGGCCAGGATCCTCCGGCCGGGGAGGCGAACCCCCCAGGGGTGGCGTGCCGCCCACCGCATTCCCACCAGGGCCGACACCCATCCCAGGACGGCCCCGGCCAGGACGTCCGACGGCCAGTGGACGCCCACGGCCATGCGGGAAACGCCCACCACCACGCCGGGGACCAACACCGTCAGAGAAACCCAGCGGCGCCGAACGCTGAGGGCCCAGATGCCCACGAAGAGGAAGAACGTGGCGGTGTGGCCCGAGGGGAAGGCACTCCGCCGGTGGCCGGGACCGATGATCGTGACCATCTCTTCGGGAAGTACCCCCAGGGGTCGTGGCAGGCTCAGGAAGGCCTTGAAGCTCCTCAGGATCACGAACATGACCACCGCTCCGAGCATCCCGCCCCACACCCGCTCCGGATGGCGCCGGATCCAGGGGAGGAAGAGGACGGCGGTGACCAGGCCGTCTCCCAGGATGGTGACGTGGGCCCAGAAGGCCGGACCGGTGTGGTCGGAAAGACTGTTGAAGAAGGAGAAGAGGGAGCGGTCCGTCCCTCCTGCTTCCACCGCGATCAGGAGAACCAGGGCCAGGGCGGGAAACCCGTAGACCAGCCAGCCCGGTGCCTGCACCCCGGAGGGGCTGATGGCCGAAGCCGGGTCACTCTCCATCCGGATCCTCCAGCGCCCGGGCCAGAACGATCCCGCCCTTCTGCCAGACCACCTCGGTGGGACGGTCGAGGTTGTCCAGCCGGGTGATGCGGGTGAAGACCACCTCTCCGGGCTCCGGCTCCCGCAGGGGGGTGATGTCCCGGTAGTAGACGGCGAAGGAAGGCATGTCCAGCCGCCACATGACCACGTCCCATCCCCGGGCCCTGGCTTCCAGCGCCGCCTCTCTCGTTGGGCCCTGCTGGATGGCTCCGTACGTGGGGAAGAGGCCCAGCCCTACCAGCACGGCCGCCACCACTCCGGCGCCCAGGAGCCGCTCCCACGGTTTCCATCCCTTCACCATCAGGAGCCCCAGGGCCGCTCCCAGTCCCAGTCCCGTCCACAGGCGGTACTGCCAGTCGAAGGCCTCCGGGGCCACGGACATGATGGCCCGGGTGTAGTCGTCCTCCACCATGGGTTCGGCCACCCGCCAGATCTCCGGTAGAAAGAAGAGGAGGGAGGCCAGAAAGAGGATGGGAAGGAGGGTCAGAAACCGATTCTTCAGATCCTCCCGATACCGGGCCATGAGGAGGAAGAGGGGCGTGGCCCCGTAAAGGAGGTAATGGGGGAGCTGGGTGCTGGAGACGCTGAAGAAAACGAAAACGAAGCCGAACCAGAGCCAGAGGAAGAGCTCCAGATCGTCCTGGCGGGCCTTTCGGATCCTGCCCAGCACCTTGAGGAAGAGAGAGGTGTGAGGGAGGAGGACGAGAAGGATCACGGGGATGAAGTACCAGAGGGCTCCCCCGTGCCCGTGCATGGTGTCGGCGAACCGGTTCAGGTTGTGCCGGAGGAAAAACCCGTCGATGAAGGCCTGCCCGTCCCGGGCGTAGACCGCGGCGTACCAGGGTCCCGCCACGCCGAAGAAGATGAGCCATCCCACGGGATTGAAGATGGCCTCCACGTACCGGCGGAGCCGACCCCGAACCAGGGCCAGGAAGAAGGCGGCGGCCAGGGGCACCGCCACGGCAATGGGACCCTTGGTCAGAAAGCCCAGCCCGGACCAGAGGAACACCCGGTAGAGGGGGCCCCGGGCTTCCTCCTCCCAGTAGCGGTACAGATCGAAGAGAGTGAGGGCCAGGAAAAGGTTCAGGAGGGCGTCGGCGGTGGCGGCCCGCCCGATGATCATGACCCAGAGAGTCGTGGCGGTGAGCATGGCCGCGACCCACCCCGTCTCCTCGTCCCAGACCTTTCGGGTGAACCCCCAGACGGCCAGGACCCAGAGGAGGGCGGCCAGGGCCGAGTGCAGCCTCATCCCCCACTCGTTCCAGCCCAGGAGCCCTACCCCCAGAGCCTGGACGTAGTAGGTGAGGATGGGTTTGTCGTAGCGGGGCTCTCCGTTCAGGGTGGTGGATACGTAGTTCCCGCTCTCCAGCATCTCACGGGTGGCCTCGGTGAAGGCCCCTTCGTCCCGGTCGAAGAGGGGGGCGTTGCCCAGATTGGCGAAGAAGGCCAGGGCCACCGTCAGAGCCAGGAGGACGTGGCGGATGTTCAATCTCCCGACGTCGACCACCTCCGGTCCTCCTTCCCTGTCCCCTTCCTGATCACGTACGGCTTCACCCTGGAGGATTCGAAATAGACCCGGGTGAGGAGCTCGGCCACCACCCCGGTGGTGAGGAACTGCAGGGAGGCGATGACCAGGACCACCCCCACCAGGAGGAGGGGCCGGGTCCCGATGTCCTCTCCCAGTCCGAACTTGACCCAGGCCAGGTAGGCCAGGATGGCGCCCCCCACCCCTCCCAGCCAGAGCCCGATGCGGCCGAAGAAGTGCCCGGGACGGGCCCAGTACCGCATGAAGAAGTGGACGGAGAGGAGGTCCAGGAGGACCTTCGAGGTCCGGCCGATCCCGTACTTGGAGCGTCCCGCCATGCGGGGCCGGTGGTTCACCACCATCTCGGTGATCCGGTCCGGGGAGGTGGCCGAAGCGAACCAGGCGGGGATGAAGCGATGCATCTCACCGTAGAGGCGAACGTCGGCCAGGACCGAGGCCCGGAAGACCTTCAGGCTGCACCCGTAGTCGTGGAGCCGGACCCCCGTGACCCGACCGATGAGGCGATTGGCCAGGAGGGAGGGAAGGCGCCGGAAAATGAATCCGTCCTTCCGCTTCTTCCTCCACCCCACCACCAGGTCCACCTCCTCCTGCAGGAGCTTCCCGGCCAGGAGGGGGATGTCGGCGGGATCGTTCTGCCGGTCCCCGTCCAGGGTGGTCACCATGGCTCCCCGGGCCGCATCGATCCCCGCCTGGGTGGCGGCGGTCTGGCCGAAGTTCCTCTGGAGAGCCACCGGCGTCACGTGCTCTCCGTAGCGCTTCCGGGCTGCGATCATCTTCTCCAGCGTCCCGTCCCGGCTTCCGTCGTCCACCAGGATGAGCTCCCAGGGCCAGGGGGCCTGGTTCAGGACGTGATGGATCTCCTCCACGAGGGGATCCACGTTCTCCGCCTCGTTGAACAAGGGAATCACCACCGAGAGGGTGATCGTGTCGTCGGATGGAATCATGGGGACAAGATACCAAAAAACCCGCGGCGGCCCAGGGGAAAAACCAGGGCCACGCCTGCGCCCAGCACGGAGCTCCCCAGGACGAAGAGGTGCAGGTTCACCGCTGCCGGAAGGGCAGCGTCCACTTCGATTCCCAGGGGGAGGAGCCCCGCCAGGACTCCGGCCTCGTACGTCCCGGCTCCGGCCAGCCCGTGGAAGGGGAGGACGGAAGAAAGCTCTCCGGTGACGCTCCCCAGGAGGGCGGTGCCGGGGGGCATGGGCTGGAATGCCTGCAGGAGCCAGGCGAAGACCAGGAGCTTGACCACCCAGTTGAGGCCCGTCCAGAGGAAGGTGGTCCAGAAGAGGGACGTGCGGTGAGGGAGGCCGGCCAGAGACCGTTTGACCATCGCCCGGCTTCCCATCCGGTCCCGGACCGCCTCCTGGAACCGGAAGGCCAGGAAGGGGAGGGGGGCGAGGATGAGGGGGACGACCCACCCACCCACCCCATCCCCCGCAAAGAGGACGGCGGCGGCGAGGAAGAGAAGGAAGTGCAGGTCCAGGAGCCGGAGGTAGAGGAGACCGGGCAGGGACCGGCTCACCGGGACCCCGAACTCCCGCTTCATGAGGACGGGAAAGGAGGCTTCGCCGCTCCTCATGGGGAGGAGGTTGTTCAGGAGGTTGTGGAGGAGGACCAGACGATAGGACCGGCCGAATCCACCGGAGGTGTCGGGACGAAAGTACTGGTGGATGCGAACGGTGCGGACCCCGTAGCTGACCAGGACCAGGAGGAAGGCACCGGCCACGGTGACGGGTGGCAGGCTCTTCCAGGGCCGGAGGAGCTCCTCCCACCCCACCGTCCTGTGCAGGAGGTAGAGGAGGGCGCCGAGAAGGCCGATGCCCAGGATCCATCCCAGGATCGGCCTCCCGGGAACGTTTACCTCCTTGTCCACCGCTCCAGCCAATCCAGCACCGTCTCGTGCCAGAGGATGCCGTTGGCGGGGCTCAGGACCCAGTGGTTCTCGTCGGGGAAGTAGAGGAACTGGCTGGGAATCCCCTTTCGCTGGAGGGCCGTGAAGGCCCCGATGCCGTGCTCCAGGGGCACCCGGTAGTCCAGGGCGCCGTGGATGACCAGCATGGGTGTCTGCCACCTGTTCACGTGCAGAGCCGGGTTGTGCTTCTCGAATCCCTCGGGGTTCGCCCAGTAGGTTCCCCCGTGCTCCCACTCCGGGAACCAGAGCTCCTCGGTCCCATAGTACATGATCCGCTGGTCGAAGACCCCGTCGTGGTTCACCAGGCACCGGAAGCCGTCGGGCCAGTTCCCGGCGATCCAGTTGATCATGTAGCCACCGTAGGACGCCCCCAGGGCGCAGGCCCGATCCCCGTCCATCCAGGGGTAGCGCTCCAGCGCCGCTGCCAGCCCCTTCTGGAGGTCTTCCAGGGGCTTTCCTCCCCAGTCCCCGGTGATGGCGTCGGTGAAGTCCTGGCCGTACCCGGTGGAGCCGTGGAAATCCACCTCGATGACCCCGTAGCCGGCGGCGGCGTAGATCTGGGGGTTCCACCGGTAGTGGAAGTTGTTGGAGGAGGAGCCCTGGGGTCCCCCGTGGATGATGAAGGCGACGGGGTAGCTCAGGTCGGGATCCAGGTCCACCGGCTTCACGATCCAGGCCCAGACCTCCTCGCCCTCGGCCCCCTCGAAGGTCATCTGCTCCGTCTCCCCCAGCTCGATGCGGGCCAGTCGGTGGCGGTTCACGGAGGTGATGGCCCGGATGTCCGTGCCGTCGGCCCGGGCCGTGTAGAGCTCCACCGGGGACCGGAGGTGATCCATGCCGAAGAGGATGCGGCCGTTTCCGGTGAAGGCCGGGGAACGGACGGTGCCCTCGTGGATGAGCTCGGTGACCTTCCCGGTGGCCACGTCCACGCTGAAGAGGGAGTGGTTCCCCAGGTTCTGGGCCGTCACCAGAAGACTGCTCCCGTCCGGAGAGAAGGTCATGGAGCCCACCGACCGATCCCAGTCCTGGGTCAGGACTCGTTCCTCACCGCGGGGCCCCTCCTTCAGAATGATGCGGAAGCGGTCGGCCTCGAAGCCGGGACGTTCCATGGCCAGGTAGGCCATGGTCGATCCGTCGGGGCTGAAGACGGGGGCGGTATCCCAGGCCCGGTTCTCGGTGGTGAGTAGCTCCGGCTCGTGGGAGCCGTCCACGGGGGAGCCGAAGAGATCGAAATCCGTAGACCATGGCTCCTCCCGCCCGGCGGTGCGGGCGGTGAAGACGACGCCTCGGCCGTCGGGGGTGAAGGTGTATTCCTCCGGGCCGCCGAAGGGCACCGAGGGGCAGTCGGCGGCCATCCCCCTCATGAGGTCCAGCGGCTCGCCCTCTTCCTCGAGGCGCACCACGAAGACGTGGGAGCGGCGGCCGTCCTCCCAGGTGTCCCAGTGCCGGATGAAGAGCTCATCGTAGAGGATGCCGCTGGAGATCCGGCCCTCCTCCTCCGCAAGTCGGTCCGAGGTGCACGCCAGGTCCGGGCAGTCCACGAAGACCTCCATGCTTACCGCCAGGTGGGCGCCTTCGGGCGAGACGGCCATGCTTCCCACGTCCAGGGGAAAGTCCGTCACCTGCCGGGCCTCGCCCCCGGTGAAGGAGATGAACCAGACCTGGGAGCTTCCCGACCGGGTGGAGAGAAAGTAGACGCCGGAGCCGTCGGGAGCCCACCGCTGATTGTACTCTGCGGCAGGGTGGGTGGTGAGGCGCCGGAGGCCGTTTCCGTCCACTCCCACGGTCCACAGGTCCGACCGGCGTCGGTTTGCCTCGGCGTCCAGGGAACTGAGCCCGAAGACCACCACGGTTCCGTCCGGGGAGACCCGGGGATCGCTGATGCGGTCCATCTCCCAGAGGTCGTGGGCATCGAAGGGTTCGGTCCCCTGGGAGAGGCCGGCCCCGGGGACGAAGACGAGGAAGGCCAGGGCAGTGGCCGGCAGGGCGACCCCGCGTGGGATGAGGGCCAGGGGCCGGCCTGGGGCCGGGGATCGAGTCGGTCGCCACATGATCGTGTCTCCGTGTGATTCGGGTGCCGCCTGGACGGCGGCTTCTTTCGTGCATCGGCCGGACTCGTGCCCGGACCGCGGGTCAGTGACCCGGCTTCAGCAGACGACCGGACCGGGCGTCGGTGAGGTGTCCGTCGTCGATGACCAGCTTCCCGTTTACCACCATGTAATCGATCCCCTCCGAGTACTGTATGGGATCGGTGAAATCGGCCCGGTCCCGCAGCCGCTCCGGATCGAAGATGAGGAGATCGGCGGCCATCCCCGGCGCCACCAGGCCCCGGTCGAAGAGACCCAGGCGGCGGGCCGCCAGTGAGGTCATTCGCTTCACCGCTTCTTCCAGGGTCAGGACGTGGTCCTCCCTCACATACTTGGCGATGACCCTGGGAAAGGCCCCCATGGCCCGGGGATGGGCGCTGGACGTTCGGGCCGGATTCACCGGGGAGGCGTCGGTGTCGATCATCACCCAGGGAGCCCGGAGGGCCTGCCACTTCTGCTCCTCGTTCATGCTCCTGGGATTCACGCTCACCCCGTCGGAGCTGACCAGGTCGAAGAAGGCATTCCAGGGATCGGTGCCCAGGACCTCGGCGGCCTCCGCCACCGAGCGCCCGATGACGTCGTCGTCCACCGACGAAGGGGCCGAGACGATGAGAACCTCGTCCCAATCCATGCCCACGTGCCGGTACCAGTTCTCCCAGTCGGAGGTGGTCTCGATCTCCTCCCGGAGCCGTGCCCGGACCGTGGAATCGGAGAGGCTCTCATAGAGGTTCCCCGCCCCCTGGGCGAAGTGCCGGGGGTGGATGAAGGAGCGAAGTCCGATTCCGTTCCGGATGTACGGATAGACATCGGCGGTCACGTCCATCCCGGCGGCTCGGGCCGAATCCACCAGGGCTACGGCCCGGGGCATGAGCTCCCAGTTCTCCTGTCCTGCGGCCTTGAGGTGGTAGATGTGGACGGGCGTTCCGGCGGCCTCGCCGATCTCCAGCGCTTCCCGGATGGCCTCCAGGACGGCTTGGCTCTCGTTTCGCAGGTGGGTGAAGTAGACCCCGCCGAACTCCGCGGCCACCGAAGCCAGCTCGATGAGCTCCCCGGTGGTTGCGTACACCGCGGGTGGGTAGATGAGAGCCACCGATACGCCAGCGGCTCCATCCTGCATTCCTTCCCGAACCAGGGCTTTCATCTCTTCCATCTGGGCCGGGGTGGGCTGGGCGTCCCCGGCTCCCAGGACGATCCTCCGCACCTGGGCCAGTCCCACGTTGTGGACCACGTTCAGGGGAATCCCGTAGCGCTCCACGATTTGGAAGTACTCGGCGTAGGTGGTCCAGCGCAGGGTATCGCCGGCGATGACCGGGGGACGGTACTGGGTCCTCTCGCTCTGGGGAGCGGCGGAGTTGCTCTCCCCCGACAGATAGGTGGTGATCCCCTGGCGAAGCTTGCTCTCGGCACTGGCCGGGTCCCGGATGAGGATCTGGCTGGACTGACCCATGAGGTCGATGAAGCCGGGGCTCACGACCCGATCTCCGGCGTCGATGACCCGCCGGGCCCGGCGTTCGCCGAGCCTTCCGATCTCGGTGATCCGGTCGCCCACGATGCCCACATCGGCCCTGAACCAGGGATTGCCCGTTCCGTCCACTACCCGGGCGTTGGTGATGAGGAGGTCGAAGGTCCCTTCCTGGGCGGCCACGCCGCCGGGGTCCTGAAGGGTGGCGGCCGCCAGCCCCATGAGGAGAGCCGCACCGGTGCGGAAGAGCTTCGTCGAGATGCTTCTCCGTTTTCTCGTTTCCACGGTCATCCCCTCTCTGTCCTCCCTCGGACCGTTTTCCCCGGTCTGTGGCGCCGGAGTCGGTATCCGGCTACCCCAGCCACATCCAGGCTTTGAAGGCGATGAAGCTCACGACGGTGCAGAGAACCGTCCCCCAGCAGAGGTCCACCAGGGCCATGGTGAGGGGAAAGCCCTCCAGCGTCGCGAGGTTGGTCAGGTCGTAGGCCGCGTAGGTCACCAGCCCGAACAGGGCACCCAGGGCCAGGGCCCGCCCCACGCTTTCCCGCTCCACGGCGGGCCAGGTCACCAGGACCAGGATGCCCGCCACGAACACCACGTAGAAGGCAAACGCGGCCCACCAGTTTACCTCCCCTCGCATGAGGGTTCCGAGCTGGTCGGCGTAGAAGCCCCGGGCCACCACGCCCAGCCACAGGAGATCGATGACCAGAAAGGCCGGGAGGGTTACCGCATAGACCTTCAGGAACGTCGTCAAGGCTCACTCCGGGGCTGCGGGATCAGGGACCGTGGTTCCTCCGGTTGTTCACCATCTCCATCACCAGGGCGGCGGTTTCCTCCACGGCCCGGTCGGTGACGTCCACCACGTCGGCTCCCAGATCTCTGAACACTCGCCTGGCAAAGGACAGCTCTTCCCGGATCCGTCCGAGATCCGAGTAGTCCGAGTTCCCCCTCACGCCCATGGTTCGGACCCGTTCTCTGCGGATCTGGGCCAATTTCCCGGGACTGATGGTGAGCCCCACGATCCTCTCCACGGGGATCCGGCTCAACTCCGGGGGAACGGGGATCTCGGGAATCAGGGGAAGGTTGGCGATCTTGTAGCCTTTGTTGGCCAGATACATGCTCACGGGCGTCTTGCTGGACCGGCTGACGCCCAGGACAACGATGTCGGCTTTCCGGTACCCCTGGGGATCCTTTCCGTCATCGTGTTGGACGGCAAACTCCACCGCCTCCACTCTCCGGAAGTACCGCTCGTCCAGCCGGTGGATGATGCCCGCCTCCAGGATCGCCTCCGCCCCGGTGATGGCCTCGAGGCCGTCCAGGGCCGGGCCCATGATGTCCACCGCGTGAATTCCGTGTTTTTTCGCCTCCTCCTCGATGGCCTCTCGAACATCGGGGAGGATGATGGTGAAGATCACAAGGGTGGGCTGGGAACGGGCCTGGGCCATGACTTCCCTGGCGGCCTCAGGGGTCTCGATCTGGCTGAAGCGCCGCAGTCCGGCGCCGCTGTCCGGGAACTGACTCAGAGCGGCCCGGGCGACGAGCTGGGCCGTTTCGCCCATGGAGTCCGAAACCACGAAGACGAGGGGTGGGCTTGCCGCCATGAACGTATCCTGCGCTCGATGGGGTGAACGGTTTGAATGACCCGGCTTGGTTCAGGCCGGGCCCGGGGGTCCGGTGCTACCGGACTAGTCTAGTGCCAGCGGCTTCCCGGTGCCATCCGGACGGACCCGAAAGGGTGGGTAAGGGTGGGTCGGGACGGGGAGGAGAGGAGCGATCCGGGACGGGCTGCTCTCCGTTCTTGATCCGATTTCCCTTGCCCGGGGCAGTGGGTTGGGCCGTAGATTGCCTCATCGATCCGTTTCCCCGGGTCTCCTTCCCCCCGGAGACCGGCCCCAGGGAGGGCAGCATGGAAAAGCACGACGTCTTCGAGGTCGGCCTTTTTCTCTTCGTTCTGGCCTTTGCCGTCATCGTGGTGGAGGAGCGATGGCTGAGAATGGCCGTCGCGGTCGTTCCCGCGCTCCTTCTTGCCCAACGGTCCCTCTACGGGCCCGGGGGAGGGAAAGAGGAGGAAGTACCCTCGGGTGCCTCGGATCGACGCATGGACAAAGAAACACGGACCGCAATCGACCAGCTCCTCTGGCAGGTGCGGGAGTTCTACCTGACCTGCCACCTGATGGGTACGGGCAAGATGACCACCGATGAGGCGGTGGAGAAGACTGCCAAGCTCGAGAAGGAGTTGAACCGGATTCTCGCTTCCATCACCGACGGGGCGCGAGTGCGAGCGCCGAACACTTCCACCGTGCACACTCGAGTCTGAAGGCCCCTCCGATTCTCCATGCCTGATCCCATACCCGACTCCCCCGAGGTGCCCACCGATTCGGTCCCGTCCTCCGTCCGGTTCGCGGCCCTCCTGCGGGAAATGGGGATCAGCCACGTCGTCACCCTTCCGGACAATACGTCCGCCCCCCTCCTGGAGGCCCTGGAAGTGGCCCGGACCATCGAGGAAGGCCCTTCCGGGACCGCATTGTCGGGGGCCGGCAGGGGCGGGGGAGGGCCTGCCGAGCCCATCCGCACCGTCCTCGTCACCCGTGAGGGAGAGGCCATGGCCCTGGCCTCCGGACTCTGGCTGGGCGGGGGAAATCCTGTGGTGCTGATTCAGAATACGGGGCTTCTCGAGGCCGGGGATGGCCTCCGGGGCACCGCGAGCCGCATGGGAGCGCCCCTCCTCCTCCTGGTGACGTGCCGGGGGTTCGGCAAGGCCAGGGTGGTGGGGGTGGACCTGGACGTGCCGGATGTGGAACGGGACCTCCTGGTTCGCAATGACCTGGATTCCGTGGCCCACATGACCATGAGCACGCTGAGGGCCTGGGGCATCCCCTACCTGGTGCTGGATGACGCCGAGAATCTCGCTCCCCTCCGGGAGGGCTGGGAGCGAGCGCATGCCCGGGAGCGACCCGTGGCGGTCCTCCTTGATACTGACTTCACCTAGGAGCCAGGCCGATTCGATACTCAGCTCACCCGGGGGCCTCCCCATGCTGACCACGCACGAGCTCCTCCATCCCCTCTACGCGGCCCGCACCAATGAGGTCGTGGTGACCTGCATGAGTTCGACACGCCCGTGGGGACGCATCTCCCATCACGATCTGGATTTCGCGTCGGCGGACAGCGCCATGGGCCACACGGCGGACCTGGCTCTGGGCATCGCTCTGGCCCGTCCCGACCGCAGGGTCCTGTGCCTGAACGGGGATGGGAGCATGCTCATGACCCTGGGAACCCTGGCCACCATCGTCGGCGCCCGGGCCCGGAACCTGGTCCTCTTCGTCCTCGAGAACGGGGCCTACGAGATCACGGGAAACCAGCCCATCCCCGGGGCCGGACGCATCGACTTTCCCGGAATGGCGGAGGCTGCCGGCTTCAGGCGGGTGTACGCCTTCTCACGGGCCCCTGATCTTGCCATGGCGGTGTCGGAGCTCCTCACCGAGACGGGCCCCATCTTCGTGAGCGTGGAGATGGAGCGGGGCGAGGAAGGGCCCATCAGCCGGAGCCGGGCCGAAGAAGCTCGGTATCTGCAGACCTCCCTCGCCGATTGGTCCCGCACCTTCCGGGCCGCCCTCGCGGCCTCCCAGACGCTCTGATGAAGGGCGGTGGTTCCGCTGCCTTCCGGGCCAGGCCGGGGATGTGCCTTCTCCTGACCCTGGTAGCCCTGGGTGCGGGTGCTCCGGGTGGGCTTCGAGGCCAGGAGCAAGACTACCTCACCCCTGGGGAGATGGCGGGCGTGGGAGGGGCGTCCCTCGGCCTCATGGTCGTCGGGGGCCGGGTGGCCGACTTCGATCCGGCGAAGCCCTCCCTCTGGCCGAATCCCCCGTCCTGGGAGGTGGCGGTGGCGCGGTGGCTCGGGGGTGAGCCCCGGGCGGGAAAGAGAAACTTCCTGGATGATTTTGCCGGGGCGGCGGCGACGCCGGCGGTGGCGGGAGCCCTGGTGTTGGGCCTGGATCTGGCCTATCCGGCTGATCGGCGGGGAAGGGACGTCCTCCAGGACGCTCTCCTCCTGACTTCGGGTCTGGCGGCCACGAAGGGGATCACCGACCTGGTGAAGGGGATCGTGGCACGCCCCCGCCCCCTCACCCATATGGCTCCGGAGATCGCCGAGGCGGACGAGGACCACGGTCCCGCCGGGGACCGGCGCTCCTTTTTCAGCGGTCACACATCGGTGGCCTTCTTCGCCGCCGCCTATCTGAACCGACACGCCAGGGCCACCATGCGGCGGGAGTTGTCCCCTACGGACTACCGGGACTGGCGCTGGGTCCCCCCTCTGGCGAGCTACGGTTGGGCGGCCTTTGTGGGGATCTCCCGCATTCAGGCCCACCGGCACTACCCCACCGATGTCGCTGCCGGGGCCCTGACCGGCGCGGCCCTGGGGGCCCTCTTCTACTCCCTGGGGAGGGACGAGACGGACACGACGGGGGCCGAAACCCCGGACGGACCTCCCCTGGTTCTGGCCTTCACGTTCTCGTTCTGATCCCCCATCGGATCTCCCCGGTCCCCTGCCGATGTCGTCGGGGCCTTTTCCCCGAGGGGCCCTCTCCCCATCATGGTTGCCGGACCGAACCCCAAGGAGGGATCATGCGTTACCTCAAGAGTCTTCATCACCTGACCGCCCTGCTGGCGGTCCTGACCCTTTTCGCCGTGGCCGACGGGGCCCGGGCCCAGAGCTTCCGCCCCCAGAAGCCGGTTCTCCACGGAAAACACTGGGTGGCCATCACGGGCAAGCCCATGGGCGCCACCGCCGGAGCCCTGATCTTCTCCCAGGGCGGGAATGCCGTGGACGCGGCCTGCGCCATGCTGGCGGCCACATCCACGATGTGGGACGTGCTGAGCTGGGGAGGCGAGACCCAGGCCCTCATCTACAATCCCAACACCGGGAAGGTGCTGGGCATCAACGCCCTGGGCGTTGCCCCCTCCGGCGCCACCGCCGAGTTCTACCGGGAGCGGGGACACCGGTATCCGCCGGCCTACGGTCCCCTGGCCGCGGTGACCCCGGGGACCCCGGGAGGTCTCTTCACCATGCTGGCCAACTGGGGGACCATGAGCCTGGCCGAGGTGCTGGCGCCGGCCATGGAGATGGCCGAGGGCTACCCCATGGAGTCCGACGCGGCCCGGCGCATCCGATCCAGTCGGGACCGGATCCGGGAGTGGAAGTACTCCCGTGAGGTCTACTTCACCCATCCCGAGGACGAGGACAATCCGGGTCCCCGGGTGGGAGAGATCTTCTCCCAGCCCGACCTCCTGGCCACCCTCACGAAGCTGGTGGAGGCGGAGGCCGAGGTCCTGGCCCGGGGAGGGACCCGGGTGGAGGCCATCCATGCGGCCCACGACCGGTTCTACCGGGGTGACATTGCCCGTGAGCTGGTCCGGGGGACCCAGGAGGAGGGCGGCCTCATCACCATGGAGGACCTGGACAACTGGGAGGTCTACATCGAGGAGCCGGTCTCCACGACCTACGAGGGCATCGAGGTGTTCAAGCTCACCTCCTGGACCCAGGGACCCGTCATGCTCCAGGCCCTGAACATGGTGGAGGAACTGGACATCGAGTCCATGGGCTTCAACACGCCGGAGTACATCCACGCCCTCTACCAGGTCATGAATCTGGCCTTCGCCGACCGGGACTTCTACTACGGCGATCCCTACTTTCCTCCCGACGAGCCCATGGAGGGTCTCCTCTCCAAGGAATACGCGCGGAGCCGTCTGGAGGAGATCAACTGGACCATGAACGACCCGGACATCCGTCCCGGAGACCCGTATCCGTTCATGGGAGAGACCAACCCCTTCACCGAGTACCTGGACTCCTGGACGACCACCGGCGGTGAGGGAGATCTCTCCCACATGGCTCCCGGCGACGTGGAGCCCTCACGACCCGACACGGGCAGGGTGGCCTCGGCACCCATGGAGGCATCTTCGCTTCGGGCTTCCAAAGGCGGCGCTTCCTCCCGGCCGGTCGGATGGGTGGATCCTCTGGACCTCTACGACGAGTCCCTCTACACCGGAACCACCTCCATCCAGGCCGCCGACGAGGCGGGCTGGGTGGTCTCCATCACGCCCAGCGGCGGATGGATTCCGGCGGTGATCGCCGGACGCACCGGGATAGGCCTGAGCCAGCGGGCCCAGAGCTTCGTCACGGCCCCGGCGGACAACCCCTACAACGTGGTGGAGCCGGGCAAGCGACCCCGGGCCACGCTGACGCCGGGGATGGCACTGAAAGACGGCCGGCCCTTCCTTTCCTTCGCCGTTCAGGGCGGGGACACCCAGGACCAGAATCTCCTCCAGTTCTTCCTGAACATGGTGGAGTGGGGGATGAACGTTCAGCAGGCGGCCGAAGGTCCCAACATCAACAGCAGTCAGATGCGGGGGTCCTTCTCCGGTCACTCCTCCGGCCCCGGCCGTCTCCTCATCCATGAGTCGGTCCCCGAAGAGGCCCGGGAGGAGCTGCGGGCCATGGGGTATGAGCTCCGGGTCTCGTCCCGAACCTCGGGACCCATCAATGCCGTGTTCTTCGACTGGGAGAACGGAGCGTTCTGGGGAGGTTCCAGCAACCATGGGGATGACTACGGAATCATCTGGTGACGAGGAGGACCGTTGCCGGTGAC
>CAYXGM010000001.1:0-23904 GCA_964464555.1 uncultured Gemmatimonadaceae bacterium | reverse complement strand
ACCATGGGGATGACTACGGAATCATCTGGTGACGAGGAGGACCGTTGCCGGTGACATGGGGGTTGGTTGCCCCGCTTTCCGCCCTGGAGCCGGTGATGGCCTCGAGTCCGGAGCCCGCTTGAGATGAACCCGGCCCTCCAGCGTCTGCGCACGCGCCTGCAGCGCTCCGAGACGGTGGCGCCGGTGGGGCTGGCCATCACCGTCGGAGCCCTGGCCGCGGCGGGAGCGGTGGTCCTCCGGGCACTGATCCGTTGGGTCCAGTGGCTGTTCTTCGAGGAGGGGGCCGGCCTGGGGGAGGCCCTCGGGGTCACCCGCATCCACGTCCTTCTGGCCCCCGCATTGGGAATGGTCCTGGTGACGTGGATGGTCAGACGATGGGCGCCGGAGGCGAAGGGCCACGGGGTCCCCGAGGTTCAATACGCCGTCCGGATGCTGGGAGGACGGATCCGGGCCAGGGTGGCCGGGATCAAGGCCGTGGCCTCGGCTCTGTCCATCGGCTCCGGGGGGTCCGTTGGGCGGGAGGGGCCCATCGTGCAGATCGGATCCTCCCTGGGGAGCACGGTGGGCCAGGTCGTGGGATTGGGTCCCGAAGCCACCCGGATCCTGGTGGCTGCGGGGGCGGCCGGAGCCATTGCGGCGACGTTCAACGCACCCATTGCCGGTGTCATGTTCGCCATGGAGGTGATCCTCGGGAGCTTCGCCGCCCGTTCCTTCGGGCTGGTGGTGATTGCCTCCGTAACCGCCACCGCCATCTCCCAGGCCATCCTGGGCAACGAGCCGGCCTTCCGCCTGGTGGAGCAGTTCGCATTGGTGAGCGACTGGGAGTTCGTCCTCTACCTCATGCTAGGCGTCTTCACCGGCCTCGTTGCCCTGGCCTACGTCCAGAGCGTGTACTGGTTCGAGGATGCTTTCGATACCTGGACGCTGGCCCCCATCTGGAAGGCTCTCATCGGGGGGCTGGGGGTGGGGGTCCTGGGGTTTTTCGGAAGCGAGCTGTTGTTCGGGGTGGGGCACGAAGGGGTGGAGCTGGCCCTGGGTGGCGAACTCGCCCTGGGGTTCATGCTGGTGCTGGTCGTGCTCAAGATCCTGGCCACCTCCCTCACCCTGGGGGCCGGTGGTTCGGGTGGAGTCTTCGCTCCGGCCCTCTTCATCGGGGCCATGGCCGGAGGGGCTTTCGGAAAGGCCGCCAATCAGCTCCTTCCCGAGCTCACCGCTCCCCCCGGGGCCTACGCCCTGGTAGGGATGGCCGCCCTCTTCGGAGCGGCGGCCCACGCTCCCATCACGGGGATCATCATCCTCTTCGAGATGACGGACAACTACCGCATCATCCTTCCCCTGATGTTCGCCGTGGTGGTGGCCCACCTCATGGCTTCCACCATCTACCAGGACTCCATCTATTCCATCAAGCTCCGGAGAAAGGGAGCCCTGAACGCTCCCCGCCAGGAGCTGGGGATCCTGGACCTCCTCGTGGTGGCCGATGCCCAGTCTCCGGACTACGAGACGGTGCCACCGGATCTCTCCATGGACGAGCTGGCCGAGCGGGCCCGCTCCGGTCGAACCCGGAGTTGGCTGGTCATGGACGAGGAAGGGGAGCTAAAGGGGGTGGTGACGGAGACGGACCTGGAGGCGGCCATCGTCGCCGGTGGGGCCGAGGGAGCCCGGGTGGCTGACATCATGACCACATCCCTCATCACCTGCGCGCCGGGAGAGCCCCTGCGGACGGCCTTTCGGCGCTTCGCCGACCGGGCCGTTTTTCAGATTCCCGTGGTGGAGGCGGACGATCCGGGTCGGGTGGTAGGGGTCCTGCGCAGAAACGAGCTCCTCTGGGCCTACAAGGAGCTTGCCGACGAGCATCAGCGTCTCCTGGAAAGAACCGGGGTGGATGTGGAGTCGTCCCGGGGCGAGTCGTTGCAGTCGGAGGTCCAGGTGGAGGAGGGACACCATGCCCTCTGCTTCCGAAGGGTCCGGAGCGTCGTCCTTCCGGAGGACACCCTCATCGTCTTCCTCCGCCGGGGCGAACGGGGCCTGATCCCCAAGGGGGATACCCGAATCGAGCCGGGAGACGTTCTGACCTTCCTCACGACCTCCGCCCAGGAAGAGGCTCTCAGGGACTGGATCGCGCGGCTTTGAGCCTTTCTGCCGCCAAGGCCATGGACGTGGCTTCGGTGGAGGTGACCCCCGGCTCGGGGACGGTGGCCGTGGGGACTGGCGGCGGCGCTTGCCTCCGTCAGCTCCTCCGGCTGGGTTGGATGGTCCGCCTGTCGCTGGTCTTCAAAACTCTGGAGGCCTCTTCGTAGTCGGCGGGATCCACCCAGAGGACGAACCCGAAGCGACCGGTTCCGTCCACGGCGCCGTTGGAGGCAACGATGTTGATCCCGGCGTTGGCGAGCTTCAGGTGGTGCTCGTAGAGGGCGCCGATCTCGTCCTTACCCTGAATGAGAAAGGCCTTCTTCGGTCCCACCAGGGCCACGTCGGCGTCCGCTGCTGCCTCCCTGAGCTTCCCGGGATCCTCCGGGAACAGGTCGATCTGGCTTTGACCCTCCCCCACGGGGAAGGCCGTGAAAGCCTGGAGGTTGACCGTCCTTTCGCTCAGGAAGTCCAGGAGCTTACGAGCCTCGCCAGGCCTGTCTTTCACCAGCGTGTAGTAGTACTCAACCTCCTTCACTGAAGAGATCATGGGGCGTTTCCCTTTCTTCCCCCCCCTTCCCCTCGGCCGTGTCGAGTGGGCTTTTCCGAAAGCCGTCCCCGGGTGGGGGCGCTTTCGGCCCGGGATGGGTCTTCGGCCGGGGCCCGAGGGTGTTGATGGATTGTCTGATAATCTGCTTAAGATTTGTGGGTCAGGGGTTCGGACGCAAGGGATCATCCCTCGCTTTTCCCGCCGTTTTCAGCAAACTGTTGCTCCTGTCGGCACCTTTTTCCCGATTGAGGTTCCCCTGAGCGAGTGTCGTGAATCTCTTTCATCCTGCCTTCTGGCATGAGGTTACGGCCTTCTGGCGTCGGGATGCCGGCACCTGGCATGGGGATTGCTCGCTTCGGGGGCACTTTTCTTCCGCTCGATCCCCGGAATTCGGATCTGGAGATGACATCATGGTCACCGTGGCTCCCCTTCGATTGGCCAGCCTGGTGCTGACCATCCCGGTTCTTTCTTTCCTTCTGGCCGTGAGTCTCCTCACAGGGTGCAGTGACTCCACCGGCCCCGGTGTGGCCAGGGTCCAGGTTCGGATCACCGATGCCCCCGCCGACGCCATCGCATCGGCGGAGGTCTGGATCAGCAGGGTGTATCTGCAGGGAGGGGAGGGAGAAGGGGACGGCGTAGACCGTGTGGATCTCTTCAATGATCCGGAGAACCCGCGCTACTACGATCTCCTCACCCTCACCGACGGGATCACCGCAGATCTGACGCAGGAGATGGAGGTTCCTGAGGGGAGCTACGCCCAACTGCGGTTGGTGGTGGACGGCGCCCGGGTCACCCTCACGGACAGCTACACCTTCACCGACGGCACCCGGGAGGCGAATCTCTTCGTTCCCAGCGGCTCGAGGAGCGGGATCAAGGTCCAGTTGGACGAGAACATCGACGCCCAGGAAGGGGAGCTCACCATCGTTCTGGTGGATTTCGACGTGGAGGACAACTTCGTGCTGCAGGGCGCCGGACAGGGCTCGGTGGTGAACGGCGTGATCTTCACCCCCACCCTCACCGAGAAGGGTCGGTCCGGCGGCTGAGTCAGTTGGGGCTCGCGAAAGAGGGCGCGCCCCTCCGGCAGAACTCCCGTTCAGGCCTCCTCCAGAGACCGTTCTCTCCCGGGACCCAGCAGCCAGGGCAGGCCCAGGACCATCACCGCCGAGATTCCCACGGCGGCGTGGAACACCCCGTCCCGTCCGAAACCGGCGGCCAAGGCGGCCATGATCACCGGTCCCAGGGCCTGGCCGATCCGGATCACCGTCCCGTTCACCGACATGAAGATGGCACGGTGCCGGGTGGGGGCGTGGCCCGCCAGGAGGCTCAGGACCACCGGGTAGTTCAACCCCTGCCCGATGCCGAAGAGGCCCACGGGAAGAACCATCCACCATTGGCCCGGCATCCTCTGAACCAGGATGAAGGAGAAGGCGAAGACGACGAAGGCTCCGACCAGGAGCCGCTCCCGCCCGACGAGGCGGTTGAGGGAACCGAGCTGGGAAGCGGTGGCGGCGGTGGTGAGAGACCCGATGCTCATGATGAGCCCGATGGCCGGGGCGTTGGACTCGAAGCGGGCCGCCAGATGCAGGGGGATGAAGGTCATGTAGGCCCCGTAGAGGACGATGAAGGACATGAGGGTGGCCAGGTACAGCCCCATGATCTTCCTGGTCCTCATTCCCCGGGCCGCTTCGCCCAGATAGGTGAGGAACGCCTTCTCCTCTCTCGTTTCCACCGTCTCGAGCCGGAAGAGGACGGCCCAGGCCACGGCCAGTCCCAGGACGGGAAGGCCGAAGGGCACGTACCAGCCGAAGACGGCCAGGGCGCCTCCAAGCGCCGGATACGCCGCCGATCCCATGCTCAGCACGGAGGCCTTGTAACCCATGATCCGGGTCCTCTCCCGGTCCCGGTACAGATCTCCCACCAGGGTGGCGGTGAGGGAGCCCAGGGAGGCTCCGCCCATTCCCTGGAAGAACCTGAGAGCCAGGAGAAGCCGAAAATCCCGGGCGAAGGCGCACGCCGTTCCGGCCACGGCGAAGAGGAGGAGGGCCGGGACCAGCACCTGCTTTCTCCCGAATCGGTCGGCCAGGATGCCCAGCACGGGCATGAGAACGATGCCCGGGAGGGCGTAGGCGGTGATGAGGAGCCCTACGGCCTCCGGGGCGATACCCAGCTCCCGGGCTACCTCCGGGAACACCGGCGTGATGGAGGAGACCCCCAGCACCGCCATGAGGGTGATGCTGAAGATGATGTGGAGGTTCGGGTCCCTGAGCAGAGTTCGGGAGTCGGTCATCCCCCGCCTCACTCCACCCGATCCAGGGGATGCTCGTATCGGAGCAGAACCTCCCGAAAGGCGATTTCCTCCGCCGCCAGGACGAACACCGTGCTCGGCAGGCCCTGGGTGCGCTTGCGGAGCTCGGGGTAGTAGCTCTCCATCTCCCCGGGGTCGGGCTCGGCGATGCCCAGGAAGACCAGGTCCGCATCCGCTGAGGACTCTTGGAGGATCTCCAGGAAGGGCCGGTCCTGGGCAGCCAGCACGTGGGGCTCGGCCCCGGTGCGGGTCCGTTCGGCCATGGCTGCCAGGTTCTTCCTGGCTTCCCTGGCCGCATCCTCGTCGGGGACGACCATCTTCAATCGCACCCTGGCCCCCCGCCAATGGAAGCTCGTTTGCAGGAGGTAGGCCAGAATGAGCATCAGGGCGCCGTTGCCCTGGAGGCCGCCCCACCAGATGTCGATGATCTCCTTCTTACCGAAGCGGTGCTCCTCATCCTCCCGGACGATGATCACGTTCCGCTTGGAGTAGTAGAAGTGCTCCACCATGCGGCAGTAGGCGGGAATGTGATCCTCCTGGCTGGTGTCCCCCAGGATGATCGTGTTGGGGACCAGCGTTCCCAGCCCGTAGGTCTCCCCCAGGCGCTCGGCGCCCACGAAGGGATCCGTGGCGGAGATGACCCGGGAGAGGGCGGCGATTCCCCGCTTCGAAAGGAAGTCCTGGATACTCTCCTCCAGAGCTTTCCTCCGCTCCAGGGTGGCGCTACGGGACCGGAGGACCGTCGCCACCGTGAAAAGCCCCCGGTTGTGGGTGAAGGAGTTGGCCAGCTCCACCAGGTGCCATCGCTTCATGGGTGCTCCCGTGAACACCAGGAGGTGGGGCCGCCAGTTCCTGGGATCCACCTGCCTTTTCAGGCGCATGAGCCCCGCCCGCGTGAGGGTCAGCCAGATGCCCATCCGGACGTCGCCCCAGGCCGCCTCCAGACCGCGCCGCTCCAGCCAGAGGAAGATGCCCGTCACGAAGATGGCGGCGACGACGGTTGCTGCGGGGTTGATGAGGAACATCATTGAGATGCACCCCAGCGCCCCCAGGAGGGAGAGGGACCAATGGACGTTGAAAAGAGGGCGGAAGGAAGGGCTGTGAAGGAGCTTCTCGATCCCCGCCGAGATGTTCAGGACCCCGTAGGTGGTGAGGAAGAACATGGTCAGGATCGGGGCGATGATGTTCAGGTTCCCGAACCAGACCGCGGTGAGAGCCAGGGCCAGGGTCACCACGGTTCCCACACGTGGCGAATCGTCGGCTCCGCTCCCGGCGCCCAGGAAGCTCAGGCTCCGGGGAAGGGTGCCGTCCCGGGCAAGGGCCTGGAGGACCCGGGGGGCGCCCAGGATGCTTCCCACGGCGCTGGAGAGGGTGGCGCCCCACACCCCCATGAGGATGGCATCGCCCCAGAAGGCCATCCTCCGCATGACCAGGGGGTCCATCTGAAGGGCACCCACGTCCACGCGCCACACCAGGAGGATGGGGACGATCATGTAGACGGCGTACCCCGTGCCGATGGCCGCAAAGGTCCCCCTGGGAATGGACCGGCCCGGGTTTTCCAGGTCTCCTGACATGTTCACACCGGCCATGATGCCGGTAACCGCCGGGAAGAACACGGCGAAGACCTTCCAGAACGACTCGGGCTCCCCGGCGGCTCGGGCGGCCACCTCCGCGGCCGTGCTCTCCACGGGGCCACCGAAGAGAAGGGAGAGGAGGGAGAGCCCGATGGCCCCCATGATGAAATACTGAGCCCGGATGGCGATGCGGGCCGAGGTGAGGGCCAGGCCGGTAACGGCCAGGGTGGTGGCGATTCCCACCGCCTTCTCGTTCAGGGAGGGGAAGACCCCCACCATGCTCTCGGCGAACCCCACCGTGTAGAGGGCCACTGAAAGTCCCTGGGCCAGGAAGAGGGGGATGCCGATGGCGCCGCCGGCCTCGATGCCCAGGGAGCGGCTGATCATGTAGTAGGCCCCGCCGATTCGCACCTGCTGGTCGGTGCTGATGGCGGCGATGGAGAGGGCCGTGAGGAAGGTGATGGTGGTGGAGAGGGTGACGACGGCAAAGGTGCCGAGGAGGCCCACGTTCCCCACCACCCATCCGAACCTGAGGTACATGATGACCCCGAGGATGGTGAGGATGGAGGGGGTGAAGACCCCGCCGAAGGTGCTCAGTCCGCCGGGCTTGCCGGGGGCGACCTCCGCACGTTCCGGGGCGGGGCTGGTGGGCGAGGCTTGAGGCACGGTTGGCGGTCTCCTCGGCCGGGGCACGGCTCCGGCTCCTCTGGCTGCGGTGCTCTCCGGGGACCCGGCCCCGGCACCGGGATGGCACGAAGGAATGATTCACCGGGGAAGTTGCCCCCGGTGGAGGAGGGGAGCAAGTTTCCGGCCTATGCGCGTCTCCCTCTTCCTCCCTTGCTTCAACGATGCCCTCTTTCCCGACACGGGCGTCGCCACGGTTCACGTTCTGGAGCGCCTGGGGGTATCGGTGGATTTCCCCGGGGCGCAGACCTGCTGCGGCCAGATCCATTTCAACACGGGGTACCGGCGGGAGGCCCGCCGGTTGATGCATCGTTTCCTGAAGGTGTTCGGGGAGGCCGAGGTCATTGTGGCCCCGTCGGCGTCCTGCGTGGCCATGGTGAGGGAGCAGTACCCGGAGCTGGCGCGGACGGCGGAGGGCGCTCCGGTGGGCCCGCCCCCCCGTGGAGACGGCTCCCTGGGCCGGGCGGTGGAAGATGTGGCGGCCCGGACCTTCGAGCTCAGCGAGTTCCTGGTGCGGGAACTGGGCGTGGACGACGTGGGGGCCCGTTTTCCCGAAACGGTGACGCTCCATCCCACGTGCCATTCCATCCGGGGCATCGACGTGGGTGACGCGCCCCTTCGGCTCCTGCGACGGGTGGAGGGACTAAAGCTTGTGGAGCTGTCCGGCGCGGCCGAGTGCTGCGGCTTCGGCGGGACCTTTGCCGTGAAGAACCCCGATACCTCGATGGCCATGCTGGAGGACAAGATCTCGGGGATCCTGGCGAGCGGCGCCCGGGTCCTCACTGCCGTGGACAACTCCTGCCTCATGCACATCGCCGGGGGGCTCCGGAGGATGGGAAAGCTGGAGGAAGGAGCAAGTAGGGAAGGGAACGGCGGGGGGGGAAGCCGTCCTGCGGGAGAGGGACACGTTCGCGTCCTCCACCTGGCCCGGATCCTCGCTTCCACCGGAGACGGATCAGCGTGAGCCGACGCCCCCCGACCTTCCCTTCCGCGGCTCCGGCGGCTCTGGCCGACGAGCAGCTCCGGCGGAACCTGAAGCGGGCCGCCACCACCATCCGGCGCAAGCGGGCCCTGGTGGCCGGCGAGATGTCCGATTGGGAAGAGCTCCGGAGAGCCGGCCGGGCCATCAAGGAGGAGGCCCTGGGAAATCTGGACCACTATCTGGGCCTCCTGGAGGAGTCGGTGACCCGGGCCGGAGGCGTGGTGCACTGGGCCGCCGACGCTCGGGAGGCGAACCGGATCATCGGGGACCTCATCGAGAAGGAGAAAGCCGAGAAGGTGGTGAAGGTGAAGTCCATCACCACCGACGAGATCGGACTGAACCGGGCCCTGGCCCGACGGGGGATTCGGGCCGTGGAAACGGATCTGGCGGAGCTCATCATCCAGTTGGCCGATGAAGAGTCCTCCCACTTCCTGGTCCCGGCCATCCACAAGAACCGGACCCAGATCCGGGATCTCTTTCGGGAGCACCTGGGGGCCGAGGGGCTTTCCGACGATCCGCAGGAGCTGGCCGAAGCGGCCCGTCTTCGTTTGCGGCAGGAGTTCCTGGCGGCGGAAGTGGCCGTGAGTGGCGCCAATTTCGCCGTGGCGGAGACGGGGACGGTGGGGGTGGTGGAATCGGAGGGAAACGGCCGCATGTGTCTTACCCTTCCCAGGGTCCTCATCACCCTCATGGGCATCGAGAAAGTGCTGCCCACTTTCCGGGACCTGGAGGTCTTCCTCCAGCTCCTTCCCCGGTCGGCCACCGGCGAGCGGATGAATCCCTACACCACGCTCTGGACCGGTGTCCACTGCGGGGATGGGCCGGAGGCCTTTCACCTCGTCCTCCTGGACAACGGCCGGACCCGGGTCCTGGCCGATCCCGTGGGGCGCCAGGCCCTCCACTGCATCCGGTGCTCGGCCTGCCTGAACATCTGTCCGGTCTACGAGCGGGTGGGCGGCCATGCCTATCACGCCACCTACCCCGGTCCCATCGGCTCCATCCTCACTCCGCAGCTGCTGGGCCCGGGGATCCACGACTCCCTCCCCTTCGCCTCCACCCTCTGCGGGGCCTGCGCCGAGGTGTGCCCGGTGATGATCGAGATTCCCAGGGTGCTCCTGTACCTCCGGGGGCGCGTGCAGGAGACGGGGGGCGGTGGCCTGCCCGGGTTTCTGGCCGGGAGCCGGGGGAAGGGGAGAGGGAGCCATCAAGAGCGCTGGATCATGCGGCTCCTGGGCTGGCTCTTCCGGCGCCCGGGGCTCTATCGGTGGGCCCTGGCAGTGGGGCGCCGGCTTCAGGGCCGGTGGAGCGAAGGCGGGTGGATCCACCGACTCCCGGGCTACGGCGCCGGGTGGACCCGGGGCAGGGACCTTCAGGCCCTGCCGGATGAGAGCTTCCGGGAGTGGTGGGCCCGGACCCGGTCCGGGGACGGGGGGGGCTCTCCGAACGGGGGGGCATCATGAAGTTCTCCAGGGGTCGGATCCTGGCCGATGTCCGGCGTGCTCTCGGGAAATCGGGCAGCGGCCCCGCCAGGGGAAGGGGGGGCGCCGCAGGGTGTCCCGGGCGAGGGGCCGACTGGCCCGCCGCCGAGGTGTCCCGCCAGTATCGGATCCGGGGCCGGAGGAGCAGGGAGGAGGTCATGGACCTTCTGGTGCAGCGCCTGGAGGACTACCATGCCGGGGTGATCCGGGAGTCGCCTCAGGGGCTGGCGTCGGCCGTCGCCAGCCTCCTTTCCAGGCGGGGGGCCGGACGAATGGTCGTGCCCGAGGATCTCCCCGAGGCCTGGCTCTCGGGCGTGCCCCTGAGCGCCGTGGAGTTTCTCCGGGACCCCGTGACCGGTCCGCCCCTCTCCAAGGGCCGGCTGGCCTCGGTCCGCGGGGTCGTCACCGGGTGCGCGCTGGCCGTGGCCGAGACGGGGACCATCATCCTGGACTCGGGACCGGCCCAGGGCCGCCGGGCGCTGACCCTCCTCCCCGATTATCACCTCTGTGTGGTCCAGGCCCGGCAGGTCGTGGAGCTGGTTCCCCAAGCCGTGGCGCGTTTGCAGCTTGCGGTTGCCGAAGCTGGCCGGCCCATCACATTGGTATCGGGACCGTCGGCCACGTCGGACATCGAGCTCGAGCGGGTGGAGGGCGTCCACGGGCCCAGGACGCTGGACGTGATTCTCGTGGAAGACGACTCGTGAGTGGGCCACACCAGGGGAGCTGATCTTTGATCCGACGCACGGCAGGACTTCTCAGTATCGAGCCTGAAGTCCTTGCGCTGTCTTTTGCCCGCATGGCCGATGCCCTGGGCAACAGCCTCCTCATCATCATTCTCCCCCTCTACATCGCCGAGCAGCCCTCCACCTGGTTGGACCTGCCCACCGAGCTCCAGGTGGGCCTGGTCATCTCCATTTACGGGTTTCTCTTCGCCTTCGCCCAGCCCTTCTCCGGGACCCTCAGCGATCGGGCCGGAAAGCGGAAGCCGTTCATCATTGCCGGCCTGGCCCTGATGGCCCTTTCTACCCTGGGATTCATGGTGGTCCGCCGGTACGTCTGGATCCTGGCGCTCCGGTGCCTCCAGGGCCTTGGGGTCGCCATGATTATCCCCTCGGTGCTGGCTCTCGTCTCCCTGGCCACGGAGAAGCGGACCCGGGGCAATGCCATGGGGGTCTACAGCACCTTCCGGATGATCGGCTTCGCCACCGGCCCCCTCCTGGCCGGCTTCCTCCTCGTCTACTCCGGTTTCAATGCCACCTTCCTGGTCGGGGCCGCCTTCCTGGTTGTAGCGATCCTGTTGGTGCATTTCACGGTCCATGAGCACGCGGAGGAGGATGTCCCGAAGCCCACTCCGAAGATCGGCGATCTCACCGGGCCGGGGGAATCGATCCTGCCGACCCCCACCAACCTCGTCCTCATGTTCACCACCGTCGTCATGGCCAGCTCCCTCTCCATGATCTCGGCCCTGGAGAACGAGTTCAACGCCCGCCTTTCCCAGACGGCTCTGGGGTTCGGGGTGGCTTTCAGCGCTCTCACGGTGGCCCGTCTCCTGGTCCAGATTCCCCTGGGGCGGCTCTCGGACCGCATCGGGAGGAAGAAGCTCATCGTTACGGGACTCCTGGCCATGGCGCCCCTCACCATTCTCTTCGGTTACGTGACCACGACCCTGCAGCTCATCGTGGTCCGCCTGGCCCAGGGCGTCGCCTCGGCGGCCATCGCCGCCCCGGCCTTCGCACTGGCCGGGGACCTGGCCCGAAAGGGAGGGGAGGGCCGTGAGATGAGCTTCGTCACCATGGGCTTCGGGTTGGGCCTGGGGGTCGGACCCCTGATTGCCGGGGCCCTGGCGGGATACGTGGGGTTCGAGGTGCCCTTCTATGTGGTGGGCGGGCTCTCGATTCTGGCGGCGCTGGGGGTGGGGTGGTGGGCCGAGGAGAGCATCAAGACCCACCGGTGGAGCTTGGCCGATTCTTCGGAAGGAGACTGACCCGACATGTTCCAATCCCTGGGAGTCCAGGCATTCCTCGCTCTCCTCCCCATCCTCCTGGCCGGCGTCCTCCTGGTGGGCTTCAGACTTCCCGCCAAATGGGCCATGCCCGCCGTGTACGTGGTGGCTGTGGCCGTGGCCGCAGGGGTCTGGCAGATGGAGTGGGTCCGGGTGTGGGCCGCGTCCATCCAGGGGCTTTTCCTCACCACCGACCTCCTCTTCATCATCTTCGGAGCCCTCCTTCTGTTGAACGCCCTGGAGCGATCGGGTGGGGTGGGAGCCATCCGGAGCTCCTTCCGGGCCATCAGCGACGACCGCCGGGTCCAGATCGTCCTTCTGGCATGGCTCTTCGGATCCTTCATCGAGGGGGCCAGCGGGTTCGGCACCCCGGCGGCGGTGTGTGCCCCCCTGATGGTTGCCATGGGCTTCCCCGCCGCCGCCGCCGTCATGATCGGAATGATGATCCAGAGCACCGCCGTGACCTTCGGAGCCGTGGGCACCCCGGTGCTGGTGGGGGTGCAGGGTGGGGTGGGGGGGGAGCTCTTCGACGCCCGTATGATGGCCGCCGGGCTGGAGATGAGAGAGTTCCTGCGGCTGGTGACGGCCAGGGCCGTGATCTTCCACGGGATCGCCGGAACCCTCATGCCCACCTTCATGGTCATGATGACCACCCGGTTCTTCGGGGAGAAGCGATCCTGGACCGAGGGGCTCTCCATCCTCCCCTTCACCCTCCTGGGCGGTCTGGCCTTCACCGTGCCCTACGCCCTCACCGGGATCTTCCTGGGCCCCGAGTTTCCCTCCCTCCTGGGTGCGCCCGTGGGTCTGGCCATCATGACCCTGGCAGCCCGGCGGGGCTTCCTGGTTCCCGAGGATCGGTGGGATTTTCCCTCGGCCCACCGCTGGCCCCAGGAGTGGACGAGCGGCCTGGAGGTGGAGGAGGACGACGTGTCCCGGGCGCCGGGTCTCTCCCCCGTCCGGGCCTGGGCCCCCTACCTCCTCCTGGCGGTTCTCCTGGTCCTCTCCCGCCTCCCCCAGCTCCCCCTGGGCAACTGGCTCCGCATCCCCGAGATCCGCTGGGACGCCATCCTGGGCTCGGACATCGATGCCGCCTCCACGCCCCTTTACCTGCCGGGGTTCATGCTGGTTCTGGCCGTGGCGGGGACGTACGTCCTGCACCGGATGCGATGGCCCGACCTGAAGCGGGCCGTGGGGGATTCGGGTCGGGTTCTCCTGGGGGCCGGCTTCGTGTTGGTCTTCACCGTTCCCATGGTCCGGGTCTACATCAACTCGGGCGTGAATGGGGCCGGCTTTCCCTCCATGCCCATCGCCATGGCCGAGTGGGTGGCTCTGAACGTGGGAGGGGTCTGGCCCCTCTTCGCGGGGGTGACCGGGGCGCTGGGTGCCTTCATCGCCGGCTCCAACACGGTGAGCAACCTCATGTTCTCGGCCTTCCAGTTTGGCGTGGCCGAGCAGCTCATGGTGTCCGGAGCCATGATCGTGGCCCTCCAGGCCGTGGGGGCGGCGGCGGGAAACATGATCGCCATCCACAACGTGGTGGCGGCCTCAGCCACAGTGGGGTTGCTGGGGAGGGAAGGGGCGACCCTCCGAAAAACCATTTTGCCCACCATCTACTACCTGGTGGTCATCGGGATTCTGGGGCTTCTGGCCGTGAATCTCCTGGGTGTCACCGACCCCCTCATGGGGGGATGAACGGCGGCTCCGGGTCCGGGTTGTGTTTCCCTCAACCCCCGCCGTCGGTGACGAAGGCGGGATAGTCCCGGCTCCCCCAGTCCCGCCAGGAGCCGTCGTACAGGCGAGTGTCGTAGCCCAGCATGCGTGCGATCATGTACACCATGCTGGCCCGCATACCCACCTGGCAGTAGGTGATCACCCGCTTGCTCAGGGCGGCCCCGGTGGCGGTGTAGCGAGCTTCGAGCTCGGCCCGGGGGAGGAAGACGGGGTTCTCGGAGGACTCGATGAGGTCTTCCCATTGGAGTTGCTGAGCACCGGGGATGTGCCCCGGGTTGAGCCGTCCCCCGAGCCCGCCGTCGGTCCCCGTGTACTGGTCGTAGGGCCGGGCGTCCACCAGAGTCAGATCCTCGTGGCCCAGCCGGGCCAGAATCCACTCGGCGTCCACGAGCCGTTCGGCGTCGGGGCGGGGTGTGACTCGCCCGGGGGTGACCCTGGGCACCAGGGTGGTGAGGGGGCGCTCTTCGGCGGCCCATCGCCGGAGGCCGCCGTCCAGGAAGAGGGGCCTTCCGATGCGACCTACGTCCAGCGTCACCCAGAGCCTGGCCGCCATCATGGGGTTGCTTCCGTAGACCACCACCGTGCTCCGGTTGTCCACGCCTGCCTCTTCCAGAGCTTCCCGGATCTCGGGCCAACTCCGAAGCTCGACCCCGACGTTCGTGGGACCCTCCCATGCGATGCGGTCCATGCGCAGTAGCCGGGCCCCGGGGATGTGGCCTTCCTCGTAGTCGCTTCCGTCGTTGCTGGCATGCAGGATGACCAGGTCACGGCGGTCCCGGTTGTCCTCCAGCCACTGGGGCGAGACCAGCAGGGGGGTCCAGGAGTCCTGCGCCCGGAGCTGGGCCGGGGAAGAAAGAAGGCCCGGGAGGAAAGCTCCCAGGAGGATGATGACCAGAATCCTCTTCATATGCACCGTCCGGAGAATTGGGCGGGAAAACACCCTCGGAACCCCTTACCCCTGAGCGTCGGCCAGGCTCCCCTCATCCCGTAGGATCCTCCAGCACCAGGCTCTCGATGAAGAACTCCATCATCCGGTCCCGGTCCAGTCCCGCGTGCCCCCGATCCGGCCCCACCTGGAGTTCGAAGTGCTTCCCCGCCTCCTGCAGGGCCGCCACCATCTGGAGGGTATTGGAGGGGTGCACGTTGTTGTCCGCAGTCCCGAAAAAGAGCATGAGTTCGCCCTGGAGGCGGTCGGCGTAGAGCATGGCCGATCCGGCGTCGTAGCCCTCCTGGTTCTCCTGGGGAATCCACATGTAGCGCTCGGTATAGATGGAGTCGTAGTTCCGCCAGTCGGTGACGGCCGACGAAGCCGAGGCCGCGTGGAAGACGTCCGGGTGCCGCAGAAGGGCCATGAGGGAGGCCGTGCCCCCGTAGGAGGTCCCGAAGATCCCCACCCGGGATCCGTCCACGTACGACCGCTCCCGCAGGGCCCGGATCCCCGCGGCCTGGTCATCGATTTCCCCGGTGCTGAGCTTCTGATAGATGGTGTCCAGGAACCGCTTTCCCCGGCCGGCGGCGCTCCTGGAGTCCATCCTCACCACCAAAAACCCGTACTCGGTGAGGGGATGGGAAAGGGTGAAGGACTCCCGGGCCCCGTTGGTGCCGGGACCGGCGTACACGCTTACCAGCACCGGGTAGCGCTTCGTGGGATCGAAGTTCGACGGCTTGTGGAGCATGCCGTGGAGCTCGGTGTTCCCGTCGGCGCCGGTAAAGGTGAACATCTCCACCTTCTCCAGTCCCAGGGCCTCGAACCGCGACAGATCGCTGGTGGCCAGCTCCGCCAGCACCTTTCCCTCGCCGTCCAGGAGCCTGGTGGAGGGCGGGACGTCATGGGTCTGGGCCACGTCCACGATGTGGCGGCCGTCGGGAGAGATCTCCACCGTGTGGTGGAAGGCCGGGTCGGTGAGGCGCACGTCTCCGGTCCCGTCCAGCCCCACCCGGTGGAGTTGAAGCTTCATGTGGTTGTTCCCGTCCCGGGCCATGTACCAGACCATCTCCCGCTCTTCGTCCACGTGCACGACGTCGGCCACCTCGAAGTCGTGGTCGGTGAGGGTGGCCAGGAGCTCTCCGTCCAGGTCGTACAGGTAGAGGTTCCGGAACCCCGTCCGCTCCGAGATCCACAGGAAGCGCCGTCCGTCGCTCAGGTACTCCCTGGGCGGGTGGTTCATCACCCAGCTTGCCGGCCACTCCTCCCGGACGATGACGCGGCAGGCCCCCGTATCCGGATCGCAGGCGGAGAACTCCAGGATGTTCTGGCGGCGATTGGTCCGGTGGATGGTGAGCTCCTCCCCGTCGGGGCTCCACCCGATGCGGTAGGTGTAGTGGCCCACCACGTCGTTGGTGAAGGGCCGGCCGTCCCGGATATCCATCTTCGTGGACTCGCCGGTCTCCGGATCGTAGACGAAGAGGTCCACCACGGGGTTGGGGGCGCCGGCCTTGGGATAGGCCTCCACGTCCAGGCCGCTCTGGATCTCGGTCTGGTCGAGCTGGAGGTAGTAGTCCTGCACGGGCCCCTCGTCGAACCGGTAGTAGGCCAGCTTCGATCCGTCCGGGGACCACCACATGGCGGTGACCTGGTCCAGCTCCTCACCGTAGACCCAGCTCGCCGTGCCGTACTTGATCCGCTCGTCCTCGCTCCCGTCGGTGGTGACGGCGATCTCGTCGCCCCCGTCCGGAGCGCTGATGTAGAGGTTCCGGTCCCGGTAGAACGCCTTCAACGTGCTGTCCGGCGACATGGCCGACTCGTACTGTCGCCCACGGGCCGGGCGCCCGCTCCCGAGGTACTGCCCGCGTCCGCTGGGGGGCTTGCCGGGGAGAGCTCCCGCCTCGCCGGTTTTCAGGTCGTAGCGGTACATGGTTCCGGCGTGGGCGTAGTCGAAGCTCCCGCCGTCCTCGGCCCAGCTCAGGACGGAGACGGCTCCGGGAACCACCGACTCCCGGATCCGGGGTGCGACCTCCTGATACCGGTCGTACCCGGGGTAGGAGGGGAGGCGATCCTGGGCTCCGGCGGCGGTGTGCTGAAGAGCGGCGAGGAGGCCGATGGAGAGGACGTGGAAAAGGGAAGGAAGGCAGCGCATTCTCATGATCCTGTTCTGGAAAGAGCTCTTGTTCGACATCGTCTTCGGGTGTTCTCGAGAGGGGTTCCGGCAATCGCCTTTCCTCACCAACGCAAGGCGTATTGAACCTTGATGAGGAGCTGGCCGGCATCCAGTGCCCAGCGGTCCAGCTCGTTCACCACATTGTAATTGTAGACCAGGAAGAGCTCTCCCAGGGGTGTGAAGGTCCAGCGCAAACGGGTGTTGCTCCCCAGCTTCTCGGACTCGTCGTCGTACTGCACGAAGCTGGTGATCTGAAGGTCGGGGCTCACGTTGGCCATGGCTCTCAGGCCGACCACCTGCTGATCGAAGTCTCCGGCCTCCAGGTCCCCGATGTTCCGGGTGGCGGTGAGATCGAAGAGGAAGAGCTCCGAGAGCCGGAGCTGGACCCGGGCCTCGAGTTGGTCCAGCGTCCCGTCGTAGAACTCACCGAACCACCAGGTGAGCTGTCCGCTCACCGGTCGCTTGGCCGCCATCTCCCACTCCAGCCGGTAGCGTATGAAGTGGTAGGAGCCCGGATCGATCACCACGCCGTCGGCGATCTCGAAGGGCTCCACCAGGTGCTCCCCCTCCGGACTGACGTTGGCCTCCACCCGGTCCCCGCTCTCCAGGCGCCAGTTGATGGGAGCCGTGAAGAAGCGGTAGCTCTCCCACCGGCCGTCCAGGTCCCAGTACACGGTGGGACGAAGCTGGTGGTTGGCCATGCGCAGCCACGGTAGGGATTCGGGGTAGTGACGGAAGCTGAGGCCTCCGCTCACCTTGTGGATTCCATTCCTGGGCACGAATCCCAGGGCCGGATCGAAGCCGTCACCCAGACGCATGAAGATGAGGGCCAGGTCCCACGTGTCGTTGGGATAATCGATCTTGCCCCCGAAGGCCGTGCGGTCTCCGGTGAGCCCCTCACCATTGGTGACCAGACCCCAGGCGCCTGCGATGAAATTCTTGTCGCCCCTGAAGCGGGAGGTCTGGTAGGTGGCGTCCATCCCCAGCAGGTAGCTTCCGTCGGCTCCGGTGGGGTCTCCGAACGTGCCCAGGATCCCCACGGTGGATTCTTCCAGGACGTTCCGCTTGACCCGGAACGCACCCATGGTGGCCGCCTCCACCAGCCCCTCCACGGATCCGGTGCGGGTCACCAGGCCGCCGAAGCTCGTCTGTCCCACCTTGCCGGAGACCTTGCCCCCCACGTTCAGGGGAACCGACTCACCCTCGTAGAGGCCGATGCGGCGGCTGAAGAAGGGGACCACGTCGGAGCGGTAGGGGTTGGCCATACCCACTCCGAAATCGAAGATGTCGGATCCCTCGAGGAAGAAGGTGCGCTTCTCCGGAAAGAAGAGGGGAAAGCGTGTGAGGTTCGTCTTTCGGGTGTCCACCTCGGTTTCGGCGAAGTCGGTGTTCACCGTGGCCATGGCCGTGACGTTCTGGCCAAGTCGTTGGAAGATGTCCAGGCTGGGCTCGAAGCCTCCCTCCCACTCTCGGTCCTCCCCCTCCTTTTCGGCTCCAACCACCACGGCCGGCCGCACCGTCAGCCCCAGTCCCGTATCGAAGTCCGGCAGGCCCGTGAGACGCCCTGCCCGGCTGGTCTGGGAAACCTTGGCGTCCCGGGAGGGACTGGCCCACCGGCTCACCTCCTGGAGCCGCTCGGTGCGCCGCTCCACGTTGAATCCCCACCGGTCCAGGGAGGAATCGAAGGTGAGGCTCTGCAGGGGGATGCGGATCTCTGCCGTCCACCCCTCCCGGTCCCGGCTCGTGGCGGCCTCCCAGACGGCGTCCCACTGGGGGTCCTCCCCCTCTCCCCGGCGGGCCACCAGGGCGTCGTAGCGGGCCCCGCCGGGGTTCACCGCGAAGATGTAGCCAGTGCGGCCGTCCAGGAAGGGATCCAGCACGACCTTGATGTAGTCCTCGGCCCTGAGCTCCGGGTCCCGTGCCTTTGACGTGCTCACGATCCCGGCGGGATCGGGATCCAGGGCCTCCACGCCGATGATCAGATCCGTAGGGCTGGCCAGGATCCGGACCCGAGTGGCAGCAACGACCGGACCCCCTTCCACGGGCTCGGTCATGGTGAGGCCGTCGATGGTGGGAGCGCCCCTCCACGCCTCCTCGGTGAGGCGTCCGTCGAGCCTTACGGGCTCCGCTGTCCGCTCCACCGCGATGGAGGGGCGGCCGGTCCCGGTCTCCTGGCCGGCCAGGCCCAGGCGCGGGATCCCCGTGAAGAAAACCAGGAGGAGAGCGATGGCGGGTGATCGTGGCATGAAACGGCGGTTGAGGAGACGGGAAACGACGAAAAACCGCGCTAAGATAGCCTCCCCCGGGGTCCCGGGGGAGGCGTCAGGCGCGGTGCCGGCCCTTTTGAGGGTGCCGGACCTGTTTCGGGAGAGCTTCAGACCTGCCCGAACAGCGTCTTTCCGGCGCTCACCAGATCGATGCACGCCTGGCCCACCCGCCCGGCCATGCCCTCCTCGGCCTTCTTGAGGTAGCTCCGGGGGTCGTAGATCTTCTTGTTCCCCACCTCCCCGTCGATCTTCAGCACCCCGTCGTAGTTGGTCATCATGTGATCCACGATGGGCCGGGTGAAGGCGTACTGGGTGTCGGTGTCCACGTTCATCTTGATGACGCCGTACTCCAGCGTCTCCCGGATCTCTTCCAGGAGGCTCCCGCTGCCCCCGTGGAAGACCAGATCCATCTCGGCCTCGGCGCCGTACTTCTCCATGACTGCGGCCTGACCCTCCTTCAGGATCCCGGGCTTCAGCTTCACCGTCCCGGGCTTGTAGTGCCCGTGGACGTTTCCGAAGGTGGCGGCGAAGGTGAAGCGGCCGATGTCATGGAGAGTCTCGTACACCGCCAGCATGTCCTTCGGGGTGGTGTAGAGTTTCTCGGCCGGGGTGTCGGCCGATCCGGCGGCACCGTCCTCTTCGCCGCCCACCACGCCGGCTTCCACCTCCAGGACGATCTCCTGCTCCACGCACAGGTGCAGGTATTCCCGGCTCAGGGCCATGTTGTCGTCCAGGGGGAGGTTGGAGGCGTCCAGCATGTGGTTCTGGAAGAGGTTGCTCTTCCTCTGGGCCCTGCGCCTGGCCGTGGCTTCGATGAGGGGCTTCAGGAAGCTCTCGGCCTTGTCCGGGGGGCAGTGGTCCGTGTTCAGGGCGATGAGGACGTCGTACTGCTCGGCCAGCCTGTGAGCCGCCTCGGCCAGGACGATGCACCCCCGGGCGGCATCCTTGTTGGCCAGCCCCGACGCGAACTGGCCCGCGCCGGTGGAAAACTGGATGATGCCGTCGGAATTCGACTCGGCGAATCCCTTCATGGCGGCGTTCAGCGTGATGATGGAGGTGGTGTTGATGGCGGGGTAGGCGTACCCGCCCTCCTGAGCCGCATCCAGCATCTCCTGGAACTGTTTCGGCGTGGCGATGGGCATGGAGATTCCTTTTCTTCTGTTTTGGCCTCTGATCCTCAGAGAACCGGGTTCGCGTTTTTGTTGACTCGGGGACCCGGCCTCGGCCTCAACCCGCCCCCTCTTCCTGGACCTGCGTGGAGAAGGACGTGACACCGTACTCGTTCACGACCACGTCGAAGAGAGTGAGGTCCACCAGATCGTGGGAGTGGCTTCTGAGGGGGTACTGGGTCGCCGCCTCCACCACCTCCGTGTCGGTCTGAAGGATCTGCTGGGTCTCGGCGGTCCCCTTGGAGTAGTGCAGGGTGTTGGCGAAGAGGTATGACTTGATCCCCGCCAGGTGGCAGATGGAGAGGACGCTGGCCGTGCCCTTGGGTGCGATGATCTTCCGGTCCGGCGTTACCGTCTGGGCGCCCACGAAGAGCTTGTCCACCTGTTCCTGGTAGTGGCAGAGGTCGTGCATGGGAACCACCAGGTGAGGAATGCCTTCACGGAAGAGGGTCTGGGCCACCTTCGGCGTGCGGATGGGGTCGAGCTGGAGAATGAGGACCCGGAAGATCTTGTTCTGTTCCCGGGTGGCGTCCAGGAGGATGTTGGTCACCACCGAGCTGGCCGAGTGCACCAGGATGGAGTCGCCGTTGGCGATGTGATCCAGCCCATGGCGGGTCACGGCGGCCCGCTTCCCCTCGTACCGGGCCACCTTCTCTTCCAGGATCCGGATGGCTTGCGCCCGGGTCTCCTCCATGTCTTCGATGTCGAGATACGGCCTGAACTCTTCCTCGAACTCGGCGAGGAGATCGATGAGGGCGATGAGCTTGGGACGGCTGCCCCGAACCGCGTCCAGGACCTCGTCGCAAAGCTCCTTCATCTCGTCGGGGTAGGCCTTGACCTCCTTCACGGCGTTGATGAGGGCCCTCAGCCCCAGAACGGTGAGGCGGGCCGACCCGATGACGCCGGCGTGATACCGAAGAAGCTCGTCGAGGCTTTCCTGTTCCTGCTCGTTCATAGGGAGAGCCGGAGGAAGAGGGTCAGGTACACGGAGGCGATGCAGAGGGTCACCACCGTGATGAGCACGCTGGTCTTCATGAACTCCAGAAAGGAGATCTGGACTCCTGCCTGCTTCGCCGATCCTACGGAGACGATGTTGGCCGAGGCCCCCACTATGGTGAGGTTTCCGCCGAAGCAGGCTCCCAGGGCCAGGGCCCACCAGAGGATGTCATGGGGGATGGGCGACTCGGCAAGCATCATCTGCACCACCGGCACCATGGTGATGGTGAAGGGAATGTTGTCCAGGAAGCCGGAGGCGATGCCCGACACCCAGAGCACGGTCAGGACCATCAGGTAGGGGTTGTCGCCCAGGCTCAGGAAGATGTTGTGGGCGATCCACTCGATGACCCCCTCCTCCTCCAGCACGCCCACGAGGATGAACAGGCCGGCGAAGAAGAGGAGGGTGCTCCACTCCACCTCCTCCAGGACCTCCTCCACGTTCACCTTCGCGATGACCAGGAGGAGCATGGCTGCCAGAACCGCCGCCACTCCCGGCGAGATGCCCGTGAGCGTCTGTGTGACGAAGAGGCTCACGGCCAGACCCAGGCACCATCCCGCCTTCTTGAGGAGGGTCCGGTCTACCGGTGTGTGGAAGAACTCGAAGCGAATCTTCTCCAGGAGGAGTTCCACCGAAAAGAGCTTGGCCAGGCTGTGGTCGATGGGCTGGAAGCTCTTCCGGTTCATGAGAAGGAGGAGGAAGAGGGCCACGACGAAGGATACGGCCACCGGGATGATGAGGTTCAGGAGGAACTGGTTGAAGGTGAGTCCCACCCGGGATCCGATGATGATGTTCGGCGGGTCTCCGATGAGGGTGGCCGTCCCTCCGATGTTGGAGATGATGGCCTGGCTGATGACGAAGAGCTTGGGGTCCAGTCCGAGCCCCACGGCCAGCTCCACCACGATGGGGATGATGATGAGAACCGTCGTTACGTTGTCCAGAAAGGCCGAGAGAACGGCCGTCACCGCCGAGAACAGGAGGAGGATCTTCACCGGGTTGCCGCGGGTCATCTCGGCGATGCGCACCGTGAGGAGGGAGAAGACCCCCGATCTCCTGAGCACTCCCACGATGATCATCATCCCCAGGAGCAGGAGGATGGTCTCGAAGTCGATGAGGGTAGCGGCGTGGTGCTCCTCCACCACGTTCAGCACCACCAGAAACACGACTCCCAGGAGGGCCGCTACGGCCTTGTTGACCAGCTCGAAGGTGATGAGGAGGTAGACGAGGATGAAGACGACGATGGAGATGGACACGCTGTCCATGGGCGGTCCCTGAGGCGTGGACGCGGCGGAGAACCCGCTGGCGCCAACCCCTGCTCAGCCCCTGGCGGGGGGACTGGAGCCGGCGTCAGGCTTCCCTGATCTAGATCACGAGTACGGTGGTGTCAACAGCGGGGTTTCGAACCGGCAACGGGTCTCGTCGCAGTCCCGGTTTCACACCCTGTCCGGCCCCACCCGAAGGGGGCCGCCGATTCGGTGTTTCCCGCCGGATGTCCCTTCCCATCGACCCTCAGCCTCCTTCTCGGCGGTAGACCAGCGTCCCCTCCACGGCCCGGCCCATGAGATGGATGGTTCGCTCCACCAGGAGTCGCCCCTCGTCATCCAGGAAGATCTTGTCGGCCACGGCGAATCCCTCGTCCACCTCCTTCTCGACCACCAGGCCCGTCTTCATCCAACGCGCACGGGCGAAGAACTCCAGGTCACCCTGGGTGAAGACGGCTTCCTCAGCGCCCAATTCCATGGTGAGAACGGCCTGATCCAGGGGCGCGAGAGTGACCCGGGTCGGCCGGAGGGTGAGGCTCATGGACTCGGGAGTGCTGGAGAGGGCCCGCACCGTAGCCATGGCCGCCTGCATGGCCTCGGGATCCATCCCGCCCGGCGCACCGCCCCGCATCCCTCCCCGCCCACCTGTCATCCCCCCGGGTCGGCGTCCACCGGGGCGCTGCCCCGGCATCCCCATCGCGCCGCTCCCAGGGGTTGCCATGGCACCCCGCAGCTCCTGGGACAGGTTGTCGCTGTCGAGCCGGAGGAGGGTCCACTCCCCGGAGTAGGCGTCCATGATGCGGGGCCCCTCGGGGCCGGAAAGGTCCGGCCCCGGGCCTCCGGCGCAGCCTGCGAATACAATGATCGTGACGGCAATGGAGATGCGGCGGATGGAATTCATGGATGAAGACCTCGTGGAGGGACAAACCTCGGACTCTTCTGAATGACTCGCCTCGAGGAGGAAACGTTAGAAGGGCGTTGCCCCGGTTTCGGGCTCCGATGCCGACGGGCGGTGCTCGAGGTTGCTGCGGTTCCTGCTTCGGGCCATGGCCCTTCCCTTTACGTCCTGATTGCCCATGGGTAACTTTTCAACCTCGACGGACTCAATGCAATCCGGCCTCCGGGGCCGGATTTCTCGTCCGTGGGGAGCGCGCGAGTAGGGATCGCCGGCAGGGCCTTCGGGACCTGCCGGAGGAAAGTCCGAGCTCCGCAGGGCAGGGTGCCGGGTAACGCCCGGGCGTCGCGAGGCGACGGAAAGTGCCACAGAGAGCAGACCGCCGATGGCGGCGCGCGTTCGCGCGGGTCGCACAGGCAAGGGTGAAAGGGTGCGGTAAGAGCGCACCGGGCCGCTGGTAACAGCGGTCGCACGGCAAACCCCACCCGGAGCAAGGCCAAATAGGGGGCAAGGCGCGGCCCGTGCCACCGGAGCCCCGGGTAGGCTGCTTGAGGCCGGCAGCAATGTCGGTCCCAGAGAAATGATTCCTCCCCGCAGAGGCACCGCCGTGAGGCGAGGTTGACGCGGCGGACAGAACTCGGCTTATTCCGTGCGCTCCCGTTCTTCTGCGCTGCGGCCCCAGGGGCCGGCGGGGCAGGGGAGAGCCGGCTTCACGGAACCGGCAGGAAAGAGCGCCCGTAGCTCAGCTGGATAGAGCGCTGCCCTCCGGAGGCAGAGGTCACAGGT